>CAIRCN010000039.1 GCA_903877135.1 uncultured Opitutia bacterium
AACTCCGTTCGGTCTCGGGGGAACGGCTGAGCAAGGGCCGCCAAGTTGGCTGTCCGTTGTTTGGCCGGGGTGTGCATATCCTCGCAAGCGTCGTGACACGTTCCACGCTCTGCCAGTGTCAGTCAACTGCATACCCCAAAATCTTTTTTGTGGATGTCGCCCCATCCTGCCTTCGCCTGCGCTGGTTTGCTGGTGTCGAAAAATTTTCGAGTTGTCGCATAGCTCGCGATTGCATGCTCTTGAACTCAAACCCTTTTTGCCCGGCGCCTTTTGACGTACGGCGCTCGCCTTCACTGTTAACGCATCACATCGGTGGAACCAAAGATATCCCGCGAACTTTCCTTCCGCTGGCTGCTCGCCAGCGGCGTCTTCGCAGTGCTGATATTCTTTTTCAGCCCGTCGTGGGGCGCGTTCCTGCTCTGGTCGCGGGTGCCGGAGATGGAGATGATGCTCGAGGTGCGGCGTGGCGCGAGCGTGCTCGCACAGCTCTCTCACCTCGGTGCCGAAATCGCCGACCCACTACACCGCGCCATCCAGTGGCGGCTGCTCTTTCCCCTCATCGGGCGCATGCTACCGCTGCCAACGCCGCTCTTTTTCGGGCTGGCGCACCTCGGCTGCCTACTCGTGCTCGGCTACATGGTCACGCTCCTGCGCCGCCGCGGGCTGGCGTGGCTGGAGTGCGGCTTTGCGGCCGTGGCGCTCGGGGCCGCATCTTGGTTCTTCACATCAACCGGTTGGCTCGGCTATTGGGATTCGTGGTTGGCCCTCGCGCTTCTGCTCGTCGCCTTCGCCGACAGCCCCTGGGCAGTTTGGTTCGCCTGCCTGTGGGCTCCGTGGGTGGACGAACGCTTCGTCTTCGCCGCACCGCTAGCCCTGCTCTGCCGCTACCTGTTCACGTTCGAAAATAGTGCGAACGGCCCGCCTCGCCTTGTCTGGCGACGCGACATCGTCGTGCCCGCCGCGCTTCTGGCCGCTTTTCTTGTGGTCCGGCTCGGTGTGCTGGCCCCCCGCTCCGGTGCCGGAGCGACGGTCGGTGGTTACCTAAGTAGTCGCGATTTTCTGGAGGCTCCTCTTTCGCGGATCGCACTCGGCGTTTGGGAGGGACTCCGGGCAGCGTGGTTTTTTGTGGGCGCCGCCGTCTTTCTGCTGTGGCGCCACAGCCGGGCTGCGTCCCAGGCGTGGAAACCCGCGCTGCTGCTGGCCAGTGCCGTGCTCGCCGTCATGGCGGTTGGTCTGGCCACCGCGCAGGACTACAGCCGTTCGATGACCATGGTGCTGCCCGCGGCCATGCTCGGTCTGCTCCTTGCGGCGCGCATCGCCGAAAGCTGGCTGCCGCGTTCCCTGCGCATCTGCGCCGTCGTCGCGGTTCTGCTCCCCGCGCACCACGTGATGAACGACCGCGTGAATCCGATTTTCTATCTGTATCACGAGCTTGCAGCGCTCGACTTTCCCCCGCGGGCCGCGATGCCCGAACTCCACGAACTGCGCGCCATCCACGAAATGGAGCGCGGTGAAAACGCCCAGGCCGAGGCCGACCTCACGCTCGCGATCAAGCTCTCCGCCAATCCCGCCTCGCCCGCGAAGCAGCGCGGCATTCTCCTCGCGAGCCAGGGCCGCTGGCCCGACGCCCTGCGCGACTTCTCGCTGATGGTGGACCACGATCCCACCAACCCCGACGCCTGGCTTATGCGCGCCCAGGCGAATCTGGCAATCGGCCACACCGCCGCCGCCCGCGCCGACATGGATCACGCCCTGTCGATCGCACCTGACAGCTGGTCGTCCCGCCCCGACATCACGCGGTTCCTCGCGAAACTGAACCGCGCCCCGTGAATGCCACGCAACGGCAACGTGACGACCGCGTGGCGCAGAGCAAATCGACGGCGGGACCTTGGCTCTGTGCCAGTATTTTTGCCGCGACACTGATCACCTACTGGCCCGCGCTTAACGGCGGTTTCCTCTGGGACGACATGGGCCATGTCACGCGCCCCGACCTTCGCTCGCTTGCCGGCCTCGGCCACATCTGGTTCGAGGTCGGCGCCACGCAGCAGTATTATCCGATGTTGCACTCGGCGTTCTGGCTCGAACACCGGCTCTGGGGCGACGCCACGCTCGGCTACCACCTGGTCAATGTTCTCCTCCACGCAACCGCGGCGTGTTTGTTCGGAACGGCGTTGCGCCGACTGGCTGTGCCCGGCGCCGGACTGGCGGCGCTGCTCTTTGCGCTGCACCCGGTCTGCGTCGAATCGGTCGCTTGGATTTCCGAGCAAAAGAACACGCTCTCGGCCGTGCTCTACCTTTCGGCGCTGCTCGCGTATCTGAAATTCGACACCAGACGCAATCGGGCGCACTACGCACTCGCCATCTCGCTCTTCGTGCTGGCGTTGCTCACGAAGACTGTGACCGCCACGCTACCGGCCGCGCTGCTCTTGATCTTCTGGTGGCAGCGCGGCCAGCTGGCGTGGCGGCGCGACGCGCAGCCGCTGCTGCCGTGGTTCGTGCTCGCTGCGACCGCCGGGCTGGTCACAGCGTGGTTCGAACAAACGCTCATCGGAGCGCAGGGCGTCACCCTCGGGCTCACCGCTGTCGGCCGCTGCCTGCTGGCCGGTCGCGCGCTCTGGTTTTACCTTGGCAAACTCGTCTGGCCGGCCGACCTCATCTTCATTTACCCTCGCTGGACAATCAACGCGACTATCGCGTGGCAATGGCTGTTTCCTATCGCCGCTGTGGGCGTGCTGGCCTGGCTCTGGCGGCGGCGCGCCCAGCGCGGCCCGCTCGCCGCCGCCCTGTTTTTCGCTGGCACGCTGTTCCCCGGCCTAGGCTTCGTGAACGTGTTTCCCTTCCGTTATTCTTACGTGGCGGACCATTTTCAATATCTAGCGTGCCTCGGCTTCCTCGCTGCAACAGCCGCGTGGTTTACCAACGTCATCGCGCGTTGGCCCGCACTGATGGCGCGGACAGCAATTCTCTTTGTGCTCATCGTTCTCGGCGCGCTCACCTGGCGGCAAAGCAGCACTTTTCGCGACGTTTTCGCGCTTTACCGGACCACGCTCGCACGCAACCCGGAGTGCTGGATGGCCCGCAACAACCTCGGGATCGCGCTCGCCGACGCCGGCCAGCCCGCCGAGGCAATCCCGCACTATGAGGCGGCGCTAAGGCTTCAGCCCGACTTCCCCGAGGCGGAAAACAATCTCGGCTACGCGCTCGCCACGCTCGGTAAATTCGCGGAGGCGGTGCCCCACTACCGCCGCGCCCTGCAACGGCAGCCCACCTTCGCCGAGGCGCACAACAACCTCGGCGTCGCCCTGATGTCGCTCGGCCAGGCCGAGGCAGGGCTAACCGCCTTTGCGGCGGCGCTGCGGGACAATCCGCACTATGCCGGGGCCCATTACAATATCGGCCTCGCGCTGGCCCGACTGGGCCGCACCACCGAGGCCATCACGCATTTTGCACGCACGGTGCAAATCCAACCCGACCACAGCGCAGCCGAATTTAATTGGGGTATCGGCCTGATGCTGACCGACCGTTTCGCCGCCGCGCGGCCTCACTTCGAGCGCGCACTCGAACTCGACCCCGATTCCGCCGCGTCGCACGTCACCTACGCTCGCGCCTTGACCGACCACGGCTACATTGACGCGGCGATCGCGCAGTATCGCGCGGCGCTGCGGCTCAATCCCGATGCCTCCGAGGCCCATTTCGGGCTCGCCCTCGCCTTGCGGCAGGCCGGTCGGTTGGAAGAAGCGGAGCACCATTTTCGCGAAGCCCGGCGGCTCGCCCCGCCCGCCCGCTGAGCTACAGTCTGTAATCCGGAATATCCCGATGCCAGCGCAGCCGCTGCCCTGAGCGTTTTTCCCCATCAAAAACCAACCCTGCTTTTCCTGCGGGCCACCACCTTCAACCCATTGACGGCGCCGGGGTTTTAACTAATGCTACACTCACCAAAGTGCAGACTGACACGACTCTTCAGGATGTAGCCAAAGCCGCCGGCGTGCATCGCACGACCGTGTCGCTTTCGTTGCGCGACAATCCCCGGATTCCCCAAGCCACGCGGGATCGTGTCAAGGCCATCGCCCGCGAACTGAATTATCGCACCAATCCACTGGTTTCCGCGCTCATGCAGGTCCGGCGTCTGGGCAAGCCCGTCAAGCACGCTAGCATGGCCTACGTCACCAATTATCCGACGCGCTACGGTTGGCGCCCGGAACATCACGACCGGCCCGATTTTTTCCCCGGCGCCGTCGCGCGCGCGGAGGACTTCGGCTACAAGTTGGAGCACTTCTGGCTCGCTGAGCCCGGCATGACCCCACACCGGTTCTGTGAAATCCTCTCCGCGCGGGGCATCAACGGCCTGATCATTGGCCGTTTGCCGCCGGGGCAGAACTCATTGGATCTGGAATGGGACCGATTTTCCTGCGTGGCACTCGGCATGACGCTCCGCTCGCCCGTCCTCCATCACGTCACGGAGAACCACTTCAATACCGTCCGTCAAACCATGGACCGGTGCCTTGAGCGCGGCTACCGGCGTGTGGGGTTCGTCATCTCCGACAATCAGGACAGTCCGCGCGTCGGCGACCGCTGGCTCGGAGCGTATTTGCGGCACCAATTGCACCTCCCACAGCGTGAACGCCTGCCAGTGTGCCCGGGGAATCCGACCGATGAGGCAACATTCCGCACTTGGTTCTCGCGCTACAAACCCGATGCGCTGCTCGTCAACAACGCTAGTCTGCTCTTGCACTGGCTGAAGCGGCTTGGCCGGCAAGTGCCGCGCGATGTGGGCGTCGTCGGGCTTGAACACCGCCGGGAGATGGCATGCACCGGGGTTCACTATGATCCGGCCAAGATCGGGGCACTTGCGGTGGAAATGCTGATCGGACTCATGCATCGCAACGAAACGGGCGTGCCCACTGTGCAACACGAAGTGCTGCTGACCGGCGAGTGGCAGGAGGACTGCCTGCTGCCTCCCCGCCAATAACGTGGTTCAGAGAAGCGAATGAGGTCGAGGATAGTTAACCAGCCAGCACTAAATTCTGGCGCTATTGTCGCGACACATGCCGGAGCACAAAATCGACCAACTCCTGCGAGTAGAACCAGCCGGACCAGCGGTCGTGACCTTTGCCGGGAAAAATCTTCAGCTCCACCGCCCCGCCCATTGCGCGATAGCGCGCGGCTAGCTCGCCAGAATTCTGTGGGAGAGGCACAACTGTGTCCTGGTCACCATGAAGATGGAAAATCGGCACATGCGTCGCCGCAAGCGGGGCAAGCCGATCGACCGGATTATGTTCGGCCAGCTGGGCGGCGAGTTCGCCGGCCGTGAGTCCGTAGGCCCCGCAGGCGAGTTCCAAGCCGGGGTAACTCAGCAGATCGCAGACAGGATAAATTCCCGCCACGCAAGCCACCGATTCTGGATGCTCGACCGCCCAGTTGTAGAGCATCAAGCCACCGCGGCTGCGAGCGAGCAGCGCTGGCGTGGTGGAGAGGCCGCGCGTGCGCACCAGTGCGTCGTAAAAATTAGTGAAGAGAGCGCGCCCCGCGGGGCTGCCAAACGACTCGCCCACGTCGATACCGGCCACGGCGATACCGGCAGCGAGAAATTGCTCGAACATCCATTTTTCCTCATGGGGCAGTCCAGGCAACGTCGGCGCATACCAGACCCAAGGCATCGGGCCAGTGGTGACCGATGTAATCGGCGCGCTTAGAAAGGCCGTGCAGCCGTGCACGGTTAGCAGCTCGCCGGGCAGTGGGAGTATTTTCTCAGGCGCACTCACGGGGATCCAGTCATTGGGGCAACATCAGGGCGGCCCGTCAATCCAGCGTAGCATTGCCAACCGTCGCGCACCAGCCGGGACATTGACCGCTTTTACGGCCTGGCAGCCTGCGAGCCACCATGAGCGTATTCCGGCTGACGAAGGAGTCATGGCCTTCCCGACACCTTCGGCTTTCTGTGGTTTCCAGGTCTGCTCGACGTCCGCATCAAGCACATCATCGAGAAATTATAAATTCTCTAGACCGCCCAGAGCGGATGACATTACGCCAGCCCCATGATGGAAAACGACGCTCTTGCATCGACCACAACATCTACCACTGCACGATGCTCGACGACCCGCGCCTAGCAGGCATCGCCGTGGAAATTCTCGGAGACGATTTCAACTACATGGGGCGCCGAAGGCAACCTCTACGCCGGCCCGATGCACTAAACCGCCAGCCCGCGCCGCATGGTTCATCTCGAGCCATGCATGGCCAACGACGGCCACATGAAGGCCAATGCGGATCAGCGGGACGCGATATAGTCGGATCCTTCGCGGGGTTAAGCCGCGTCTTCAGGCGGTGACCACGTGATCCTGTCACTTGCAGACCGCGGGGATTACCTATCCCGGCGGCGACTCTTTGGTCGGCTCCTCCACTCGTCGTTTCAACCGCGGACGCTGCGGATGATCGCTCGGTGGTGGTCGTGGTGGTGGTGGCTCGGCCGGCTTCTCCGGTTCCTTGGGCGCACCCCTCTCAAGTTGCTCCAATGCCGCGAGCAAGATGGACTCTTCCGCGACCGCTTCTTCCACCCGTTTCGGCTCGCGCTCGTCTTGGACTTTGCGGAAGCTGGCAAACGGGATCGGAGTGCATGTGAGCGCCGCCGAGATGCTCGACAACAGGACCTGCGGGTCAGGGCGCTTGGCAAAAACCTCCATGATACGATGCTCGCTAAGTTGTCCGGCCGCCGGTTCGGAGGGCGTTTCCGAGATCAAAATCACTTTTATCTTGGGTTCGATGAGTCTAGCCTCAACAGCAACTTCGAAGTCCCTTCTCCCGGGTAACTGCCGATCGAGCACGATAATGTCGAAACCGATCGCCTTGATCGCGGAGATCGCCTCGGCTGCAGTCCCGCAGGTGACGACGCCGTAGCCGCCCGTGGCCACCAGCATCCCTAGCATTTCGCGCAGGTCCGGATTAGCTTCCACCACGAGGATTTTCGCGGCGCCCGCCGGCATTTTTGCATCCAGTGCGGCATAATCCCTTGGCGGGGGGCCCGCAGGCGATGCCGGCTGCTCCGGCTGTAGCGGGAGCGGGATCGCGGGCCTGTGGGGCCGGAAGCGGCCCGGGGTGATAATGACAACGATGACGGCAATACCAACGATGAGCAACAGGGCAACGCCGGCGGCGAGCCGTGTGTGTCGTGCTTCGGCTTCGTGCGCCGAGATAAGCGCAATCTTATCGCTCCACTGGTTCTGGTGCAGGTCGCGCAGCGCAGTGACGGCTGGCTTCAGTTCCGTGGTGACCAGTGGCAACAGCGTGCTGATTGCATAGGCTCGGGAGTGCGGGGTTAGGCCCGAGCCCTGCTCGTCGTAGGCGAACCAGTGCTGGGCGAGCGTGGAGAGGAGCGAAGGAAACGGTTTCAGTGCGGTGGCCAGTGAGGGATCCGCCGTGTCGGGCTCAGCCGCGAGCGCACCCAACTCGGCGAGGGAGTGGCCGAGTTGCGACATAGCCGTGTGCGCCTGCCGCTGTTGCTGACTCCATTCGTCGTAACTCGCCGGAGCGCCCTTGTGGGTTTGCACGTCGAGGAGATATTGCGTCAGCTTTTCCACCGCGCCATCCATGTCCTGATTCGCCGTGAGCACGCGCCGGGCTGTCTGGCCGAGGGCCGCGCTGGCGGCTTCGAACTGCGCGATTCTGCTGCTGCTGCGATAAATGACAATCCCCGCTATCAAGACAGCTATACCTAGGCACAGCAGGGCAATCTTGCGTGTCAAAGTCATCGCGAGAAGTGCAACCGGAGACTAAACATATGGGGGCTCAAGACGAAAAATTTGAAGATCGTTTGGAACAACGCATGGTGCAACTGTTGGACGCCATGGAGCAAGGAGAGAAAATTCCACCGCCTGCGGGCATGCTCGAACTGCAGCTTGCCTCGGATAGCAATCGTGCCGCGGGGTTTTCACTTGTCCGTTTCGGTTCGTCATGGAACGTGAGGCGATGATCACCGACTTTGGCTTCGCCGGCGATTTCCCCAGCCGCACTTTTAGTCTGGAAGCAAACGGGCTTCCGATCCGCGTGACCGAAACTCCGCCGATGGACGCGTCTGAACGCCAACGCCTCGCCGAGGCATACCGCAAGCTGCCCGACTATTGCCACATCTACGATCCTGCCTGCATGCACCTCCACAGCGCGCACCTCGGCGCCGAGGGCGAAGTGCGCGTGACTGTCGAGGTCGGCGAGGAAATCCGGACGTTTCGCGTCCACCCGGTGCGGCGGAGTCGCGACGCCCACGCCACGGGTCGCGTGCTGGCGTTTGCCAGCGGCACTGGCGAGCCGCGCTACTTCGTCGTCCGCATCAACGAACTGCCGCCGCTCATGGTCTTGATCGACGCGCCCGAGACCGACCGGCCCTTGCCGGGCGATCCCGCTGTGATCGACGCGGGCTCATTTTTGACGGACGCCACCGGGGCAAGCGACCAGACGCCGCATTTCCAACGCGCGCTCTCCGCCGCCAACGGCTCAGGGAAAACGCTGTGCGTGCATCCGGGTACGTATTCCATCTCGCAGCTTCACGTGCAAAACGGGCGCGATTTCCGCCTTTACCTAGCGCCCGGTTGCCTGCTGAAGGTCAAGCCCAGCGCCCACGGCGAGAACGAGCATCGTCACGGCCTCTGGCTAGAGGATTGTGAAGACGTGACCGTCTGCGGACGCGGCTGCATCGACCACCAAGCCTACGAGCACTATGTCCTCGGCGGAAACGACTATCAGCACGGCATGGTGGACTACTACACCGCCAACGACCTCTGTCCGTGGGTCACGCAGTCGCCGCTCTTCATCACCGGTTCCCGGCGGATGCGGATCGAGGGCATCACCATCCGCAACAGCCGCAACTTCAACCTCAACTGCCGCGCTTGCGACAACGTGACGATCCGCCATGTCAAGATTCTCACCTCGCCCGCCTGCACGCCGGAATACGCCGACGGTATCAACTCCGGCAGTTGCCGCAACGTGCTCATCGAAAACTGCCTCGTCGCCTGCAACGACGACATCTTCGCCGCGGGGCATTATCTGGCGACTTACGACCGCCGCGCCGCGCGGAACCACGTCGTCCGCGGCGTGCTCGGCTGGAGCCTGCGCGGCAGCGGCGCCCGGCTCGGATTTTTCGCCAGCTTCGATCAAGGCGATTACACTTTCGAGGGCTGCGACTTCGTGGCAATGACCTACACCTCACTGCTCATCCACGCCCTGCGACCGGGCGCCGACGGCCAGCCGAGCCGCTACGACACGATCCGCGCGGCGGACTGTACGTTCGAGGCGCCGCTCGCCCAGGCGCTGCTCTCCGTGGAGAAAGCATCCATCCAGTCACTCGAACTCATCGACGTGGCGATTGACGGACCGCCCCACCCCATCGCAGCGCTCGTCGTCGAAGGCGATCCCGCCGCGCCGATCGGGCGGTTACTGCTGGAGAACGTGACGCTCAACGGCCGACACCTGACCGATCTTGGCCAGATTCCCTCTAAAATCGGCGACGTGACGCAGGTGATCGTGCGCTGACGCCGCTGATTTTCAGCGGCGCTGCACCACCGGCAATTCGATGTAGCTAGCCTGCGTGCTGGCGCGGTAAACGCGCTGCGTCGTCTTCACGTAGTCCGCCGGCTTGGCGAAAAAAATATTCTCAACAAACGTCTGCGGATTGCGGTCGTAGAGCGGAAACCAGCTCGACTGGATCTGCACCATGATGCGGTGGCCCAGCTGGAAGATGTGGTTGGCCTGCGGCAGCGCGAATGTGTAGGCGAGCGGCCGGTCAGCCGTGAGCGGCGCCGGGTGCTCGAAACTCACGCGATACCGGCCGCGGAAAATATCCATGCCGACCGCCAGTTGATAACCGCCCATTTCCGGCTGCGACGGCACCTCGTCGGGAAACACGTCGATCAGTTTCACCACCCAGTCACTGTCGGTGCCGCTCGTCGAGGCGACGAGGTGCACGACCGACGCGCCACCGATCCGTAGTGGCTCCGTCAGCGGCTCGGTGACGTAGGTCAGAACATCTGTCCGGTCGGAGAACATGCGCTGGTCGCTCACGAGCCAGCGCGTCCATGCATCATGGTCGCGGAAACGCACTGGCCGCGGCACGTAGGGCACAGGCTTCGCGGGGTCGGAAACATATTCGTCAAAACCGACGTCGGCGCTGGCAGGCGCGATAAAGCCGAGCTTGAAGCCCGCTTTGAGATAAAGCGGCTTCGTCTGCACGATCCACTCCTTGTCGCTCACGAGCGGCCACGCCGGGAAGCGGTCCCAGCGGTTCTCGCCGGTGTTGTAAACGAGGACCGGCGGGGTGTCGGCATTAGGTGCGCCGGTCTTGAGATATTGGTCGAAGAAAGGCTTGAGCACGTCGCGGCGGAACTGCCGCGCGGTGTCGCCCTCGAACCGCAGCGGGCCCAGCGCGCTGCCGTCGCGATTGACCTGGCTGTGGCACCACGGGCCGAGCACGAGGTAGTTTTTGTCGTTGGCCGTGTCCTTCGCCTCCATCACCGGATAGCAGTGGACCGCGCCCCACATGTCCTCCTGATCCCAGAGCCCCTGCAGCCACATGGTCGGCACCGTGAGCGGCCGCGCCGCGAGCAGCCGGTCGATCGCCTGCTCGCGCCAGAACGCGTCGTAGGCGGGATGCTCCGCGAGCTTCCGCCACCACGGCAGCTGGTCCAGACCCTCGGCCCGCGCGAAGTCGCCGGCCGAGCCGGCGCGGAGGAAATTCTCGTAGTCGTCGTAGCCGCGGCGGGTGATCTCCTTGCCGTCGCCTTTCGCCGTCGTCTGGCCTATGAAGTAGTCGAAATTCGTCTGGCGGAAGGCGCCGTAGTGAAACCAGTCGTCGCCCATCCAGCCGTCGACCATCGGGCTCTCCGGCGCAGCGACTTTCAGCGCCGGGTGCGGCTCCAGCAGCGCCATCGCGACGGTGAAACCCTCGTAGGACGAGCCGATCATGCCGACGCGGCCGTTGGACTCGGGCACGTTCTTCACGAGCCAGTCGATGGTGTCCCAAGCATCGGTCGTGTGGTCGATGCCGCTGGAGTTGAGCGGGCCGCGCGCCGGGCGCGTCATGACGTAGTCGCCCTCCGAACCGCGCTTGCCGCGCACATCCTGAAACACGCGGATGTAGCCGTCGGCGGCGAACACCTCGTCGCTCTGCGGCAAAATCGCGAGCATCGACGGGGAGTGGCTGCGTTCGGCGCGCTTGGTGGCGTCGTAGGGTGTGCGGGTGAGGAGGATCGGCGCACCCTTTGCGCCCCGCGGCACGACGATGACCGTGTGCAACTTCACCCCGTCTCGCATGGGCACCATGACGTCGCTTTTGATATAGTCGCTCGCCTCGGCAGGCGTCTCAAACTTCGCCGGAATATCCGGCGTGAGCGGCGGCGTCTGCGCAGGAGCGGCCACCGCAAGCAGCATCGCAAAGGCGAATAGAACGTAGGAAACAGAGCGCAAAAGCATCCGCCAAAACTGCCTTTCCTCCCAAGTATGACAATGCAACAATCGCCAGGAAATGCAGAAGCTGCTTCGACAGATGGAGCCGTGGCCAGCCCACGGCAGCCGGATGCAATTGACGGGCGCGCAGGAAAAGGCCGCAGTTTCCGGTTAGCTCCTACCCTATTAAGACTCCACTTGTTCGCGCCGCCTTGGCTTCACTAGCGGTAAAGTCCCTGCCCGCCGATCGCCATACCCCCCGCCGCAGATCCAACCAGTCCCGCGGCGGCGGTCCCCGCGCTCCACAGGCGCGAAAACGGTGCCCAAAATCCACAAGCAGCCTGTCGTCTCTGGAATAACTCCGTTTTACGCGAATGCGATGATCCGCATCTTCCGTCCACCTTCAGGCTTGGGTTGCTTATACTCACCGGATCCTGTCCCCTGTTTGCAGGGCTCGAGGAAAAACGAGCATTGACAACCCTGCGCATGCCTCTGTTTTACGTTCCACTTCACGTCGCGTGGGCAGCGTGAAAGCCACGTTGCCCGGTAGCTCAGTGGCAGAGCAGGTGACTGTTAATCACTTGGTCGTAGGTTCGATCCCTACCCGGGCAGCCAATTCGTTTCAACCGATCTCGGAGGGTTGATATATCGCAAACCGCTCTGGAATGCTGCCTTATTGGGTAGCCTGTTGGGTATTCGAATTGATTTACCCCAGGGGGGGGTGTCACCGTGGTCGCCATCGCCCATCTCGCTCCATTCAATCGCAACGGTTCTCAGCTTGCGCTGGGTGAGTCGGTTGCTAGGTTGCCTTCAATCGCAGATGTCGGCACCATGCGCCTCGGGGAAAATGGTCGGGCTGGTGAGATTCGAACTCACGACCTCTTGCACCCCATGCAAGCGCGCTACCAGGCTACGCTACAGCCCGAACAGATGAAGGGTCACAAAGACCCGCGTCTCGCTGCGTAGCAAGTGCTTTTTCTCCTGATTTTCCAGTCTGTGCAACGACATTGGTTGTAGGGTCGCAAAACCTCACGTTGTCTATGATACGGGTCCAGCTGTTTCACGTCATGCTACTTGATGCCGCCTGACCATATGGTTCTCTGCCGATCGTAATCGTGGAGTCATTTTCTCACATTTGTTGACGCGCATCAAGGGCCCAGACAGTTTTCTGCAGGATCAAATACGGCAAGGCGCTAAACCTGCTACCCGGCGTGTCGGCTAACTCGAGGCAATCTCAACGAACTGTAGGAAACGATAAGAAAGCTTGTTAATTTGTCACAGTTACAGCGCATTCGTTGAACAAAATAACCGGCATATCAATCAAGTGGTGGCGGTTGCAAAAGCTGGTGCGGGCGCGGGGAATCGAACCCCGATTTCAAGCTTGGGAAGCTCACGTGATAGCCGTTATACTACGCCCGCATTGGGAACGCGCGGAATGAAAAGGCGGATTTGCAAACCCGCAATCACGAATATGCACGCCGTCCGTCCAACGCGCTCTTCAGCGTAACCGAGTCCGCATACAGCACGCCCCCGCCGCTCGGCAGCCCGAAGCCAATACGCGAAATCTTCACGGTATGCCCCATCGCCGCCAGCCGCTCCGTCAAATAGTGGCAGGTCGCCTCGCCTTCGACGTCGTTGGACAACGCAAGAATGATCTCCTCCACACCACTCGCCGCCATACGTTCGAACAGCGATGCCAGATTCAAATCGTCCGGCCCAACCCCGTGCATTGGCGAGAGCTTCCCGTGCAGCACGTGATACATGCCTCGGTAGGCGGTGCTGCGCTCGATCGCCACAAGGTCGGGCACCTGCTCCACGACGCAGACTACCGCATGGTCGCGCCGCTCGTCAGCGCAGATGCCGCACAGTTCGCCCTCGGCCAGGCTCCCGCACCGGGCGCAGCGGCGGACCGAGCGCGCGGCTTCTTCCAACGCCTCCACCAGCGCTGGCAGTCGCGCCGGTTTCTCCACAAGCAAATGCAGGGCGATTCGCTCCGATGAACGGTAACCAAGCCCGGGGAGTTGCTTGAGGTGCTTCTGCAGCTTGTCGAATGCAGGAGTCATGGGAGTTTCTGGCTTGGATCAGCGCACGGACGCGCTCCACCGAAAATTACATGAATCCAGGCACCTGAAAGGCCGACGTCACCTTCTGCATTTCGGCATCATTGTAATCCTTCGACTGTTTCGCGGCGTCCTGAATCGCCACCAGCAGCGTGTCGGCGATCAGCTTTGGGTCTTCTTTCAGAAATTCGGGATCGAGCGCCAGTGTCAGGAATTTTCCGGCACCGTTCACCTTGATTTTCACAGCGCCACCACCGCTGGTCACATCGATTTCCTTGGCTTCGAGCTGGGTCTGGAGTGCTTCGATGCCACGCTGCATTTTCTGGGCTTGTTTGAGGAGTTTGCCTACGCCGGCCATGGTTGGAGTGGGTTGAGGATTGAAATTTCGGATTGGGACGTGCCCGCCTCAACCTGACAAGGCTAGAGTGCGCGCAAGATCTCCGCGTAGCCTTCACGAAAAGTGCGATAGCGCGGGCGCCAGCCGAGTTCCTGTTTCGCGCGCTCGCTCACGATGATGCGGTCGGGCGTAGCCATGCGTCGCGGGCCTGCCTGCAAACGCGTGAACCGGGGTCGAGGCACACCAAGCCGGTTCGCCAGCCAGGCAATCACCTCGCCCTTGGTGGCGGCGCCATCGTCGGCAATATTGAAAACATTATTCGCCACGTTCGCCTGCGCGCCAAACGCGGCCCACACGGCCGAGACAATGTCATCTCGGTGGATTAGATTGAGATGGTGGCCACCGTCGCCCGAAACTTCACCCGCGCGCACTTGGTCAAGCAAGTGATGCCGTTCCGGGCCGTAGATGCCCGCGAGCCGGAGCACAAACCACCTCCCCACTCCAGCGCTGCGTTCGCCCAGTAAGCGCTCCGCCTCCAGCAGCACCAGCGCGCGTTCACCCTCACCCTCAGTCGGTGCCGTCTCGTCCACCTGCCCGCCACCGCCTTGCGGATATACGGACGTGCTGCTCGTGTAAACAAGTGTGCCCGGCCCGCCGCAGTCCCGCGCCCAAGCCAGCACGGAGCACATCCCGTCGACATAGCTGCGTCGGTAGTCCTCGGGGCCCGCGCCCCCGGAACTCACACAGTTCAGCACCAAGTCCGCCCGGCCCTCGATCCGCGCGTGCCACTCTTCGTCCGCAAGATCGGCCACTACGGTTTCAACACCCCCGGACGCTAGAGCTGCGACTTTGGCGGCGTTGCGTGTGAGCGCCGTCACTCGCAATCCGCGTGCGACCGCCTGCCGCGCGACTTCCGAGCCAACATAGCCGCAGCCAAATATGACTAGGCGTTTCCCTGAAAAATTTCCATCGGCATCGGCACCCATGCGTGCTTAACTGACACTATGCCCACGGTTCTCGCAATCCTGGCCGAAGGTTTTGAAGAAATTGAAGTGGTCACGCCTATCGACCTGCTGCGTCGCGCCGGGGCCGAGGTGGTCATCGCCACCTTGGGTGACGGTATCCATGTTACCGGACGCAGCGGCCTCACGCTGCACGCGGACACAATTCTTTCCGGCGTCATGACAAAGCACTTCGATTGTTTGCTGCTACCGGGCGGACCCGGAGTGAAGCACTTGCGCGCCGATCCTCGTATTCGCCAGTTAGTCATGCACCAACATTCTACCGGAAGATGGTTGGCCGCCATCTGCGCGGCACCGACCGTTTTGAACGATGCGGGCCTGCTCAACGGCCGGCGTTACACCGCGCATTTTTCCGTGACGGCCGAACTGCCTCACATCCTCAGTTCCGAGCGAGTCGTCGTCGATGGCCGGATTTTGACCTCCCGCGGAGCCGGCACCGCGATGGAATTCGGCCTCGCGTTGATCGGGCTATTATTTTCACCAGCCAAGACGCAGGAAGTTGCGGCAGCTATTTCATCGTGATGTCTCTTTTCATCAACGGGATTGCCAATCTCGAGTCTTTGCTTTCATTTAAAAGACATAGGTATTAATACCCAGCCCAGTTAGGATGGTTCTAAACCAACGTTTGGTGCTCCACTCGCTTCCACCAGAAGTGACAGAGCGAAGCTTTGATCAACCAACCCCATGTGCGGCATCGCCGGATTCGTAAGCTCGCAGGATACGTCTGAGCATCGCAATGACGCCGTCGGGCGCATGTGCACCGCCATGCTCCACCGCGGACCGGATGATGGCGGCGTTGTCAGCATCGGAGATGCCACACTGGGCATGCGACGTCTCGCGATCTTCGATCCCGCCAATGGCCACCAGCCAATGGCCACGCCCGATGGCCGGTTCCACATCGTGTTCAACGGGGCCATCTATAATTTTCGCGACTTACGCGACCAACTCGCCACCACCGGGGTCGTCTTCCGCACCAATTGCGATACCGAGGTCCTCCTCGCTGCCTATGCGCACTGGGGGGCGGCCTGCCTGTCCCGTCTCCGCGGCATGTTCGCCTTTGCCGTTTGGGACACCAGTGAGCAAACTCTCTTCTTTGCACGCGATCCGTTCGGCATCAAGCCGCTCTATTACCGTCAGCAAGGCACCCAACTCCTCTTTGCTTCGGAGTTGAATGCCCTGAACGCCACTGGAGCATTTTCGCCTGAGATAAGTCCCCAATCGGTCGCAGACTATCTGGCCTGGTTCGCCGTGCCCGCGCCGCAAACGATCTATCGCGGTATTTTTAGCCTACGTCCGGGCGAATGCGCGATTTTTCACCACGGTCGGCTGGATATTCGCTCGGCGTGGAATTTCCGATCCATACCCAAAGGTCCTGTCTGCGCCTCAACAGAGGAATTTTCCCATGAACTGCGCCTCAAACTCGAAGACACGATTCGTGCCCACATCGCCGCCGACGTGCCAGTCGGTGCATTTCTTTCAGGCGGATTGGATTCCGCAGTAGTCGTGGGTCTCATGACTCGCCTCAGTGGTCAGCGGCTGAAGACGTTTTCCATTGGCTTCAACGAGCCTAGTTATTCTGAAGCCGCCGCCGCCGAAGAAACCGCCCGCTACTACGGCGCTCAGCATCATGCCAGCGTGCTGACCGGATCGCAGGTGGCGCACGATCTGGAACGCATCATCGCCGCCTACGACCAGCCTACAGGCGATGGCATCAACACTTTTTATGCGAGCAAAGCCGCTCGCGATGGTGGCGTCACGGTGGCTCTGTCCGGACTCGGTGGTGACGAATTGCTCGGAGGCTATCCGTCGTTTCGCACTTCACCGCAAATCGCTACCTGGCTTCCGTTCTGGCGCACACTCCCCCGCTCAATCCGCAATGCCATCGCTGCTACCTTGCTCAAGCGCGACACCCGCTACAGTAAACTCGCCGACATTCTTAAAAACGCCCGCAATTTCCAAGAAATCTGCTCTATGCAGCGGCGTGTTTTTTCGGAAGGACGCAGGCGCGCGCTGCTCAGTGACGATGCAAAGTCAGCCTCGAGTCCGCACACACCTTTCCATCCCGAACTCGTCGCCCTGTCCGCTGATCTGAAAGAGGCGGACGTGTTTAAGACTGTGAGCGCTTGGGAATTGCGCACCTACATGGCCGATGTGTTGCTCCGGGACAGCGATGTAATGAGCATGCGCCACTCGCTAGAACTCCGTGTGCCTTTTGTTGATCGTCCCCTGATCGAGTGGCTCTGGAATCAGCAGGAGAACTTCAAAGAGAATCGTCAGCACCCAAAATCCTCCCTGGTCGCCGCTATGCGCGATGTGCTGCCACCCGCGCTGGCCAACCGCCGGAAACGTGGTTTCAGCCTGCCCTTCGCAGAGTGGATGCATCGCGAACTGCGGCCGTTCCTGGACGATACTTTTACCGACGCGAGCATCGGACGCAGCGGTCTGTTCAATCCTCGGCCCGTGCAAGATCTCTGGCGCAGCTTTCAAACCCGCGACGATGAACGCCAGTGGTCTCGCGTCTGGAGTTTGGCAGTGCTCATCACCTTCATCAATCGCCGCCCCGCTCTCGGCCTGTCATCCGGGATCCCGGCACGACTACCGATCCCTATCGAGCCACGCCTGTCCAGTTAAGGGCTTGAATGGATTTTGTAAGTGATATTTTAAAAGTGAGTAACGCAGCACAAGAGGTGTTACGGATATGGTTTTTAAAACCGGGATTCGGGTCATTCTGGCCCGAAAATGAATCCCGGCCC
>CAIRCN010000040.1 GCA_903877135.1 uncultured Opitutia bacterium
CACATCGAACTGCCGGCCAAACGCCAAGCGCCGCCGAACAATGCGATTGCCCACCGGCGCGTGGCCGCCGGCGCGAGCTACGACACCACCCCGATTGCGACCACCGTGGCCGCGTTGGGAGCGTTGACGATCCGGCTGGTGCGGCGCACCGATGACGAAACGCTCTTTGCCCAACTGCTGCGCGATCATCACTATCTGGGCTACAGCCGGCCGGTCGGCGAACACCTGAAGTATCTGATCCTGGCGGGCGAGCGCCCGGTGGCCTGCCTGGCGTGGAGTTCGGCGCCCCGGCAGCTCGATTTGCGCGACCAGTTGGTCGGCGCCCCCAGGGCCGCGTATCGCCACAATCTTCACCAGATTGCCTACAACTCCCGTTATTTGATTTTGCCGTGGGTCAACGTGCGCCATCTGGCCAGTCACCTCTTGGGGCGGATCGCCCGGCGGATCAGCGCGGACTGGCAGGAACTCTACCACCATCCCCTCCAACTGTTGGAAAGCTTTGTGGATATCGAACGCTTCCAGGGCACCTGCTATCGGGCGGCCAACTGGCGCTGCCTTGGGCGTTCGCAGGGCCGGGGCACCAAGGTCAAAACGCATCATGTCACCTGCTCGATCAAGGAGCTGTGGGCGTATCCTCTGGGAAAACACTTCCGCCAGCGCCTGCTCGCGCCATGAGTGCGGCGCGCACGTTCGAGGCGCCCCTGCTGAGCGAACCGGAGCGCGCCGCGTTTCTCACCCGGGTGCGCGCCGGAGTCGGTCCGGACGATTATCGCCTGATCGAAGCGATGAGCCACGTGCTGCCCCAGATCGTGGCGTCGATTGAACAGGAGCGCATGACGATGCGAAAACTGCGGCACCTGCTCTTCGGGGCGAAGACCGAGCAGACCGACCGGGTGTGCCCGACGGCCTCGGCGCCGGGGCCCCAGAGGCCCAAGCCCAAATGCAAGGGCCACGGCCGCCTCAAGGCCAAGGACTATACCGGCGCTTGCTGGGTCGGGGTAGCGCATCCGACTTTGAAGCCGGGCTGCCGTTGTCCGCTCTGCGCCCAAGGCGCGGTGCGAGCGCAAAAGACCAAGGCGATCATCCTGCGAATCGAGGGCTCGCCGCCGATTGCGGCCACCGGTTACGAGCTGGAGCGCCTCCGCTGCGACACTTGCGGCGCGATGTTCACCGCGCCCGCGCCGGCGGCAGCCGGCCAGGAAAAGTACGCTCCGAGCGTGGCGGTGACGGTCGCGGTGTTGCGTTACGGCACCGGGCTACCGCATTACCGGCTGGCCCGGCTCCAGCAGAGTCTGGGCGTGCCGCTGCCGGAATCGACCCAGTGGGAACTGTTGGCCCCGCTCAGCGAACTGGCCCAGCCGGTTTTGGCCGAGCTGGTCGCGCAGGCCGCCAACGCTCCCTTGCTGCATCATGACGACACGACCATGCGGATCCTCGATCTGCGACGGCCGGGCAGTGCCACGGCCGACCAGCTGGCGCTGATGGAGCCCCAACGTAAAGGGACGTTCACCACGAATGTGCTGGCCGAGGTCGAGCACCACCCGGTCGCGTTGTATTTTACCGGCTGGCAGCACGCCGGCGAGAATCTCGCCGCGGTGTTGCGCCAGCGCGCCGCCGAGCTCGCCCCGCCGATCCAGATGTGCGATGCGCTGTCGCGCAACGTGCACCCGGAGTCCAACACGATCCTGGCCCACTGCCTTGCCCATGGAAGACGTGAGTTCGTGACGGTGGCTCCCAGCTTTCCCGTGGAATGTCAGCACGTGCTCGAAGCCCTGAGGGAGGTTTATCGCTTCGACGCCGAGGCCAAGGCGCTGGGCCTCGCACCCAAGTCGCGGCTCTGGCATCACCAAACTCACAGCCAGCCGGTGATGGACCGACTGAAAGCGTGGATGCACGAAAAACTCGAGGGCAAACACGTCGAGCCCAACTCCGGCCTCGGCCAGGCCATCGGCTATATGCTCAAGTATTGGGAGCCGCTGACCTTGTTCCTCCGTCAGGCTGGCGCCCCGCTCGATAACAACGTGTGCGAACGGGCGCTGAAGATGGCCATCCTCCATCGCAAAAACAGCCTCAGCTATAAAACCCTCCACGGTGCGCGGACCGGCGACCTGTTCATGAGCCTCATCCACACCTGCCGGCTCAATCGGATCAATCCCTTCGCCTATCTGCTCGCCCTGACGACGCACGCCAAGGCGGTGGCGTCGCACCGTGTAGCTTCGGCAAGCGTGCGTAACTCGGCGGCGCGGTCCTGCTACGATGGGCGGCGATGACGACAATCAAGACGGCGATGTTGGTGGCACGGAACGAGCCCGCCGGCCAGGAGCCGCTGGCCCAGCGCTTCA
>CAIRCN010000041.1 GCA_903877135.1 uncultured Opitutia bacterium
CCTGCGGATCGGAGATGTCGGCCGGGGTGATCTTGTTCATCACGTCGGCGGCGGCGTAGCCGAGCATGCGCTCCGCGCCGACGTTAAAAATCTGGATGACGCCCTTGGCGTCGGTGGCGATGCTCGAGAAGTTGGCGCTGTTGAAGATCGCCTTCTGCAGCCCTGTTGGCGTTGTTTCCAAGGCGGCGGCTTGTGGCTGGTTGGCCAAGCGTGGAGTCGATTTCATATGCGGGGCGAGTCAGCGTGAACCGAAAGACGTGATCAGGCTTCGCAGAATACTATTCGTGACGCCCCATTTAAGATATGGGGCATATCCCTACTGTGGGTGGGTCTATAACCGCGAAAGGCGCCGGATTTACGCACGTGCCAGGCGAAGGTGTGACGAAAAGCGATCTGGGCCTGACAACCTTGCGCGCGGGGAAACCGTGCGACCTTGGTGCGTTCATAGTAGATGAGCTGTGCGAATTACCCAAGTCGTGAAAGAGCTGAACGACCCGTAGATTTTGGTTTTTCGCTCGAATCGGGCGTTTCCAAAAGGTTCCATTCTGGAACACCCAAAATCGGGCCGGCAAGGAAGCCGGACTTTCACCTTTGCGGTTAAAGAAGCGCCGTGGCGGACCGATATTCGATGTTGGCCCGCACGCTTCGGACACCGTTCTGCGTTACGCCCATTTTTAGTCTGTGATTCCATGAGTCGCGGCCAAGAGTGGTCGCCGGAGATTGCGCCATTTTCACCTCACACCATGCCCGCCTCCTCCGACCTTCGCCTTCCGACCGATTTCGCTCCCGCGGAACGGTTGTCTGCCGCGGAAATTGCCAAGCAGATTGCGCAACTCGGCTCCCGAGAAAACCTCCAGCGTTTGCTCGATACGATGCCGAGCCTCGTGGTGATTTTGAACGCCGAGCGGCAAATCCTGCTCGCCAACGCGGCGGTGAAAAAACTCGCGTGCGAATTACAACGGGAATCCTATGTGGGGATGCGGCCGGGCGAGTTTCTCGCCTGCCGGCAAGCAGCGTCCGCCGAGCACGGCTGCGGCACCACCGAGGCTTGTCGCACGTGCGGTGCAGTCCAGGCTATTCTCGGCGCCGGCGCGGGCCAGCAAACCGCGAAGGAGTGCCGCATCGCCACCGTGGCCGGCACTGCCTACGACCTGCGCGTCACCGCGAGCCCGTTCGAATGGGAGGGGCGAGACTACCAGTTCGTCGTCATCGACGACATCAGCGACGAGAAGCGTCGCAACCTGCTGGAGCGGGTCTTCTTTCACGATGTGCTCAACACGGCGGGTAGCTTGTCTGGCATCGCATCGATTATCGCCGACGAACCAGCGCTGACCTATGACTTGAAGGACGATTTGCTCCTCTCGGCCGAGACACTGGTGAATGAAATCAAGAGCCAGCGGCTGTTGCTGGCGGCGGAGCATGGCGAATTGCAGCCGCAATCGGAGCCAGTGGTGGGGGCGGAGGCGCTGAAAAACGTCCAGCAACTCTACCGCAATCATCCGGCGGCGGCCGGCCGGCAGGTCAAGTTGGACCTCAGCGGCAAGAACTGCACGGTGAAAACGGACCCGGCGATCCTGCAACGCGTGCTGGCGAACATGCTAAAGAACGCGCTCGAAGCGAGTCCGAAGGGCGGGATCGTCTGGCTCGGCGCCGACGCGGGTGCCGACATTTGCACGTTCTGGTGCCACAACGACGGCGAGATCCCGCGCGAGGTTGCGCTCCAGATTTTCCAGCGCAGTTTTTCGACCAAGGGGCGTGGGCGTGGGATTGGCACCTACAGCATCAAGCTGCTCGGCGAACGCTATCTCGGCGGCTGCGTGAGTTTCACAACGTCGAAAGAAGAAGGAACGCGATTCCAGATTTGCCTGCCCCCGGCGTAGTACCACGGAGAGCTTGCGCGTTTCGTTCGATCGACGCCTTATTGCCTGAAACTGCAATTCGTGAGTTGCGTCGCCATAGACACCACGAAATCTTCGTTTCCAGAAGGTTACCTTCTGAGACGGAAAATTAGCGCCCGCCGCCGAATCGGGTAATCTGGGGTGTTCAACTTTGGACTCGCCTGCCCGACGTTCGCACCGTACTCAACTTTTTTCCCCACCGGCGAATGCCTGACAGCGAACCAATTCCCGCGGACCGGCAGCGTAGGATCGCCGTGCTCGTTGAAAAACTGCAAGCGACCGAGCGCGAGTTGCATGAATTGACCGGCGGCGAACTTGCCGTCTTGGCGTCAGGCGGCGCTCGACTCTATTTGCCGAGCGAGGTTCATGAAAAGCTGCAGGCGCATGCGGGGGCGCTGGAGCTTGCCGCCGATATGCAGCGCGGCATCCTCAACGCCCTGCCAGCCCATATCGCCTTGTTGCGCAACGATGGCGTTATCGTCGCGGTGAATGAATCATGGCGTCGCTTTGGCTCCGCCAATGTGCTGCGGAGCGAGGACTTTTCTGTCGGGCAAAACTATCTGACCGTCTGCGACCGCGCCCAAGGCGACTGCTCGGACGAGGCCGCAGCCGCCGCGGAGGGCATCCGACGGGTGTTGCGGGGCGAGGCGCCGGAGTTCTCTCTCGAGTATCCCTGTCACTCACCCACTGAAAAACGCTGGTTCAGGCTGATGGTGACGCCCGTGGGACCTGACCGCGCATCGGGAGCCATCGTGATGCACGTCAACGTGACCCAGCGCCGGCTGGCGGAGGAAGCGATACGCGAGCAGGAGGTGGCCCAACGCAGCCTGGCGGAACAATTGACCATCGAGACGTTGCGGCTGCATCAGTCTCAGGCCGTCGCCAACGTCGGTAGTTGGGAAACTGATGCCACTAAGCTCGACGTTGTCTGGACGCCGGAAACATTTCGAATCTTCGAGACCACGCCGGAGCAGTTTCAACCCACGCCTGCGGGATTCCTAGAATTCGTGCACCCTGACGACCGCCAGAACGTGGGCGATGCGTTTGCGCGCTCTCTCGGCCAGCTCGGGTCGTTCTCGCTCGAACACCGGCTGCTGTTGCCCGGTGGCAAAATCAAGCATGTCGAAGAACGCTGGTATAACGTCAATGATGCAGCGGGCAAAACTTTGCGCACCGTCGGCACCTGCCAGGACATCACCGCGCGCAAGCTGGCGGAGATGGCGCTGCGCGATAGCGAGGAACAGTTCAAAGCCTTCTTCGAACGGGCGAATGTCGGGATGTCCATCACTGAAATTTCTGGGAAGACGCTGGGCAACCAGGCACTGGGCGACATGCTGGGATTGTCGCCGGCGGAGCTCAGGCAGGTGACGTGGCAAGCGGTCACGCATCCGGACGACGCGCAGGCAACCCAGCGGAAAATAGAGACTCTTGTATCCGGAAGAGAGCACTCGGTCCGATTTATCAAGCGGTTCCTGCACAAGAACAGTTCGGTGGTGTGGGCAGATCTCAGCTCGACCCTGCGCCGCGACACGGCTGGCCAGCCGCTCTATCTTATGTCGACCCTCGTCGACATTACCGAGCGCAAGCAGGCGGAGGAGCGGCTGCGCGAGAGTGAGGCGAAGCTGCGGGTCTTGTTCGACACGATGGCCGAGGGCCTGGCGCTCAACGAAATCGTTTATGACGACAAGGGAGAGATGGTTGACTATCGGATCCTAGAGGTGAACCGCGCCTATTTCTCGGTGGCAGACCGCGCGTCGGATCACGTGATCGGAGGTCTAGCCACGGAGCTCTACGGGATGTCAACCGATGCCATCAAAGCGTTCTGGCGGTCGCACAAGGACCGGACCGAGTCGATCCAGGCCGAAATGGTCAGCCCGTTGAACCAGCGGAGCTTCCTCATCTCAACGTCGCCCATCTTAAACCACCGGTTTATCACCTCGTTCATCGACATTACCGGCCGCAAGCAGGCCAACGATGCGCTGAGAGCTAGCGAGGCGAGATTCCGTGCAATCATCGACATTTCTCCGGTGCCCATCGCAATGAACGATGAAGGCCAGCGCGTCACTTTACTAAACGCGGCGTTTATCGCCTCCTTCGGATACACCAAGGACGACCTGCAAACGCTGTCCGAGTGGTGGCCCTTGGCCTACCCCGATCCGGACTATCGTCGTTGGGTGGTGGAGGCATGGCAGGCCGAGCTTGAGCGAGCCAAACGGGCCGGAGTTAGCTTCACGCCGATCGAGGTAACCATCAGATGCAAAGACGGGGCGAACAAGACTGTCTTGGCCAGCGCGGCCTCAGTCGGTGAAAACTGGGGAGGGGAGCATCTGGTGCTCCTGTATGATATCACGGCACGCAAGCAGTCCGAGCAAGCGCTGCTCCTGCGAAGCGCCGCGCTGGAGGCGGCCGCCAATGCCATCGTCATCACGGGCCGGGAGGGCATTATCGAGTGGGCGAATCCCGCCTTCACCACCCTGAGCGGCTGGACGCCAACCGACGCGCTCGGCAAAAACCCGCGTGACCTTGTGAAGTCGGGACAGCATGACGCCGCGTTTTACCGGCAGATGTGGGAGACCATCCTTGCAGGTAAAGTTTGGCAGGGCGAAATCGTCAACCGCCGCAAGGACGGTGCCCTGCGGACTGAGAACATGACCATTACGCCGTTACGCGACGCGAAAGGGGAAATATCTCATTTTATTGCTATCAAGCAGGACATCACCGAGCAGAAAACGATGGAAACCCGATTCCTGCAGGGTCAACGTATGGAGGCCATTGGGGCCCTGGCGGGCGGCATCGCCCACGACCTGAACAATGTGCTATCGCCGATCATGATGTTGACCGGACTGCTGAAAGACAAGCTGACGGACGAGAGTGATTTGGAGCTACTTGCGATGGCTCAGACGAGTGCCCAGCGGGGAGCCAATATCATCAAGCAGCTGATGACTTACAGCCGCGGCCAGGAGAGCGAGCGGGTCCAGATACAACCCCGGCACCTCATCCACGAGATGATCGGGATGATGCGCGAGACCTTTCCGCGGGACCTTGACATACAACAGCGGCTGCCAGTTTCGCTGTGGAAGGTGCTGGTCGATCCCACCCAGTTGCACCAGGTGCTCATGAACCTGTGTGTGAACGCACGCGACGCCATGCCCACAGGCGGCCGCCTGGCGATTGAGGCCGCCAACATTTCTCTGGCCGACGGGGATTCGAAACTGGCGGCGGGTGCCAAGCCCGGGCCTTATGTGATGATCTCGGTCAGCGACACCGGCCATGGCATTCCAGCCGAGATCAGGCACCGGATATTCGATCCGTTCTTCACCACGAAGCCGCTCGGCAAGGGGACCGGCCTCGGCCTCTCAACCGTGTTTGCCATCATGCAGCACCATGGAGGCTTTGTGGTCGTGGACTCCACGCCGCAGGTGGGGACCACCTTTATGGTCGGTCTCCCGGCTACTACCGATGGCGTTGAAGCCGCCGAGGT
The DNA here is from genome assembly GCA_903877135.1 of uncultured Opitutia bacterium. GTDB lineage: Bacteria > Verrucomicrobiota > Verrucomicrobiia > Opitutales > Opitutaceae > CAIRCN01. The sequence continues at coordinate 5,380 of CAIRCN010000041.1, forward strand.
TCCCCTGGTTCCGGTGAGCCTGCCGAAAGTTGGCCAGACCATTCTGGTGGTGGACGATGAGCGCATCATCCGCGACGGCATCCGACTGACACTCGAGCACCAGCACTTTCAGGTGATGATGGCGGTCGATGGCGCTGACGCGCTCACGCAATTTGTCGCGCACCGGGCAAATATCAGCCTTGTCCTCACTGATCTAATGATGCCCGTGATGAATGGCGTCACTCTAGCCCGGGCGCTCAGAGCGATCAACCCCGCCGTTGCTATTGCCGTCATGAGCGGAATGGTTGAGGTGGATAATGCCCGCGAGTTGGTGGCGCTGGGAATTCCAGACGTGTTGGCGAAGCCGTTCACGACCGAGACGCTGCTCGAAACGGTGCACCGCCGCCTGACAGGGGCCTGATCTCACGACATATCAAGGTTTCGTGGGCCGGCCGCAAAAAATCGGTATCACAGAACCTTTGGCCGACTGCTTCTATTTGGCGCGTTTCAGATTGGATCGGTTCCCACACGGAACTGGGATCAGCGTTTGCGTCAGGGGTGCGGCCGCCGAAGTTGCTGATCTCGGGATCGTGTAAGTTGCCCGTGCCGATTTCGTTGATTATTGGAACGCCGAAAGCAGCTCGACGTTCGATTGACTCACAATCGGCTCATCGCTCACCTAAGCAACAAGAGTCACCTCGCCTTATGAAAAGTGTCATTGTCCTCATTGGGTCCGGTCAAATCGGCCAGGCTATTGCACGCCGGGTTGGGGTAGGAAAACATGTCTTGCTTGCTGATTTGCGGCCTGAGAATGCCAAAGCCGCAGCAGAGGTTAAGGTGGCAACCGTTGCCAGTTGCCTCTGTCTCCTGCGGTGTTCCGCCCCGGCCTTGCCTAGACGGCTAAGTCACGCGGCAACGAATCGCCTCAGTTACGTCCCCAATCTGCGACTGGTTCGGTCTGGTCGGGTTGGTAACGGGCCAACCTGATTGGTGTGAGGTATTGATAGGTTTTGCGGTGGGGTATCACCCCATACCCTCTGCCTCCCATTTCATTTACGCTTTTCTTGATGAAACTCGACCCGTCTAACTAGCCGGAGCAACAAATGAGTGAAGTCCCCAACACTCTCGATTCGTTCGGCGATGATGGATTATCTTGTCCGTTAGGCAGGAAGTGCGAGTTGGAGATGTATCATCGGAAATCGAGGGTCGTCATGTGTGCTCTGAACGAATCCGTTCAATGTCCGCATGCTTCGGCATTTATGCACGGGTTTTACTGCCACGCTTTACTCAAGCGGGACAGCAAGTGAAGGATCCCTTTATCCCTAGCCACTGGCCCCACACCATCCGGCGTGCGGGTCCGCACCGGGCGGTTCTTGAGTGTCACCTTGCCACCTTCGTCACCGACGCTTGCGCGTCCGGGGCCGACTGCGCGGCTGTTCAATGTTGGAGATAGCGCCGAAATGA
>CAIRCN010000042.1 GCA_903877135.1 uncultured Opitutia bacterium
GATTCGAAACTGCTGCCACCCGTAGGTGTCTGGACCGTGTCTCAGTTCCAGTGTGGCTGATCATCCTCTCAGACCAGCTACCCGTCTTAGCCTTGGTGAGCCGTTACCTCGCCAACTAGCTGATAGGCCGCGAACTCCTCTTCAAATGTCAGGCCTTGCGGTCCCTGACTTTGGTATGACTCTCAGGAGAGAATCAACCGTATGCGGTATTAATTCGCCTTTCGGCGAGCTATTCCCCGTTTGAAGGTAGATTGTTCACGTGTTACGCACCCGTTCGCCACTGTCTTTCAATTGTATTGCTACACCTGAAAAACCGTTCGACTTGCATGTCTTAACCACGCCGCCAGCGTTCATTCTGAGCCAGGATCAAACTCTCCGAAAAGAGAGTTCAGAACCTAGTGATTCATGAACTACTTAAACTAGATACCGACCGAAGTCGGTATCATTTTTTGAATTTTGATTGGGGGTCCCAATCAATCGCACAAAGTAAATTTCAAAGAGCCTTCCGATTAGGGAAAGAGTGCGAATGGATATTTTTGTTTGGCGCTCGTCAACACATTTTCTTTTTTCGTCAAAAAAACTGTTTTATCTCATACTAACCAAATCAATTTCTGACAAAGTCAGCCTATATTCCCTCTCACGTCGACCCTATGGTCAAAAAGCCATGCGGATAGCTCGATGAAAACAACCCCGACCAACCGGGACACAGAAGTGCGTCACGGCCAAGCGCTCCATCGATAATTGGCTGAGTCAGCGCAGGGCCCAATTCACATTCGGGGCGAGCCAGATGCCGCGTTATTGTAGCACGGCGGCGATGCGGGCGAGAGCCTGCTCGACGTTGTCACGCGAGTTGAAAGCACTGATCCGCACGTGGCCTTCGCCGCATCTGCCGAAACCGGCACCGGGTGTGCAAACGACCTGCGCGTTGTTCAGCAGCAGGTCGAAGAACTCCCACGAGTCGCGGCCCACTTTGACCCAGATGTAGGGCGCGTTGTCGCCGCCGATGCAGCTAAAGCCGAGGCTCGTAACCGCGGCGCGGATGCGCGCGGCATTGCCGAGGTAGAAATCGGTGAGGGCGCGCGTCTGCGCTTTCCCCTCGTCGGAGTAAATCGCGACGGCGGCGCGCTGAATCGGATAGGCAACGCCGTTGAACTTCGTCGTGTGGCGCCGATTCCAAAGGTCGTGGACGGAGTGCTCGTGGCCGGCCGCATCCCAGGCTTTGAGCGCCTTCGGCACGATGGTGTAGGCGCAGCGCGTGCCGGTGAAGCCGGCAATCTTTGAATAGCTACGGAACTCGATCGCGACGTCGCGCGCGCCCTCGATCTCGTAGATGCTGTGCGGAATCGCCGGGTCGCGGATATAGGCCTCGTAAGCGGCGTCGAAGAGGATGATCGCACGGTTAGCCTTCGCGTAGGCAACCCACGCGGCGAGTTGCGCCTTGGTGGCAACCGCTCCGGTGGGGTTGTTGGGAAAGCAAAGATAGATCAGGTCGGCAGGCGTCGACGGAATCGCGGGCACATAGCCGTTCGCCGGAGTCGAATCAAGATAGGTGACTCCGGCGTAGCGGCCGTCGATGTTCGCACCGGTGCGGCCAGCCATGACGTTCGTGTCGACATAGACTGGATAGACCGGATCGGGAATCGCTAGGCGGATATCGTCCGCAAAAATCTCCTGGAGATTGCCGCAGTCGCACTTCGAGCCGTCGGAAACGAACACCTCGTCGGGCGCGACGTGGCATCCTCGCGGCGCGAACTCGTGCTGAACTACCGCCTCTCGGAGAAACGCGTAGCCCTGCTCCGGGCCATAGCCTTTGAACGTCGCGCGCTGCGCCATCTCGTCGGTGGCGGCGTGCAGCGCGTCGATGCAGACCTGAGGGAGTGGCTCGGTGACATCGCCGATGCCGAGGCGGATGACGGGCTTGGCGGGATTGGCCGCGACGTAGGCGCTCACGCGCTTGGCGATGTCGCTGAAGAGGTATGAGGTCTTGAGCTTGGTGTAATTGTCGTTGATGCGGATCATGGTCGGTGTGAAAAATGGTCGTGAAATTTCGCCAGCGGGAGGGCAAAAACTTGAACAAACGCGCGGTGTCGCGTTAACTCAAGTCCGACATTGCCAGAAAACCAAGCGCTCCCATGCAAAAAATCGCCACCGTTGCGGAAATGCGGTCACTGGCCGCCAAGCTCAAGACCGAGGGTCAGACCATCGCCCTCGTCGCCACGCAAGGCGCGTTGCACGGGGGGCAGGCGGCACTGATCCGCGCTGCCACGCTGAAGGCTGATATTGTCGTGGTGTCGATTTTCGTTAACCCGCTCCAGTTCGGGCCCAACGAGGTTATCGCCAACTACCCGCGCAGTTTCGAGGCCGATCTTGCGCTGTGCGCCGAATGCAGAGCGCAGGTGGTGTTCGCCCCCTCCTCCGAAGAAATGTATCCTCGTGGTTACTCGACCTACGTCAGCGAGGAGGGCACGGGCAAGCCCCTCTGCGGCTTATCGCGGCCCACCCATTTCCGCGGTGTGACAACAATGATGGTGAAACTCTTTAATCTCATTCGCCCTGACTTCGCCTTCTTCGGTCAGAAAACCGCCCAGCGCGCCGCCGTCGTGCGAAAAATGGCAGCCGACCTCCACTTCGAGGTCGAGATCGTGCTCGTCCCCACTGTCCGTGAACCCGACGGACTCGCCGCCGGCGTGCGCAATCGCGACTTTACCGCCAGCCAGCGCAGTGAGGCCCTCTCGCTCCACGCCGCCCTCAAGCGTGCCAAGCAGATGGCCGACAACGGCGTCCGGAGCCCCGACCGGCTCATCGCCGAGGCCACGCACATCCTCAGCCAGCACCGGCGCGTGCGCGTGATTTACATCACACTGGTGGATCGCCGCACGCTGGAACCCATGCGCGAAATCGTGCCCGACCACTCCCTGCTGGCCATCGCCGCGTGGGTCGATGAAGTGCGCTTGATCGACAATATTGTCTTGTAATCTGAGGGCACGATGCGAGATTTCAGCGAGATTCGCTCAAAATCTACCAGAATCTATCAAATAGCCTTGCATTCTCCCGCGTAACTGACCTTTAATTCACTGCCACACCCTCTCCCATGCCCCTGTCACCGCCCACCCCCCACCGTGCCGAGATCGAGCATCTGGTGCGTCGCGCGCTCTATCAGCGCCTCGGGAAAGCTGTGCCACGTTTTGCCCTCGCTCCCCACCCTGTCCTCGTAAACGTCAGCGCGCGCCACTGCCACCTCACGGCCCAAGCGGTCGAAACGCTATTCGGCAAGGGCCGCACGCTCACGCCGATGAAGTGGCTCTACCAGAAGGACCAGTTTGCGGCGGAAGAGTCGGTCACTCTTATTGGCCCGCGCAGCCGCGTGATCTCGAATCTTCGAATTCTCGGTCCCTGTCGCGATTTCAACCAAGTCGAACTCGCACTCACCGACTCCATCGCGCTCGGCTTCGATGTGCCAGTGCGCCAGTCGGGCACCATCGCCGGCACGCCCAGTTGTATGCTCATGGGCCCGGCTGGATTCTTGGAAATGCGTGAGGGTGTGATCCGTGCCGCGCCGCACGTCCATATGGCCCCGACTGACGCCGAGTTTTACGGCGTCAAATCTGGCGACTTCATGCGCCTGCGCATCGGCGGTCCCTGCGCCATCACCTTCGAACGCCTCCTCGTCCGTGTGCACGCTGACTTCAAACTCGAGGTGCACATCGACACCGACGAGGGGAACGCTTGCATGTTTACGCCCGACACTCCCGTCGAACTACTCAAGTAACTCCTTTTCTCAATCAGCAATCCTCAACTCCCAACCCAACTCCTCCTCATGAATGATTCCATCGGCATGGTAGAAACCCGCGGCTACGTTGGCTCAGTCGAAGCCAGCGACGCCATGGTCAAGGCGGCGGCCGTCACACTAGTCCGCCAAGTTCAAATCGGCGGCGGCTTCATCACCGTCGTCGTCAAAGGCGACGTCGGCTCCGTCAAGGCTGCCGTGGACGCCGGCGCCGAAGCCGCCAAGCGCGTCGGCGAACTCGTCTGCTCGCACGTCATCCCGCGCCCGCACGCCGACCTGCTCAAACAAGTCGGCCTCGCCTGAGTCCGGCGCTTTCACCTCTCAACTTTTAACTCTCAACTCATTCTTCCCATGGCTCAGTCCGCACTCGGTATTATCGAAACCAAAGGTTTCTGCACCCTCCTCGAAGCCTCCGACGCCGCCCTCAAGGCCGCCAACGTCGTCATGACCGGCTACGAAACCATCGGCTCCGGCTACGTCACGGCCTTCTTCCGTGGCGACGTCGCCGCTGTAAAAGCCGCCATCGAAGCCGGCGCCGAAGCCGGCAAACGCGTTGGCGAAATCATCAGCGTCCAGGTCATCCCGCGCCCGCACGACGACCTCGCCGGCCTCGGCAAGTGGATCACCTCTACCAGCGCCTGATGGTAGGGCGCGTTGTCCCCAACGCGCCAATTTCGGCTCTCAAACCGATAATTCCTTGAACATCCTCGTCGCCAACCTCGGCTCCACGTCGTTCAAATACCGCCTGTTTCGACTAACCGGCTCGCAAGAGACGCTTCTAGCGAAAGGTGGCTATGAACGCGTGACCGATTTCGGCCCGCCGATCGACGACTGCCTCTCCCTGCTCCGCGCCGCCGGGCACATCAGCGAAACCAGCGGCCTGCATGGCGTCGGCTTCAAGACCGTGCATGGCGGCGAAGTGACCGGATGTTTGCTGGCCGACGAACGCGTCGAGGCCGCTTTGCTCGCGGTCGCCGACCTCGCGCCCGCCCACAACCCGGCTTACGCGGCCGGCATCCGTCAGTTCCGCCAAAAACTCCCCGACGTGCCGCTGGTCGCGCTCTTCGAGACGGCGTTCTATCAATGGGTGCCCGGCCACGCGCGCCGCTACGCCGTGCCCGAGGAGTGGCACGCCGCGGGCGTCCGCCGCTACGGCTTCCACGGCGCCAGCCACAAGTTCATCGCCGAACGCTCCGCCGAGCTCCTCGGCCGGTCCGACGTCGCTGGCATCGTCCGCCGGCTTTACCAAGACGGCCCGTGCACCGCGCCCGGCGCGCCGCTGCGCGTCATCTCCTGCCACCTCGGCGGCTCCAGCTCGGTCACCGCCATTGTCGACGGCGTGGCCATCGGCACCAGCATGGGCCTGAGCGCCCAATCCGGCCTCCCGCAGAACAACCGCGTCGGCGACCTCGACTCCGCCACCATCCCCTTTGTGCAACGCCGCCTCGGCCTCGCGACCGCCGATATCGAGCGCCAGCTCTCGCAGGAGAGTGGCCTCCTCGGCCTCTCTGGCGTGAGCAATGACCTCCGCGAAATCCGCGCCGCAGCCCTCGCCGGCAACCGCCGCGCCCAGACCGCCATCGACGTTTACATTCACGCCATCCGCCACTGGGTCGGCGCCTTCTGGTTCGAAATGGGCGGCTGCGACGCCCTCGTCTTCACCGGCGGCATCGGCGAGAACAACCCCTGGCTCCGCGAAGCCGTCTGCGCCCGCCTCCACGAACTCGGCCTCGCCCTCGACCCCGCGCGCAACGCCGCCTCCCCCGCAGAGACCGATCTCGCCGCCCGCGACTCACGCACCCGCGTCTTCGCCATCCCGGCCAACGAGGAACTCGTCATCGCCCGCGAAACCGCCCGCTGCCTCGGCCCCCGCGCCGCCGCCGCCTGATTTTTTCACCGCTCAAACCCTCAACTCCAACCCAACGCTCCTATGTCCAAAGCCCTCGGCCTCCTCGAAACGCGCGGCCTCACCGCGCTCGTCACCGGCACCGATGCCATGCTCAAGTCTGCCAACGTCACGCTCGTCGGCCCCATGAAACAGGTCGGCAACGCCCTCGTCACCGTCGTCGTCGAAGGCGACGTCGCCGCCGTCAAGGCCGCCACCGACGCCGGCGCCCAGGCCGCCCGCGCCGTCGGCGAAGTCGTCTCCGTGCAGGTCATCGCCCGCCCACATGACGACGTCGCCGTCGTGCTGCCCCGCTTCCCGGCCGCCGCCAAAAAGTAAACCTTCATCGCGCAGGCGCCTCCCGGTCATGCCCACGGTTGTGGGCCGGCCGACCAGGACGACCTGCGCACCCATCCGCCATGTTCCTCGCGCGCGTCATCGGTTCGGTCGTCGCCACCAAAAAAGATGCAGCCATGACCGGCCGCAAACTCCTCCTGCTGCGGCCGCTGCTCATCGATGAGTCGCAGCCGGATCGCTTCCGCCCCGGCGCCAACACCATCGTTGCCGTCGACGCCCTAGGAGCCGGTCTCGACGAGCTGGTGCTGTTTTGTCAGGGCAGCTCCGCCCGCATGGCCGCCGGCATGAAGACCCTGCCCGTTGACGCCGTCGTCATCGGCATTGTGGACACCGTCGATGTGCTGAACCGTAAAATCCATCCGCCCGCCACCCACTGATTCCCATGTGTGCCTCGCTTCAACTCGACGAAAACGCCCTGCGCTCCATCGTGGACGAAGTGCTCCGCGGCCTGAACCTGCCCGCAACGCCCGCCTCATCTGCCGCGGCCACACCGCCGTCCGCTCCCGCCATCGTCAGATCGTCTGCTCGCGCTGACGGCCGCTTCGGCGTCTTCGCCGACATGGGCGCTGCGTGCGCCGCCGCCGAGAGCGCGTTTCACCAGTTGCAGGGCAAGGGCCTCGCCGGTCGCGCCAAGATCATCGAGCTCGTCAAGGACATGTGCACCGCTCGCGCTGTCGAGTGGGGCCGCATCGAGTTCGAAGAAACCAAGATCGGCCGCCTCGCGCACAAGGTGGAGAAACTCCAAATCGTGAAACTCGTGCCCGGCCTCGAATGGCTACGGCCCTACGGCCTCAGCGGCGACCACGGCATCACGCTCGAGGAGCAGACCCCGTTCGGCGTCGTCGGCGCCGTCACACCCGTCACACATTCCGTGCCCACGATCGCCGGCAACATCGTCGCGATGGTCGCCGCCGGCAACGCCGTCGTCTTCAACCCGCACCCGGGCGGCGCCCGCTGCGCCGCGATGGCCATCCGCGCCTTCAACGAGGCCATCCACGCCGCCCTCGGCATCGAGCACCTCGTCTGCTGCGTCGCCGAGCCGACCATCGCAACCTTCGATGCGATGTGCAAACACGAGGCCGTGAACATCCTCTGCGTCACCGGCGGCCCCGCCGTCGTCGCGGCCGCCATGAAGTCCGGCAAGCGCGCCATCTGCGCCGGCCCCGGCAACCCGCCCGTCGTCATCGACGGCACCGGCTGCCTCAAGAAAGCCGCCGCGAACATCCTTCACGGCGCCTCCTATGACAACAACCTCCTCTGCATCGGCGAAAAACAGGTCTTCGTCCTCGAGGCCGCCGCCGGCAAGTTCATCGCCGAGCTCGCCGCCGCCGGCGCCGCCAAGCTCACACCGCCGCAATTCGAGAAACTCACCGGCGTCGCCTTCAGCAACAGCAAGGACGCCGGCGGCTGTTCGCACGCCGCGCTCAACCGCGCCTTCGTCGGCAAGGACGCCACCGAACTCGCCCGCCACGCCGGCGCCAACGTCCCCGCCGATACCCCGCTGCTCTTCGCCGAAACCGACGCCACGCATCCGTTCGTGATGGAGGAGCAGATGATGCCCGTCTTGCCGATCGTCCGCGTGAAAACTTTCGACGACGCCGTCGCCGCCGCGGTGAAAAGCGAGCACGGCTACAAGCACTCCGCCATCATCCACTCGCTCAACGTTGAGCACATGACCCAGATGGCGCGCGCCGTGGACACCACGCTCTTCGTGAAAAACGGCCCCAGCACCGCAGGCCTCGGCCTTGGCGGCGAAGGCTACCTCAACTATTCCATCGCCACCACGACCGGCGAAGGCATCTGCACGCCGCGCACCTTCACCCGCACCCGCCGCTGCGTGATGGTCGATAACCTTCGCATCTACTGACCGCCATGAACCTCGCCCGCGTCGATGGCGTGATCGTCAGCACCGTGTGCCACCCCAGCATGCGCGGCCACCGCATGATCGTCTGCCAGCCCATCGACGAGGCCGGCCGCGACGAAGGCACCCCCGTCCTCGCGCTCGATCCCCACGGCGCCGGCCTCCACCAGCGCATCATCTACTCCACTGACGGCTCCACCACGCGGGAACACGTCGGCGATCCGCGTTCGCCACTCCGCAACCTGGTCCTCGCCATCGTCGACCCGACCCTGGCCCAGCCCTGAACCGCCATGCGCCTCGGTCACGTCATCGGCAAAGTCACTCTCAGCGCCGCAGAACCCGCGCTCCGCGGCGCACGTTTCCTCCTCGTGCAGCCACTCTCCCGCGCCCAGTTCGCCGGCGCGCCGATGGAGCCGCTCGCCCCGGGCTCCAGCCTCGTGATCTACGACGACCTCGGCGCCGGCCTCGGCCACATCGTCGGTTTCACCGAGGGCGCCGAAGCCGCCGCGCCCTTCGCCAACCCGACGCCCGTCGACGCCTACAACGCCGCCATCGTCGATACCATCCAATATTCTCCCCCGCTCCCGCCTCCCGCCTCCCGAAAAAGTGTCACCTAATGGGTGACACTTTCCCCATCGATTTCTTTCCACATGCCCACCTTGCTCACCGTCCGTGACGTCGAAGATCTCCTGAGCCGCGGCACCCCCGTGCCAGCCGACGCCCGCCTGACTCCCGCCGCCCGCGACCTGCTCTCCAGCCGCGCCTCGCTGATCTCCGCGAAGCCCGCCTCGCGCCCCTCGTCCGGCGCCGCGCGCCCTTCCGCCGAGCCCTTCGTGCCCGACTATGAATTCCGGTGGACGCCCGGCTCCGATCCCAAAACACCCGCCGAGATCGAGCGGTTTTTCCACTCGCCCGCCATCAACACGCTCAAGGAGCGCATGTGCGAGATGGGCCGCCGCCTCTGGCAGAAGGACTACACCGACGGCAACGGCGGCAACATCACCATCCGCGTCGGCGACAACCTCGCCCTCTGCACGCCCACACTTATCTGCAAGGGCTTCATGGCCCCCGACGAAATGTGCCTTGTCGATCTCGACGGCAAACAGCTCGCCGGCTCGCGCAAGCGCACAAGCGAGGCGCTCACGCACTTCGGCATCATGAAGCGCCAGCCCGCCTGCAAGGCCTGCGTCCACGCGCACCCGCCGCACGCCACCGCCTTCGCCATCGCCAACGTCTCCATCCCGTCCTGCCTCATCCCCGAGGCCGAGGTCTTCCTCGGCAAAATCGGCGTCGCGAAATACCAGACGCCCGGCACGCCCGCCAATGCCGACGAGGTCGGCGAGGTCGGCAAGGACCACCAGGCCGTCCTCATGCAGAACCACGGGGTCATCGTCTGGGGCAAGGACGTCGAGGACGCCTACTGGAAGATGGAGAACATCGACTCCTACTGCCGCACCATCTGGATCGCCGCCGGCCTCGGCGGCGGCCTCCACCGCTTCACCGGCGGCCAGGCCAAGGAACTTGTCGAGCTCCGCCAGAAACTCGGCATGCCTGATCCCCGCGCCGGCCTGAAGGAATGCGAACTCTGCGACAGCGCCGAGTTCCGTCCGGGCGCGGCCTGCTCGGCCGACGCACGCGAATCTACCCCGCCCACCGGCACCGTCGGCGCCGATCCCGCCGTCGAGGCCATGGTGAAGAAAATCACCGAGCAGCTCCTCAAGCAGCTCGGCGGAAAATAACCCTGACGTAGGAGCCTGCTTGCAGGCGATTCTCTCGATCATCGCGAACGAGTTCGCTCCTACCTTCCTCTCCCATGAAAGTCACCATCATCGGCGGCGGCGGCCGCGTCGGCTCTAACGCCGCCTTCGCCCTCCAGTGCGCCGGCCTCGTCGCTGAAATCCAGCTGATCGACGCCAATCACGACCTCGCCGAAGGCGAGGCGCTCGACCTTCTCCACGGCTCCTCCGTCGCCGGCGGCCAGCGGATCTCCGCCGCCGACTACGCACGCGCAAAGGACAGCGACCTCTTTATCATCACGGCCGGCCTGCGCCGAAAACCCGACGAGTCGCGCCTCGACCTGATCAACCGCAACGTCGCCCTGTTTTCCCAAATTCTCGCCAGCATCAAGCAGGCCGGACTGCGCAAGGATGCCCTCGTCTTCGTCGTCTCCAACCCCGTCGACATCCTCACCCAGCTCGCCGCAGCCAAGCTCGGCCTCCCTTGGTCGCAGGTCATCGGCCTTGGCACGATGCTCGACACCGCCCGCTTCCGCTCGCTCATCGCGCAGGAACTCAAGCTCGCCCCGCTCCAAGTCAGCGCCCTCATCCTCGGCGAACACGGCGACACCATGCTGCCCGCCTGGTCCTCCGCCACCTACGCCGGCCTGCCGCTTGCCAAGGTGCCGGGCTGCACCGCGGCGTTCCAGGTCCAGATTTTCGAGCGCACCAAGGGCAGCGGCGCCGAGGTCATTCGCCGCAAGGGCGGCGCCGGCTGGGCCGTCGGCCTCACCATCGCCGAAGTTGTCCACGCCATCGCGCTCGACCGCCGTGCCGTGCTACCCGTTTCCACCGTGCAGCAAGGCGCCTACGGCCTCCGCAACGTCGCGCTCAGCGTCCCGACCGTCGTTGGCCGCGCCGGCGCCCTCGCCCATCTCGAGGTTGAGCTCTGGCCCAAGGAACTCCAGTCCCTGCAGGCCTCCGCCCACGCCCTGCAGGCCACCTACGCCAAGGTGATCGCCGCCTGAGTGGTTCGGCCGTGTCGCAGAAAATCGCTATCGTCGGTGCCGGCGCCATTGGCAGCTACTACGGCGCCCGTCTTGCCCGCGCCGGTGCCGAAGTGCATTTTCTCTTCCGCGGCGATCTCGCCGCCGTCCGCGCGCACGGTCTGAAAATCTCCGCGCCCGACGGCAACTTCACCCTCGCCCCGGTCCACGCCCACGCCTCGCCCGCCGAAATCGGCCCGTGCGGCCTCGTCATCATCGCGCTCAAGGCCACCGCCGGCGCCGCGCTCGGCGAACTGCTCCCGCCGCTGCTGCACGAGCGCACCGCCCTCCTCACCCTGCAAAACGGCCTCGGCCCGCATGAGGAGCTCGCGGCTCGCTTCGGTCCCACCCGCGTGCTCGGCGGCCTCTGCTACGTCTGCATCAACCGCCTCGCGCCCGGCGAGATCGCCTGCACGACCTTCAACGCCACCGCGCTCGGCGAATGGTCCAGCCCGGCCACGCCGCGCCTGCACGCGCTCGCCGACCTGTTCGAGCGCGCCTGCCTGAAACCTCGCGTCACGGGCAACTTCGCCGAGCAGCGCTGGGGCAAGCTCGTCTGGAACATCCCTTTCAACGGTCTCGCCATCGCTGGTGGCGGCGTCACGACCGATGTCATCCTCGCCCGCCCCGATCTCGCCACCCGCGCCCGCCGCCTGATGGACGAGCTCATCGCCGCCGCGCCTCGTCTCGGCTTCGCGCTGCCCGCCGACTGGGCCGACCGCCAGTTTCGCGTCACCGAAAAAATCGGCGCCTACCAGCCGTCGAGCCTCGTAGATTATCTCGCCGGCCGCGAAGTCGAGGTTGAGGCCATCTGGGGCGAGCCGCTCCGCCGCGCCGAAGCAGCCGGCGCCGCCATGCCAGAGTTGACATACCTCTATCGCGAACTTCTCCATCTCACGCACACCTCCACTCGACGCACTCCATGAAATTCGGCGCCCACATTTATCTCTGGATGGAAAAATGGACCGACGCAGAGGTCGGCCTTATCGACCGAGCCCGCAGTCTCGGACTCGACATGCTCGAGCTCTCCGTCGGCCTCGACGTGCCGTTCACACCCACGCTCACCCGCCGCGCCGCGGAAGCCGTCGGCGTCGGGCTGCTCGTCGGACCCGGCGGCGCCTGGCCCGATGGCGCGGATTTGTCGGACGACGATCCGGCCAATCGCCGCAAAGCGTTCGAGTTTCACCGCGACACCATCGACCTCACCGCCGAGCTTGGCGCCGTGGCCTACGCCGGCGCGCTCTACGGCCGCCCGGGAAAATCCCTGCGGCGTCGCCCGCCCGCGGACGAGTTGCCCCGCACCGCCGATGGCCTGCATGCGCTCGCCGAACACGCCCGCAAACGCGGCGTGCTGCTCATCATTGAGCCAATGAGCCGCTTTCGCACCCATATCCTCAACACCCCTCAGCAAACCCTGTGTCTGATCGAGCTCGCCGGTTCACCAGGTAACGTGCGGGTGATGTTCGACACCTACCACATGATCACCGAAGTGCGCGACCCCGCCGCAGCCGTGCACGAGCTGGGCGACCGACTCTGGGGCTTGCACGCCTGCGAAAACGACCGCGGCGTGCCCGGCGGCGGGCTCGTGCCGTGGCCACGCGTTCTTGGCGCACTGGCCGGCACCGGTTGCCAATACATTGGTCTTGAGGGCTACAATACCGCCTTGAATGACTTCGGGTGGCGGCGCGGTATTTTCCAGAACATTTGCCCCGACGGTGATGCCTTCGTCCGTGCCGGCGTCTCCTTCCTCCGCGCCCAGTTGCGCTGAAGCCGCCCATCTGGCGTTTCCGCCGTCCGGCATTGTGCGCTTGCCCCGGCCCCGCCCCGCCGAAAGATGGGGCAATGCGCAAACTCACGCTCGCGGCCGCCGCCGCGCTTACCCTGCTCCTCGCCGGCACCACCTGTGCCGCGCTCGACCTCAAAAACTTCGACCTGACGGTAAAACCGCAGGACGACTTCTACCGTTACGCCAACGGCACCTGGTTGAAAAACAACCCCGTGCCCGCCGAGTTCTCCAGTTGGGGCGCCTTCGCCCAATTGCGGGACCTCAGCGTCATCAACCTCCACACCATCTGCGAGCGCGTCGCCGCCAAGAAGGACGGCGCCACCGCCATCGAGAAGATGGTCGGCGACTTTTACGCCAGCGGCATGGACGAGGCCGCGATCAACGCCGCCGGCGCCAAGCCGCTCCAGCCCGAGTTGGACCGCATCGCCGCGATCAAGGCTCCGGCCGACCTCCTTGCCGCCCTCGCGCATCTCCACTCCATCGGCGTCGGTGGTGGTTTCCGTTTCGGCAGCAGCCCCGACCGCAAGGACAGCTCCAAGGAAATCGCCAATCTCGCCCAAGGCGGCCTCGGCCTCCCCGAGCGCGGCTACTATTTCAACGACGACGAGAAATCGCAGAAGACCCGCCAGCAATACGTCGCCCACGTCGCCAAGATGCTCACGCTCCTCGGCGACTCGCCCGAGGTCGCGCAGGTCGGCGCTGCCGCCGTCATGGCCCTAGAAACCAAGCTGGCCCTCGGCGCGCTGCCCCGCGTCAAGCTCCGCAATCCCTACGCCAGCTATCACAAGATGAAACTGGCCGACGCGCTCGCGAAGACCCCCGCCGTTGACTTCAAGGTTTACTTCGCCGCCACCGTCGCCCCCGCCTTCACCGAGATCAACCTCGCCCACCCCGAGTTCTTCAAGGGCTTCGAGGCCGCGCTCACCACCGTCCCGCTCGCAGACTGGCAGACCTACCTCCGCTGGCACCTCGTGCGCGCCGCCGCACCATATCTCAGCGAGCCCTTCGTGAAGGAAGACTTCGCCTTCAACGGCAAGATCCTCTCCGGCACCACCGAGATGAAACCCCGCTGGAAACGTGTCGTCGGCACCGTTGACGGCGCCATCGGCGAAGCCCTCGGCCAGCTCTACGTCGCCGAGTATTTCCCGCCCGCCTCGAAGGCCCGCATGCTGAAACTCGTCGAGGACCTCCGCTTCTCCCTGCGCGACCGCCTCTCGAAACTCGAGTGGATGGACGACGCCACGCGCGCCAAGGCCATCGAAAAGCTCAACGCCTTCACCGTCAAAATCGGCTATCCCGACAAGTGGGAGGATTACAGCGACGTCACCGTGGACCGCGGCTCCTACCTCGCCAACGTGCTCCGCTCGCACACTCACGAAATCGCCCGCGACCTGCGCAAGATCGGCGGCCCCGTGGACCGCACCGAGTGGGGCATGACGCCTCCGACCGTCAACGCCTACTACAACCCCTCGAACAACGAAATCGTCTTCCCCGCCGCCATCCTCCAGCCGCCCTTCTTTGACGCGAAGGCCGACGACGCTGTCAACTACGGCGGTATCGGCGTCGTCATCGGCCACGAGATGACGCACGGCTTCGACGACAGCGGCCGCCGCTTCGACGCCCAGGGCAACCTCAACGACTGGTGGACGCCCGTCTGCTCGGAAAAATTCAACGCCCGCGCAGCCGGCATCGTGAAACAGTTCGCCGCCTACACCGTCCTCGACGGCCAGCACCTCAACGGCGAACTCACCCAGGGCGAAAACATCGCCGACCTCGGCGGCCTGCGCGTCGCCTACGGCGCCCTCCAGCGGGCGCTCACGGGCCAGGCGCGCGCCAAGATTGACGGCTTCACTCCCGAGCAGCGGTTCTTCCTCAGCTACGCCACGATCTGGCGGATCAACTTCCGCCCCGAGCAACTGCGCCTGCAGGTCAACACCGATCCGCACTCGCCCGGCCAGTTCCGCGCCAACGGCCCGCTCGGCAACCTCGACGAATTCGCCGCCGCCTTCGCTGTGCCCGAAGGCGCCCCCATGCGCCGCCCCGCCGCCGACCGAGTAACCATCTGGTAAGCCCAAATAGCGCCGGTTCAGTCTCGAAGCCGAAGCGCCCCGTGCGCTTCGGCTTCTCTTTTTCCCATCCGTGGCTATTCGTCTGCCACCCGTGCCTCCCTCGTCACCCAACTCTCCGCCCGACACCCTCACCGGCGTCGTCGAGCGCATCATTTTCTTCAACGCGGAGAATCACTACACCATCGCGGAGTTCCGGCCCGACCTGCCGCCCCGCGCCCTCGCGAAGGAGCGCACCGAGCCCGTGACCATCGTCGGCCCGCTCCCTGGTGTGGAATGCGGCGAGACGCTCCACCTCAGCGGCGAATGGACGCGCCACGCCCAGCACGGCGCACAGTTCAAGATCGCCGCGTTCCGCAGCGAACTCCCCGCCAGCGTCTACGGCATCCGCAAATACCTCGGCAGCGGCCTCGTGTCCGGCATCGGCAAGGTTTACGCCAACAAGATCGTCGATGCCTTCGGCACCGACACCTTCCGCATCCTCAGCGAGGAATCCGCTCGCCTGCGCGACGTCGACGGCATCGGCAAAAAGCGCGCCATAGCCATCAAGCAGGCGTGGGACGAGAAACGCACCGAGCGCGAACTTTACATCTTCCTCCAAACCTACGGCGTCACGCCCGGCCAGTGCGTCAAGCTCGTGAAACACTTCGGCGCGCAGGCGAAGCCGATCCTGATGAACGAGCCCTATCGCGTCGCCCGCGAGATCGAAGGCATAGGCTTCAAGACCGCCGACCGCATCGCCATCAACCTCGGATTTGCCAACGACGCCCCGCCGCGTCTCGACGCCGGCATCATCTACGCCCTCGAGACGCTCCAGGAGGAAGGCCACACCGCCTACCGCGAAGCCGACCTCGTCGCCTATTCCGCGAACCTACTCGAGACCGACTCGAAATTCGTCGAAGCCCGCATCAACGCTCTCGTCGAGTCCAAGTCCCTCGTCCGCCACCAGCCCGCCGGCGTCGCCAATCCCCTGCCCGGCTCCGCTCTCCTCCAACTCCCGCACAACGACCGCGCCGAGCGCAAAATCGCCGAAGTCGTCTCCCGCTTAAATCGCGTCGGCAGCGGTCTGCCGCCGATCAAGGCCGCCGCCGCCGTCGAGTGGGCCGAGAAAAAAGCCGGCTTCGCCTTCGCCGACCTCCAGCGCACCGCCCTGCAAAACGCACTCACCCACAAAGTCACCGTCCTCACCGGCGGTCCAGGAACTGGCAAGACAACCATCCTCCGCGCGCTCGTGGAAATCCTGAAGGCCAAGCAGGTCCGCGTGCACCTTGCCGCACCCACGGGCCGCGCCGCCCAGCGCCTCTCTGAAACCACCGGCGGCTTCGCCTCCACGATCCACCGCCTGCTCAAATACGACGCCACCACCGGCGGCTTCGTCGCCAACGAATCCGCGCCGCTCGCCACCGACTTCCTCGTCGTCGACGAAGCCTCGATGCTCGACGCCCGCCTCGCCTCCGCGCTCCTGCAGGCCGTCCCCGCCCGCGCCCACCTGCTCCTCGTCGGCGACACCGACCAGCTCCCCAGCGTCGGCGCCGGCAACGTCCTGAAGGATCTCATCGCCACCGACACGGTCCCCGTCACCCGCCTCACCGTCATCTATCGCCAAAAGGAACTGAGCGGCATCGTCACCACCGCGCACGCCATCAACGAAGGCAACGCCTCGCTGCCTCCCGCTATCGCCGAGGTGGCGGAAATTCAGGCACGGAACGACCTCACTTTCATCACCGCCACCGACGCCGAGGACTGCGTGCGCAAGGTCGTCCAGCTCGTCACCGAGTTCGTCCCACAAAAACTGAAGTGGCCCGACCCTGTCGCCGACGTCCAGGTGCTCGCGCCGATGCACAAGGGTGTGGCCGGCGTCGCCAGCCTCAACGTCCAGCTTCAGGCCGCGCTCAACGGCCATGCCCGCGGCCTGCGCCTCGGCGCCGCCGAGTTCCGCCCCGGCGACAAGGTCATCCAGCTCCGCAACAACTACGAAAAGAACCTCTTCAACGGCGACATCGGTCTCGTGCGCTCGGTGGACGGCGTCGCCGGCACACTCGAGGCGGAGTTCGATGGTGAGCGCCACACCTTCGACCGCGGCGACTTCGGCGACCTCGCGCTCGCCTACTGCTGCAGCATCCACAAGTCGCAGGGCAGCGAGTATCCCGTCGTCGTCGTGGCGCTGCTGAAGGCGCATTTCATGATGCTCCAGCGGAATCTCCTCTACACCGCGATTACCCGCGGTCGTAAAAAAGTCTTCCTTGTCGGCGAGCCCGCCGCCTACGCCATGGCCATCCGCAACAGCGAAGCCAAACAGCGCATCACCCACCTCCGCGAAAAAATCCTCAACCTCTCCACATGAAATTGTTACTCCTGCTTGCCATGACATTCTCCCTGCCTCTCCTTTCCGCTGCGACCAACCAGACCCGCGATGGGTTTTGGCTCGACCTCGTCGAGGGTGAGGAGGCCACCGACGACGCCGTGCTCGCCGATCTTGCCTCGGCTGGCGTCATCTACCTCGGCGAAACTCACACCATCGCCCGGCATCACGCCATCCAACTCCACGTGCTCGAGTCGCTCGCCAGTCGCGGACTACCCCTCGCGCTCTGCCTTGAGCAACTCGAAGTTCGCGACCAGCCCGCCGTCGACCGCTACAACCACCGCGAAATCGATTACGACACTCTCGTCAAGGACATCGGCTGGGCCAAGAAATGGACAAACTACGCCGCTTATCGTCCGCTCTGCGAATTTGCCCGTGAGCACGGCATTCCCCTTCGCGCGCTCAACGCTCCCTCCGAAGTCATCCGCGCCATCAGCCGCGGAGGCGGTCTGGCCAAGTTGTCCGCCGACCAGCGCGCCATGGTGCCGACGGAAATCGTCACCGACGATCCGGCTTACGAGCACATGATGAACCTCCAACTTGCCGTGCACATGGCGATGGATCCGGCGAAACTACGCTCCGTCTTCGAGGCGCAAGTCGCCCGCGACGAGACGATGGCCGCCGCCATCGTCGCCGCCCGCCGCGTCACCACGGCCCCGGACAAATTGCGCACCGCCGTCGTCATCGTCGGTGCCGGCCACCTGCGCCACGGGCTCGGGACGGCGGATCGAGTGCGCCGCCGCGATCCTGGAATTGTCGAACGCATCGTGCTGATGACCGAGAGCGGCCAACTCGAACTTACCGCGGCAGAGAAAGCTGCGTCTCGCGAAATTACCATCACTCACGCCCAACTACGCGAAGTCGGCCGCCCGCCCGGCGACTACTTGCACGTCCTGCCCGTGGCCAACGCGCCCAAAGCCAAATAGCCAGCGCCGTTCATCCCGTCCATTGACCGGACCGGCCTATTTTTCGACGGTTCGTCGCTAACGGCTTGGCCCCGCGCCACGCTTCAGCCAAGTTCGCCCTCAAGTTCCCACACGCATGAAACAAAAAACCCTGTTCGCTTCCCTCTTCGTCGCAGTTATCGCGGCTGTGGCGCTCCACGCCGCCGATGCGCCCAAATTCGACAGTTATTCCTACGTCAAGACCGTCGGCGCTATCTCCGAATACACGCTCGATACCAACGGCCTCACCGTCCTCCTGATGCCCGAGCACTCCAGCCCCACGCTCACCTTCATGGTCACCTACCGCGTCGGCTCGCGCAACGAGGTCACCGGCACTACCGGCTCCACGCACATCCTTGAGCACCTCATGTTCAAGGGCAGCCCGAATTTTAACGACGCCAAGGGCAACTCCGTCAAACAGTTCCTCGAGGGCATCGGCGGCAACTACAACGCCACCACCTGGCTCGACCGCACCAACTACTACGCCAACATCGGCAGCGAGCACCTCGAAGGCTACATGGCCATCGAGGCCGACCGCATGCGCAACCTCTGGCTGCGCGACTCCGACCGGAAACCCGAGATGACCGTCGTGCGCAACGAATTCGAGCGCGGCGAAAACTCGCCCTTCCAGGCGCTCATCAAGGAAATCTCCCAGGCCGCCTATGTCGCCCACCCCTACCACCACGACACTATCGGCTGGCGCAGCGACATCGAGAACGTGCCGATCGAAAAACTGCGGGAGTTCTACAACACCTTTTACTGGCCCAACAACGCCACCGTCTCCATCATCGGGGATTTCCAGCCTGCGGCCGCAATGGCGCTCGTGAACAAATACTACGGCGCCTACCCGCGCGCCCCGCATCCGATTCCTCAGCTCTACACCACCGAACCCGCGCAGACCGGGCCTCGCCACGTCACCGTCAAGCGCGCCGGCCAGCTCGGCGTCGTCGCCGTCGCCCACAAGATCCCGCCGGGCACGCACGCCGACTTTGCCGCCATCTCCGTGCTCAGTTCCATCCTCGCCGACGGCAAGAACAGCCGGCTCTACCACGCGCTCACCGACAAAAACCTCACCACCGGCGTGCAGAACGTCGCCTTCTTCAACCACGACCCGTCGCTCCACTTCCTCTTCGCTCCTCTCGCGCCCGGCGCCACGCACGAGCAGGTCGAGAAAATTATCTTCGAGGAAATCGAGAAAGTGAAACAGGACGGCGTCACCGACACCGAGGTGCAGGCCGCCGTCGCCAAATCGCTCGCCGATTCCGCCTACCAGCGCGACGGTTCCTTCGCCATCGCCGGCAACCTCAACGAGTGCATCGCCGCCGGCGATTGGACGCTCTTCTACAGCGTCGAGGAAGCCACGAAGAAAGTCACCGCGGCCGACGTGAAGCGTGTCGCCAACGAATACTTCGGCGCCGACCATAGCACCGCCGGTTGGTTCGTCCCCACCGCATCCGCACATCCATCGATGGCAAAGGCCGCCGCCCCGAAACCGGCCGCTCAACCCGGCGCGAAATAAGCCTCAACTCTTCATCCCCATGAAACACCTTACTCTTCTGACCTCCGTTCTTGGCCTTCTGACCACGGTGCTCACCGCGCAGATCGCCAGCCATGTCGTGCGCACCAAAATCGCCGGCCTCGACGTCATCGCCTACCCAACCGGCGTGAAAGACGTCGTCACGTTCCACGGCTCGCTGCCCGCGGGCGACGCCTTCGCCGGCGACGACAACCCCGCCATCCCCTCGCTCGTTGGCATGATGCTCGACCAAGGCACGACCAAGCAGGACAAGTTCGCCATCGCGCAAAAACTTGAGAGCGTGGGCGCCACGATCAGCTTCAGTGTCGACACGCAGACCGCGGGCATCAGCGCCAAGTGCCTGAAAAAGGACGTGCCGCTGGTCGCCGGCCTCATCGCCGAGCAACTGCGCTCGCCAGCGTTTTCTCCCGAGGAATTTGCCAAGGTGAAGAAACAGTTTGTCGGCGGACTGAAACGCCGGCTCGAAAACACCGACTTCCGGGCAGGCGACCAGTTCACCCGCGCCGTCTATCCCGTCGGCCACCCGAACCGGCAACCTACGCCTGAGGACCTGATCGCCGCCGCCGAGAGCGCCAAGCTCGAGGACGCGAAGGCGTTTCACGCGAAATACTACGGCCCCGCGCATTTCACGCTCGTCGCCGTCGGCGACCTCGACGTGCCGCAGTTGCAGGCCGCGCTCGGCACATCCTTCACCGGCTGGACCGGCGGCACCGATGTCATTCATCCCGCCAAGGCCATCGCCACCGATGCACCCAAGGATCAAAACGTCTTCATGGCCGACAAGACCAGCGTATCCGTAATCCTTGGCCAATCGAGCGGCCTGCGTTACAGCGACCCCGATTATCAAGCTCTGAAGGTCGGCACCGCGATCCTCGGCAGCGGCTTTACCGGCCGCCTGATGGCCAATGTGCGCGATAAGGAAGGCCTCACCTACGGCATCGGCTCGCGCATGGGCAACGACACCTTCAGCGACGGCGACTGGCGCATCTCGTCCACTTTCGCCCCAGCGCTCCTCGAAAAGGGCATCGCCTCCGCGAAACGCCAGCTCACGCTCTGGCGCAACCAAGGCGTGACCGACGCCGAACTTGCCAAACGCAAGGGCGACCTCGTCGGCTCCTTCAAAGTCGGCCTCGCCACGACCGACGGCATGGCCGGCGCGCTGCTCGCCGCTGTCAACCGCGGCCTCGACGTCACCTGGCTCGACGAATACCCGAAGAAAATCGAGTCGCTCACGACCGTCGAGGTGAACGCCGCGATCAGGAAATACGTGAAGCCGGAAACGATGTTCTTGATCAAGGCCGGCACGGTCCCCGGCGGCGCTGCCCCGACCCCGGCGAAAAACTGAGCCGCGCCCGCGCCTCCTCCCCACGCCCGGCACCCCGCATGACGGGTGTTTCCTGCCGGCGATCCTCGCTCGACGTGTCACGGTTTCGCCGTTAGGCAAAATGAAGTCATGAAGCACGTCGATCTCGCACCGCTGTGGCATGTCCTCCGGCCGCTACTCACCGAGCACGGTTTTCTGACCATCATCTGCGGGTTTCTCGTGGTGATGATGACGCTCAGCTTCTACCGCTTCCTGCGCAGCATCAATCCGGCGCTCGTGGGCTTTGTGCTCCTGCTCGTGGTCTTTATCCTCGTGCTGCACTGGTCGCAAACACGCACAGAGCCCGCGCTGCTGAAGCCCGCGATGGACTGGGTCGTGCGCTACATGCCCTCCGCCGCCCCAGTTTACCAACACTGACAGCTCTCGCCAGGTGGCCGCCACGGCGCAAGCGAACGCTTTGGAGACAACGTGCTCCCCATTCGTCAGGCGTCGGCACGCGGCTCAGCCGCCAGTCCGCGTCCCGAGCTTGAGCGCGATATGCGCAAGAATGTCGGAACGGCCGGCCCGGGTTTTCACGGAGCTGACGAAGATCACGGGCGGCTCTGTCCGCCAGGCAGTCAGTGCGGTCTTGAAGGTCCGGATGCCGGCCTCGGTCTTGGCGGCTGACTGCTTGTCGGCCTTGGTGAAGATGAGCGCGTAGGGCACCGTGCAGCCTTCCAGCCAGCGCAGAAACTCGAGGTCGATCGGTTGGGGCGGCAAGCGCGAGTCGATGAGCACGAAGACGCCGCGCAGGTTGCGCCGCCCAGCGAGAAAGTCCGCCACGGCCTCGGCGAACTCCAACCGGCGCTGCTTGCCGATCTCCGCATATCCGTAGCCCGGCAGATCCACGAGGCTCCAGGCGCCGTTGATGACGAAAAAATTAATGAGCTTCGTCTTGCCAGGCGTGTCGGAGACCTTCGCGAGCTCACGGCGCTCGGTGAGCAGGTTGATAAGCGAGGACTTGCCGACATTCGACCGCCCGATGAAGGCAAACTCGGGCAACGCCCAGGTCGGGCACGCCCGCAAGTCCGGGGCGCTCACCTCGAATTCGGCAGACTTGATTTTCATGGACGGGTGAGGCCGGTGGGCCAGGCAGTCATCCGGCGGCAGCGGAGAGTGGGTCGGAGCGTTGGGCATCAGTGGAGGGCAGATCAAACACAGATGCGGCCCCGCGGCGACTGTTCGTTTTTCGCCGCTAGCGCAGCGCCCCGCACGACTGCCACTCTTATGACCAGACGAAGATTTCTGGATCGTTTGGTGAATACCCGATGAACACCGCCAGCACGATCCGCGGCGAATTTCCCTGCAGGGCGGGCACCTCGTGGATGCACCGGGTGTTGAAGAAATAGAGATCGCCGGGGTTCAGCCCCACCGGACAGCAGCCGAGGTTGCGCTCCGCGGCGTAGGAGTGGAACGAACCGGCGGCGAGTCGGGGTCGCACCTCCGGCGTCCACAGGCAGCGGTGCACGATGGTCTGCGAGCTCCCCTCCGGCGCGTCGTTTTGCAGGCAGAGGATGCCAGCGAACTGGTGGTCAAAGCGCGAGACGGCGTAGTTGAGCCGTTGTTCGCGGATCCGCACGCTGTCGAAATGCGGCGCATAGGCGTGATCGCCGTAATGAATCCGAAAAATGGCCGGGCCGTAGCGCCGCCCGTCCGGCTCCCGCGCGGTCAACACCTGCTTGCCGCCCGCCAGGGCCGAGAGGGACTGATACATCGTGTCCACGGGATTTTGGAATCCATCGAACAAGGTCGAGAACAAGGCGTGCGTGCCCGCGGCGTGCTGCAGGAAAGCCTCCTGGTCGCCGCCCCGGTTGCCCAGGCTGGTGCCGATGTCGATCCGTTTTCGCGGCTCGCCGGCCAACGCGGGGGCGGCGGGATCGGGCATCAACGCATGGCTGACCAAACGCCGGATGAGCCCCGCCGCGTCCGCGGGCGGATAGGCGCCCCGCAGAATGATGGCCGGGATGTCGGCCGCGGCAAGGGCTTGCAGGGGATCGGGCTGCTGCGCGAGCGCAGAGGGGACGTCTGGCCCGGCGGGTTGCCACGTGGGGTCGGTGCGCGGCGGTTGCGCGCGGCGATCGGTCATCACCGCCGCGCGGTCTGGTTCAGGCTCGACAGCTTTCCAAGTGGGATCCGGGTTCATGCAGCAACGGTTCGAGCGTGGTGAAACAAAGGGTGCCGGTGGTCTGGTTCGACCGGCGCCGGGTGGCAAGAGTAGAGGCGATGAGAGGCGAGAGGCCGGAGGCTAGAGGACGGAGAACGAAGGGCCGGCGATCCTCGTGCGGTTCACGCGGGAGGCGGAGCGACCGCTTCGACGACGGTGTCGGCGGCCGTGAGCCGGATGAGATGGTGCGGCGGGACGACGAGGAAGCGGCTCTCATCCCAAGGACCGGCGAGCAGGTCGTGCAGGAGGGAGGCATCGCCGTTCACCTCGTCGAAAGACCAGCCGAGACAGTCGGCGCAACGGCGGGTGTAGGCGATATCCCGTGCGGTGTCGCCCACGCCAAGGTCGACGTAGGTGGCGCGGCTGTAATTCGCGAGCCCTTCCCGGTCCATCTCCACCAGGTATTCGATATCGTCGGCGTCGAATTTTCCGGCATAGGCCGCGCGCTGGTAGGCGGCGCGATCGGGGCCCGGCTGCGTGCCGGTCTTGATCCAGCCGGGCGTATACCAGTAGGTGCCGGGATGCTCGAGGACGTAGGCGGCGTAGCGTTCCTTGCTGCCGAGAAAGAGGGTCACGCAATCGTGGGCCCGGGCCAAGACCAGCGGGCAGCGTGCGTGGCGCAGGTTTTCCACGCCGCGGCTGCACAACCCGTAGACCAACGCGATGGCCTCGATGTGCGGCAGCGCCTCGGCCCGGTCGATCGCGGTCTGCAATTCGCGCTGGAGCCGCGTGGGCTCCTTATGCAGGCCCTGCGGGAGCATGATGAGCTCGCGCACATGGGGCAGCGCGCGGGCGAAGTGCCGCGTCTCGTCCTCCAGCACGTCGCACGCGATCACAGCAAGGTTGGGCGTCGTCATCGGCGGTGAGAAAAATCAATGCGGTGCCCAATAGACAAGCGTGGCCGGTCGCGATCGCGACCAACCCAACGGGGCGCGCCGCCGCGTCATGTTCTTCCCGCGAGCCTCAGGGGAGAAGGGCATAGGCACAACAGGCGCGGACGGACGGGATTGGGATCCGGGCCGGGGAGACCTACGGCCCGACATAGGAGACGCGCCAGAGCGTGCCGTTGGCATCGTCGGTCACGAGGAGCGCCCCGTCGCGGGCCACGGTCACGCCGACCGGGCGGCCCCAGACGTGGCCATCGTCGATCACAAAGCCGGTTAGAAAATCAACGTAATCCCCCGTCGGCACGCCATCCCGCAACCGCACTCGCACGACTTTGCTCCCCGTGCGACCGGTGCGGTTCCACGAACCGTGAAACGCAGCAAAAATATCCCCGCGATAGTCGGCGGGAAACGCCGACGGGCCGGTCGGGTTCATCGGATAAAACGTCAACTGCAGGGTGGCGGAATGCGACTGCACCGGCACATCCGGCACGAGCGCACGGACCGCCAGATCCCGTCGCTCGCCGGCATGCCGAGGATCCTCGTGATTCCCAAGATAGAACCACGGCCAGCCGTAATACCCGCCCTCCAGCACATGCGTGATGTAGTCCGGCACCAAGTCATCGCCCAAGCCGTCGCGCTCATTGACTGAAGCCCAAAGCTCGCCGGTGGCCGGTTGCACGGCCAGCCCGACCGCGTTGCGGATGCCAGTCGCAAAAATCCGCAAGCCACGCCCCTCGGGATCGGCCACCAGCACATCGGCGCGATTGGTCTCGCTGCCCCAAGTTGCGCCGAGAGGGTGTGTCGCCTCCCAGTCCCCGATCTCCGCGGGAGTTTTTCTCGGCATGCCCTCCGCGACGTTCGACCCGGAGCCGACGGAAATGAACATCCGGCGACCATCGCGGGAAAAGGCGACGTCGCGCGTCGTGTGGCCGCCGGTCGTGCCCGCGAGCGGCGCCACGACCGACTCCGCCGGGCCGCGGGCCTTGAGGTCGCCATTGCGGTAGGGAAATCGCACCACTGCGTTCAAGGTGCCCACGTAGACCCAGCGGGGATCGCCGTTTTCAGGATAGAACACGATGCCGAAGGGGCCTTCCAAATGGTCCGCGAAAATCGTGTTTTCCGTCGGCACCTCCGCGCCGTCCGGCGCTCGCAGGACACGGATGCGACCATGGCCGGTCTCCGCGATGAAAATGTCGCCGTTGGGCGCCGCACGCAGCAACCGCGCTCGGGAAAGGCGGGCCGCAAATAATTTCACATGAAACCCCGGCGGGACGGAGAGGTTGGCTCCCGTTGGGCGTTCCACGGTGCGCGGAGGATTGCCTGCCGACTTCGTCGCATAGGGCGCCGGCAATTCTTCCAGCCGGATGCGGTGACGCATTCCCGGAGCGTCGTTCTGCCAGTCGCCGGAGCTCGGTGGATGACGCGCAGAGGCAGCCGTTTCCGCAGGTGTGGGCAAGGTAACCGGGTGCAGCGTTGCCAGGAAGGCGATCAGATCTGCGCGATCCGTCGGGTTGACCACCATGATCACCATGTTCGTTCCGGGCACCAACGTCGTGGGTCCGGAGAGAAACCGATCCAGCGTCGCGGCGTTCCACACAATCGCCGACGCCTCCAGCGCCTTGGTATAGCCGAAATTGGGCAAAGCCGCCGCGCGGCGCCCGAGCACCCCGGCCAGCAACGGACCCTGGCCGGCAGCCGGACGGGCATCGAGTCCAGTGGCATGGCAGAGCGCACAGTCTTGCTGAAACAGCAGCTTGCCCCTCTGCGCATCTCCCGTCGCGGGAGCTTGGTCTGCTGCAAGACCCATCTGGTTCAATGCGGAGAAGGAAAGGGCGATTGAGCCGAGGGCGCGCTGAAAGAGTCGCATGGGAAATCGAAAATTAGTCTGAGAGCGCAAATTGAACCGGCGTTTGGGCGGAACGCAAATGGCGCAGAGTCTGCACGGTTTTCTTTTTCTCTCAGACCGTCAGCGAGCGCATGCGACGGGCTAAGCGCAGGAATGGCGCGTCAGCGTTTTCGTTGCAGAGCGGGCAGGCTCGCAGCGGCAATGGCCTGACCCACGCGGCGACTTTTTTCGTCGGGCACGTGCAGACTGGTTTGCGCCGCCACTTCCGGAAACTCCGCCTGCAGCACCGCGCGCGCCCGGGCCAGTATGATGTCGCCCCCCTGCCCCGTCGTGACCCGACCGAGGATGAGCAGGTGGCGGCAGTCGTAGAAATCCGCGTAGTGTGGAATCGTGTAGCCGAAATAGACGCCGATTGTCTCGTAGATTTTAGCCGCGCGTTCGTCGCCCCGGGCCATGAGGGTCTGGACTTCCTTGAGCCGCTCGGGCAGCTCCATCGCCGCGGGCCGGACTATGCCGGCGGCCGGCAGCAGCCGGTTGACGGCTTGTTGGGAAAAGTAGAGCGCGCCCACGCCGCGGTCGCCGGACCACTCGTCGGCCGGGGCGGCGCGGTTGTAATCCACGGGAGCAAAGGCGAGCTCGTTGAGCCAGCCCAGAATGCGGCCCTGGCGATCGACAAACCCGGCGGCTTCGCTCGAGCCCATGGCGAGGCCGAGCATGCCCTTTTGCCGAAGCGAGAGCGCGCCAGCCAGGGCGGTGACGTCGCCATCGTTCATCACGACGACGGGCACATCCCACTCGCGCTGGATGCGTTTGAAGATGCTGGCGGCCTGCGGGAAGAGTTTTTTGGGGATGGCGCGCAGGAGCGAGGCGGCGCGGATTTCGTTGTCCACGATGATGCCGGCGGAACTGCCGCCGATGGCATCGACGCGGGGCAGATGGGCGGCCGCGCGGTGCAGCCCCGCCGACAGGTGGTGGTAGTGATAGGCGGGGTCGGACTGGCGCGCGGGGTCCCAGGGCGTCTCCTCGGTGAACACCGCCTCGCCATCGACGACGGCGGAGACCTTGTAGTCGCTGGCGCCGAGGTCGAAGCCGATGCGGCAGCCCCGCAGGTGGCCGCCGGCGGGTACCTGGGTTTCGCGGGCGGTGGGGACCTTGGCCGGGGTGGTGACGACGACCTCGAATTTCCGGCCGTAGGCCAGCGCCATGATCCCGCAGTCGAACTTCCGGGCGCCGCGGGCCGCATAGGTGCGACGGATGAATTCGCCGATAGGCGCCGGCCCACCGACGTGCAGTTTCCATCCGCCGCGCGCCCAGAGCAGGAACTTCACCAACCGCTCAACATAGCGCAGCGTCGCGGGATCCGTGCCGGGTGTGACCACCGTTTCGAAGCGCGAGACCTGGCCGCCTTCGCGCTCGAGTCCGAGCACCAGCAGCACCACGCGACCGGAGGCCCGAGCTGCGGCGAGATAATTCCGGTTGGCCAGCACCGCCGGCTGAAAGTCCGGATCGAGGGGAGCGGGAATGGCGGGTTTCTCGTTCATGGGCTGGAAAGGTAGCGGGTGGGCCAAGGTCGATTCAACCCAATTGCTGCCGAACAGGATTCAGACCCGGCGCGGCTCTCCACGGTTGGCTCAACCCAAGACGGTTCTGGACGTGGGGATCAAAATGGCCAGTAATCCACCGACATTAGCCGCCAGCCCCACGCCGAAGAAAAGGGTGCGAAGGCGCTCGCTCCCTGCTGGTAGGAGCGGCAACAGCGCGGCAAAAAAGGCGAAATAGACGAGCAGCAGGTAACGGCCGCCCAAACCGGGCACGACGTCCAAGCCGACGGTGCCCAATGCCAGCCAACAGACGAAACAGGTGCCAAAAAGCAAAATACACCCCTGCATAAACAACCCTCCGGCCCAGAGCACATCCCGCTTCGCTCGGTTAAACTCGGCACCAATCAACCCCAAAAGGAAGACCAGTGAAAGCCATGCGAGCTGCTTTTGCACGCCTGGACTGATCCAGCCGCCAACGTCGCCAAAAAATACCGGCCACTGCTCCCAGAGATCCCGCTTCAAAAAGCGGCCGAAGACTGGCAGGAATGAGAACGGATGGCTCCAAACCCATTGTTTTTGCAGCGCCGTCGCGGAGGCCGGTCGCGCCTGATCCATCGCGGCGGCAATATCGAGGTTACGATACGGCAGGTTCCAGGCCAGCCACAGGGCGCCGGCGCAACCGAACAAAATCAAGAGCGTCACCATCCGCCGGCGCACCGATCCGAACACTTCCGTTGGAACAAGCAGGAAACACGCGAGATTGGCGAGGGCAACCGGCTTCAGGAGCGCGACCAGACTCCCCAGCGTTAACACCGAGAACCACACGCTGGCTGGGGCCGGCGTCGGCCTCACCCGCAACCGCCAGGCGACGGCGATGAACAAGGCCGGGAGCGAAAAATTGATCGCGTCATGACTCAGGCTGGCCGCCTGAATCAAGATCAACGGTGAAACAGCAAACAACAGGAAGCCGCGGCGAAAGACCGGCAGGATTTCGATAGTCGCCACGATGACAGACAGATATCCCAACAAATTGAACAGGCAGCCGATTTGGGAGGCCCACAGGGGGCCACGCGAAAAAAACGCCGCGAACCGCATGCCCAATCCTTGAATCAGGTGATTCGCCGGGCTCTCAATGGCGGTATTCGTGATGTCGGCCGCGCGATCGCCCTGACGACTCAGACAGGCGCGGGACAAGCCAGCCCAGCGCGCCAGCGTGCCAAAATCATGTTGCTGCCAATACGATGTCCAGAGTCCATCAATGAACGCAGTCTCCTTCATCGCAAAGGTCCCGCCGATTCGATTCTCCGCGAGAGTGACGGCACGAAATTCGCCCCGTGTCACTTGGAGCGCCCGGTAGAAATGGCCCGGTCCATCGAACGTAATCACCGGAGGGACCACGACGACCGCCCAACCGCCAAAGAAAAGGCCGATCAAGAGCGCCAACCGGGATTCAAGGCTGAGAGGTCTCATGGGGTATGACGAAGCGAATCGTGCGACCGGTCCGATATGGGCTGCGGGCCTTCCGCGGTCGATGCCATATTTCTGCCGGCAGGTTTCGCCTCAGGCGAGAGCCTCCGCCCTTTCCCGGCTGTGGCGGTGCGCTTTCTCAAGGAGCGTCGCCAGCGTGGCACGGGGTCGCGCCACCATGTAAATCTGATAGGCGAAAAGCCCGCGTGAAAGCGCGATCAGTGCGCGTTGCAAGCCCATCGCGAACCGGCACCAGAATTTGCTCCGGATAACCAGCGGCAAAGGCGCCGGAATGCCGCACTCCTTCTCAACCACAAAACCGGCCTCTTGCAGCAAACGGCGCAGCGACCCGAAGGTGAAGAGCCGCGTATGGGTCAGGTCAAGGATGCCGCGCTTGCTGTAGTTGAACTGGCCGAGCAACAACATCAGGCGGGTGACAATAAAACCGATGTTGCCGGTGGAAATCACCACCTTCACCTCCAGGTTTTCTTGTGCCGCAAGGCGCAGGCGGTCACAGAAATCTTCCGGCGCATTCAAGTGCTCAATGATATCGAGCAGCAAAACCACCTGAATATCCCGCAACGGACAGGGCAGGAGCCGACTGTTCAAATCCGCCACGAAGAACTCGTCAAAGGCGTCGGCATGCGGGGGCGGAAACTGATCGACCCCGATGACCCGGCACCCCTTCGCTCGCAAGGCGGCACTGATATGACCTGGCCCGCAGCCAAAATCCAGCACCGTGGATTTCGGCGGCACGTCCGCGACCGCCTGCGAGTGCGTGCTCAGAAAGTCGAGCTTGGCCTCATAGTGCCGGTTGTCCGGCGTGAGGGTCGCCACATCGAAGTTTCGCCGGTAGAGCAGGCCAAAGCGCATCGCCCACGCGACCGTGGACGCCCGGGCTACATCCGCCGCGTATTTCAGCCCGTTGACGCGGCAAATCTCGTCCCCATAGAAGGTGGGAATGGGAATCTCGACGATCCGGCACCCGGCGCGAAGGAGCTGGATGATAATCTCCGTGTCGAAATGAAAGACATCGGAATTGCGTTCGAACGGGATGCGCTTGAGGGCGGCGACGGCATAAGCCTTGTAGCCGGTATGGAATTCGCTCAACCGGGAACCTAGGACAAAGTTCTGATACCAAGTGAGCAGCTTGTTTCCGACGAACTTGTAAACGGGCATCCCCCCGCGCAGCGCTTGGCGCGGATGGAGCATGCGAGATCCGTGCACGACCTTCGCTTCGCCGCGGGACAGTGGCGCAAGCATTTCCGGCAGTAGCTCGGGGGCATACTGCCCGTCACCATGAACCAAGGCCACAAAATCGAAACCGTAGCCGATCGCATAGTGATAACCGACCTTCTGATTTCCGCCATATCCCAGATTCGTCGGATTGGCCAAAACCGTCAGCGGATGCCGGCACGCCTGACGGCATCGCAGGTTTTCGCTGATCGCAAACGTCCGGTCCAACGAACCGTCATCGATGACCAGCACCTCGACGCTGTATTCCTCCAATGCCGGTATTCGCCCGAGCACCTCCGCAATGGTCGCCTCCGCGTGGTAGGCGACAACAAATACCAGGACGCGTGGTTTTGGACTAAGCACCGAATCACGGGGAGACATAGTTTCGATGAAGAAAATTATGCGAAGGTTAACTCGCAACTATGGCAAGAACATCAGGAAACAGACATGATAGGATCCCCGCGCTTCTCTCCCAAACCGCAGATTAGCGCAACGCATCAGAGCCTGGCGAGGCGCGGGCTGTATGCCTTGCACTACCGCTGTTTTTGTCTTCCTCTTGAGCCCAAAAATTCGCCCGCACGCCGGGCTGTCGTCCTCCCTGAAACCTCCTTGGAATAATCCATGACCACCGCCTTATCCCTCAAAGCCCTTTTCGCCCAATTGGGGCTGAAAGCCATCAATCCCGGCGCCTCCGACGGCGTGACCTGGTCCGGCAGCGGGCCGCTTCTCGCGGTGCGCAGCCCGATCGACGGGCAGCATCTGGCGTCGATCCGACAGGCCGGACCGGAGGATTACGAGCGCGTGCTCGCGGCGGCGACGGCGGCGTTTGCGGTGTGGCGCGAGGTGCCGGCGCCGAAGCGCGGCGAGATCGTGCGGCAGCTCGGAGACGAGCTGCGCAAACACAAACAGCAACTCGGACAGCTCGTGACCATCGAGATGGGCAAGACCATCCAAGAAGGCTGCGGCGAGGTGCAGGAGATGATCGACATCTGTGACTACGCCTGCGGCCAGTCGCGCATGCTCTACGGCGTGCAGACGCACAGCGAGCGGCCCGCGCACCGGCTCTTTGAGCAGTGGCATCCGCTCGGCGTCGTGGGCGTGGTGTCGGCCTTCAATTTTCCCGCGGCGGTCTGGAGTTGGAACCTCGCCCTCGCCCTGATCTGCGGCGATGTGTGCGTCTGGAAACCGGCCAGCGCCACGCCGTTGATCGCCATCGCGTGCCAGCGGCTGCTGGAGAAAGTCCTCGCCCGGCACGGGCTGCCGGCCGGCGTCTCCACGCTGGTGATCGGACCGGGCGCGGGGATCGGCGCGCGGCTGATCGAGGACAAGCGGATTCCGCTCATCAGCTACACCGGCTCCACCCTCACGGGCCGGCAGATCGCCAAGACCGTGGCCGAGCGGATGGGCCGCTCAATCTTGGAGCTGGGCGGCAACAACGCCATCATCGTCACCGCGCAGGCCGATCTGGCGCTGGCGGCGCGCAACGTCTTCTTCGGCGCGGTGGGCACGGCCGGCCAGCGGTGCACGAGCACGCGGCGCGTGATCATCGACGAGCGCGTCTATGCGGCGTTTCTCCGCCGCCTGCGCGCCTACTACGACCAGATCATCATCGGCAATCCGCTGGAGATCGAAAACCAGATGGGGCCGCTGGTGAATCCCGCCGCCGTGAAGGTGATGATGGAGGCGCTCGCGACCATCGCGGCGCAGGGCGGCAAAATCCTGCTGGGCGGCAAGCCGCTCACCGGCCGGAAATATCCCGGCAGGTGCTACGTCACACCCGCCATCGCCGAAGTTACGCCCTCGCTGCCGATGGTGCAGGAGGAAACGTTCGCCCCCATCCTCTACGTGATGAAATACCGCGGCGGCGTGCACCGCGCGATCGCGCTGCAGAACGACGTCCCACAGGGCCTGAGCTCGGCGATCTTCACCAACGATCTCATCGAGGCGGAGACGTTCCTGAGCGCACGGGGCTCCGACTGCGGCATCGCCAACGTCAACCTCGGCACCAGCGGCGCGGAGATCGGGCTGGCGTTCGGCGGCGAGAAGGAAACCGGCGGCGGCCGCGAGAGCGGCTCCGACGCCTGGAAGGGTTACATGCGGCGCCAGACCAACACCCTCAACTGGAGCCGCGCCGCCACGCTGGCCCAGGGCATCAAATTTGAACCCCGCCAGGCCAAGCCGAAAAAAGCGGCGAAGCGCGGCTGATTGATCCCGACCACACATCCGACCCACTGAGAGGAAATCTTATGTCCAAATACAAAATTGCCTGGCTGCCCGGAGACGGCATCGGCGTGGAAGTCATGGACGCCGCCCGCATCGTCCTCGACCGGCTCCAACTCGACGCGGAATACATCCCCGGCGACATCGGCTGGGAATTCTGGTGCCGCGAAGGCGACGCGTTTCCCGCGCGCACCGTCGAGCTGTTGAAACAGGTCGATGCCGCGATGTTTGGCGCCATCACCTCCAAGCCGGTCAAGGCGGCCGAGAAGGAGCTCGTGCCCGCGCTTCAGGGCAAGAGCCACACCTACCGCTCGCCCATCGTGCGGATGCGCCAGCTCTTCGACCTCTACGTCTGCCTACGCCCGTGCAAGGCTTACGCCGGCAACCCGCTCAACTTCAAGGAAGGCCTCGACCTCGTCATCTTCCGCGAAAACACAGAGGATCTCTACGCCGGCGTAGAGTTCAGCCCGGTGCCCCCGGAGCTGGCCACCACGTTCACGTCTCTCTCCAAGCCCTTCGCGCCCTTCGCCAAGCTCGGCGGCAACGACTACGCCGTCTCGTGCAAGATCAACACGCGCGCCGGCTCGGAGCGGATCGCGCGCGCGGCGTTCGAGTTCGCCCGCAAGGCCGGGCGGAAAAAAGTCACGATCATCCACAAGGCCAATGTCGTGCGCGCCACCGACGGGCTCTTCCTCGAGACGGCGCAGGCCGTCGCCCGGGAGTTCCCCGAGATCGCGGTCGATGACGCCAACATCGACGCCATCTGCATGTGGCTCCTGAAAAATCCGTTTAACTACGACGTGCTCGTGGCGCCGAATCTTTACGGCGACATCATCTCCGACCTCAGCGCCCAGATGGTCGGCGGCCTCGGGTTCGGCTGCTCGGGCAATATCGGGAAAAAACTCGCCGTCTTCGAGCCGTCGCACGGCTCGGCTCCCAAGTATGCCGGCATGAACAAGTGCAATCCCATCGCCACGATCCTCGCCGCGAAGATGATGCTCGACTGGCTCGGCGAGACCGCCAAAGGCGCCGCCCTCGACGGCGCCGTCGCCGCGGTCATCAAGGAAAGCAAGGTCCGCACCTACGACATGGGCGGGTCGAGTTCGACCACGCAGATGGCGCAGGCCATCGCCGACAAGCTCTGACGGCCATGGCTCCCGGACAGGCAGCACGGCAGATCCTCCTCCACGAGGTCGGATTGCGCGATGGTTTGCAGATGGAAAAGCAGGTCGTCCCGCTCGAGCAGAAAATCCGCTGGGCGGAAACACTGCTCGCGGCCGGCGTGGACATCGTCCAACTCGGCTCGTTCGTGCATCCGGACAAGGTTCCCCAGATGGCGGATACCGCCGCGCTCTTCCGGCATTTCACTGCACCGGGGCGCAACCCGTCTGGCGCGCTGCTCTCCGGCCTCGTGCTCAACGAGCGCGGCCTCGAGCGCGGCCTGGCCTGCGGCGTCGGGCTGTTTTGCATGGGCGTCTCCGCCAGCGAAACCCACAGCCGGAAAAACACCGGCATGGGCGTCGCTGAGGCCATGACGCGCATCCTCGCTATGGCGCGCGCCGCAGCCGCCGCGGGGAAACGCGTGCAACTTTCCGTCCAGTCCGCCTTCGGCTGCGGCTTCGAGGGTCCGGTGCCGCCGGAGCGCGTGCTGGCGATCGCCGGGCAATTCCTCGACGCCGGTTTCCGCGGTATCAGCCTCGCCGACACCGCCGGGCACGCCACGCCGTCACAGGTCGCGCAGCTGTTCGGCGCAATTCTCCAACGCACGCCCGACGCCGAATGCACCGGCCATTTCCACAACACCTACGGCCTCGGCATGGCCAACTGCTGCGCCGCGATCGACGCGGGCGTGCAGTGCTTCGAGTCGGCCGTCGCCGGCCTCGGCGGCTGCCCGTTCACCAAGGTGGCCGGCGGCAACGTCTGCACCGAGGACCTCGTGCATTACCTGCACCGCCTGGGCCTGCGCCCCGAGATCGATCAGGAAAAACTGATCGGGCTCGCGCGCGACCAGAGCCGGTTCTTCCACCGAGAACTGCCGGGGCTGGTTCACAAAATCGGACCGACCTCTTGTTGACCATGAACGCTTCCAACGAAACCACCTCCCCACCGCGCCGCGCCCTGCAAGGCGTGCGCGTGCTGGACATGACCAATGTCCTCGCCGGCCCGTTCGCCACCCTCCATCTGGCCTTGCTGGGCGCCGAGGTCATCAAGATCGAAAACCCAACCGATGGCGATCTGGCGCGCAAGCTCGGCAACGTCCCGAAGCTCAACCAACAGTTGATGGGCACCAGTTTTCTCGCGCAGAACTCCAACAAACAATCCCTCACGCTCAACCTGAAGAGCCCGGAGGGCCGCGAGATTTTCCAGAAGCTCGTCGCGACCGCCGACGTGCTGGTCGAAAATTTCCGGCCCGACGTCATGGGCCGCCTCGGCCTTTCCTACCCGGCGCTCGCGGAGATCAATCCGCGGTTGGTTTACTGTGCCATTTCCGGCTTCGGCCAGACCGGCCCCGACGCCCTCAAGCCCGCCTACGATCAGATCATCCAGGGCCTGAGCGGCGTCATGGCGATCAACGGCGATGCGCGGCTTAACCCGCTACGCGCCGGCTTCCCGGTGTGCGACACCGTGGGCGGTCTCAATGCCGCGTTCGCTGTGCTCGCCGCGCTTTATCACCGCGAGCGGACCGGCGAGGGGCAGTTCATCGACGTGGCACTGCTCGACTCGATCATGCCGCTGCTCGGCTGGGTCGCGGCCAACCTGCT
The DNA here is from genome assembly GCA_903877135.1 of uncultured Opitutia bacterium. Classification (GTDB taxonomy): domain Bacteria; phylum Verrucomicrobiota; class Verrucomicrobiia; order Opitutales; family Opitutaceae; genus CAIRCN01. The sequence continues at coordinate 34,833 of CAIRCN010000042.1, forward strand.
CATCGGCCAGCAGCACCCGGTGCCGATGGGTAACGACAATTTCACCGCCGCACCGTCCGGCACCTTCGCCACGCAGGACGGCTACATCAACATCGCCGCCAATAAGCAGGAGCAGTGGGAAGCCGTCGCCAATCTGCTGGGTGTGCCGGAGTTAAAAACCGACCCGCGCTTCCAGGAGCGCGACAACCGGAAGAAGAACCGCCAGGAACTCACCCCGCTGCTCGAAGCAAAGCTGAAGGAAAAGCCGACGGCCCACTGGGTCGAACTGCTGAACCAGCACGACGTCCCGTCCGGTGCGATTCTCGGGCTGGAGGCCGCCCTGAACCAGCCGCAGGTGCGGCACCGGCAGACGCTACAAAAAATCTCCGTCGAGGGCATTGGCGAACTGCGGCTGTTCGGCCTTGTCGCGAAACTGGAAAAAACTCCCGGCGGGATCGACGCGCCGCCGCCGCGCCTCTCCGCCCATACCGCCGAAATTCTCGGCGAACTCGGCTACTCGCCCGAAGAAATCCAGCGGCTGAAAACTGCCCGCACCATTTGACCGATTAGCCTCAATCAACCACGTCCCCATGACTATTGCCGAAAAAATTCTGGCCCGCGCCGCGGGCCTTCCGTCCGTGAAGGCGGGCGACGTCGTCGAGCCGAAAGTCGATCTCGCGATGTCGCACGAAAACGCCGCCCTGGTCATCAACCAGTTCAACGAAATCTACCAGGGCACCATGCTGCCCGCCCATGTCTGGGATCCGAGCCGGATCGCCATCATCTTCGATCACCGCGTGCCGGCCGAGAGCTGGAAGACTGCGAACAACCAGCGGAAAGTCCGCCAGTTCGTCACCGCGCAGGGCATCGGCAAGTTCCACGAAATCCGCGGCGACGAGGGCGGCATCTGCCACCAGATCCTTCCGGAAAACGGCTACGTGCGCCCCGGCGCGCTGGTGCTCGGCACCGACTCCCACACCACGAGCCACGGCGCACTCGGCACGTTCGCCATGGGGATCGGCGCCACGGAGATGGCGAGCGTCTGGGCCCTGGGCGTCGCGCTCAATGTCGAGGTGCCCGCCACGATCAAGGTGAACATCAAAGGCAAACTGCCCAGCCGCGTTTACGCCAAGGACATCATCCTACACCTCATCGGCAAGATCACGGCCAACGGCGCCTCCTTCAAGGTGCTCGAGTTCCACGGCTCCACCATCAGGCGCATGTCGGTGTCAGAGCGCCTCACCCTCTGCAACATGGCTGTCGAGGCCGGCGCGACCTCCGGTATCGTGCCGGCGGATGCCGAGACGCTGCGCTACCTGAAGGAGGAGGCGGGCGTGAAGGAGAGGATCGCTATGCTCGATGCCGACGCGGACGCCGTCTACGAGCGGACCGTCGAGATCGACGTGACCAAGCTCGTGCCGCAGGTCGCCTGCCCGCACACCGTGGACAACGTGAAACCCGTCAGTGCCGTCGCCGGCAAGAAGCTCGACCAGATCGTCATCGGCTCCTGCACCAACGGCCGCTTCGACGATCTCGAGATCGCCGCGAAGATACTCCGGGGCAAGAAGGTCGCGCGCAACGTGCGGCTGCTGATCTTCCCGGCGTCGGGCCGGATTTACCAGCGCGCCATGGAGGCGGGCATCATCCAGACCCTCGCGCGCAGCGGCGCCGTGATCATGAACTCCGGCTGCGGCTGCTGTCTCGGCATTCACCAGGGCGCGCTCGCCGACACCGAGGTCGCCCTCACCACCACCAACCGCAACTTCAAGGGCCGCATGGGCAATCCCAACGCGGAGGTTTATCTCTGCTCGCCCGCCACCGCGGCCGCCTCGGCCATCACCGGCCAGATTACCAATCCACAAAAAGGAGGAAAATAACATGTCCAAGATCGTGATCAAATTCGAGGACGACGTGTCCACCGACGCCATTTATCCCGGGCGCTACATGGCCACCGTGCTGCCCACCGAAACACCCGCCTACGCGTTTGCGGACGAGAAGGCGTTCAACGCCAAGCTCACCAAAAAGGAAATTCCGCAGGGCAGTGTCCTCCTCGCCGGCAGCAATTTCGGCTGCGGCTCCTCCCGCGAGCAGGCCGTCTCCTGCCTGAAGGGACACGAGCTCATCATCGTCGCCCGCAGCTTCGCCCGGATCTTCCGGCAGAACTCGGTGAACCTCGGCTTGCGGACCGTCGCCGTGCCGGACATCGAGGCCGCGGAGGGCGACGATCTGGAACTCGGCCGCGACGAGGTGGTGAACCGGACCTCGGGCCGGCGCTTCCGGGTCGAGCCGTTGTCGAGCACGCAGGAAGCGATGATCGAGGCCGGCGGCCTGATCCCCTACACGCGCAAGCGGCTCGTGGCGTAATCAGCGGCAGTCCCGCTTATCGGCGCAACTTGAGCGCCTCTAATCCTATCCCGGCGGAGCGGTGATTGAGAGCTCCGCCAGGGTTCGATCGAACTTTGACGCGGCGGCGCCGATGCACCGCCGCGTCGACGGACTTGAAAGGGATGGTGTGCCTGCCCGTAGCGCCAGACCTCATTCTCGGTAGGGTTATGCCCCATAACCGTGGAAGGGTATGTAACTTATACTCAGCACTGATGCCCATGCAGATCTTTGGACCTCATTGAATCTTCCGCTTATGAAACCGAAACCACGAATGGCAAACCAGCCGCTGTCCAATGCCTTGGAAACAACGCCAACGTGGCTCGCGTATAAACCGCGCGCCAACATCGCGCGAATCGCGACCCATCGCGAGGGATCATCCGATTTTTCAGGGCCAGAGCGAACCGACAGGATCGGCGAAATCTAGCACCAATAAGACGCTGCTTTAGGCCAAGAAAAATCTTCCATGAAAAATAAGCTTAGAACCGTTATCTGGTCGGCCGGAGCAGTCCTGCTGGTTGCGCTGTGGGTCGTGGCATCCTTCCGAATCTTCAGCCAGATGCAAAAGGCATCCGATGAACGCAAGCGAACGTATATCATCCAGACACAGGCCAACGTCTTCTTGTCGAACCTCAAGGACGCCGAAACGGGCCAGCGCGGTTATGTCCTGACCGGAAGTGAAGGATTTTTGGAACCCTATCTGAAAGTGAAAGATGAGATCCGCGGCGAGCTGGAGCAACTGCAACAAATGACCCTGCTCCCTGAAGCGCATAAGAAGGCAGAAGAACTAACTCCGCTGCTGAATCAAAAAATGGAAGAATTGGCGCAGGTGATCGAGATTCGCCGCAGTCAGGGATTGGCGGCGGCCTCGGAGTTCGTCAGGAACGCGCAAGGGAAAACGTTGATGGATTCGATTCGGATGACGATGGGCGACTTCATGCAACTCGAGAAGGCGGTTCTTGCGCAGCGGGACGCCGCCGTCCAGACGGAGATGCGCTGGATACTTGCCGTCCTCGTTTCCTCCAGTGTGCTGGCGCTCCTGTTCGCGGCGACGTTCGTCTTGGCGCTCAGCCGGCGCGCCAAGCAGCAGCTCGAAAATTCCGTCCACCGGGAAACCCAGCACTTGCTCCGGCTGCAGCAGGAAACGAATCAACAACTGCAACTGACCAAAGACACTTTGGAGGTCAGCGAGGAAAAGCTCGCCGTCTTGCTCAACTCCATCGGCGACGGGGTGATTGCCACCGATGCCGAAGGGCGAGTGACGCTCCTGAATCCCTTGGCGGAAAAACTCACCGGCTGGATGCAGGTCGAGGCCACAGGCCGGCCGATCGGCGAGATTTTAAACCTGATCAACCACGTCACCCGTCAACCTGCGACATTGCCAGCCAAGAATGCCCTCGCGCAGGGCACCGCCCAGCGGCTGGACGAGCATACCTCCTTGATTACGCGCGATGGCAGCGAACGCCCGATCGCCGACAGCTGCGCACCGATCCGCGACCGCGCAGGCCAAGTGATCGGCGCCGTGCAGGTGTTCCGCGACGACACGGAGCGCCAACGCGCAGAAGAGGACTTGCGCCGGGCTCTCGCGGAACTGAACCAAGCCAACCGCGAACTGGCTCAGACCGGGCGGCTTAAGGACGAATTTCTCGCCAACATGAGCCACGAGCTGCGCACGCCGCTCAACGCCATCCTCGGATTGAGCGAGGCGCTCCTCGAACAATTCTCCGGCCCGCTCACAGAGCGCCAGGTCAAATCCATCACCACCATCTCGACGAGCGGCACGCATCTGCTTACGCTCATCAACGACATTCTCGACCTCTCCAAAGTCGAGGCCGGCAAGCTGGAGTTGAACCCTGAGCCGTTGAACGTGCAGGAATTCTGCGAGAGCTGCCTCGTGTTTGTGCGTACTCAGGCGATGCAAAAGAACATCGGCGTCGCCTTCGAGCACAGCGGGCGCGCCGCGCAATTCTCAGCCGACCCGAAGCGCCTCAAACAAATCCTCGTTAACCTGCTCACCAACGCCGTGAAATTCACGCCAGAGGGCGGGCGCATCGGACTGACGGTGGCCGCGCCGGAGGGCGAGGAGGTGGTGCGGTTCACCGTGTGGGACACCGGCATCGGTATCGCGCCGGAGAACGAGCGGAAGCTGTTCCGCGCTTTCACACAGATCGATTCGGGCCTCACTCGCGCCCAAGAGGGCACGGGGCTGGGTCTGGCGCTGGTGGCGAAGATGGTGGAGTTGCACGGCGGAAGTTTGGCCCTCGAAAGCGCGCCTGGCAAAGGCAGCCGCTTCATTGTGACGCTGCCGCAAAATGGCGCCGCGGCGCTGGCACGGAAATCCGGGCCGAAAGACGAGCCGGATCGCCGCGGCTACCGCCGCGCGTTAGTCATCGAGGACGACACCACGTCGGGCGCGATTCTCGTCAACTATCTCACCGAACTGGGTCTCGAAAGCGTGCTGCACGAACGCGGTGATGAGTCCGTGGAGACCGTGCTGCGCGAGCGGCCCGATGTCATCCTGCTCGACGTCCTGTTGCCCGGCGACAGCGGCTGGGTAGTGTTGGTGCGGCTCAAGGAACATCCCGACACGCGGGACATTCCCGTGGTGATCGTCTCCGTGATGGACGAGCCGGAAAGATCCCACGCGCTCGGAGCGGCGGCGCATTTCACCAAACCGGTGACACGTGCGCAGCTCGCCCATTTTCTCCAACGCAATGCCGTGACTCTCCGCCCGGGCGCAGCGCCCGACGGCGCGCGGCCCCTTCCGACCGGTCCCACGATCCTGCTCGCCGAAGATAACAACGCGAACGTTCAGGCCATGGGCGGCTATCTTGAGGACCGGGGTTACGCGATGACCTACGCGGCGAATGGACTCATCGCAGTGAAGCTCGCGCGCGAACTGCGCCCGACACTTATCCTGATGGATATCCAGATGCCGGTGATGGACGGCTTGGCCGCCATCCGGGAGATCCGGGCGGATGCGTCGCTGAACGCCATTCCCATCGTCGCGCTCACGGCGCTGGCGATGACGGGCGACCGCGAACGCTGCCTCGCGGCCGGGGCCACGGACTACATGAGCAAGCCAGTGCATTTGAAGGCACTGGCAGAGCTGGTGAAACGGCTGTTGCCGAACCAAGTGAGTGGGCAACAGGCACCATCGGAAATTCTGACCAAGCCTTTTGCCGCATGAATCCACCCGCCATCATCCTAATCGTTGACGACATCGCCGCCAACCGCGAGACGCTTCGTGAACTCCTTGACTTGCCGGACTATCGGGTCGTCGAGGCCACCGATGGGCCCACAGCGTTGCGTATGGCGGTGGAGATACCGCCCGACCTCGTGCTCCTCGACGTGATGATGCCAGGCATGGACGGTTACGAAGTCTGCCGTCGACTGCGCTCCGATGCGCGCCTCGCTGCGGTGCCGGTCATTATGATCACTGCGCTCGACGACCAAGCATCGCGACTCGCGGGCATCGAGGCGGGGGCAGACGACTTCATCACAAAACCCTTCAACAGCGTCGAACTGCGGGCGCGCGTGCGCACCATCACCCGTCTGAACCGCTACCGCCGGCTGCTGGAAACGCAGGCCGCGCTAGGTGAGAGCGAGGCGCGTTTCCTGCAAATGGCCGGGCGCAGCGCCGACGTGTTCTGGTTTGCGACCATCAACCCCATGCGATTCACCTTTGTGAGCGCGGCGGTGGATAAAATCTGGGGCTGGCCCGCTGCGCGGTTTTACGAAGAGGCGCGCCTCTGGGGAGGGGGCATTCATCCCGAAGACCAGCCGCGCGTGCAGGCCGCCTACGAGGAAGTGTGCGCGGGCCGGTCGGCTCAATTTGCGGAGGAGTTCCGCGTGGTCCGGCCCAACGGCACCGTGTGCTGGGTAATAAACCGTGGCACACCGGTCCGCGATGCCGGTGGCCAGATAGTGAGCATGGGCGGCGTGGCAGGCGACATCACGGAGCGTAAGCAGGCTGAAATCGACCTGCGCGAGAGCGCGGAGCGCTACCGGTTGCTCTTCGAGAGCAACCCAGTGCCCATGTGGCTCAGCGATCCCGAGACTCTGCGCTTTCTGGCGGTCAATGGGTCCGCCGTGCGCCACTACGGCTACACGCGCGAGGAATTTCTCGCGATGACGATCAAGGACATCCACCCGCCAGAGGATATTCCAGCCTTGCTGAAGTTCCTCAAAGTGGCGCCGGCCGAGAGCACAAGATCACGCGCATCGCGACATCAGCGAAAAGACGGGGCGATCATGCAAGTGGAGGTTATCTCCAGTCCGCTGCAGTTCGACGGCCGCGAAGCGCGGCTGGTGCTCGCGTCCGACGTCACAGAAAAGAAACTGCTGGAGGAAAAATTCCTTCACGCGCAGCGGCTTGAGAGTATCGGCATGCTCTCCGCGGGCATCGCGCACGATCTCAACAACGTCCTCGCCCCGATCCTGTTTATCTCGCCGCTGTTGCGCGCCAGTCTGTCGGCTCCGCGCGACTTGAAAATTCTCGACACGCTCGATCAATGCGCCGGGCGGGGGGCGGGGCTCGTAAAACAGATTCTCGGGTTTGCGCACTGCACCACGGGCGAGTTCCGAACCACGCAGGTGAAGCATCTGGCGCGCGACATCATCAGCGTCATCGAGGCAACATTCCCCAAGTCGATCCAGATCCAGAACAGTATACCCCCCGACCTCTGGGCGGTGCCGGGGAACTCGACGCAAATTCACCAAGTGCTCCTCAACCTGTGTGTGAACGCTCGCGACGCCATGCCGTCCGGTGGCACGCTGCGCATCACCGCGGCAAATCGCCGGCTTGACGTCACGGAGGCTGCGGCGATCCCCGGCGCCCGGCCGGGCGCCTGGCTCGTGATCGAGGTTGCCGACACGGGCACGGGCATTGCACCCGATGTGTTGGAACGGATCTGGACACCATTCTTTACCACCAAGGGCATCGGCAAGGGCACTGGGCTGGGGCTTTCCACGGTTCGCGGCATCGTCCTCACCCACCAAGGCTTCATTGAACTGCAGACGGAAGTTCGGCGAGGCTCCACCTTCCGCGTGTATTTTCCTGCCGCCGAGGGCGAGGCGGTCGGACCAGACGGTGCCGCGCCCATTGCCATGCCCTTCGGCCACGGCGAACTCATCCTCGTGGCAGACGACGAAAAGGCGATCCGTGAAACCATCTCGCTTATCCTTGAGAACCATGGCTACCGTGTCGTTAACTGCGCGGATGGCCTGGAGGCGCTCACATCATTTAGCACTCATTCCCGCGATTTTTCCCTCATCATCACCGACGTCGACATGCCCCGCCTCGACGGGGTCGCGCTGGTTCACGCTGCGCGTCAGATTCGCTCGGATATCCCGGTCATTGCGCTGAGCGGTTTCACTGATAATGACACCGGCGGCTCTGATGTTTTGGAAATCAGGAAGTTGGCGAGTGCGTTGCTTACCAAGCCCTGTAAGCCCGAAGAACTGCTGGGCGCCGCTCACCAGGTGCTTTATCCACCCAAAAAATCTGAACTTGCCCAGCCCGCCATCCGACTCATCGAAGACGATGAACTGGGTCGCGAAACTATGGTCAGTGCGCAAACCGAGCGTGGTCGTCCCGTCACGCAGGCCACAACTGGGTGAAAGGCGTAAAACTGGCTCGGTCCGCGCCGATGGCTCAATGGCGTTTATGCTGGCTGAACTCGCTGTGGCGGCGGCTGTAGATGACGTAGATGACAAGCCCGAGGGCGAGCCAGAGGAAGAAACGAATCCACGTGATGACGGTCAGCCCCGTCATCAATCCAGTGCAGAGCACCACGGAGATCAGCGGGAACAGCGGCACGAACGGCACGCGGAAACCGCGGCGCCGCTCGGGCTGCCGGCGGCGGAGAATGATCACGCCTAGCGACACGAGCACGAAGGCAAAGAGCGTCCCAATGTTGGAAAGATCGGCAGCGTCGCCGATGTCCACGAGACCGGCCGGCAAGCCGACCGCCGCGCCGGCGATCCAGGTGGACCAGTGCGGCGTCTTGTAGCGGCTGTGCACCGCGGAGAATAACCGCGGCAGCAGGCCGTCGCGCGACATCGCGAACCAGATGCGTGTCTGGCCATACTGAAAAACCAGCAGCGACGACAGCATGCCCGTCAGCGCACCAATGATGATTACCGACTGGAAAACCGGATGCGCGCCGAGTTCCTTCAATGCGTAGGCCACCGGCGCATCCGCTGCGGCGCCTGAAGCGAACTCGGTGTATTTCATCATGCCGAGCAGGACCAGCGCGACGCCGACGTAGAGGAGGGCACAGACGGCGAGCGAGACGATGATCGCAAACGGCATATCCTTTTGCGGATTCTTAGATTCCTCCGCAGCGGTCGAAACGGAGTCAAAGCCGATGTAGGTGAAAAAAATAATCGCGCCGCCCGTAACCACGCCGGAGAAACCAGCCGGCGCGAACGGGTGCCAGTTCGCCGGATGCACCAGCATGCCGCCGATGACCAGGAAGGTGACGATCGCGCCGATTTTGATCACGACCATGAGGTTGTTCGTCCGGGCCGATTCCTTGATGCCGAGCACCAGCAGCACCGTCAGCACGAACACGACGAGGAAGGCCGGCATGTTGAAATACGCCCCGGTCAGGTGACCCGAGGCCCAGACCGAGCTCGACCATTGGTCCGGGATTTGCAGGCCGAAGGTCGCGAGCTGCGCCTGGAGATAGCCGCTGAAACCGACCGCCACGGCGACGTTGCTCACCGCATATTCGAGAATCAGATCCCAGCCGATGATCCAGGCGAAGATTTCGCCGAGCGTCGCGTAGGAATAGGTGTAGGCGCTGCCCGCGATCGGAATCATCGATGCAAGCTCTGCGTAACACAGCCCGGCAAAACTGCAGGCGATCGCCACGAGGATGAACGACAGCGCGATCGCCGGGCCGGCTGCGGGCCGCCCGTGCATCAGCGCCCCGGAGAGATTCCCGTGCTGCACGAAGTTGATGATCAAATCCATCACCTGCGCGTGGAGGATCGATGGCGTCTCGAAATGCTCGCCCGCAGCCGCGGTCCCGGTCAGGACGAAAATGCCGGAGCCAATGATCGCACCGATGCCCAGTGCGGTGAGGCTCCAACGGCCGAGCGTCTTTTGCAATCGTTGGGCCGGAATCTCGGAGTCGGCAATCAGCCGGTCGATCGATTTGCAGGCGTAAATCTGCCGGGTCGCGCGCTCATTGGGCTCGTTGATCGGGGAATTGGGAGACATCAGCGGAAGTCGGACTAAGCGACTGTCCTCACGAAGTCCAGCCGCCCCGCACGAAGACAGCCGGAAACCCGCGGCAACGTATTTGCTTTTGGGTCCGGCGTGCATTTCGTCCGTGCGTGTTCCGCAAAATCTCCCTCGTCCTGATGCTCGCCGCGTGGCTACTCGCCACGGGCAGCCAGTGGGACCTCGTGCAGGTGTTCGCCTGGGGGCGGATGTTCGCGACCTATTCGCAGTCGCTGCCGCTCAGCCGCGCCGTGGAGCAGACGTTTACGCCCGAAACGATGTGCAGCCTCTGTCGTGCCGTTGCCGCGGCGAAACAGCAGCAGGCGCGGGAAGATGGCACCGTGCCAGGCGCAAAGTCTTCGGGCAAAATTCTCCTCGTCTGTGCGCCCCGTGCGCTTGTTTTTATTTCCCCAGCGCCGTTGTGCGCGGGCCTGACCCCGGCCGTAGCGATGCCCTTGAGCGCCGAGCGCCCCTCCCCGCCGAGCCCGCCCCCGCGCGCGCTCGTTTGAATCTGCCGCCGCGCCCTGTGGCGCGCCGCGTCCGTGCGTCGTCTGACGCCCCGGACGCTTTCGTTCCGCGCCCGCGCGGCAGCCATAGTCCGTTCCGCTTGCCCACCCGGCCCCGACGCGCCTTCGCGCCGCCAACCACTCCACCACCATCTTTTTCTGTTCGTGAACTTCCTTTTCTCTACCACCCGTTTTTCACGTTCCCTCCGTCCTCTTGCACTCGCCACGCTGGCGCTGGTCGCCGCTGCTCCCGCCTCAATCGCCTGCTCTGTCTGCGGCTGCTCGCTCAGCTCCGACTGGGCCGCCCAAGGCTACGCCACGAATCCCGGCCCCGAAGCGGCCGTGCGCTACGAATATTTCGACCAGACCGACCTGCGCAGCGGCACCGGCAGCGTGAACCGAGCCACGCTCGGGTTCCCCAACGACAGCGAAATCCAGCAGCGCACCCTGAACCGCAATACCGTGCTTGATCTGAGCGACGTCCTCGACCCCTCGTGGGCGATCAGCGCCACGATTCCCTGGCACGATCGGCTCCACACCACCATCGCCGCGGGTGACACAGACCTCTCAACTACCTACGCCAGTGGTCTCGGCGATGTGCGACTGCTCGCCCGCTATCAGAATTTCAGCGGCGATCACAGCTTCGGTCTGCAAGCGGGCCTGAAGCTGCCCACGGGACGCTTCGATCAGAATTTCACCGCTGGTCCGCAAAGCGACGGCCCGCTCGACCGCGGACTCCAACTCGGCACCGGCACCACCGACCTGCTGGCCGGCGCCTCGTGGTTTGCGCGGCCGGCGACCAGCGTCGGCTTTTTCGCGCAGGCGATGTTCGACCAGCCGCTCGCCGCGCGTGAGGGCTTCCTGCCCTCCGCCAGTCTGACCCTTAGCAGCGGCGTCCGCTGGCTGAACGCGAGCCTCTTCACCCCGCAGCTCCAGCTCAACGTAAAGACCGAAACCCGCGAGCACGGCGCGCAGGCCGACACGCCCAACAGCGGCGGCATCATCGCCTACCTCAGCCCCGGCCTGACGGCCGAAGTCACTACCCGCGTCAGCGGCTTTGTCTTCGTGCAGCTACCCGTTTACCAACGCGTCAACGGCCTCCATTTGGAGCCAAAGTGGATCCTTTCGCTCGGCATGCGGATGAAGCTCTAGCCCTCGCCTTCACCGGCAACTTCCTGCAAAAATCTTCCCATCATGAAAACCCAACTCCGTTCCCTCGTAGTCCTGCTCGCCTTCTTGCCCGCTGTGCCCTTCGCCGCCGACTCGACCAAGAACTGCGGCTGCGCCTGCTGTAAGGGCAAGGAGGTCTGTTGCTGCAATACTCCCGCCGCAACCGACACACCGAAAAAGCCCGACGACGCCATGCGCTACCCGCTGCGCGGCGTTATCGTCAAAGTGCAATCGGCCGAGTCGTCACTTCTCGTGAAGCATGAGAAAATTCCCGGCCTCATGCCGGGGATGACGATGTCCTTCAAAGTCGATGCCGCCACGCTCAAGGCCGCCCGGGCCGGCCAGGCCATCACCGCGACACTCGTGCAGCGCGACGACAGCTTCGTCCTCGAAGACGTCAAACCCGCGGCTATAAAATGAACTCCGCACCGACCGGCGGCTTTTTCACCACCGGATCGGGCGGTGTGTAGCCCTTGGCGCCCCCGAGCCGCTGCCACTGCGCGTAGAGCAGGAGCAGCGCGACGAGTGCGAGCGTGGTCAGCACGCCGCAGAAGATGAAGACGTAGCGGTAGTCGGCGACGCGCTCGAACAGCCAGCCCACGATCGGCGGGGAGAAGATGAGGCCGATCATGCCGAAGATGAGGTTTGCGCTGATGAACTGGCCGTAGCGTTCCCGCGGCAGCAACCGCGGTCCCATCGCCGTGGCAGCGCCAAGATAGACGGCGATCGCCGCCTGGTTGAAGCTCCACCAAAGCAGCAGCGAGGATTTGTCGTGCACGCACCAGAAGCAGCAGAAGTAGCTCAGGGCCGTCGCCAACTGACCTGTTACTGTCACCCGCATTGGATGGTAGCGGTCGGCAAAAAATCCCACGATGAAGAAGACCGGCACTTGCACGACAAACGTCCAGCCCCGCACCTCGCCAAATTCCTGCAACGACAGGCCCAGCGTGGACGCGTAGCCGGCCTTGCCGGCCTGCGTGCCGAAGAAGACAATGAAGTTGAGCGGCACAAGCGCGGCCCAGTTGAAGAAGGAGACGAAAAAGAACGTCAGGTAGAAGCGGTGGCGGAAACAGGTTTGGAAATACTCCTGCACCGCACCCAGCGGGCCGCCGGGCGCCTTGGGCGGCGGCGGGGGATATTCGCCCTCCTTCACGTTCCAGACGATCAGGGAAAAGGCCCCAGCGAAGAGGCACCCGATCAGCACGTAAACGTGCACCGTGTAGGCCTCGACCCAACCCATCGCCCAGCGGTTGAAGGCCAGGCTGCCCAGCGCGCCGACCGCACGATAGAGCCCGGCGAACTTGCCCATCACCTCCGGGGGAATCACGTCGGCGATCAGGCAGGCAAAGACCTGCACGATGTAGGCGTTGAACAGCAGGAAGACCACGACGAAGACGCTGATCCACGCAATCGAGCAGCCCGCGACGGTGAATCGCTCGAAGCCCACGGCGGCGAGCAGGCGGTGCAGCCCGAGGCCGGCGGGCTTGGCCGCGCCGAGCAACACGAGGCTGAGCACGACGGGCGGCGTGCACCACAGCAGGAACGGCCGCCGCCGGCCCAACCGGCCGCGGTGCCGGTCGCTCTGTGTGGCGACCACCGGATACCAAAAAAATGCGACGAGCGAGGACAGGCTGCCGCCGACCAGGCCGATCAGCGTGTCGCTCGCGCCCTGCCACCGCAGAAGCAGTGGTGTGAAGGTCGTCATCGACTCGAGGAGCTGGAAAAAGAAATCGCCCCAGAGCATCCAGAACACCACCTGCACCAAGGCGCCTTTCGTGTAGGCGAGCGTGCCCACCCGGTAAAGCTTGGGGCCCGTCGCGGCCGGCGGAGAAACGGCAGGGCCATCGCTTGTGGGTGGGGGCGGCATGAAGGCGAAACGCAGTCGATGCAATGAACCCGTGGGCCCAAGTCGAACCCGATCGGAAAAATCGTCCGCGCGACGAGACGCGGCTATTCGGGCTTGGGTTGCTTGAGACTGAGCTTCACGGTGACGCTCAGCTTGCCGGCGAGGCCGGGCTGGCGGAGGGTGAGGCGCGGCTGCGTCGCGGCGTGCGCCCAACCGAATAGGCTCTGGCTGCCGGGCTTGATGGTGTCGAGGCGCCGGTTGCTGGCGCCGTGATACACCATTTCCACGCTCGTGCGTCGCGGGTCCTGCAGCACCAATTCCTCGAGCGCGACCTCGACGCCCTCCGGGATCAGCAGCGCGGCGCACGCGCGCCGGCTCTCGATGACGATGCGGTCGCCCTCGCGTCGCATCGGCAGGTGCGTGGTCCAGTGGAAGACCGCGCCGCGGCCTTTTTCCACGGCCCACTCGTCGGTGATGACAAAGGTGCCGGGAGTCGGCGAATCCCAGGAGCGGTGCCACTTGGTGAACCAGCCTTCCCAACCGGGCGTGGCGTCCACCGTGGCATGGAACCGCGTGGCGTCGCCGGCGCCCTGAGGTTTGATGTCGGCAAAAATCGGATTCTGCGGATGAGGGCGCTCGGTGTCGCTCCACGGCGTGACCATGGTGTGCCGCTGCGCCTGCTTGAGCAGGTCGGTGACGGGGTTGGCGTAGTCGAGCACGCCGAAATCCATCGCGAAACTGTCGCCCGCAAACTCGAGGACGAAGCTGCCCTTGTCCTCGTGCTGGTGGTCGCCGCCAGAGCGGTTGCCCATGATAAAAAGCTTCACGAGCTCGCCTTGGTGGCGGCGCACGGAACACATCATGCCCGTGTCGGGCATCGAGCAGAAAGGCGCGAGCGGCGGGCCCTCCGCCGGGATGTCGCGGTCGAGTCGCAGCGGCAGCAACATCGGCGCGGCACCGGCGCGGCGCAGGGATTTGCGGTAGATCGTCACCCAATGCGACTGCGGCATCAGCCACGCGAGGAAGGCGAGGCCCTCGCTCACGGCGAATATCGCATCGGCGATCAAGATCATGTCCTGGCTGTCGTCGGTCGAGTAAAGCATCTCGGCCAGCCGGTCGGTGCGCAGCAGGGCGGGCACGATCAGGCTGCGCGGATCGAGGCCGCGGCCGCGGGCGTAGAGCGTGGCGCCGAGGAAAGCCTGGCGCGCGGTGTATGTGAAATAGGAGACGCCTTCGAGGTAGCCACCGTCGGGCAGCAGCGCCTTCGAGAGATTGTCCTGCAGGTTGGCCCAGGCGAGGTCAGTGTGGGGCGCGACACGCGAGACGGCGGGTTTGGGATAGTTTTCGTGCCGCGCCGGCATGGTGCGCTCGAGCAGGAGCAGGCCGTAGAGGCGCGCGGGCGAGATCCACGCGAGCTGGTTGCCGTAATACATGTATTCCCACCACCACGAGGCCTGGCACATGCCGCCGTGGCCCTCGGTGGCGATGCGCTTCAGGATCAGCTCGCGACCGAGCGGCGTGAACCATTCGCCGCACAAGTCTAGGATCAGGGCGCAGTCCCAGGTGGCGATTGCCTGCACGAACCCGCGCTGCTCCGAAGTGCAGCCGCGCATATGCGCCCAGAAGCTGTCCTCCCAGCAGTCGCACAACACGATACTCAGGGCGAAACGTGCGGCGAGCCGGCAGAGCGTCTTGTCCTGCCAGAGCACACCGGCCTGCGCGGCGAGCGGCCCGTGAAGCGAGAGCATCTTGTTGAAATCTCGCTCGCGCCGCAGGGTGTTGGCGCTCCAGATGTTCATGTGCTCGCCGATGAGGCTCTCGGGGCGCACCGTCAGCGCAAAATCAGCCCCGGCCCGCAGCTCCGCCGTGGCGGGGGAATCAGCAAACTCGCGCCGCACTGTGGCGAGTTCCTTGGCATCGATCAGCAGTCCGAAGGTGGGCTGGAACGCCGGCTCGAACTCCGGCGGCTGGAGGTATTTTTCCCAGCGCTCGTCGTAGCCGGACCACTGGGCGAGATGCGAGGCTAGGCGGCCGGGATGCTGCAGGGCAAACCAGAGCAGCCAGCTCGAGCCGGCGACCGGCCGCGGATGGCGGACTTCGACGGTGAGGGAGAGAATGCGCGTGGCGCCGTCGAGCGGGAGCCATTCCTCGCGGCGGATCGCGCCAAACGGCTTGCCGGTATACCGCCGCGGACCCGCATCGGTCTCGGCGGAAATCGTGATGACGCTGTCCTCCGGGAGATTGAGGCAGACGACCAACCGCTCGTAGGCCGAGCAATCGAGCGCGGCGTAGCTCCGGCGCAGGCGTAGGACAAGCCCGTCGGGTGCGGGCCGCTGCCACTGGCAATAGTAGAACGCCCAGCCGGGCGCGTGGCTGACGCCAATGGCCCCGGGGGCGTCGATGGTCCAGTTGGCGATCTCGCGGAGGTGCGGGTCGAAGAACGGTTCGAAGACCGCTTCGGCGCAGTTGATGGCGGTGAGATACATGGAGGGGAAAAGGCGCCGGAAAAATCGCACTTCACGAGTAGGCGGAGCTGCCCCTCATGTCCACGCATTCAAAGGGCGCGCCGCTCACGTCACAAAGGGATTGTAGCGCAGCTCGTGGCCGACGGTCGTCAAAGGGCCGTGCCCCGGCGCGATCACCGTTGCGGGCGGCACCGCATGCAGCACGCGCCGCACATTGTCAGCGAGTTGCCGGGGGCAAAAATGCGCCCCGCCCACCGAGCCGGCGAAGATCAGATCGCCGGAAATCAGCAGGGCGGCGCCGGCCCGTGCGCCAGGCGCCCGCACCAGGTAGCAGTTGTGTGCGGAAGCATGGCCGGGCGTGCTCAGCACCGTAACCTCGAAGGCCGAAAATTTCCGCCGCTCCCCCTCGCCGATCGGCGACCCGCACGGCACCGTGGCCCCGGTCGGACAATAAGCCGAGGCCACCCCGAAGCGTTTCACCACCTCACACAATCCGCCGGCATGCTCGGCTTCGACGTGCGTGAGAAAAACCGCCTCGATCCCCCGGATGGCACGCGGCCAGGCTTCCTCAAGCACTCCGATCCCCGGGCCGGTGTCAAAAAGCACGCCCTGCCTCGAGCCGCACTCCGCAATGACATAGGCGTTGGCCATGCCGATGCCGTGGCGCATGCGCAGTGGATAAACGCAAAAAGGCAGCACAGAGATATTCGGCAGCGGATAGCGCCCGCAGCCGAGAGCGCACAAACCGACCTCGTTGAGCCCGAGCACCGCGGCCAGTCGGCTCAGTTCCACCCCCGTGAAATCCGGCCGGTAGTCGATGGCATCGCGGATGCGGGCGGGAGCCACGTCCGCCAACTTCGCCAGCGCCTCCTCGTTGAGGCCAGAGCGCAGCATGGCTTTTTCGAGAATGTCGCCAAGCTCGTCTTCAAGGGGAACGGGAATATCCGGCACAGCGCACGAAGGCTATGGGAAGACGCAGTGGCGCGCAAAATGTTTTTGTTTTTTCCTACGCGGTGCACAGCGTCGGCTGCATGGATTCCAGCCAGCAGGAAATTCTCGGTATCTTCACGCGAACCCGGGCGCTGCTCGAAGGCCACTTCGTGCTCCGCTCCGGGCTGCACAGTGGCCACTACTTCCAATGCGCGCAGGTCTGCCAGCACCTGGACGCCGTCGAGCGGCTGGCCGAGCTGCTGGTCGTGCGGCTGCGGCCGTATGTCTTCACCACGGTGCTCGCTCCCGCGATGGGCGGCCTCGTCATAGGGCAGGAGGTCGCGCGGCAGACAAAGTCGCGGTATCTTTTCGCCGAAAAGGAAAACGACCGGCTCGTCCTGCGGCGCGGTTTCACGCTCGCGCCGGGCGAACGCGTGCTCATCGCAGAGGACGTGGTGACACGCGGCGGCCGCGTGAACGAGTGCCTGGAGATCGTGCGCCGGGCCGGCGGGGTGCCGGTGGCGGTGGCCATGCTGGTGGACCGCAGCGCCGGCACGATGCGCTTCGACGTGCCGGCGGTGGCGCTGCTCGAACTCAGTTTCCCCACCTACCCAGCCGACGCGCTGCCGGAGTGGTTGGAGAAAATTCCGGTGCAGAAGCCGGGCAGTTGAGCCGACGGCGTCACTTGACCTCGACGCCGACCATACGGAGCGCGCCGCGGTAGTAAACGAAGAGAATGTGACGGCCGGGTTTCAGCGCGGTCCGGGCGACTTCAAGCTCCGTCACCTCCTGCCGGTCGATCTGCGTAATCAGGAGGCCCGGCACGAGACGCTCAGCATAGGGCGAGTCCTCGGCCACATCGGTAACGATCAGGCCGTCGAGCCGGTCGGGAATACGCAATTTGGCGCGGAATTCGTGGGTGAGCGCGGACACTTGCACGCCGGGGAGGAGTTCGTTCGGATTGTCGTCGGTCTTGCCCAGGGTCACCTCAACGGAGAGCGGTTTGCCGTCGCGCGCAATTTTCAACTTGGCCTTCGCCCCCGGCGCCATTTCGCCGATCACCAGATGCAGCTCGTCGAGAGTGGTGACCGGCTTTTCGTTCACGCTGAAGACGACGTCGCCGGCCTTGAGGCCGCCTTTGTCCGCGGCGCTCTTCGGGGTGACGTCGGTGACGACCACGCCCTTCGTCTCGCGCGGCAAACCGAGGTTCACGGCGTCGTCGGCGGTCAGATTCTGCGCCTGCACGCCGAGGAAGCCGCGCGAGACGGAGCCCGTCTCGATGAGGCTGTGCATGACCGAGGCAGCGAGATTGATTGGGACGGCGAAGCCGATGCCGATGTTGCCGCGCGAGGGCGAGATGATGGCGCTGTTGATGCCGACTAGGCGGCCCTTGGCGTCAACGAGCGCGCCGCCGGAGTTGCCCATGTTGATCGCGGCGTCGGTCTGGATGAAGTCCTCGTAGCCCTTAACCTCTTCAAGGATGCCGACCTTGCGCCCCTTGGCAGAGACGATGCCCATGGTGACGGTCTGCCCGACGCCGAGCGGGTTGCCGACGGCGAACACCACATCGCCGACCCGGAGTTTGCCGCTGTCGGCGATGGTGATGGCGGGGAGCTTGTCGGCGTCGATCTTGATGACAGCGACGTCGGTTTTCGGGTCGGTGCCGATCACCTTGGCGACATATTCGCGGTCGTCGGAGAGCGAAACCTTCAGCTCGTCCGCGCCCTCGACGACGTGGTTATTGGTGAGAATGTAGCCGTCAGGGGAAATGATGACGCCGGACCCGAGGCCCTCCTCCTTGTGCTGGCGTTCCTGGTCCGGCATGTCGCCGAAAAACTGGCGGAGGAGCGGGTTTATGACCACGCGCTCGCGGACAATCTTCTTGGAGTAAACGGAGACGACAGCTTTCTGCACGGAATCGAGGACGTCCGCATAGCTGGTCACGACAGCGGATTTGCCTTCCGAGACCGGGGAGTTGTCTACGCTCAGCGCAGGGGCCTTGCGGGGAGTTACGATTTCCTTGGCGATCAGACCGTGGCTAAATGCCGAAGCGGCGACCGCGAACACAAGCATGCTGGAGAAAAACTTGGAATTCATGGATGGAAGGAGTGACAAAAGATTGGCAGGGAATGTTCCGGGTGCAAACGCCGCGGCCGACACACGGGGCATTGGTGAGGCTGACAACGCAGCAGGCAGGACGGCGCTCCGCGCGACTGGACTGGGCTAAAAGCCCTTGATCCGGAAAAGACTCGTGACGCTTTCGTTGCTGTTGATGCGCAGGATCGCCTGCCCCAGCAGCTTCGCGATGCTGAGCACGGTGATCGGCAGGCCCCGCGTGTCGATCGGGGTGGAGTTCGTCGTGATCAGCTCGTTGATCAACCCGGAGCGCAGCCGTTCCAAGGCCACTTCATTCAGAATGCAGTGACTGACAGCGGCCGTGATATTCACGGCGCCGTTTTCCCGGAGAATCTTGGCGGCGGCGATCAAGGTTCCGGCCGTTTCGGTGATGTCGTCGACCAGCAGCACGTCGCAGCCGGCCACCTCGCCGACGATGTTCATCGCCTCGACAGTGGTGGCGCTGGTGCGTTTTTTCGCCACCAAGGCAAGCCCCGCCCCCATGGTGTCGGCGTAGGCGGCCGCCATTTTCATGCCGCCGACGTCGGGCGAGCACACAACCAGCGGCCTGGTGCTTTGCCGGCGCGCGAGGTGCTCGAAGAAAACCGGTGACGCATAGAGGTGGTCCACGGGAATATCAAAGAAGCCCTGAATCTGCTGGCTGTGCAGATCCATGGCGAGGATCCGCGTGGCACCGGCAGCGACGAGCAGGTTGGCCACCAATTTCGCAGTGATGGGGACGCGCGGCTGGTCCTTGCGATCCTGGCGGGCGTAACCATAGAAAGGCATCACGGCGGTGATGCGCTGGGCCGAGGCGCGCCGGGCGGCATCAATCATGATCAGCAACTCCATCAGGTGATGGTTGGTCGGCGGGCAGGTCGACTGGATGATGAAAACATCGTGACCGCGGATGTTCTCGTTGATCTTCACAAACGATTCCCCATCGGGGAAACAGGTGACGGTGGCCTCGCCCAGCGGGACCCCCATCGACTGACACATTTCCTCCGCGAGGGCGCGGTTGGAGTTGCCGGAAAAGATTTTGAGGCGCGATTCGCTCATGGCCGCGCATCCTGATGGCAGAACCGCGCTAGGAGGAAGACTTTTTTATCTGCGCTTCCAGCGCGTCGAACCGTTTGAAAAGATCCGGCAGGCGCTGCTGGAGGACCGCGACGCGACGTTCGAGCATGTAAGGGATCGCCGGTGTGCCGTTGATAAAGGCGCCAGGGGGCACATTGCCGATGATGCCGGCCTGCCCTCCGGCCTTGGCCCCCTTCCCGATCGTGAGGTGCCCTGCCACACCGACCTGCCCGCCCAAGACCGCGTAGTCCCCGACGGTCGTGCTGCCCGAAATGCCCACCTGGGCGCACAGGATACAATGGCGCCCGATGACGACGTTGTGCCCGACCTGCACGAGATTGTCGATCTTGGTGCCCTCGCCCACGACGGTGCGGCTGAAGCGCGCCCGATCTACCGTGCTGTTCGCGCCGATCTCAACGTCGTTCTCGATCAGCACCACGCCCACCTGCGGAATCTTTTCGTGCCGGCCGGCGACAAATTCATAGCCGAACCCATCGGAGCCGATGATGACACCTGGCTGCAACCGCACGCGGTCCCGCAGAACACACTCGGCGGCGACCGTCGAGCCGGGCATGAGCCAGCAATCCTCGCCCACCGCGGCACCGCGCCCCACAAACACCTGCGCCTGCAAATGGCTGCGCTCACCGATCTCCGCCCCGGTTTCGACCACGCACAACGGGCCGATCGTGGCGCTGGCCGCAACACTGGCGCCCGGAGCCACGCTGGCTGTGGGATGGATGCCGGGCGCGGGTTTCGGCCATAGCATCTGCTCGATGCGCACGCAGAGGCGCGCCAAGGCAGCCGACGGGTTGTCCACCAGCAGAAAGAGCTGGTTCGGCTGGGGCTCGCCCTCGTAATCGAGCGGGAGCAGCACCACCGAGGCCCGTGTGGCCGGCACTTCTACCCGATATTTGGCGCTGCCTAGGAAGGCAAGTTCACCCGGCTCCGCCGGACCCAGTGCCGCGATGCCCCGCACCATCTCGGTCGTGGCCCCTAGCACGCGTTTCGGCAGCGTGATGGCCTGAATGTCCGCCGGGGAAAAGGAAACCTGCATGGCGTCAGCGTGGGAATTTTCGCGGTAGGTGCAACGCCGCAAAAAAACCCCGCTCGGTAAAAAGCGGGGCTTGAAAGTTAGGTGGTCGCCAGCTCAGGGCTTCTTTGCAGGCGTCACACCGGGCAGCGTGATTTTCGGAGAGTCGGAGCTGGTGTCCGCGGGTTTCGCGGCGGCGGAGGGTGTAGTGGCGGCTGGCGGGCTGGTGGGCCGGTCGCGGTTGATCTCCAGCAAAACTTCGTCGGTGATGTCGTAGCTCATATCAGAATAGAGCAGGTTGGAGACGCCGATCAGGGTCGGGCCGGACTTGTCTATCAAGATCGTGGCGCCTTTGCGCTTTGCGACATCGACAGCGATCTTGCTAATCTCCTCGATCATGAGGTCGCGGAATGTCTTAATGCGCTGCTGCAGGGAATTGCGGGTGTTGGTCTGGAAGCTTTCGACCTCGCTCTTCTTGCGGCGGATATCCTCAAGCATCTTGTTCGATTCGGCCTGGGCCTTGGTTTTCGCGTCGGCGGTAGCGGCAGGGTTGTTCGACTGGTCAACCATGTCCTTGTATTTCTCGACAAGGGAGTTACCTTCCTTGTTGAGGCGGTCGAGCTCTTCCTGCGCCTTCTGCTCGTCACCGCGCAATTTGGCGTTTTGCTCTTCGGTTTTGTAGTGGCTGTCGTAGAGCTTGGCCATGTCGACAACGAGAATTTTGGGAGCCGGCTGGGCGTGGACGAGCAGAGTGCTCAGACCAAAGGCAGCCAAGGCGATCAATGTTTGGACGGATTTTTTCATGAATGGAGGATTGGGAAGTAAGAAAGGAGAATGTGCAGTAGTAGCGAATCAGTAGCGCGTGCCAAAGGAAAAATTAAACTGATTGCCCGTCTTCTCCGATTTGGTTCCGGTGAGGGGAATGCCGAAATCCAGGCTGAGAGGCGAGCCCATCACCGATAGACGCAGGCCAATGCCAAAGTTATCGGCATATCTGGCGGGACTAAAATCGTAGGCGCCTTTGTTGACAAAACCAGCGTCATAGAAGATCGCAAAACGGATGGGGCTCACAATATCGGCACTATATTCCGCGCTGAAGAACGCGTAGGTCTTGCCCCCGATGGGTTGATCCAGAACGTCTCGCGGGCTGACATTGCGGAATTCGAACCCGCGAAGGGAGGTGGGACCGCCGAGATAGAATTTACTGTAGTAGGGAACATCGGCTCCGCCGCCCCAGTTTTGGATGACACCGCCGCGAGCCAGCAGTGCCAGCACCTGAGCCTGGGTTTCGAAGATGGGAAAATACTGGGCGCCGCGAAACTCGATGCTGTAATTCTGGTCGTGGCCGCCCAAAGGCCCACCCGCCACCGAGGTGTTGAGCTCGACGCGGTTGCCGGTGCTCGTGTTGATGATCTTGTCGCGTGTGTCGCGCAGCAGTTGCAGGCTGACTTTCGAGATCGAATTATTGCCCTGCAGCGACGAGATGATCGAGGAGGCCTGCGGCGAGACGTTGTTGATTGAGATGACAGTGTAGCCGTAGGCCAGGCGCCCCTCGACAAACTCGAACAGCCGCTTGCGCAGGTAAATCTCGAAGCCAGTGTCGACCTCCTGGTAATAGGCGCTGTTGTAGTCGGACATTGTGCGGGAAACCTGCCCACCTAGCGCCAGTTGCCGCTGGAACGCCCATGGCTCCTCGAACGAAAGCGTGACCTCGCTCGAAAGCGAGCCGAGCGACAGCCGCAAGCGAAATTTCTGTCCATCGCCCTGATATAGGGAGCGCCGGTTGAAAATATCGAAATTGGACTGCGAAACCTCAGCGAAAACCGTGGCCCGCTCAAGCGAGCTGTAACCCGCGCCGAAGGTAAGGTTACCCGTGCGACCCTCTTTGACCGCAATGCGCATATTGCGCCGGCCGGGGATGTTGGTTTCCTGCGGCGTCACACTGACATCGTCGAAGAACCGCGTGTTCTCCAGACGCATCTTACTGATCTTCATCCGCACCGTGTCGAAGACGTCGCCTGGGCCAAGCACCAGTTCGCGGAGGATGACCGTGCTCTTGGTCTTGGTATTGCCCTCGATGACAATAGACTCAACGTTGAACTTCTCGCTCTCAGTCACCTCGTATTCGATATCGATATTGCCGGTGGTGACGTTGGGTTTGCGAACCAGCCGCACCCGGGTGTCGAGGTGCCCGTCGCGACCGTAAAATTCCTCCAGACGGTCAACATCCTTGTCGAGTTTGGACGGCTTGAAAAGCATGCCGCTGCGCTGGCGCAGCACGCGTTTGAGCAGCGCGGTAGGGTGCAGCTTGTTGCCGGCGAATGTGATCTCGCCGATGTGGTATTGCCGCCCTTCCGCGACCGTGATCGTGATCGTTAGCTTCTTCGTGGTGGAATAGCTGAAAATCACCTTCTCCGGCGGGATTTCCACGTCGAGATAACCAAGCTCGCGGTAGTAGTCGCGCAGCTTGTCGAGGTCGTCGTCAAACTGGTCGTCCTTGAAAAAGCCGGAACCGGTCAACCAGGAAAGCATCCACCATTTCTTGGTCTCCATCTCGCCGATCAGGCGTTTACTTTTCACCTGCTTGTTGCCCTTGAAGCGAATCTCGCCGATCCGGACCTTGTTGCCCTCTTTGATCTTAAAGACCACCGTGCCAAAGCCCGTGGTGCGGTCGCGCTCAATCGCATAGCTGACCGAAATCTGGTTGTAGCCATTCTTTTGGTAATACTCGCGGAGTTTCTCCGTGTCGTCCTTGACCTGACGCTCATCCAGCGACGTGTTCGGCTTGGTCTTGATCTCCTTCTCCAACCGGCTGGTCTTGACCCGGTGATTGCCGTCAAAACGAATCGCCAGCACCCGATACTTGGGCGTGACCTCTACGACGAGGTTGAACACGCGGTCGTTGACGGCCTCGCGCTTGACCTCGATGAACTCGAACAGTCCGGTCTTGTAGAGCGAGCGAATATCGCGGTCGATCATCGAGTCGTCGAGATCGCCGCCCTCGCGCACTTGCATATTGGCGCGCACCACCTGTTCGTTGACTACGGCTGTGCCAACGAATTTCACCGCGATCGTGCCGACGCGATAGGCCGGGGCCTGCTGCTGCGGCTGCTGACCCGCATGCTCCTGCGCCCAGACCTGCGCTCCGCCCATAGCCAGGAGCAGCAAAACAGCGACAAGTGAGCTTGTGACCCTGGACAGAGGGTTACTGGGTAAAGTTTTCAAAGCGGGTGATGTCTCGAAGGAAAGTGAGCTTCAGTTCTCCTACTGGGCCGTTGCGTTGCTTGGCAACGATTAACTCGGCGGAATCCGCCGCAACTTGGAATTTTTCATCGGCATCTTTGGGTCGGGCAAGCATGAGGACTACGTCGGCATCCTGCTCGATCGATCCAGATTCGCGCAAATCAGCCAGTTTGGGCGTGCGGTTCTCCTTTTCGGACGAGCGGTTCAGCTGACTTAATACAAGCACCGGGACATTCAGTTCCTTCGCGAGTGATTTTAATCCGCGAGAGGCCTCGGCTACCTGCTGTTCGCGCGGCACCTTCGAGTCGGTCGGGCTGAGCAATTGCAGATAATCAACCACAATGAACCCCAGCGGCGTGCGGGAGTGGACCCGCCGGGCTTTGGCCCGGAGCTGCATGATCGAAAGAGCACTGGAATCGTCGATGAAAATCGGGGCCTTGGAAAACTCGTCGGCAGCCGCCACCAGCCGCGTCTGCTCGTCGCCATTCTTCGAGAGGAGACCGTCGCGCAGCAGCTTCATGTTGACGCGGGCACGCGAACACAGCATGCGCAGGGCGAGTTGGGCCGCGCTCATTTCGAGCGAAAACACGAGCACCGCCACGCCCTGCCCTCGCTTCGGCAGAGCAGCCGACTCGGCAATGTTCAGGGCGAGGGAAGTCTTGCCCATGGCTGGCCGGGCAGCGAGGACGATCATTTCCTGTCGCTGAAACCCCCAAGTTAGCGCGTCGAGATCCTTGAAGCCCGACGGCACTCCGGTCATTTCGCCCTTTTTCATCATCATCTTGGTGATGACGTTCATCGCCTCGTGCGTCGGCTCGCGCATGGGCTTGGCGCTTTCGCTGACCCTGTTCTGGGTGACGGAGAAGATCCGCGCCTCGATTTGATCCACAAACTCATCGATGCCACCGGTAAAATTATAGCATTCCTCCACCGCCCCCGTCGCCGACCGGATCATCTCGCGCAGCAGGCTCTGTTCGCGGACTTTGTCGATAAAGTAACCTGCCTGGGCCGTCGTAGGGATGCGGCTGCTCACCTGGGTGAGGAACGCATAGCCCCCCACCGTCTCCAGTTGCCGAGAGGTTTTCAGTTCCTCCGCGACCACCGCCACGTCGATCGGCGCCTGCCGGTTGTAAAGGGCCAGCAGTCGCTCGAAAATGATGCCGTGTTTCGCATCGTAGAACGACTCCGGTCGGAGGCGCGCTTCCAAGCAGCGCGAGAGCACATCCGCTCCATCAAGCAGACAGCAGGAAAGCAGATGTTCCTCCGCCTCGATGCTGTGCGGCAGGGAGCGGACGGCGGGCGAAGCTGGTGCTTCAGAACGGCGGGGATTGAAGACTTCTTCGGCCATGCGCAGGCGGATCATTCAGACCGGCGGTGGAAGCGCGGCAATATCGAGTTATGCACAAGATGCTCGCAGAAAGCACAAAGGCCGCGCCTGGATCGACGCGGCCTTCGCAAATCGTGCGTGGCGTTATTTCTTCGCCGGGGCGGCGGCGGGGGCCGCGACCTCGATCGGGTTTTCCGAGACCACGTCGAAATTGAGTTCGACGGTGACGTCGGCGTGGAGCTTCACCTTCACGGTGTGCTGGCCCAGCGTCTTCACCGGCGTGTGCAGGAGCACGCGCCTCTTTTCGATGGTAAAGCCGCCCGCGACGAGTTTGTCGTGAATGTCGCTCGCGGTGATCGCGCCAAACATCT
The DNA here is from genome assembly GCA_903877135.1 of uncultured Opitutia bacterium. Lineage (GTDB taxonomy): Bacteria > Verrucomicrobiota > Verrucomicrobiia > Opitutales > Opitutaceae > CAIRCN01. Next base: position 60,508 of record CAIRCN010000042.1, read on the forward strand.
TGCCGCCTTCGCCAGTCTTCACGGCAAAGGCGAGACTGGCCTTTTCAAGTTTCTTGGCGAGCTCCTGCGCTCCCACCAACTCCTGCGACTCGCGCTCGGCACGGCGCTTTTTCAGCGCCTCGATCTGCTTGCGGTTGGCCACGGTGAGTGGCACCGCCATGCCGCGGGGGAGGAGGTAATTGCGCGCGTAACCGGCGCGGACTTTGACTTGATCGCCTTCGCCGCCAAGGTTGTCGACGGGTTTGACGAGGAGAATTTCGCTGTTAGCCATGATGAAGGGGAGGTTGAGAGTTGATGAAAGTGGGCGTGTGCAGCTGCCGCTTAGAACGGAACGTCTTCGTCGAGATTTTCCGCCGCCGGAGGCTTCGGCACCGTGGCGCTGCGCGCCGGCGGGGCATGGCGGTCGGGCGAAACAGTCTGGTCGATGCCCTCGGCCGGAGCCGCGCCACCGCCACCCGCACCGCCGCGCGTCGAGAGAAACTGCACGTTGTCGAGGACGACCTTCAACTTGCTGCGTTTCTGACCGCTGGTCTTATCCTCCCACTGGTCAAATTTCAGACGGCCCTCGACCATGGCGAGACTGCCCTTGGTGAGGTATTTCGAAACGAGCTCGCCCTGCTTACCCCACGCCTCGATGTCGACAAACGTCGTCTCGTCGCGAGTGGCGCCGGACTCGTCCTTGAACTGGCGGTTGACCGCGATGCCAAACTGGCAGATGGCGGTGCCCTTCGGCGTGACCCGTAATTCGGGGTCGCGAGTCAGGTTGCCGATCAAAAAGACTTTGTTGAGGTAGGCCATGGGAAGGGCGCCGCCGCGGGCCGCTCAGGCGGACACCACGAACGTGCGATAGACGCTTTGGTTGAGCCGGAGACGTTCCTTGAGATGGGCCGGGCCTTGGGCAGGAGCGTTGAAATCGACCTGCACATAGGTCGCGCCCGTGAATTTCCGGTCGGTCACACGGATGAAATCACGCTTACCGAGGTTTTCGACGGCGGTGACTTCCCCCTCGACGGCGGAGATTTCAGTCTTCACGCCATCGATGAGCTGTTCGATGGAGTCTTCCTTGCCGCGGTTGTCGAGAATGAAGGTCGCGCGGTATTTGCGTTTGGTGGGATTCATTTTGGGTCTCTGCGATTAAGCTGGTTCATGGCGGCCTCGGTGCCGCGAGAGAGCAGCAGGTCGAGACCGAAGAGATAATGATCGAGTTGTTGGGTGATGAGAGTGTGTTGGGCGGGAGAGAACTTTCCGAGAACGAAATCCTTGAGGTCCATCTGTTCCGGCTCCTTCGGGCCGATGCCGAGGCGGTAGCGCACAAACCCGTCGCCGAAATGTTCGAGCAGGCTGGCCACGCCGTTGTGCCCGCCGGCGCTGCCGGTGACGGAGACTTTGACGAGCCCGAGGTCGATTGTGAGATCGTCGTAGATCGCCACAATCAAAGCCGGGGCCACTTTGTAGAACCGGGCCAGCGCACCGAGGGCCCGACCGCTATCGTTCATGAACGTCTGCGGCTTGACCAAATAGAAGGTGCGGCCCGGACGGGCATCCCAGCGGGCCACCTCAGCTTCGAACTGAGGTTGCGCCTTCCAAGACAGACTGCGCCGCCGGGCGAACGCCTCGACCACGAGCCAGCCAAGATTATGGCGGGTGTTTTCGTATTCGCGGCCCGGATTGCCGAGCCCGGCAACAAGGGTGATGGACATGACTCAAAGAACGAACGGGCCGGACCGGCACCGCTAGGCGCCGGACCGAACCGGGAAAACTTACTTCTTGGCGGGCGCAGCAGGCTTGGCGGCACCGGCGGCAGGTTTGGCAACAGCAGCGCCAGCGGCCGGCTTAGCAGCGGCACCGGCAGCGGGTTTCGCGCCAGGCGCGGGCTTGGCCCCTGTCGCGGGAGCAGCGCCAGGTTTGGCATCGCCAGCGGGAGCAGCGGCACCAGCAGCGGGAGCGGCAGCACCTTCGACAGGAGCGGCCCCCTCGACCGGAACGGCACCCTCGACCGGAGCGACGGCGACCGTCTCGACGATGATTTCGGCGACCGGTTCGACACAGGAGACGACGGGCTGGCCCTTGGTGTCGAGAAACTCGACGCCGGGCAACGGCTTCAATTCGCCGACCTTGATTGTCTCGCCAACCTTCAGTTCGGTGACATCAACGAAAATCGTCTCGGGAAGATCCTTAGGCAGGCAGCGCACGCGCACCTGGTGCGTGTTCATTTCCAACACGCCACTCTGGTTCTTCACACCGAACGACTCGCCCGTGGTATGCACGGTCACGCGAATCTCGAATTTTTCATCGGCCTTCACCTCATGCAGGTCCACGTGGAGATATTTGTCGGTCATCGGGTCCCGCTGGATTTCCTGAAGGAAGGACAACGCCTTGTCGGGCTTGTCGGTCCGTTCGAGTTCGACGAGCACGGCGCGGCCGGCGACGGACTTGAGGAGCCGGGTGAACTCCGGGCCATCGATCAGAAGCGATTCCGGGCTCGTGTGCTTGCCGTAAAGGATCGCGGGAACGCGATTGGCCCTACGCAGGCGACGGGAGGCGCTGCGGCCCGTCTGGGCGCGCGGCGTAACATTGAGTTTGAACTGTTGCTTCATGGATTTCGTTCCCCCTGTCGCCCCGGAATTGGGGGCAGGCGTAGTGGAAAAGGGGATGAGGTGATAGGATTCGGAACCTCGAAAGCAACCAAAACTTTTCCCGGAAGTGTTTTCCGCCGATCATGGTCATTCGTTTCCAGGTTGAAAATTACGGCAATAACGCCATTAATTATTGGTCGAAAATATTCATGAACGTGCCTTCTAGGCCCAGTGATAAAGTTCTTATCGGTTTTTGTAAAGGCGTTTACCAAACCGGCGTCATACTCAAAGAGCCGGGCGCCACCAAATTTGTGGCCGCCCAATCACTTCCAGAACATTGGCCCGAATGGCATGTCGTAAGCAATAGCAACCGCAGATTCATCCCACTCCCATGAAAACCATAAATCTCACCGCCCTGGCCCTGGCCACCGGTCTCCTCACCACGGGTGCTTTCGCCCAGAATGCACTCACTCTACCGACGACACCCGCGCCCACCGTCGCCACGGACCCACAACCGGCGCCGTTTCAAACCGTCTACGCCCCGCAACTGCCGAGTGTTGCAGAGCTGACCAAGGTCGCCGCGGCCCAGGGTCTCGCTATCAAACAGATCATCCAGTCCGCGCGTGAACTGAGCGTCACCTATCAGTCGACCGATGGGCAGACCAAGACCGTTTCCTATCAACTGCTGGCGAACGCTGGGGTAAATCCCGTCGCAGCGCCTGCGCCCGCCGAGGTCTATATGACGCCACCTCCCACGGCCTATTACTACGACCCATATTACCCGTATTATTATCCGGGGTATTGGTATCCGCCAGTGGCCTTTCGCATCGGTTTCGGCTGGGGCGGTGGCCGTGGATATGGACATGGCCATCGTTGGTAATCCGGCATCACGCACCTCACTTCACCCTTAACTTTCGCACTTTCACGCCATGAAAAACCTCTCGCTTCTCCTCCCAACGCTGGCGCTGTCCACGCTACTCAGCGGCTGTGTGGGCGTCGGCCCCAACACGCAGCAAGGCGCCGTCACCGGTGGCGCGCTCGGTGCGCTCGCCGGCGCGGTCCTCGGCAACAACAGTCGCGGCGGCAACGCGCTCGGCGGCGCCCTCCTCGGCGCGGAACTGGGCGCGCTCGCCGGCGGGACTTTGGGCAACAGTATCGATCACCAAAACGGCACTTTGTATGACCAACCCCAGGGTTATGCCCCCAGGCGCCATGCGTATTACGCGCCCCCGCCACCACCGCCCAACCCACCCCAGACCGCGGAAACCGTGCCTCCGGCACCGTCGCCCAACGCGCTTTGGATTTCGGGCTATTGGTCGTTCGACGGTCGCGCCTACGCTTGGATTGCAGGTCACTGGGAACTGCCGCCTCCGGGCGCCCGAACTTTTGTCGCTGCCCATTGGGAAAGCCAAGGCTCGCAAAATCGCTTTGTTCCGAGTTACTGGCAGTGAGCATCGCCAACCACGGCCCGTTTCGAAGCCGTGAGTTCGGCGGTGTCAGGTTCCGACTCTCCCATCCATGGCTTCAACAACTGACTTTCACGAAAATTCCTCCAACTCTCCTGCCCGCCCAACCGCTGCGACGATCCGCGCCACCCGTCCTTGGATCACCTGGGTGCTGATCGTCGCCGTCGCATTGGTAATCGGCTATGCGGCCATCGTGCGCCCGCTGTCCCGCCCGGCCGGCCCAACCCGCGCCGGCTTCGGCGCCGGGGCGACGCCGGTGACTGCGGAGGCCGCCCGCAAAGCCGACCTCGACGTGCGAATCGTCGCCCTCGGTACCGTCACACCGATTTATACCGTCACCGTGCACAGCCGCGTGGATGGCGAACTGCAGAAGATTTATTTCACGGAAGGCACGGGCGTCGAGGCCGGCGCTCCGCTCGCTGACCTCGATCCGCGTCCGTTCGAGGTCCAGAAAATGCAGGCTGAGGCCCAGCTCGCGAAGGACAACGCCCTGCTCGAAAACGCCCGCGTCGATCTTAAGCGTTTCCAAACGCTCCTCGCCCAAGATTCGGTGGCCGGGCAGCAGGTGGACACCCAGGCCGCCCTCGTGCGCCAGTATGAGGCCGCCATCAAAGTGGATCAGGCGCAAGGCGCCAGCGCCGCCCTCCAGCTCGCCTACGCGCATATCACGGCGCCAATCACGGGCCGCATCGGCCTGCGCTTCGTGGACCAGGGCAACATCGTCCATGCCTCCGACGCCAACGGCCTCGCCGTGATTACCCAGCTCCACCCCATCACGGTGCTTTTCTCCATCCCACAGGATGCCATTCCAAAAGTGTTAAAAAATTTCGCTACGGGCGAATCCATGGCCGTCGAGGCTTTCGACCGCGACGGGCGCACCAAACTGGCTACGGGCAAGCTCGTGACCGTGGACAACCAGATCGATTCCGCCACAGGCACAGTGCGGCTCCGTGCCGAGTTTGCCAATACCGATGAGACGCTGTTCCCGAACCAATTTGTGAACGTCCAGCTCGTCGTCGAACAGTTGCAGGGGGTGACGGTGGTGCCGACCGCCGCGGTTCAACGCGGCTCCGTGGGCACCTACGTTTACGTCGTGCACGATCAAAAGACCGTTTCCGTGCGCCCGATCGAGACCGGGCCGTCCGAACGCGGCGTGATCGCCATCACGAAAGGCCTCGCCCCCGGCGAGGTCGTGGTCGTCGACGGGGTGGACAAGTTGCGCGAGGGTTCAGCCGTCGAGCTCGTGAGCCGCGAGGCGGGTGCGCCCGCCGCCACCCCGAAGCGGGACCGGTCCGGCAAGCGTCCGTCCGGAGGGGTCGCGCCCGCGTCGCATTAAGCCTACCCGCTGCGCGCTCCCGTGAATCCCTCCAAGCCGTTCATTCTGCGACCGGTCGCGACCTCGCTGTTCATGGTCGCGATTTTACTGGCCGGCGCCGTCGCCTACCGCCTGTTGCCCATCTCGGCGCTGCCGCAGGTCGATTATCCGACGATCCAGGTCGTCACGCTCTATCCCGGAGCCAGCCCCGAGGTCATCACCTCGTCCATCACCGCCCCGCTGGAGCGTCAGTTTGGCCAGATGCCCGGCCTCGCCCGCATGGCCTCGACTAGCTCGGGCGGCGCCTCGATGATCACGCTGACCTTCAGCCTCGATCTGACCCTCGATGTCGCCGAGCAGGAAGTGCAGGCCGCGATCAACGCCGCCTCAAATCTCCTCCCCGTCGATCTGCCCACGCCGCCGATCTACAACAAGGTCAACCCCGCCGACGCGCCGATTCTCACCCTCGGCATCACCTCATCAACGATCCCGCTGCCGCAAGTCGAGGACTTGGTCGACACCCGGCTCGCGCAGAAACTTTCCCAGATCGCCGGCGTGGGCCTGGTGAGCATCAGCGGCGGCCAGCGCCCCGCCGTGCGCGTGCAGGCGGACCCACGCGCCCTCTCCGCGCACGGACTGACGCTTGACGATGTGCGGACCGCCATCGGCGCGGCGAACGTCAACCAAGCCAAGGGCAGCTTCGACGGCCCCACACGCGCCTCGACCATCGACGCCAACGACCAGCTCAAGTCGGTTTCAGACTACGAGAAAATGATCGTCGCCTACCGCAACGGCGCGCCCATTCGCCTGAGCGATGTGGCCGCGGTTGTGAACAGCGCGGAAAACGTCCAGCTCGCCGCCTGGGCCAACGACCGCGCCGCCATCATCCTGAACATCCAGCGCCAGCCCGGTGCCAACGTCATCGCCGTGGTCGACCGTATCAATCAATTGCTGCCCAGTCTGCAGTCGGGCCTGCCTGCCTCCGTCGAGGTCATCCCGCTGACCGACCGCACCGTGACGATTCGCGCCTCGGTGGAGGACGTGCAGGTCGAGCTGTGCATCGCCGTCGCCCTCGTGGTGATGGTCGTGTTTCTTTTCCTACGCAACATTCCCGCGACGATCATTCCCGGCGTCGCCGTCCCGCTCTCGCTCGTGGGCACCTTCGGCGTGATCTACCTCGCCGGCTTCAGCATCAACAACCTCACGCTGATGGCGCTGACCATCGCCACCGGCTTCGTCGTGGACGACGCCATTGTGATGATCGAAAACATCTCGCGCTACATCGAGGAAGGGATGCCGCCGCTCGAAGCCTCGCTGAAAGGCGCCGAGCAGATCGGCTTCACCATCATCTCGCTCACGGTGTCGCTCATCGCCGTGTTGATTCCGCTGCTGTTCATGGGCGACGTCGTCGGCCGGCTCTTCCGCGAGTTCGCCATCACGCTCGCCGTGTCGATCCTTATCTCGGCGGTGGTGTCGCTGACGCTCACGCCGATGATGTGTGCCAAGCTCCTGCACCACACCCCGGAGGAGAAACAGGGTCGTTTTTTCCGCGCGAGCGGCCGGTCCCTCGAAGCAGTGATCGCACGCTACGCCACGATGCTCCAATGGGTGCTCAGGCACCAGGTGCTCACCCTCGGCGTCGCCATCGGTACGCTGCTGCTCACCGTCGTGCTTTACGTCGTCATTCCGAAAGGCTTTTTCCCGGTGCAGGACACGGGTGCCATTCAGGGCGTCTCGCAGGCCGCGCAGTCGATCTCCTTCACCGCGATGGCGGAGCGCCAGCAGGCGCTGGGCCGCGTGATTCTGGCCGACCAGGATGTCTCTAGCCTGTCCTCCTACATCGGCGTCGACGGGACAAATTCGACGCTCAACAGCGGGCGCATCATGATCAACCTCAAGCCGCAGCACGACCGCAAGAGCAGCGCGAGCCAGGTCATCCGCCGGCTCCAGCCCAAGCTCGCCGCGCTGCCCGGCATCACGCTCTATCTGCAACCCGTGCAGGATCTCTCGATCGAGAGCACGGTCAGCCGCACCCAATACCAGTTCAGCGTCGAGTCGGCGAATCCCGACGAGCTCGCCCTCTGGGTCAACCGCCTTGTCGAGACCCTCGGCAAACTGCCGGCCCTCGCCGACGTCGCCAGCGACCTCCAGAGTGAGGGCCTCCAAGCCTACCTCGACATCGACCGCGACTCGGCCGCGCGCCTCGGCGTCACGGTCGCCGCCATCGACAACGCCCTCTACAACGCCTTCGGCCAGCGCCTCGTCTCGACGATCTTCACCCAGGCCAACCAGTATCGTGTGGTCCTCGAGGCACCGCCCGCGCTCCAGCGCGGCCTCGCCGCGCTCGACAACATCTATGTCACCTCCGCCACCGGCGCGCAGGTGCGGTTGACGGCCGTGGCCAAGGTCAGCGAACGTCATGCGCCGCTCGTGATCAACCACGTCGCCCAGTTTCCCGCCGCCACTGTCTCGTTCAACCTCACCCCGGGTTATTCACTGGGCGACGCGGTGCAGGCCATCGAAGCCAGCGAGCATGAAATGGGCGTGCCGCCCAGCGTCCGGTTGAGTTTCCAAGGCGCGGCGGAAGAGTTCAGCGCTTCTCTGACCAACACACTTTTTCTGATCATCGCCGCCATCATCACGATGTATATCGTCCTGGGCGTGCTCTACGAGAGCTACATCCACCCCATCACGATTCTCTCGACACTCCCCTCGGCGGGCGTCGGCGCCCTGCTGGCGTTGCAGCTTGCGAAAACCGACCTCGGCATGATCGGCATTATCGGCATCATTCTGCTCATCGGCATCGTGAAGAAAAACGCGATCATGATGATCGACTTTGCTCTGCAGGCGGAACGCGACCACGGCATGGCCCCGGCGGAGGCGATTTATCAAGCCTGCCTGCTGCGGTTCCGCCCGATCATGATGACCACGCTGGCGGCGCTGCTCGGTGCCCTGCCGCTCATGCTCGGCACGGGCGTAGGCTCGGAACTGCGCAATCCCCTCGGCATCACGATGGTGGGCGGCCTCATTTTCAGCCAGATGCTGACCCTCTTCACCACGCCGGTCATCTACCTGATGTTTGACCGCCTGTCCCGCCGGTTCCGGCAAGAACAACCTGTGGCAGCGGCCGTCGCCGTGTTATGAGCCTGTCCGAGCCCTTCATCCGCCGGCCCGTGGCCACGACGCTGCTCACTGTCGGCGTCGCGCTGGCGGGCATGCTGGCGTTCAGCCTGCTGCCGGTGTCGCCGCTGCCGCAGGTGGATTTCCCGACCATATCTGTTTCCGCCAACCTGCCCGGGGCGAGTCCGGAAACCATGGCCTCCACTGTCGCCACGCCGCTGGAGCGCTCACTCGGCCGCATCGCCGGCGTGACCGAGATGACTTCGTCCAGTTCGCTCGGATCAACCAACATCAACCTGCAGTTTGACCTCAGCCGCGACATCGACGGCGCCGCCCGCGACGTGCAGGGCGCCATCAATGCTGCCCGCAGCCTGCTTCCAACCGGACTGCCCAGCAACCCCACCTACCGCAAGTCCAACCCGTCGGACACGCCGGTAATGATTCTCACCCTGACGTCCGACACGCTCGACCAGGGCCAGATGTATGACTCGGCTTCCACCATCCTAGCCCAGGCCCTCGCGCAAGTGCAGGGCGTCGGGCAGGTTGATGTCGGCGGCAGTTCGCTGCCGGCCGTGCGGGTCGAACTCAATCCCACGGCGCTCAATCGCTATGGCATCGGGACCGCGACCGTCCGTGCGGCGATTGCGACGACCAACGCCAACCGCCCGAAAGGCTCGCTCGATGGCGAATCCCGGCACTGGCAAATCGCCGCCAACGATCAGGCCAAGAAGGCGGCGGACTACCGCCCGATCATCGTGGCTTACCGCAAGGGCGCGGCCGTGCGCCTGAGCGAAGTCGCGACCCTGACCGATTCAGTGCAGGACTTGCGCAACGCGGGGATGTCGGATGGCAAACCGGCGGTGCTCCTGCTTGTCCGCCGCCAGCCGGGCGCGAACGTCATCGCAACTGTGAACCGCGTGAAGGCAATTTTGCCCATGCTGCGGGCCTCGGTTCCTGCGACCATCAAGCTTGAAGTCACCGCCGATACCACGACGACCATTCGCGCCTCCCTGCGCGGGGTCGAAACCACCCTCGTGATCTCGATCGCGCTCGTAATCATGGTGGTGTTTCTCTTTCTGCGCCGCTGGCGGGCCGCCGTCATCCCCGCCGTTGCCGTGCCCGTCTCGCTGATCGGCACTTTTGGCATCATGTATCTCTGCGATTACAGCCTCGACAACCTCTCGCTCATGGCGCTGACGATCGCCACAGGCTTTGTCGTCGACGACGCCGTTGTTGTGCTGGAAAACGTCTCGCGCCATCTCGAGGCCGGCATGTCCCCGCTGGCCGCGTCCTTGCAGGGCGCACGGGAGGTCGGCTTCACGGTGGTCTCGATGAGCATCTCGCTCGTCGCGGTCTTCGTGCCCATTCTGATGATGGGCGGAATCATCGGCCGCCTGTTCCGCGAATTCGCCGTCACGCTCTCCGCCGCGATTCTGGTCTCCCTTGTCGTCTCCCTCACTGCGACGCCGATGATGTGCGCCCGCATCCTTCGGCCGGAGAGCGAGGAAAAGCCCGGGCGCCTGTCCCGCTTCATCGAGCGGAGGTTTGCCCGGCTGCTGCAGTTTTACGAGCGGACGCTGCAGTGGGCCCTGGGGCACCGTCTGATCATGCTCGTCGCTCTGCTCGGCACCATAGTGCTCAACGTCTGGCTCTACGTGATTGTGCCCAAGGGATTCATGCCCCAGCAGGACACCGGGCGCATCAACGGCAACCTTGTGGCCGACCAGAGCATTTCTTTCCAAGCGATGCAGCAAAAACTGGCTGCCTTCGTCGCCATCCTGCGCGCTGACCCCGCCGTTGAGCATGTGGTCGCCTTCACCGGCGGCGGCCAGCGCAACAGCGCGTTCTTCTTCGTGATGCTCAAGCCTGTGGCAGTGCGCAAAATCTCCGCCGACCTCGTCATCGCGCGGCTGCGCCGGCAACTCGCCCATCAGCCCGGCGCCACCCTCTTCCTGCAAGCCTCTCAGGATGTGCGCGTCGGCAGCCGCCGTGCCAATGCCCAGTATCAATACACCCTGAGCGCCGACGATCTCGGCGAACTCCGGGCCTGGGAGCCGCGCATTCGGCAGGCCCTGAGCGCAGTGCCCCAGATCGTCGATGTGAGCACCGACGCTCAGGATCTGGGTCTCCAAACCTCGCTCGTAATCGATCGCGATGCCGCCACGCACCTCGGCGTCAACATCGCCCAACTCGACTCCACGCTCAACGACCTCTTCGGCCAGCGCCAGGTGTCCACCATCTACAATCCGTTGAACCAATATCATGTTGTGATGGAGGTCGCTCCGACCTACTGGCAAAATCCGACTGAGCTGGACAACACCTACGTCATGTCCGCCAGCGGTGCCATGGTGCCGCTCTCCGCCTTCTCCCGCTGGCAGCCCACCAACACCTCGCTCGCGGTCAGCCATCAGGGGCAGTTTGTCGCCACCACAGTGTCGTTCAACCTCCCGCCGGGCGCCTCGCTCTCCACCGCCTCCCGCGCCGTTGAAAATGCCCTCCAACGCATCGGCGTCCCCTCCTCAATTCACGGCAGCTTCTCAGGCACGGCGCAGGCCTTCCAGTCCTCGCTCGCCAATCAGCCCCTGCTCATCCTCGCCGCGCTTGTGACGGTTTACCTCGTGCTCGGCATTCTCTACGAAAGCCTGATCCACCCGCTGACGATCATCTCGACGCTACCCTCCGCCGGCGGCGGCGCCATTCTCGCGCTGCTCGTCACCGGCACGGACTTTACGATCATCGCCCTGATCGGTGTTATTCTGCTCATAGGCATCGTGAAGAAAAACGCGATCCTGATGATCGACTTCGCAATTTCCGAACGCCGCCGCTCCGGTGCCACGGCCGAGGACGCCATCTACCGCGCCTGCGTACTGCGTTTCCGCCCGATTCTCATGACCACCATGGCGGCCCTGTTCGGCGCCGTGCCTCTGGCCATCGGCCATGGCGATGGGGCGGAACTGCGGCAACCGCTCGGCATCGCCATCGTCGGCGGGCTGGTCGTGAGCCAGGTGATGACCCTTTACACCACACCCGTGGTTTACCTCTACATGGAGCGGCTGGGCGCCTGGAGCCGCCGCCTGTGGCGTCAGCGCCACCCCGCCGCCGCCCTCCCGTCCCTGCCCGCCAGCCAGCCCATCTCATGAACGCGCATCTTCCTTTCAATTTTCCCGTTAGTCTCGCCGTGCTCGCGCTGGCGGGCTGCGCCGTCGGTCCCGACTACCAGCGCCCGGCGGTCGACGCTCCCGCGTTCAGGGAGACGTGCAACTGGAAACCCGCCGAGCCGGCCGCACAGCTCCCCCGCGGCAAATGGTGGGAAGCCTACGGCGACCCCGTGCTCAACGGCCTCGAGGACCGCCTCGAGATTTCCAGCAACACCCTGCACATCGCCGAGGCCCAATACCGCCAGGCGCAGGCCGCCGCCACCATCGCCAGCGCCGCGCTCTTCCCCTCGCTCAGCGCCGACGGCTCAGCCAACCGCGGCAAGACCGGCGCAATCACCGCCAACCGTTTCGGCGCCGGCCTGACCGCCGGCTGGGAATTCGACCTCTGGGGCCAGGTCCGCCGCAGCGCCGAGGCCGGCCGGGCCGCCGCCGCCGCCAGTGCCGCTGACCTCGAATCCGTCCGCCTCAGCCTGCACGCCACGCTGGCGCAGACTTATTTTTCCCTGCGCGTCGCCGACACCCAGCAGCGCCTTTACGAACGGACCGTGGCCGATTTCGCGCGCTCCCTGCAGATGACGCAGAACCGCTACGCGCAGGGCGTCGACACCCGCGCCGACGTCGCCGCTGCCGAGACCCAGCTCAAAACCGCCCAAGCCCAGGCCATCGACCTGAGTCTAACGCGCACCCAACTCGAGCACGCCCTTGCCATTTTGCTCGGCCAGCCACCGGCCAGTTTCTCGCTGCCCCCGGCCGATCTCACCCTCCAGCCGCCTGCCGCACCCTCTCTGATTCCCTCGCAACAGCTCGAACGCCGTCCCGACATCGCCGCCGCCGAACGCCGGCTCGCCGCCGCCTGCGCCGGCATCGGTGTCGCCAAAGGCGGATACTTCCCCGTCCTCTCGCTCTCGGGTTCCGCCGGATATCAGGGGGCCCGTTACCAAAATCTGTTTTCCGCGCCCAACGAAATCTGGTCGCTCGGCGCCTCCGCGCTCATGCCCCTGTTCGACGCCGGCCGGGTGAGTGCCAGCGTCGCCTCAGCCCGCGCCGTTTACGAGGAAAGTCTCGGCACTTACCGCCAGACCGTCCTCGCGGCGTTCCAAGAGGTGGAGGACAACCTCGCCGCCGCCGCCCTGCTGACCCACGAAGCAGCTGTGCAGGACGAAGCCGTGGCCGCCGCCCGGCAGTCCGCCAGCATCACACTCAACCAATACAAGGCCGGCACCGTCAGCTATCTCGACGTCATCACCGCGCAATCCGCGCAGTTGAACGCCGAGCGGACCGCCGTGCTCTTGCTCGGCCGCCGCCTCAACGCCAGCGTCACGCTCCTCAAAGCCGCCGGCGGCGACTGGCGCGCCTCTGACGCATCCAAGTAAGAAGCTGTTAGCCCTCGCGGGCCGGCCGGACTTCGTGGTCGCTTTCGTCCTCGCGCAGATGGAAACCGGCCTGATCGGCGATGACGACGTGCAGCGCGTTGGGATCGGAGTCAGCGATATGCCGCAGGAAGATCGCATGGATAGCTTGGTCAATGCGGGCGTGAACTGCAGTTCGCAAGCGTGGGTGCCGTCTACCTCCAGGGACTTCGTGGAGATAGCCCCACTTGTAGCGGGTGGCGGCGGGCCCGCCCTCGGCGCTCAGGTCAATCCGGGCGCAGCGGCGCAGGGCCTAGCTGTCGTCGAGGGCGTCTGCGAGGGCTTCGTCGGCCAGGCCCTCCCATTGCTGGAGGCAATAGACCCGCAGCCTCCGCCCAGCCCAAGGGGCGGGCGGCCGCGCGCACCCTTGGGATAATACAGCGCGATGACGGCCAGCAACTTGGCCCACGGGAGGACTGCCGCCATGCGCGCGAGAAACTTCTCGCGCCGGGTGCGCTTCTTCTTCCCCGCAAACTCGGCCTAGGCAAGACTGGTCTGCTGGTTCATGCTAGGCCGTTTGGATAATCCCCGCTCGCCATCTGTAATTAATCGAAGACCGAGAGATTTTATCAGCGTTTCCTGAGGGCTACTATACTCATTCTCAGAAAAACAGCACATTTTGGGCATCAGACCGATCAGCAAACATGTTTTTGGCCGAGATATTAATCAAAATCAGCCAATCCTCCCACGATGACCTGATTATTGTGTCGGGAAACTAATACGCCCCACTTGCAACCGCGTTTTATGCGGAGATGTAATTGTTGGCCGACCGCTAGCCGGCACGGTTTGGTGCGCGCCAACGGTCTGCCTTCCAGGCAACAGGATTTACAGCATCGATGCAAAAATCAATGCCATGACCGGTTAGTGCCGGAAGTGCCGCATGCCAGTGAAGACCATCGCCAGGCCACGAGCATCCGCGGCGGCGATGACTTCGGCGTCGCGCACTGAGCCGCCCGGTTGGATCGCGGCGGTCGCGCCCGCCTCCGCCGCGGCAATCAACCCGTCGGCAAACGGAAAAAGCGCCTCACTCGCCACGACCGAGCCTCGCAAATCGAGCCCGGCTTCGCCCGCTTTCCACACCGCGATGCGCGAGCTGTCCACGCGCGCCATCTGGCCAGCGCCCATCCCCAAGGTCCGTTCCCCGCGGCAGTAAACGATGGCGTTGGACTTCACGTGCTTTCCAACCTTCCAGCCGAACATCATGCCAGCCCACTCCTCGGCCGTGGGCTCGCGCTTGGTCACGACTCTGAACTCTTTCGCGTTGCCGAGTGTGCGATCGCTGTCCTGCACCAGCACGCCGCCTACCACCGAGCGGATTTCCTGCAACGCCTCCGCCCCGATGCCGCCCTGCGCGATCATCAGCCGGAGATTCTTCTTCTTCCCAAAAACCGCCAGAGCTTCATCACTGAAACGCGGTGCAATGATCACCTCCGTGAAAATCTCGGCGATCATAGCCGCCAGCTCTCCGCCGAGCGTCTGGTTGACGATGATGATCCCGCCGAACGGCGCCTGCCGGTCCGTCGCGTAGGCCTGCTCCCACGCTTCACCCAGACTGTCGGCACTCGCGACGCCGCACGGGTTGGTGTGCTTAAGAATCGCCACGGTCGGCCGCTCGAACTCGCCGATCAGGTAGGTCGCCGACGTGATGTCCAAAATATTGTTATAGCTGAGCTCCTTGCCCTGGAGCTGCTTGAAGTGCTCGTGAAACGTGCCGTAAAGCGCGGCCTGCTGGTGCGGATTTTCGCCGTAGCGCAGCGTCTGCGCCTTCTTCCACGAGAGCGAAAGAGTCGCCGGAAACCCGCTCAACGCCGCCAGGTCAGGTTCGTCGGCCTGGCTCTCGAGATAGTGCGCGATGGCGGTGTCGTAACTCCCCGTCCGCTGGAACACCTTGAGCGCGAGCTTCCGGCGCAGGCCCGCGAGCTGGTCCGGCTCAGTCGCATCGGCGTCGAGCGCTGCGAGCACCGCGCCGTAGTCCGCCGGATCGCAGACAACCGTCACGCTCTCGTGATTCTTCGCCGCGCTGCGCAGCATAGAAGGTCCGCCGATGTCGATGTTCTCGATCGCCTCCTCCAGCGTCACGTGCGGCTTGGCCACCGTCTCCTCGAAGGGATAGAGGTTCACCACCACGAGATCGATGAGCGCGATGCCGGCCTGCGCCGCCTGGGCGAGGTGCTCGGGTTTGTCGCGGCGGCAGAGCAAGCCGCCGTGGATCTTGGGATGCAGCGTCTTCACGCGTCCCTCCATCATTTCGGGAAAACCGGTGTGCTGACTTACCTCGGTGACAGGAAGTCCGCTTTGTGCGAGGAGTTTTGCCGTGCCGCCGGTAGAAAGCAGCGTGTAGCCGTGCCTAGCGACAAGTGCCGCGGCGAATTCCGCAAGTCCGCGTTTGTCGCTGACCGAAATAAGGGCGAGTTTGGCCATGCCCGGAGTTTTTGCTGGCCACGCCTATGTCCAGCAAGTCCGAAACCCGCTTGCGGCGCGCCGAATCCCGCGTCTGTTGCGGTTGTGTCCTGCTGCTCCCGCGAAATTCCCGGCCTTACCGCCCACCTCGACAATCTGGTTTATCACCATGGTGGTGCGAGTCTGCCTGCGGACAAGCCCCACGCCTTCGTTTACTTCATAACCATCCGCAACACCTCGGACCGCACCGTTACCCTCCTCGGCCGCAAATGGGTCGTCGTGCACGACGATGGCACCCAGCTCGTCATCGAGGGCGACAAAATCGTCGGCGAGACACCGCGCCTCGCCCCCAGCGAGCAGTTTTCCTACAACAGCTACCACGTGACCGGGTGCGACGCCACCGTGCGCGGCAGCTTCCACGGCGTCGACGAACACGGGCAGAAAGTCCACGTCTTGCTGCCACCTTTTGCGCTGGTGGTTCCGCCGCCTTGAAAAACAGCCTCGTTCTCCGTCGCATTCTTGTTTTGTGTCTGTGCGATAAATGAAGCTCATTGACTTGAACCGCGGCGGCGGCATCGGTGCCAATTCCCACTTTGTCCAGTTAGGCGACCTGCGCGTCCTTGTGGATTGCGGCCTGAACCCCAAGAAAGTCGGCCGGGCTGCTACACCCGATCTCTCACCCCTCCGCGGCGCCCCGCTCGATCTCATCATCATCACGCACTGCCACCTCGACCACATCGGCAGCCTGCCCGTCGTGATGCGCGAGCACCCAAACACCCCCGTCATCATGACGCAGGCGAGCCGCATGCTCATCGAGCGCATGCTGCATAACTCCGCCAATGTGATGATGCGCCAGCGCGAAGAGGACAATATCCCCGACTACCCGCTCTTCACCCACGAGGAAATCGACCGGTGCGGCGCCCGCCTGACCGGCCTGCTCCCTAACCATGCGAAGAAATTCCGCAGCGCGAAGGACGAGATCGAGATCACCTTTCATCTAGCCGGCCACGTCGCCGGCGCCGCCGGCGTCGAAATCCGCCACAAACATCGCTCGATCTTCTTCACCGGCGATGTGCTGTTCGGCAATCAGCGCACCTTGCCCGGCGCCAAGTTCCCCGCCGGCCACTTCGACACGCTCGTCATGGAGACCACCCGCGGCGACACCGAGCGCCCGCTCGGCAAGGAGCGCGTCCACGAGGTCGCCCGCCTCATCGCCTCGATCAACGACACCATCCAGCGCGGCGGCTCGTTCCTGCTCCCGGTTTTCGCCCTCGGCCGCATGCAGGAAATCCTCTCGATCGTCCACGACGCGCGGAAGTTCAACCGGCTCGTCGAGTGCCCGATTTACGCCTCCGGTCTCGGCATGGACCTGGCGGACTATTTCGACGAAATCACCCGCAAGACCAAGACCCTCCAGTTCAACCGCGGCATCATCAAGGAGCTGAAAATCAAGCCCACGTCGCGCAAACTCACCCCCGGCGAGGATCCGCAGCAGAACGCGCTCTACATCGTCAGCTCCGGCATGCTCGTAGAGCGCACGCCCAGCTACACCCTCGCCTCCGGCCTCGTGGGCCACGCCCGCAACACCATCGGCTTCGTCGGCTTCTGCGATCCCGACACCCCCGGCGGCCAGCTCCTCGCCGCCAAACCGGGCGACCAGTTCCTGTTCAAGACCGCCAACGTCCGGGCCAAGATCAAGGCGCACATCGAGCGCTTCGAGCTCAGCGGCCACGCCGACCGCGAGGAACTCCTCGAATTTGCCGTGCAGACCGAGGCCCGCAGCATCGTCCTCACCCACGGCGACCCGCCGGCCCGCGCCTGGTTCGCCGCGCAGCTCGCGGAAAAGGCGCCGAAGTCCCGGGTGTTCGATCCCGTGCCGCTGCAGACCTATCAGGTGTGAGGCTCGTGGCGGCCGGCGCCAGCTACGATCACACTCCGAGCACCGCGCGCACTTTCGCACACACGGCGGCATTGCCCGCGATGTAGAAAATCCGGTTCATCCGCAGATCGAACTGCCGGAGCGGAAATGGATCGCCGTTCAAAAACTGCACCTCGCCGCCGCCGGCAAGGCACAGCGGCACCGCCGCGGCGATGTCCCAGATTTTCACGTTGTGATCCACCGTGCCGCCGAAAATGCCCACGGCGACATAGGCGAGATGCAGCGTGCTGGTGCCCAGCGCGCGGATCTTGAAATTCTCGACCAGCGCCGTAGCCTGCGGCGCGTAGCATTTGTTGTAAGGACTGTGGAATCCGATCATCGTCTGCGCGTCGGGCGGCGCGCTCAGCACCCGGCCGGCGCGGTCGCCGTCCCAGAGCCCGCGCCCCGGTCCGCCGTGGATCAGCGTGCGCCGGGCGAGGTCATACACCACGCCGTAAACCGGCATGCCGTGCTCCAGCAGCGCGAGCGAGATCGCGCACTGCGCGAGGCCCATCGCGTAGTTGTTGGTGCCGTCGATCGGGTCGAGCACCCAGGCAAAACGCTTTGTCAGCGGAATCGGTGCTACCGCCTGCGTGAGCTCCTCGCTGAAAAAATCGTCCTCCGGAAACTGCGCCGCCAGCTCGGCCGCAATGCCCTCCGAGATCGCGATGTCCACCGGTGTCACGCGGGTGCCGTCAAATTTCCAATCGCTGCGCGCCCGCCCAAATTCGCGGTGCAGGAGCGCCGTCTGCGCCAGCACGGCGCGCCGCGCAGCGGCGATGCGGGCGTCAATCATAGTCATAGAGCTTCGGGTCGCGTCGCGCGGGCAGACGCGCCCGAAACTTGTGCCGCGGTTCTTTGGGGTCCTTCGCCTCGGACGGTGGACCGCCCATGCCCATCTCGTCGCCGTAGGGATCGGGTTCGCCCGGCGTGTCACCACCCATTTGATCTTCCAGCGAATCAGGGTCAGCTCCCTCCTCCAGTTTGCGCACCACCTCCTCCATCTCGCCGTCGATCTTTTCGCCGGTGAGCTCCGACATCCGCCGCATCATCTTGGCCATGGCGCGCGGGTCGTTTTCATCGACGCTGGAAAATTCCTGCTCCATCGCGCCCATCGCCGCCTCCATCCGGGCGTCCTCCGCCGGATCGGCGCCGGCGTCGGGCGCCGTGGCGGGCGGCTCGTCGGACTTCCCGCCGCTCGTGACCGCAAAGGCGGAAACAATCTTCTTCAGCCGGTAACGCGGATTATCCGGGCACTTGGGAACCGTCTGCCCCTGCGCCAGTGTCTTAGCGTAGAACTGGTAAATCGTGTGGTTGTCCGCGCAGTAGTATTCGTAAATTGGCATAAGCGAAAGCCGACTTAAACGACCGGCGGTTTTTTGGCAAGCTGGTGCCCGTGTAGCACGACGGCCGCGGTTTTCCTGCCGGCGTTGAGCCGATCGAGCACTCCGGCCAGCCGGCGGCGCTTCTCATCGGTCTGAGCAAACATCTCCAGTTGCGCCGGCCCGTCCTCCACGCCGGAGAAACGCACGCTGACCAGCCGCAGCGGTCGGCGTTGCTTCCACGCCGCGCGCAGCAACGGCGCCACCAGCGGGTAAAACGGCGCCTCCAGGTCCGTCGCCGCCTCGAGACTCCGCCCGTGCGCCTCCTGCGAAAAATCGCCGTAACGCACCTTCACCGTCATCGTCCGCACGCGCTTCCCGTCGCCGCGGATTTTCGGCAGCAGCGCGTCGATCATCCCCTTGGCCACGCGCTCGATTTCGCCCGGATCGCCGATGTCATCGGCAAAGGTCTCCTGCTGCGAATAGCTCTTCGCGTCGTCGCGCTCGGTCTCAACCGGCCGCTCGTCCTCGCCGCGCGCAATCGCCCGGATCTCGCGCCAGCCCCCGCCAAAAACCGACTCCAGTTCGCTGTCGTTCCTAGCCGTGATGTCCCCCACGAGCTTCAGCCCGCGGGCGTTGAGCGCCGCCTCGGTCTTCGCACCGATGCCCGGCAGCCTACCGATCGGCAGCGGTGCCAGAAACGCCTCCTCGCCACCCGGTGGCACGACGACGAAGCCCCGCGGCTTCCGCAGTTTTGACGCGATCTGCGCCACCAGTTTGTTGGCCGCGATCCCGAAGGACACCGGAATCTGCAGTTCCAGGGAAATTCGCTCCTGCAGACCCCGCACTCGCTCCTCAATGGCGGCGGAGCTGGCAAACCCGCAGGGGCCGAGATCGAGATAACCCTCGTCGATGGAGTTGCGTTGCACCACCGGCGTGAGCGCCTCGCAGAGGTCGAACATCCGCCGCGAGACCTTGCCGTAGAGGCCGCTCGTGTGCGGCAGCATGATCAGGTCGGGGCAGACTTTCAGGGCGCGCGCCGTCGGCATCGGCGTATAAACGCCGCAGGCCCGCGCCTCGTAGCTCGCCGAGGAGATGATGCCCCGCTCGCGACCGCCAACCGCGCACTTGGTGCCGCGCAGCTCGGGCTTGAGCGCGAGTTCGCAAGACACGAAGAACGCGTCGGCATCGAGATGGACAATGGTGGGCAGGCGCACGGCAAACGGGATTCCCCGCCACGCATACCCCCGCGCCGCCAAATGTCCAACCCTGCGCGGAGGGGGAACGGGGTCCGGCGGCACCGACACGGTCACGCGCCTTTGTGCGTTGCGGCTCCGAACGAGAGATGATCAATGCGCAGGCCGCGCCCAAGGCTAGCGAGCTGCTCGGGCTTGATGTTGCCGACAATGTTGACGAAGACCGCCTCGTGTTTCGCCGGGTCAAAGACTGTCACGACTATGCCATCGATCGCTTCCTCGCCGCGAGACTTCACGTAGATCGCCACATCCTCGGCAGAGCAGTTTTGGCGCACGGTGACCATCTGCGTCCAGCCCTGCGCGGCGAGTTCGGCGCGGATTGCCTGCACGCGGTCGGCCGTCTCGGTGCGGTTGGATTCGTCGTAGCCGATGACGTTTACCCGGACGTGCTTGAGGTTGCGGATCAGTGCGGCGGCCTCGGGGTCGTCGTGCCCGACGAAGAGCGCGGCCAGTTTGAGCATGGGCATGTGGAGGTTGACCTCGACGAACTCGCAGCCGGCAGCGATTTTGAAGGCGCCGGGATCGAGGTAGCCGGGGTCGGCGGCGCGCGCAGACAGCGCAGCCAGGGCGAGGGCGGAAACAGCGGTGAGGAAGCGGAGGGAGCGGTTCATGGGTGGAGCGGTTTGGGTTCGAGGGAGTCGGGCGCGGCAGGGCTGTTCCCAACACACCGCAGGCGCCCGGAAAGTTGCAACGATCGGCAAAGAAAACGGCGCCGTGAATCGGCTCGCACCGCTCCTGGCGTCCTCCCATAGACACTCGCCCGATCCACCATGAGCACCACCACATTCCCGTTCGACCTCGCCTCCACCACGCTTCCCAGGGAGGCCATCGCGCTGTTTGGCGAGCGCGGTTATCATATCCAGCCCAGCGTTTACTCCGCCGCGGAAATCGACGCCATCAATGCCGCCGCCGACCGCGTGATCGGCGGCCTCTACGACAAAGGCCAGCCGCCCGACTGCCGAATGGACCGGCAGGAGCCGGTTGACCTGATCAAGATCGACAACACTTGGAAGGCCGACACGACGATGGCGAATGCCGTCCTCAGTCCGCGGCTCGGTTACATCGCGGCGCAGCTCATTCAGGCTCCCGGCATCCTGATGTGGCACGACCAGTTGCTCGACAAACCGCCGCATGGCGGCCGCGTGGTGACCTACCATCAGGACTGGGCTTACTGGCAAATGATCGCGGAGTGCCGAACGGTCACCTGCTGGATCGCACTGGACGATGTCCTGCCGGATTCAGGGCCAATGGTTTTTCTCGAAGGCACGCAACGGCTCGGCATCTGGACCCTGCCGATGGGGATCACAGGAGATGACGCGCAGAAACCAGCCTTGCCCGCCGGGTTCAAGATTCGCGAGGCGCCGGTGATCATTCCGAAGGGCTCGGTGTCGTTTCACCACGGTTTGCTGCTTCACGGCAGCGACCGAAATTTTTCCTCCAGCCGTCGCCGGGCGCTCGTCTCCCACGTGATGTCCGCCGAGTGCACCTACCGTCCGGGACAGGAGCACATGAACGACTGGAAAATGAAGGAGACGCCTGATCACCCGGCGCCCGGCGAGAAATTTTGCGGCCCTCAGTTTCCAAGAATATGGCCTGTCTCAGCAGCATAACACTCCCACCGACGGGTTCACGATCGGAGGGAACCACCGACTATCTTAAAATGACTAAACCAACCATGCACTTACTCTCGTCTCGATCCATCACCCTTGGCCTCGCTGTGGCCGCTTGCGCCCTCGGCAGCGGCTGCGTGGGCACCGGGCCCAACACCCAGCAGGGCGCCGTTACAGGCGGAGCCCTCGGCGCCATTGCTGGCGCCATCATCGGCAACAACAGCGGCCACCGCACACTGGAGGGCGCCGCCATCGGCGCCGCGGCCGGCGCCGTCGCCGGCGGCACGCTGGGCAACGCGGCCGACCACCAACAGGGCACTCTCTACACCACGCAAACTGCCGCCACGACGAACTACGTCGTGACCCAACCACCGCCTCCCCCGCCGCCGATCCAACGCAGCGAAATGAGCGGTCCAGCCCATCCGCCACCGGGGGCCATCTGGATCGATGGCTACTGGCTTTTCGACGGCCGCAGTTATCTCTGGGTTATAGGCCATTGGGAAGTGCCGCCGCCCCGCTGCCATGTTTTCATCGCGCCTGGCTGGGTCCGGCACCACAATGGTCGCTACGTTTATATCCGCGGCTATTGGCAATGAACGCCTTCCAGACAAAAAGGTAACCGTAAAACGCGAAGCTCACCGCGGTGACGCCAGCCGACGCCACGAGCGACCAGAGCAGATGTAGATTTTGCAGGCGGCAGTTGGAATTTGTGGCTAGGATGGCTCTTCGCCCGCGTGACTGCAATTGGCGCAGGTTGCCCGCCACCCGCAAGCCCAACCGCGGCCCCTACGCCCTGCGCCGCGCCCGCAGCGCGAGCACCAACGGCAGCATGACCGCGGGTGCGAGCGCCGCCACGGCGAGGCCCCAGTGCAAATTGCGCCAATCGGCCACCCAGCCCACAATCCACGGCATGCCAATCCCACCCACGTTGCCGAGCGCCCCTAGCGCGCCATACATGCTCGCCCCGCCGTCCGGATAGCGATCGGCCGTCACTGCGAGCATCGTCGGCCACAGGCAGCTGCCGGTCACACCCGCCGCGATGCACGCCGCCAACGCCAGCCCCGGCACCGGCAAAAACGATCCGGCCAGAAACAAAATCACCGTCAGGCCACTGCCCCACGCCATGACACAAAACGGTTCGAGCTGTGTGCCCGCCACGCCTACGGCCATGCGCCCGACCGCCATCGCCACGGAAAATAGCAGCAACGCCCCGCCGCCCACCCATGTCGGAAAACCAAGCGCCGTTTCCGCATACGCCGGCAGCCATTGGGCGAGCCCCGCCTCGGTCGCGCCGCCGAGACCGATGGCCGCCATCGCGCCCCAAAACCAGCCGTGCCGCAGCAGACTGCGCAGCCCGAGTCGACCACCCGCCGCGCTCAGTGCCGGAAACCGTCGCGGCGCGAACGCCGCCAGCAACCCCAACGGCAACGGCGCCAGCAGCAGGCAGGCCGTGCGCCACCCGCAGCCCGCGCGCAACACCAGCGTGCCCGTGAGAATCGTGACCACGGCGCCCACGCAGTAAAACGAGTGCAGCCAGTTCATTGCCGCCGCCCGACGCGCAGGATTGAGTGCGGCGACAATCGGGCTCAACACCATGTCGAGCACGCCTGCGCCGACTCCCAGGAAAAACAGGCCAGTCCCCAGCGCGGCATAACCAGAGGCAAACGCCGCCGCGATCAGGCTCAGGCTCACGAGCGCGTTGCCGAACAGCGCAAAGGGTTTTGCGCCCAGCCGGTCGGCGAGCGGCCCACCGACGACGATGCCCACGACCAGCCCGCTGAACATGATCGCGCCGAGCCGGCCCAATTGCTCCTGCGTGAGTCCGCCGGCGCCGCCGTAAGTCGCGCTGATGGTTGTCAAAAACACCGGCAGTAGATTGAGCCCGATGGAAAGGCTCATCATCGCAAGGTAACACAGGCCGGTCAGCAGGCGTGGTGCGAGCGGAGTTTCAACGGACATTCGCAGAGCGAAAGCGCACCGGGTATAAGTGCAACGTGCATTCTGCGCCGCTCATGGTTGGGCGTTGCCTCGCGCCGGCCTGGGCCTCAGCTTTCGCTGCGTCGTGAAAATCTGCATCGTCACCGACATGGAGGGGCTCGCCGGCGTCGATCACTGGGACCAATGCTACGCCAAAGCCGACGACGCCCCCGAATATCTGCACGGACTCGCCCAGCTCGCCGCCGACACCAACGCCGCCGTCGCGGGGTGCTTCGACGCCGGGGCCACCGAGGTTGTCGTCTGGGATGGTCACGGTCGAAACAGGCAAAAAGCCTTCATGCGCGTCGACCTCGATCCACGCGCTTCGTTCCGGCGGCTCGAACCCGGCGCCCCGCTCAAATTCGCCGGTCTCGATGCGTCGGTGTCGGGCGTCGTGATGGTCGGCCAGCACGCGATGGCCGGCACGCTCCACGGTTTCCTCGACCACACGCAGTCCCCGCACACGATCTGCCGCTTCCTGATCAACGGCGCCGAGCACGGCGAGATGAGCCAGTGCGCGCTGCACGCCGGCGCCTTCGGTGTGCCGCTGCTGCACGTCTCCGGCGACGAAGCGCTCTGCACCGAAGCGCGCAGGCTGTTTCCGTGGTGCGTGACGACCGCCACCAAGCGAGGCACCGGCTGGGAAACCTGCGAACTTTATTCGGCTGCCGATGTGCGCGCACAAATCCGCCGCGATGTCGCGCAGGCGATCGCCCGCGCTAATTCGGCCAAGGTCTGGCGACTCCCTCCGCCCATCGAGGTCACCGTGGAATATGCCTGGAGCGCGTGGGCCGACCAGCTCGCCGCGACTCCCGGTGTGCGACGACCACACGCACGCACCGTCTCGTGGCGGATCGACGATCCGCGTTTCATCTACAACTGGCCCTGCGCCGACTGGCATCCACCGCGCTGAGCACACCCATACTGAAACTGAAGCGCGCCACGCGCAACGCACTCACCGGCACAGCGTTCAGCCCATCTTGAAGCTGGCGCTGACTTTGAAGACGGCACTCACGATCGCAAACGCGATAAAGCCCACGAGCACGAAAACCACGAGCAGCACACCGCTCGCCAACACCTTCGTGAAGATGTTGAGCTGGTTCGAGACGAGTTTCTGGTAGTTTTTCGCGATGTCACGGAGGCTGGGGACGATGTTGCCGGTGTTTTCGCCGACGGCCAGCCGGTCGAGCACGAGGTCTGGAAAACAGCCGGTGCGCGCCAGCGCCGAGGAGAGCGCCTCGCCCTCGAGCACGCGTCCCGTCGCCTCCTTGAACGCGTGCCGGTGCACCAGGTTCGCAATCTGGCGCTCCGTCATGCGCAGCGCCTCGGCAGCGGTGATGCCGTTGGCCAGCAACACCCCGAGCGTCTGGCTGAACGCGAGCACAGTTTGCGCGACGACGAAAGGGCCGACCAGAGGCAGGCGCAGCAACCAAGCGTCGGTCTCGGTCTGGCCGGCCTCCGTCTGCCGCCAACGCCAGAACGAGATGCCGCCGATCACTGCGGCGACGGCAACAAACAGCCCGTAGTGCAGCACAAAATAGGAAAAACCGACGAGCAGACGGGTCGAGAGCGGTAACTCGCCGCCGAGCGACTGGAGCAGCGTTTGGAGGCGCGGCAGCAGGAAGAAGAGGAAAAAAAGGATCACACCGCTGGCGACGAAGACCATGAACACCGGGTAGGCGAGCGCGGTCAGGAGTTCGCGGCGCAGTTCGCGCTGTTCGTTGAGGTGGGTGATCAGTCGCGCCAGTGTATCGTTCAGCGAGCCGGTGGCCTCGCCGGCCTGGATCAGATTGACGGTGGCCTGATCGAACACCAAGGGGAAGTCGGCCATTGCCCGCGAGAGCGGCGCGCCCTCGCTCAGACGTTCCCAGAGGCCGCCGCTGATGGCGCGCAGGCCCGGTTCCTTGATACGCAGCGAGAGTAACCTCACGGCTTCGCCAGCGGACAGGCCGCTAGACGTGAGATCGTGCAACGCTTCAAGGAAGGGCAGGCGCTGTTTCCGGCTCAGGGTAACAGCACGGGCCAAAAGGCGGGCGTCCGGTGTGGCAGAGACCTGTGAGACGGGACGGCCCGGCACCACCGCCTCGTTGACCGAGACGACCTGGAGCCCGCGCGCGGTCAGGAGACGGAGCGCGTCCTTGCGGCTGGGAGCGTCGAGCTCGGCCGTGACGGCCGAGCCGGAGCGATCTCGCGCGATGTAGGCAAAACGCGGCATACTACTTTTCCGTCACCGTGATGACGCGAAGCACTTCCTCAAGGGTGGTGTGGCCGGCCTTGACCTTTTCCCAGCCGCTCTGGCCAAGGGTGCGCATGCCGTGCTTGCGTGCCGATTCGGCGAGCGTGCGCGTGCTTTCACGCTTGAGCACAAGCTCGTGCATCTCGTCGTTGAGGCGGAAAATCTCGAAAAGCCCGATGCGGCCGCGGTAGCCGGTGCCGCGGCAGCGGTCGCAGCCGACCGGTGCCTTGAGTTCGTGAATGAGCTCGGCCTCGGCGGCGTCGCAGCCGAGGATGGCGAGGCTCTCGATGAGCTTCACCTTCACGACGGGCGCGGGGCGCGAGCACTCGGCGCAGAGCCGGCGCACGAGGCGCTGGGCGATGACCAGCTCGATGGCAGACGCCACGAGGAAGGGCTCGATGCCCATGTCCACAAGGCGGGTGATAGCGCCGGGTGCGTCGTTGGTGTGGAGCGTTGAGAAGACCAGATGGCCGGTGAGCGAGGCGCGGATCGCGATCTCGGCAGTATCCTTGTCGCGGATTTCGCCGACCATAATGACGTCGGGGTCCTGGCGGAGGACGTGCCGGAGCGCGTCGGCGAAAGTGAGGCCGATCTCGGGGCGCACCTGCATCTGGTTCACGCCGGGCACCTCGTATTCGATCGGGTCCTCGATGGTGATGATGCGCAGGTCGGTGGAGTTGATTTTTCTGAGAAAGGCGTTGAGCGAGGTGCTCTTGCCAGAGCCGGTGGGGCCGGTGACGAGGATGATGCCGTGAGGGTAGTCGAGAATATTGATGATCTGGGCCTGCTCGTCGGCGCTCATGCCGAGGCGGTCCATGCTGTAAGCCTCCTTCTTCTGGTTCAGGAGACGGAGCGAGATAGACTCAGCGTAGATGGTGGGGATGGTCGAAACGCGGATGTCGAGCACCGTGTTTTCGGCGCGAAAATTGATGCGGCCGTCCTGCGGTAGGCGGCGCTCGGAGATATTGAGGCGCGCCATGATTTTCAGGCGCGAGATAATGGCGTCCTGGAAGCGGAGGAGGTTTTCCGGCACGGGCACGGGCACGAGCAGGCCATCGACGCGGTAGCGGATGCGCAACTGGCCCTCCTGCGGCTCGAAATGGATGTCGGTCGCCTGGTCCTCGACGGCCTGCGAGATGACGTCGGTGACGAAGCGCACGACAGCGGCGTCCTCATCGACCACTTCTTCGGCGTGCTGCTGGGTCTCGGGGGCGATGTAGGTGTCGTCGCCGTCCTCGAGGGAGCCGGAGCCGACACCGAAATTCTCGATGATGAGCTGATGCACGCGCTCAGCCACGGCGAGATGCCAGACGGGCGGGCGGGGCGTGAAGGTGCGGAGCCAGTCGTTCATCACCTCGTCGGGCAGCCAGGCGGCGGCGAGATGAAGCGGCGTAGTGGCCGAGGTTTCCTCGGCGTCCGCTGGGGGCGCTTCGGCACTGGCAACTTTGATCGGGATAATCTGGTAGTCATGAACCAGCCGGGCTGGCAGCAAGCCACGGGCAGCGGGATCGGTCTCGAGATTCGCGGCGATGTCGAGACCGGCGGCCTCGGCCAACAGGACGAGCGCATCGGCCTCGGGCAGTTGCAGCGCGGCGGCGAGGGCGGCGAGCCGCTTCTCACGCGATGCCTCGACGACCGACTGGCGCTGCTCGTCGGTGAGACGGGCGGCGAGTGATGCAGGCAGAAAATCCGTGACGAGCGCAGACATGAAAGCAGGGCGCGGCGCGCGTTACTTGTAGTATTTGTCGAGGAGCTTCTGGTTGGTCTCCTTGGAAGGATCCTTCAGGTATTGGTCCACCTGCTCCTTGTTCGACAGATTGTTGATTTTCGCCTTGGCATCGGCGGTGCCCTCGCTGGGTGGAATCACATGCGGACGGACGAAGAGCAGGAGCTCGGTGCGCACGGTGGAGTTATTGCGGCCACCAAGCAGGTTGCTCACGATCGGAATCTCATAGAGGAAACCGAGCTTGGTGCGGTTGGTGGAGAGCTTGGACTGCTGCAGGCCGCCGAGCACGACCATCTCGCCGTCGGTCACATTGACAAAGGTGGTGGCCTGGCGGTGACCGATGATCGGCTGGACGTTGTTGTCGACGGTGACGTTGCCTACGACATCGTCCACCTTCTGGTCGATTTTCAATTGGATGACGCCATCGTCTCCGATCAACGGAGTGACTTTCACGTCGATGCCGATGTCCTTGTAGGTGACTTGGGAACTCGTCGAGAAGCCGGTGCTGGTGGCCGTGGTGGTGCCGATGGGAGTCGACTGCGAGCCGGTGATGATCGGTTGCTGCTGGCTGACGACGAAATCGGCCTCCTTGTTGTGGGTGGTGGTGATGGTGTTCGCAGAGAGCACCTTGACATTGCTCTTCGCACCGACGTTGCCCATGGCGGCCTGGAAGGCCAGCGGGTTGATCGTGCCACCGGTGATAGCCCAACCGGCGATGGAGCCGGCGCTCGTCCCGGTGCCAGTGTCGAAGTTCGTGACCTGGGTTTTGCCGTTCAACGCGTTCCGCCCAATCGTGAGGTTAAGCGCGGAAATGCCGTTGATGTCGCTGTCGTTGAGGGTGACTTCGGCGATGACGACCTGGATGCTGACCTGCGCGAGCAGAACGTCGAGTTTGACCACCAGTTCGCGCAGGAGCCGGATATCGTCGACCGTGCCGGAGACGACGATCGAATTGCTGCGCTCATCGGGCAGAATGGTTAGCAGATTGCTGAATTCGTTGGTTGAGTCGGTCAGGACGGATGTGGCGCTGGTCGCGTTGGGTGCGCCAGCGGGCTGGGCGGGCTGGATGACACCCGGCCGGACCGAGCCGGTGCCGCCGCTGTTTTTCTGCGAGGCGCTGGTCTGGCCGGAAACGAGCTGGCTGAGCAACGGGGCGACATCCTTCGCCGAGGCGTGTTTGAGGAAGATGACCTCGTTGCGGGTGTTGGGATCGGCCTTCACATCGAGCTTCGCGATCAGTTCGTCAAAGAGCGAAATCTGCCGCGGATCGGCGAGGAGAATGACCTGATTCGAGCGGTCGTCCGCGCTGTAGGAAACGGCGGTGCCGAGCTGGGTCTGAAGCGGGCCTTGAAACATGGCACGGAGCTTGGTGACGACGTCGCTGGCCTTGGCGCCGTTGCGCAGCGGGTAGAATTTGGGCTTGAGCCCGACCATCGAGGGCCGGTCGAGCTGCTGGAGCAGGGCCTCGACCCGCTGGAGGTTGCTCACGGTGTCGGTGATGAGCGCGGCGTTGGCCTTGTCGAGGGAGACGATACCGTTGGCGATGCCGGGTGTCATCAGGGGGCTGATTTGCGGCACGAACTCGTTGACGCGGAGAAATTCGAACTGGAAGAGCTTGGTGGCGATGTGCCCGCTCGGCGGCAGCATGAGAGTCGAGCCCGCGATCATCTCGGGCGCCTCGTTCTTGGTCTGAGCGAGGGCGACGACCTTGAGGAACTTGTCGCCCATCGGCGCCACGCCGACTTGGTTGAGGGAAAGGACGGTTTCGAGCGCGAGGATGGCTTCGGACTTCGGGATTTTTTTCTCAATGACCAGATGATAGGTGGCGGTGGGCAACTGCTGCGGGCGGAGGACGCTGCGGCCCGTGTAGATTTCGAGCAGGCCGAGCACGGTGTCGATGTCGGCATCGGGCAGCTTGATTGGGCCGACCAATTCGTCGGGGCCGCTGGCAGGAGTCTGGGCGCGCACAACCGCGAACGTCAGGCAGACGGCGAGAAAGAGACGGAGAAAACGCATGCTCATGCAGGATTGGGCGGTGAAAAGTGTTGGGCGGAAAGGCCGGGGCAAAGATAAGAGGCGAAAGCCCGCGGCTTGTAAACGGTGTTGTGCTAAGACGGCAGTTTTAGCGGAAAGTTGCCCGAAACGGCCGGATTTGCCGCTTGCCCGGCCGCACCCCCCGGCCAACGCTCCCGCCCCGCGATGCCAAACAGCTTTGGAAAAATCTTCACGATCAGCACGTGGGGCGAGAGCCATGGCCCCGCCGTGGGCGTCGTGATCGACGGGTGCCCGCCGAACCTGCCGCTTGCGGCGGAGGAGATTCAGGCAGAACTAGACCGCCGACGGCCGGGCCAGAGTGAGATTGTTACTCCGCGTCACGAGGAGGACCGCGTGGAGATTCTGTCGGGGGTGTTCGAAGGTCACACGACTGGGACGCCGATTTCGCTGCTGGTGCGCAACGCCGACCAGCGGCCCGAGGCTTATGCCGAGATGCGCGAGAAATTCCGCCCGTCGCACGCGGACTACACTTATCAGGCGAAATTCGGTCTCCGCGACCACCGCGGGGGCGGGCGGAGTTCAGCGCGTGAGACCATCGGCCGCGTGGCGGCGGGCGCGATTGCAAAAAAAATCCTTGCACTGGGCGGTGGCGTGGAGGTGCGGGCCTTTCTCACCCAAATGCACGACATCGCGGTTCCGACTGAAGCGCTCGCCGGCTTCCCCACCCTCGCGGACGTCGAAGCCACGCCAGTGCGCTGCCCTCACGCCGCGACGGCGGCGGCGATGATCGAGCGCATCAAGGCGGTGCGCAGCGCAGGCGACTCGGTCGGCGGCGTGATCGAGTGCCGCGTGCGCGGAGTGCCCGCGGGCCTGGGCGAACCGGTGTTCGACCGGCTCGAGGCCGACCTGGCCAAGGCCATGCTTTCGCTGCCGGCGACAAAGGGTTTCGAGATCGGCAGCGGTTTCGCTGGCACACGCCTGAAAGGCTCGGAGCACAACGACGCCTTCGAGGCGCGGGACGGCGCGGTCCGCACGGCGACCAACCGCTCCGGCGGCGTGCAGGGCGGAATCAGCAACGGCGAGGAACTCGTCTTCCGTGTCGCGTTCAAGCCCACCGCCACGATACTCCAGCCGCAGAAAACGGTCGATGTTCACGGGGCCGAGACCGAGCTGGCCGCGCGCGGCCGGCACGATCCCTGCGTCCTGCCGCGAGCGGTGCCGATCGTCGAGGCGATGACCGCGCTGGTGCTGCTCGACCACTGGCTGCGGCACGCGGCGCAAAATCGTGTGTTCAAGTTCTAAGTTGCCACAAAAAACACAGCATGCGCAAAAAACACTTTCGCACTTCTGTGTTTTTTGTGTTTTCTGTGGCCCATGGCGTCTTCGGGGAAACCTCTTGTCTATCTGATTTTGGGCGCCGCCGGCTCGGGCCGGCGTGAGGTGATCGCCGATTTGATTGAAGGCGGGGTGGATGAGGGTGACCGTGCGGCGGTGTTGCTCTCTGACGCCGAGTCGGCAAGCGAAACCGAGGCGAAACTGCCCGAGCTCACTCGCTGGAACTGGAGTGATGGGGTAATTTCAGCGACCTGGCCGACAGGCGCGACACAGGTGTTTTTCGTCACGGATGGCCGCACGAGTCCGGTAGACCAACTTGAGGCCGCAAAGGCGTGGATCGAGGCGCAGGGTGCGGAACTGGCACGCGTGCTCTGCGTGGTGAACTGCCAGCTCGCGGAGAAAAACCCCGCGCTGCGGGCCTGGTTCGACGCCTGCGTGCATTTTTCCGACGTCGTGCTGCTGAACCGCCGCGAGGGCGTCGCGAACAAGTGGCTGAGCGACTTTCAGGCGCATTTCAAAGCGCAGTTTCTCCCGTGCCTGTTTGATTTTGTGAAAAACGGCCGCGTGAAAAATCCCGCGGTCGTGCTCGTGCCCGAGGCGCGCCGGATGTCGCACTACTTCGATGCCGAGCAGGATTGGGTGTTCACCGACGCCGAGGGTGATGAGATCGAGGAGGACGAGGAAAGCGACAGCGATGAGGATGTCACCGTCACCGCGGAGGAGGATCCTTACCTTGCCCGTCACAGCGGCGGTCGCCGCGTAAAGGAACTGCCGGACATCCGACGCTATCTGCCAGAGTAACCGCGAAACTCCATCCTATGCTAACTGAAAAATCCGCCCTCGTCACCGGCTCGACCAGCGGCATCGGTCTGGGCATCGCCCGGGCGCTCGCCCGTTCGGGGGCCAACGTCATGCTGAACGGTTTCGGCGACCCGGTGGCCATCGAAACGCTCCGCCATGAGCTCGCTGCGGAGAAGGGTGTGAAGGTTTTTTACCACGGGGCCGATGTCAGCCGGCCGGCGGCTGTGGCCGCGCTTGTCGCCGCCGCCGAGGCGGCGTTTGGCGCGGTCGATATTTTGGTCAACAACGCCGGTATCCAGCACGTCGCACCGGTTGACAGTTTCCCGGAGGAGCGGTGGACAGCGATTCAGGACGTCGTGCTGAACTCGGCGTTTCATGGCATCAAGGCCGCGCTGCCGGGGATGAAGCGCCGTAATTGGGGCCGGATCGTCAATCTCGTCTCCGTGCACGGGCTCGTCGCCTCGTCGTTCAAGAGCGCCTACGTGGCCGCCAAGCACGGGCAGATCGGCCTGACCAAGACCGTCGCCCTCGAGGTGGCGGAAACGGGGATCACCTGCAACGCGATCTGCCCCGGCTACGTGCGCACCCCGCTGGTCGAGGGCCAGATCGACAGCCAGGCGCAGATGCACAAGTTGCCGCGCGAGCGCGTCGTCCGCGAAGTCATGCTGGCCGCGCAGC
The DNA here is from genome assembly GCA_903877135.1 of uncultured Opitutia bacterium. Lineage (GTDB taxonomy): Bacteria > Verrucomicrobiota > Verrucomicrobiia > Opitutales > Opitutaceae > CAIRCN01. The sequence continues at coordinate 92,806 of CAIRCN010000042.1, forward strand.
CGACGCGGCGCTTCATCGAGGTCGAGGAGGTGGCGGCGCTGGCGGTTTTCCTGTGCGGCGAATCCGCCCGGTCGATCACTGGCGCGGCGATCCCGATCGATGGCGGCTGGTCGGCGCGCTGATGAGTCCGCCGTCCGCCGACAACAATAGCGCCCGCCTGCCCCAGTTCGCGTGGGGCGTGTTGCTGGTCCTCGCGGTGTTCGCAGTTTACGCCAACAGCCTCGGCGTTCCGTTTCTCTTCGATGACGCGCCGTCGATTGCGCACAACCCGAGCATCCGGTCGCTGGCGACGGCGCTGAGTCCGCCCGCGACGGGAGCCGGTGTGACGGGCCGGCCGCTTGAGAATTTCTCGCTCGCCGTGAATTACGCCTTGGGCGGACTCGACCCGCGCGGTTACCACGCGATGAACGTGGCGCTCCACGCGCTGGCCGCGCTCGCGCTGTGGGGTCTCCTGCGGCGGACGCTGCGGCGTGTGCCCGCCCTCGCCGCCGATGCGGAACTGCTGGCCGGCGGCATCGCGCTCCTGTGGGCCGTGCATCCGTTGCTGACGGAATCGGTGGTGTGCGTCGTCCAGCGCAACGAGATTTTGGGCGGACTGTTTTACCTGCTGACGTTGTATGGATTCATCCGCTCGACGGAAGCCGGGGCGCAGCGGATGAGCTGGCAGGTCGTTGCCGTGGCGGCCTGCCTGCTCGGCATCGCGAGCAAGGAGATCGTCGCGACCGCGCCGCTGATGGCGCTGCTTTACGACCGGACGTTTGTGGCGGGAAACTTCGCCAGCGCCTGGCGGGAGCGGAAGCGCTTCTACCTCGCGCTCGCGGCCACCTGGCTGCCGCTCGCGTGGCTGATGCTGGGCAACCAGCAGCGCGGCAGCACCGTGGGTTTCGGGCTGGGCATGAGTTCGTGGGATTATCTGCTGACGCAGTGCCGGGCGCTGACGGTCTATCTGAAACTGGCGGTGTGGCCGCATCCGCTGATCGTGGACTACGGCACCGCGGTGAGCCGTCTCGGCGAAGTTTGGGGACGCGGCCTCGTAATCGTGACGCTGCTGGGCGCCACGGTTTGGGCGCTGTGGCGCCGGCCGGTCTGGGGATTCGTCGGCGCGTGGTTTTTTGTCATCCTCGCGCCGAGTTCGAGTTTCGTGCCGCTGACGACACAGACGATCGCCGAGCACCGAATGTATCTGCCGCTGATCGCGGTCATCGCGGTGGCGGTGGCCGCGCTCCACCGGCTCGGCGGACGGAGCAGCCTCATCGTAGGCGGACTGCTCGCGGCGGGGCTCGGCTTCGCAACGGTCCAGCGCAACGCCGACTATCGGAGCGCGTTCGCCCTCTGGAGCGGCACGGTGGCCAATGCCCCGGCGAATCCGCGCGCCCATCTCAACCTTGGCGAGGCGCGCTTCCAGCAGAGCGATTATGCGGCGGCCGCCGCGGAGTTCGAGGAGGCGCTGCGGCTCAGGTCCGCCTACGCAGAGGCGCACTACAACCTCGGCCTGGCGCAGGCACAGCTCGGGCGGCGCGAGTCGGCCATCACGCAGTTCGAGGAGGCGCTGCGGCTGGTGCCGGACTATGCGATCGCCCACAACGACCTTGGCATCGCGCTGGCACAATTGGGCCAGACCACGGCGGCACAGTCGCATTTTGAGGCCGCGCTGCAACTCCGGCCTGATTTCGCCGGGGCGCAGTTTAATCTAGGCAACCTAATGCTTCGGATGGGCAGGCCAGCCGCGGCCATTCCCCACTACGAATCGGCTGTGGGGTTCAACGCCGGCTCCGCGGAATATCACGGCAACCTGGCCGTCGCCCTGATGCAGACCGGCCGCCGCGCGGAAGCCGTCACCCACTACGAGGCCGCCGTGCGGCTGACGCCCGCTGCGCCGGACCTGCAATTTAGCCTTGCCCTCGCGCTCGCCACCACCGGCCGGCTGCGCGCGGCGATCCCGCACATCGAGAAAGCCGTGCGGTTGCGGCCCGACTTTGACGCCGCCCGGAAACTCCTGTCCGAGATGCAAGCCGATCTGAAACGGATGGAGGAACAGCCGCGTCGATGACGTCCGGGAAATCCAGTTTGAGCCGCTACGCGCCGGCGCTGGCGGTGGTTGCCCTGGTGCTCGCGGGCCTCGCCGCCTATGCGAACAGTTTTGGCGCGCCGTTCGTGTTCGACGACGACGAGGCCATCGTTAACAATCCATCCATCCGCAACCTGTGGTCGCTGCGGGAAGTGCTGCTGGGCGGACAGGCTGCGGGGATGACGGGCAACGGCCGGCCGGTGCTGAATCTGACGCTGGCGGTGAACCATGCCCTTGGCGGCTACCATGTCTGGGATTTTCACGCCGTGAACCTGTTGATCCATGTGTTGGCGGCGCTCACGTTGTTCGGCTTGGTGCGGCACACCCTGCGGCAGCCGCCGCTGGCAGAGCAGTGGGGCACTGCGAGCACGCCTGTGGCGTTCTTCGCCGCGCTGCTGTGGCTCGTTCACCCACTGCAAACCGAGTCGGTGACCTACCTCGTGCAACGCGCGGAGTCGCTGACCGGCCTTTTCTATTTGCTGACGCTGTGGTTTTTTGCGCTCGGCACGAACGGCCCGCGGCGAACCACCTGGCTCGCGGCCTCGGCGGCAGCCTGCCTGCTCGGGATGGCGACCAAGGAGGTGATGGTGTCGGCGCCGCTGCTCGTGCTGCTCTACGACCGGACGTTTGTCGCGGGCTCATTCGAGGCGGCATGGAAGGCGCGCCGCCGTTATTATCTCGCGCTGGCGGCGACCTGGCTGCCGCTGGCCTGGCTGGTCGCCCGCACCGGCGGACGGGGGGATTCGGCGGGGTTTGGCACCGGCGTGTCCGAATGGTCCTACCTGCTGACGCAATGCGCCGCGGTGGTGCATTACCTGCGGCTGACGGTGTGGCCACATCCGCTCGTGCTGGACTACGGCACCGCCTTGGTGAGTGGCCTGGCGGCCGTTTGGGGGCAGGCAGTGTTTCTCAGCGGACTCGTGCTGGCGACGGTGTGGGCGCTGTGGCGCCGGCCGGTCTGGGGTTTCGCGGGGGCGTGGTTCTTTGCCTTGCTCGCCCCGAGTTCGAGCTTCGTGCCGGTCGCCACGCAGACGACGGCGGAGCACCGGATGTATCTCGCGCTGGCGGCCCCCGTGGTGCTGGCGGGGCTCGGTCTGCACGCGGCGCTTGGACGACGCGCGTGGTGGGTCGGCGCAGTCGCGGCCCTGGCGTTGCTCACGCTGACCATCAGGCGCAACGACGACTATGCCAGCCGATTGGCGATCTGGACGGACACCGTCGCCAAACAACCGGACAACGCCCGCGCCCACAATAATCTGGGCATCGAACTCTCCGTCGCCGGTCGTGCTGACGAGGCGGTGGCTCAATTTCAGGAAGCGCTGCGCCTGCAGCCCGACCGTCCCGACGCGTGCAACAATCTCGCCAACGAACTTCTCCGGCAGGGCCGCCTGCCCGAGGCCATCGCCCAGTATGAGCGGACGCTACGCGCCAAGCCCGATGATGTGCTGGCGCTCGGTAACCTCGGTGTCGCGCTGTTGCAGGCCGGCCGGCTGCGCGAGGCACAGATCCGCTACGAACAACTGCTGGCGCTCGACCCCGAAGATCCCTCCGCGCAGGGCAACCTCGGCTACATTCTCCTGCAGTCGGGCCGCCCCGCAGAGGCCCTGCCCCACTACGAACGCGCAGCGCAACTTCAACCCGGCGACGCCACGGCCCGCCTCAACCTCGCCGTGGCGCTGACCCGCGCTAACCGGCCGCAGGAGGCGGCCGCGCGCTGTGACGAGGCGCTGCAAATAGACCCCGGTCTCACCGCCGCCCATCAGTTGCGCGCGCAACTGATGGACAGCCCAGTCGTCAACCGCTGAACGATGCCAACCGAAGGGAAATGGAATACTCCGCTCGCAGCTGCGGTGATCATCGCCGCGGGAATCGCCTGCTATGCGAACAGCCTCGGCGGGCCTTTCATCTTCGACGACCAGCCCAGCATCATCGAGAACGGCACGCTCGACTCACTGACGGCCGCATGGTTTCCGCCGCCGAATATCACGACGACCGGCCGGCCCATCCTGAACGTCTCGCTGGCCCTGAACCGCGCGCTCAGCGGCGACTCCGTGTGGAGTTACCACACGGGCAACCTGCTCATCCACGTGCTGGCGGCGCTCGTGCTGTTTGGCATCATGCGCCGGACCCTCCGGCAACCGTTGCTGGCCGGGCGATTCGGCGCGGTGGCCGATTCGCTCGCCCTGCTGACGGCGCTACTCTGGCTGGTGCATCCGCTGCAGACGGAATCCGTGACCTATATCGTGCAGCGCGCCGAGGCGCTGGCCGGGCTGTTTTACATGCTCACAATGTATGCGTTGATCCGTGGCGCCGGTTCGGAGCGGCCCGGCCGCTGGCACGCCGCCACCGTCGGCGCGTGCCTGCTGGGCATGGCAAGCAAGGAAGTCCTGGTGTCCGCACCGCTGCTGGTGCTGCTGTATGACCGGACTTTTCTCGCAGGCAGTTTTCAGGATGCGTGGCGCGCACGCCAGCGCCTTTACCTGCTGCTAGCGGCGACGTGGCTGCCACTGGTCTGGCTGGTCGCGAACACCGAAGGGCGCGGTGGGTCGGCTGGGTTCGCGACGGAGGTCTCCGTCTGGCATTACCTGCTAACACAGTGCCGCGCCGTGGTGCATTATCTGTGGCTCTGCGTCTGGCCACATCCGCTGGTGCTGGACTACGGCACCGCGATCGTGCGGCAACTGGGCGATGTGTGGTGGCAGGCGCTGCTGCTGACTGGGCTCGCCGCGGGCACGTTCGTCGCTCTCGTGCGCCGTCCGGCGGGTGGATTCGCCGGCGCGTGGTTTTTCGCGACACTCGCGCCGAGCTCGAGTTTTGTGCCTGTGGCCACGCAGACGATGGCGGAGCACCGGATGTATCTGCCACTGGCGATACTCGCAGCACTGGGGGTGCTCGCGCTGCACGCAGTGCTGGGCCGACGCGGCTGGTGGCTCGGCGGCACCGCCGTCCTCGCCGCCTCCGGCCTGACTGTGGCGCGCAATGCCGACTACCGGAGCGCGCTGTCGATCTGGACCGTCACGGCGGAAAAATATCCCGGTAACGCCCGGGCGCATTACAACCTGTCGATCGAACTGACCGCCGCGGGCCGTGGGGCGGAGGCGGTGACGCAACTCGAAGAGGCGCTGCGCTTGCAGCCGGATTACCCGGAGGCGCATCTCAATCTCGGCAACGCACTGGTCGCTGCCGGCCGTCGCGCTGAGGCGCGCGAGCACTACGAGGCGGCCCTCCGCGCGGATCCCGGCTACATCGAGGCTCACGTCAGTCTGGGCTACTGGCTTGCCGGCGAGGGAAAGTTCGACGACGCGATCGCCTGCTACGAGCGCGCCCTCAGGCTTCGGCCGGACTACGCGGAGGCGCACAACGATTTTGGCGAGACGCTGGCGCGCATGGGCAATCTGCCCGCGGCCGCGCTCCATTTCGAAGCCGCGCTCCGGCTGAAACCCGCCTATGCCGAGGCACACAACAATCTCGCCGGCGTCCTGCTCCAGCAGGGCCGGCCGCACGAGGCGATCCCCCACTTCGAACAAGCCCTGCGGGAAAAACCGGCGCTCGCAGAGCCGCTGAGCAATCTGGCCTATGCGCTTCTGCAAACCGGCCGGCTCGACGAGGCTGTTGCGCACTACCGGCAGTTACTACAGCTCGAGCCCAACAATCCCACCGCGCACAGCAACCTCGGCTACATCTACTGGCAGCAGCATCGCCTCACCGAGGCCATCGCGGAATACGGGGCGACCCTGCGTGCCGAGCCGGACAATGCCGGCGCACGCGAGGCGCTGGCCCGGCTCACCGGGGGAAACTGACTCCATGGCAAACGATGTTGTGAGACGCGGCTCGCCGCCGACCTCGGTCGGTTTCGCGTGGTTCCGGCCTTGGGTCGGTGCCGTCATAATCGTCGTCGCGGCGCTGGTGGCGTATCACGCCGTGCCCAGCCTGCCGTTCGTGTTCGATGACGCAGGGGCGGTGTCCCAAAACGAAACGATCTGCCGTCTCTGGCCGTTGAGCGAGGTTCTGACTCCGCCGGCCGACGGCACCGCGTCGAGCGGGCGTCCGCTGGTCAACCTCACTCTGGCCATCAACTATGCGATCAGCGGCGAGGCGCCGTGGAGCTATCATCTGCTCAACCTGCTGATTCACTTCGCCGCCGCACTGACGCTGTTCGGTTTGCTGCGGCGAACGCTCGGCCACGCCACGCCGGAGGCGGGCGTCGGCACCGCTGGACCGCTGGCGTTTTGCATCGCCCTGCTGTGGACCGTACATCCGCTGCAAACGGAAACGGTGACATGCGTGGCCCAACGCACTGAGTCGCTGATGGGCCTGTGTTACCTGCTGACGCTTTACGCCTTCAGCCGCAGTGCGGATTCGGGCTGGCCGCGCAGCTGGCTCACGGTTTCCGTCGCGGCTTGCCTGCTGGGCATGGCGGCCAAGGAAGCGATGGTGACCGCGCCGGTCGCAGTGTTGCTCTACGATCGGACGTTTGTGGCAGGGTCGTTTGGCGAAGCGTGGCGCCGTCGGCAGCTTTACTACCTCGTGCTGGCCGTCACGTGGCTGCTGCTCGCGTGGCTGGTGTTGCGCAGCGGCGGCTCACGCGGCGCCGCCGCGGGGCTGGGTCTCGGCGTGAGCAGTTGGAGCTACGCCCTCACCCAATGCCGGGCGATTGCCCTCTACCTCAAGCTCGCGGTCTGGCCGCACCCCTTGGTGGCCGATTACGGCACCGGGCTCGCCGGCAGCCTGACGGAGGTATGGCCGCAGGCGGCGCTCGTGCTGGCGCTGCTCGGTGCGACCGCGTGGGCCCTCGTGCGCCGGCCGGCGGTGGGATTTCTCGGCGGCTGTTTTTTTCTGATGCTCGCGCCCAGCTCGAGCGTGGTGCCGCTGGTGGCGCAGACGATCGCTGAGCACCGGATGTATCTGCCGCTCGCCTCCGTGCTGGTCTTCGGAGTTTGCGCGCTCAGTCGCATCCTCACAGGAGCCGGACTGACGGTCGCCGCGCTGCTGCTGGCGGTCGCCGGCACGGCGCTGACCATCCGGCGCAACGAAGTTTATCGCAGCGAACTCGCCCTCTGGGCCGACACCGTTGCGAAATTTCCCGCCAATCCCCGCGCCCACTACAACCTCGGTTTCGCTCTCGCCCGCGCGGGGCGGATGGCCGAGGCGAAGCCGGAATATGAAGCCGCCATCCGGCTAAAACCGGACTATGCCGAGGCCCACAACAATCTCGCCAACGCCCTGGCGCAGTCCGGTCGCGACGCGGAGGCCCGGGCACACTACGAGGCGGCACTGCGGGCCGATTCGCATTATGCCGATGCCCACTATAATCTGGCGGATGCCCTGCTGGCCGCTGGGGAACCGGGGCCCGCCGCGCGGCACTACGCCGACGCGCTACGGCTGCGGCCCAAGGACGCCCGGGCCGAAGCCGGGCTGGCCCAGGCCCTGGGCGCAAGCGGACGGGCGGATGCAGCGTTGCCGCACTACGTCGCGGCCCTGCGCCTAGGTTTGGTGTCGCCTGAACTGCGCTACAACTACGGCTGCGCCCTCTTCGTAGCCGGGCAGCTGCCGGAAGCGATCGCGCAGCTCGCCGCCTCGATTCAGGCGCAGCCGGCCTTCGCCGCCGCCCAGCACAATCTCGCGCTGGCCTTGGCGAACAGCGGGCGGCCGGCGGAATCCGTGCCGCACTACGAGGAGGCACTCCGGCTCCTGCCGCAATCGGCCGAGGCGCATGGTAACCTGGCTCGCGCGCTGGAACAGTTGGGCCGCATCGACGAAGCGATCCGGCATGACGAAACGGCGCTGCAGCTACAGCCGAATTTCGCCGAGGCGCGCGCCCATCTTGCCCGACTGCGGGCGCTGGCGTCGCGGCGATAATCCGGTTTCCCATTTGACCGGAAACGCGCTTTGTATCGCACGCGATGAACCCGCCCCCACCCGCAACGCCCTCCCGGTGCTGGCCCACTTTGGCCTGCGCCTCGGTGCTCGTGGCGACGGTGTGCGCGATCTACGCCAATATCCTCAGCGTTCCCTTTCTCTTCGACGACGGGCCTGCTATCCTGCGCAACCCGACGATTCGCTCGCTGTGGCCGTTGTGCGAGACGCTGAGCCCGCCATTGAGCGGAGCCGGCGTGACGGGACGTCCGCTCGTGAATCTTTCGCTTGCCGTCAACTACGCCTTGGGTGGGCTCGACGTGCGCGGCTACCACGCCATGAACGTGGCGCTGCACGCCCTCGCCGTGCTCGCGCTGTGGGGTGTGCTACGGCGGACCCTGCGGCGGCTGCCCGGCCTTGTCGCCGACGCGGAACCGCTGGCGGGAGGCATCGCACTCCTGTGGGCCGTGCACCCACTGCTGACCGAGTCGGTCGTGTGCGTCGTCCAGCGCAACGAGATCCTCGGCGGGCTGTTCTACCTGCTGACGCTGTATGGTTTCATCCGCTCGGTGGAGAGCGGCGTCGCTACGCTCCGCTGGCAGAGCGCGGTCGTGGCGGCGTGTTTGCTGGGCATGGCAAGCAAAGAAACCGTCGCGACGGCGCCGCTCCTCGTGCTGCTTTACGACCGGACGTTTGCCGCTGGCACGTTCGCCGCGGCGTGGCGACAGCGGAAGGGCTTCTACCTCGCGCTCGCGGCCACTTGGCTGCTGCTCGTGTGGCTGATGTCGGGCAGCCACCAGCGGGACGGCATCGTCGGCTTCGGTTTGGGCATGAGTTCATGGGACTACCTCCTGACGCAGTGCCAGGCGCTCATGACTTATTTGAAGCTCTCGTTTTGGCCCCATCCGCTGATCGTGGACTACGGCACCGCGGTGAGCCGGCTCAGCGACGTTTGGTGGCGCGGGCCGATCGTGCTGGCGCTGCTGGGTGGCACGGGCTGGGCGTTGTGGCGCCGGCCGGTCTGGGGTTTTGTCGGGGCGTGGTTTTTCGCGATTCTCGCGCCAAGTTCCAGCTTCGTGCCGCTGACGACACAGACGATCGCTGAGCATCGGATGTATCTGCCGCTGATCGCGGTGCTGGTTCTGACCGCGGTGGCGTTGCACCGGCTGGCGGGACGGCGCAGTTTGATCGTCTGCGCAGTGCTGGCGGCTGGCCTCGGTTTTGCGACGGTCCAGCGCAACCTCGATTACGGGAGCGAGCTGACACTCTGGAGTAATCTAGTCGGTCAACAGCCGGAAAATGCCCGGGCACAGGCCAGCCTCGGCTACTATTTCGCCCGCCATGAGCAATGGGCCGAAGCGGCGGCGCATTACGCCAAAGCCGTGCGCCTCGTGCCCGGTTACGCCGATGCGCACAACGATCTCGGCCACGTCCTCACCCGGTTGGGCCGACCCGCCGAAGCCCTGGCTCACTACGAAACGGCACAACAGTTGAAACCCAACGACCCGGTGATCAGTGCCAGTTGCGGCCAGGCACTGCTCGGCGCGGGCCGGCCCGCTGAAGCCATCGCGCGTTTCGAGGTGGCACTGCGCGTCCAGCCCGGCCTGACCGAGGCTCGCGTCGGTTTGGGGCGGGTGCTCGCCGTGCTCAACCGGCGGTCCGATGCTGTCGTCCAATTTCGCGAAGGGTTGCGGCAGGATCCAGCGAGCGTGGCGTTGCACGCCAATCTGGCCGATGCGTTGTTCGATTTGGGGCAATTGGCAGGGGCCGCCGTAGAGTATGGCCGGGTGCTGGCACTTCAGCCGGATTTGGCAGACGCGCGCCACAACCTGGCGCTGACCTTGGTCCGGCTGGGCCGGCCGGCGGAGGCGATTCCGCTCTATAAACAGGTGCTGCGGCAACTACCCCGCTCGGCGCAGGCGCATCTGAACTACGCCCTAGCCTTGGAGCAAACGGGCAAGGTAGCCGAGGCCATCGCCCAGGACGAGGAAGCCCTACAACTCAATCCGGAGCTGAACGCTGCGCGGGAACAGTTGGAACGGCTCCGGGAAAAATAAAAATTCCTGCGTCTGCCGAGAGTGGACCACCAGTGATCGAGTAGCTGGGGAGGTTGCCCTCCCCGGCTCTCACACCACCGGACGTACGGTTCACGTATCGCGGCGGTTCCGAAGAGGTTGATTGGTTGGGGAGAGAAGCAGATCGGACAGACTGAGCAAGCCGAGGGCCTCAAGGGTGGCCTTGGGATAGGCGTGGTTCAGGTGAGAGGCGCCGCTGTTGAACCAGCCACCGCGACCATTGCTCGCGCTCTTGCGAGCGCGATTCCTGTCGAGGCCCAGAGCGCAGAGGCGCTTGAACCGCGTCGCCGGCCGCTTCCACTGGCGCCAGATGATACCGCGCAAGCGGCGTCTCACCCAACCATCCAGTGCTTCCGCAAAGCCCTTGGTCTGGCTCAGTCGGAAGTAGTTCATCCATCCGCGCAGGAGAGGATTCAGCGTTTCGCGGATGAACCGCGCCACGTTTCGGCCCCGTCCTTCGCGGAAGCGCTCCTTCAGCTTCTCGCGCATCTTCCGGCAGGTCTTTTCCGGCACCCGGATCTTCGGCTCCTTGTGCATGGTGAAGCTGTAGCCAAGGAAGATCCGGGCCCACGGTCGATCGACCGCACTCTTGTCCCGGTTCACCTTCAGTTTCAGCTTTCCCTCGAGGAAACCGGTGATCGAGGCCATGACCCGTTCCCCGCCCTGCTGACTGCCGACGTAGATGTTGCAGTCGTCGGCATAGCGGCAGAACGAGTGCCCTCGTTTCTCCAGCTCCTTGTCGAGGTCATCCAGCATGATGTTGGAGAGCAGCGGCGACAGGGGCCCGCCTTGCGGCGTGCCCTTTGCTGTCGGGTGCGCCAACCCTCCGATCATCACCCCGGCGTTCAGGAACGAGCGGATGAGTTTGATCATCCGCAGGTCCTTAACTTTCCGTCGCACCCTGGCCATCAGCAGGTCGTGGTTCACCTCGTCGAAGAAACTCGCGAGGTCGAAGTCCACCACCCACCGCTTCCCGGCCTCCTGATAACCCTGCGCCGCGAGCACCGCCTGATGCGCGCTGCGTCCGGGCCTGAACCCGTAACTGTGGCTGGAGAAGTCCGGCTCAAACAGCGGGGACAGCACTTGCAGCGCCGCCTGCTGGATCAGCCGATCCTGCACCGTCGGCACCCCTAATTTGCGGGTGCCTCCGTTTGCCTTTGGTATCTCGACGCGCCGCGCCGGCTGCGGTCGGTAGGTCCCGGCCAGCAATTGCGCCTTGATCTTTTCCCATTCCCGGCGGATGCGCTCGGCGGACTGTTCGATGGCCAACCCGTCGACGCCTGCCGCCCCCTTGTTTCCCTTAACCTGCCTCCAAGCGGCATTCATGTTGCCGTTTTCGATCATTCTTTCGATCAGTCCCTCTCCTTGCCCGGTGCAGTGACTTTCGCCCGATGCTGCGCTTGATGCACCCCTCGCACCTTCCCCGACATTCCGGTCGGTTCCAGCGGGATGGGCGGGGCGATTGTGGTCGCCCCCTTCGGCTTCCTCACGCGGGTTCATTGGCTCGGTTTCCACCGTCCTTCTTCGGTTCGGCCCTTCACCCCGAATCGAGCGGAGCTACTATGGCCTCGGCTGACTCCTGCCGCCGCTTCCGCCCGCCTTCCGGCGGTCGTAGCCCTCGCGGACGCGACGACAGGCCTCCCCGGGTAATGCGCACCTGCTTTCGCGCCTATGCCTGTCGCATCTACGTCCGCACCTTCCGAACAGAGTTTGGACTTTGGAGATAGTGGGCTCCTCATCCGGTGCGTCCGCCTCGTATGCGCTTCCTGTTTGTCAGGCCAGCGTTTTGCCTTGGGCTTCCTTCCCACGAGAGCCTCGCGGCTCCGCAGTTGCCCTTCGGCTAACCCTTCCCTCTGTCGGGCGGGTAACAGACTTTCACTTCGTATTATCTCGGTGATCACAGTCAAGCAGGAGCGCCCTGCCGGGCGCACCACGAAAAAGGCGGCTGCGTTACCGCAGCCGCCTTGGTGAATCGGAGGAATCCGGCGATCAGAACCGCACGCGGACACCGATCTGGGCCTGCCAGCGGGAGACCGGCTGGTCGTTGACCGTAACTGGCACGGTGTTCAGCGTGGTGCTGTTGAACGTGTAGTTCCATTGGCCCAGGCCACCGTTGCCGGCGGCGTTGTAAGAAGCCCCGGCCACCGCGCGGTGGTAGGAGAACGGCACTTCGTCCTGAATGCCCCAGTTGTGATCGATGAGGTTCCAGAAGTTAAGCATGCTGAAATAGACCTCGCCCTTCAGGTTGCCCCAGATGGGGATCTGCTGGACGACCTTGAGATCGATCGTCTGCAACCACGGCGACGTCTCGCTGTTGCGCGGCGCGTGCGAGCCGGCGTATTTGGCGAGAGTCGTGGAGTTGACGAACGCAAAGAAATTGTCGCGTTCGGTCGTGCTGGCCCAAGCGACCTTGGCATCGTTGGGGCCGGTAGGCACGTAGAACAGATCGGTGAACGTGTTGCCGTCGCCGTTGGCATCCCCATAGAACACCCAGGAATAGACGTGGCCGGTGCGGCCACGATAGTCGGCGGCCAGGATGGTCTTGAAGTTCTTGAAGAATTCAAACTCGCGGGCCGCCGTGATCACGACGTTGTCCTTGAATTGCGTGTTGGAGGTGGCGGAGACATCCTCATTGGGATTGAAGGACGCGCGGGCGGTGTAATTGGAACTGGCCACCGAGGAGGTGACGGGGGCGACCTCGTTGGCGGTGCTCCGGGTGTAGGCAGCCGACCAGCTCCAGTGATCCTTCATGGGGCGGACCAACTGCAGGGTCAGGCCATTGCCGTCGCCTTTCCGCGAGTTCGTCAGATAGTAAACGTCGGCAAATGCGGACACCCGGCGCTTGCCCTGGGTCGCGCCACTGCTGCCACTCGTGGGGGCACCGGCGTAACGGATACGGCCGTCTGGCATGGTGGTGGGCCCGCTGCTCGCTAGGGCGTAGTTCAAGAACTCGTAATTGATGCTCTGATAAGCCTGGAGAGCATAATAATCGGCCGTGAAGGTGATGTCGCCAAAGGGCAGCTTGTGATCCACTGCCAGGTTCGCCTTCCACATGCTGGGCTGCCGGAAGGTCGGGTCGGTGATGTTGATGGCGGGCGCGGGCGGACTTCCGGCGGGAGGAACCTGGGTGTTCACGTTGCCATTGAATGTGTAGCCCGGGATGCCGGTCGAGGTAAACACACCGACCGCGCCGGTCGCGCCGGCGTTGGAGTAGGCGTTGGAAATCCAGACCGCCGGATTCTTGCCCTGGAAGAGACCGAGACCACCTCGAAGTTGGGTCTTGCGCTCGGTTTGAAACTCATAGGTAAAACCAAGGCGAGGGGCAATTTGGGAGTTGCCCGTGTTGGTGGTGTTATTGGCCGTGACCGCGTGGCCCTCATCGGTGAAGAAGCCCGCGGTAGAGAACCCTGCGGCCACCGGGGGCGCTTGCGGAACCTTGGGATAGTCCATCCGCAGACCGGCGAGGAGCGTCAGTTGCTGATTGGGTTTCCAGGAGTCCTGAACATAGTAGGCGATGGCATCGTATTCCCAACGGGCCACGGCATCGTTGATGGTGAAGCCCGTGTTGGCTTTTTGCATGGTGAAACCAGTGACCGGAGTGCCGGCCTGCCATGCCGCAACAGTGGGCATGATGTAATAGCCATCCGTGTATTGCACGAAGGCGTTGTTGTATTTCGTGATGATGTCTTCAGCACCAACCGTGATGGTATGGTCACCAACGGAATATTCCCCGGACAACTTGGCCTGCGTTTCCCGAGTGTTGATGGCGTTGAGCTGACGAGAGGACTCGGTGCCCAGATAAATGACGCCGTTGGTGATCGCAGCGCCCGTGTCGAGCCGGGTGCCGTTGATACCCTGAATCTGGACCTGCGGGAACGGTGTTCCGTTGTTAGTTGGAGAACCATTATAGGTTGTATAGGCATATGTGGCCTCCGTGCGGAAGTCAGGAGTCCACTGGCTGTTGAACTGGCCGGCATAGCTCTTGGTGATGTAGGGCTGGGCATACCAGTAGTTGCTCAGCGACGTGGTGGTAGCGCCGGTGTAATTGGCGAAGGCCACGGTCTGGCCCTCGTTATTGCGGTAAGTGAAAGAGGCGCGGTGCTTGTCCGAAATGTTCCAGTCAACCTTGGCGATCTTGGTCTTCTGCTTGGAGATATTTAGACCCGCAGTGAGACCGCCTGGGTCGTAACCGAGGGCCTTGGATTGCGCGATAACGGCGGCAAGATCGGCGGCGTTCGGGATGAAGTTGGCCTGGGGCGCAACCGTCGAGCGCTCGAAGTTGTCGTAATCAAGGAAGAAGAAGAGCCGGTCCTTGAGGAGAGGGCCGCCAAAGGTGAAGCCGTAAGTCCGCTCGGCGAAGGGTTCATGGGCCCCAGTGACGGGGTTTTTCCCTCGGAGCGAGGTGCTCGTCTTCTCGAAGTAAGCACTGCCATGGAAGTCGTTCGTGCCGGACTTGACGACGGCGTTCAGATAGGCACCGGTGGCGCCGCCGAAGCGGACAGAATAGGGCTGGAGTTCGACGTTCAGCGTCTGGATGGCCTCGAGCGGGATGGGGCTGCGCAGCGAAGAGAAGCCGTTGCTGTTCAAACCGAACTGGTCGACCGCCTGCACGCCATCAACCGTGAAGGAGTTAAAGCGGAAGTTCTGGCCCTGGGCGCTGAGCTGGCCGCCCTGGTCGAGCGAAGTCATCTGGAGTCGGGAGTCGAGCAAGGCGATGTCCTGGATGTTGCGGCGGACCGTGGCGACAGTCTCGATTTGCCGATCAGTGATACTGCTGCCGGTCCCCATTTTGCCCACGCCGAAGATGGCGTCGCGGCTGGCGCTGACACTCATCGCCTCCAGCTTGACGACCTCGGTGGAGAGCGTGGCATTGACCACGGCAGCGGCACCCAGATCCAAATAAACGTCGCTGGTGGTCTCGGGGGCGAAGTCCTTGCCCGTGATGGTCACGGTGTAGGGACCGCCGACGCGGAGACCGGAGAGATTATACTGGCCGTTGTCGCGGGTGGTGGTGGTGGCGCGGGTGCCGGTGGACTCGAGCACCGCCGTGACGGTGGCGTCGGCTACAGGCTGGCCCTGTTTGTTGGTAACAAAACCGCCCAAGGCGGCGGACGTGATGCCCTGGCCAAAGACGGTTGACGTCAAAGCCAGGCACAGGGTCAGCAACCCGGTGAGCAGCAGTTTAACAGTTAATGATTTTTGCATGGTGTGGTTCAGACTCGGTTGCATTGTTAACGCGCTGGTGTGGGCGCGGTGGGTAATTGCGGCCAAGCAAGACGGACCTTTTTTCCCAGTCAAGCCCTGAGCCGGCCCAAATCGCACAGTTGCAAAAACGTCACCGCAGCTACTCCCGTGGGCAATATATGCGCAGCCGCCCAACAAACGTAAAAAATCACCGCGCGGCGGCCAGACGCGCCGGCAGCAGGAAATAAAACTCCGCGCCTCGCCCCGGTTCGCTCGTGCAAGCGATGCTGCCGCCGTGCGCCACGACAATCTCTCGCGCAATCGCCAGTCCCAGACCCGCGCCGGATTTTTCCTGATCCGGTGCCCGGTAAAAACGGTCAAACACGCGAGCGATGCTCGCCGCCGGGATGCCCGGCCCTTCGTCCCGCACCGAAAAACGCACAAACGCCGGCGGCCCGGGCGCCGCGGCCAGCGTGATCGTGCCACCTGGCGGGGAGTATTTCACAGCGTTCGTCAGCAGGTTGATGAACACGTGCCGGAGCCGCTCGGCATCCACCTCCAACAGCATGCTGTCGAGCCCTTTGGCGAGGCTCATGACAAGCTTTTGTCCCGCCGGTTCGATGAACGCGCGGGCTTCGCGGGTGATGTCCGCAAGCAACACGTCAACTCGCACCGTGCGTCGTTCCAGCGCGGAGGCGCCGCTCTCCAGCCGTGCCAGATCGAGCAAACCGTCGAGGATGCGCAGCAAGCGGTCGGCGTCGTCGCGCGCCGACTCGAGCAGCTCGCGCTGGGTGGCGGTCAGACCCTCGAGGCGTTGTTCGAGCAGGAGGTAAACCGCCATGCGCAGGCTCGTGAGCGGCGTCTTCAATTCGTGGCTCACCGTGCCCACGAGGTTCGTCTTCGCGTCGTCAAGCAGCCGGAATTTCGTCACGTCCTGCAAAATGACCGCCGCGCCCTTCGACCCGGTGAGCGCGTCGCCGATGGCGAGGATGCGCGGCAGGTAGTGCCGCTCCTCGTGCGCCAGGCGCACAGAGACGACACGGCCGTAGTCCGTCGGCAGGTAATGCTCGCCGCTCGCGAGCACCGCCGCGAGCGGTCCGGCGAGCGCGGGTGGAAAGCCGCCGGCAAACTCGGGCAGGTGCGCCAGCGCCGCGGCCGCGGGGTTGCGCACGTCGTGCGCGCCGTCGTGCGCAACCACAAACAGCGGGTCGGGCGTGGAGGTCAGCGTGGCCTCCATGGTGCGCTGCGTGCGCAGCACTTTCTCCCGCGTCGCCTCGCGGTAGGCGCGCAATTTAGCCGCCATGGTGTTGAACGCACGGGCGAGCTGGCCAAGTTCGTCGCGAGAAAGCTCCGGCACGTGCCGGTCCAGGTCGCCGTCGCCCAGCGCCGTGGCGGAAGCAGTGAGCGCGCGGATGGGTCGCAGCAGCGCGGCCGCCAGCCACCACGCGACCAGAAGCGACAGCAATACCGCGCTGGCAATGGCGGCGAGGAGCACGCGTTCGGTGGTGGCAGCCAGTTGCTCGGCGCGCGCCGCGGTCTGCTGCGCGGCGGCAGCGTCGCGGCGTGTGAGATTTTCGATGGCGTCGAACACGCGATAGAGTGCGGTGGCGTCCTGCTTCGTGTCTTCCAGCGAGCCGGCACCACCACCCCGCAGGAAACGCCCGGCGCTTTCGGAATATTGTTGGAACGCCTGATCGAGCGCTGTGACCGGCGCGGCCCGCGACGAGCCCGCGGACGAGGCCGATTGTCCCATGAGCGCGGTGGTGAAGGCCGCCCGCTCGGTGTCGAACTCACGGCGGGCGGCCAGCGGGTCTCCGCGCTGCGTCTCCGCCAGCGCAGTGTTCATGCGCGTGGCCGAGGCCCGCATCTGCTGGAGGGCGAAGATCGCGCGATAATTGCCGACGAGGTCGCGAGAGAGCGAGCCGGCGAGTTCGCGGCTCACCCGAATGGCATAGATGCCAGTGCCGATCAGAATGAGCAGCAACGGCAGCAGGCCGAGGTAGAGGCGGGTGCGGAGCATGGGTGGGAGGCGGGGTTCGGCGACCCCGCCCTACAGGAGGCCCAGCTTCTGACGCTTGCGATACAGCGTGGCGGGATCGATGCCGAGCGTGCGTGCGGCGTCGTCGAGGCTGCGCGAAATCGCGAGGATGCGCCGGAGGTGCTCGGCCTCGAGCGCATCGAGTGTCACGCGCGCGCCGACTGCGACCGTGGGATCGGCGGGCGCGGCGAACTGTTCGGGCAGATCGGCGAGCTCGATCGTCTCGCCCGTGGCGAGAATGGCGGCGCGCTCGACGACGTTGCGCAGCTCACGCAGATTGCCCGGCCAGCGGTAACCGGCAAACGCGCCGAGCACTGCGGGCGTGAAGGCGGCAATTTTCTTACCGAGACGCGCGGCGAAAAACCGCCGGTAATTTTCGGCAATGCGCGCCAGATCGGCGGGCCGCTCATGGAGGCCCGGCAGGGTGACGCTGATGACGTTGAGTCGGTAGAAAAGATCCTCGCGGAACCGGCCGGCCTTCACTTCGTCGGCGAGCGGGCGGTTGGTCGCGGCGATGACGCGCACGTTGGCGCGGCGGGGCTTCGGGTCGCCGATGCGCTCGTATTCGCGCTCCTGCAGGAGGCGTAGGAGCTTCGGCTGGATTTCGAGGGGCAGTTCGCCGATCTCGTCGAGGAAGAGAGTGCCGCCGTCGGCGGCGGCAACTTTCCCAAACGTGTCGGCCACCGCGCCGGTGAACGAGCCCTTCACATGACCGAAGAGTTCGCTCTCAAGCAGCTCCTTCGACAGGCTCGGGCAGTTGACGGTGACGAACGCCGCGTCGCGCTGCGCGCTGCGCTGGTGGACCTCGCGCGCCAGCACGCTTTTCCCGGTCCCGCTGGGGCCGAGGAGGAGCATGGTGGCGGGCGTCGCGGCGGCTTTGAACGCGATTTGCAGGGCGCGCTGCACCGCAGGCTCCGCCGACTCGAGATCGATGGCGGGAGCTTCGTTGGCCAACTGGGTTTCGAGCGTGTGGACGCGCGATTCGAGGGCGCGGTTCTTCTCAAGCTTGGCCAGGACCGTGCGGATTTGGTCGGGCGTAAACGGCTTCGGCATGAAGTCCGTTGCGCCGCGGCGCATCGCCTCGACCGCGGTGGCGATGTTGGCGTAAGCGGTGAACAGCACAACGGCGAGCGAAGGCTGGACCTTGAGCAGGCGGCCCAGCACCTCGAGGCCGTCCTCGCTGCCGAGCTTCACGTCGAGGAAGCAGACCTCGAAGATTTCCTCGTCGAGCAGCTTGAGGGCACGCGGGCCGTTGGGGGCCTCGACCGCCGTGTGACCGGTGGTCTCGACCGCGAGTCGGGTGGTCTTGCGGATACCGGGGTCGTCGTCAACGATGAGAACGCGCATGGGAGGGAGTGTGTTTCGCACGAGGCGCAGGCCAATGCCAAAAACAAGGCGGGGCTGCCTTGCAGACAACCCCGCCAGGTCCAGCTTCAACTAACTATCCTGCGGACATAATCCGCAGGAAGCGTATGATTAGACCAAGGAGAAAAAATGGTGTTCCACCCCAGTCGCGGAAGATTTCAGAGATCGCCGTCACGAATCCGGACGGACTCGGCGGCGTCACTGGCTTGATGGTCAGCCTTCACGAGCAGACTGAGCAGGGCGGAGAGGAGAAGGAAGCAGAGGATTGAAGTGGTCATGCCATGGTGATCGCCCGAACCATGCCAAACCTCGCCGACCGCTGGGAACCCGCTGGCGCGCATCGCCTTAATTTTCCCTACTCCGGCCTGACCGCCACCCGCTTTCCTGCGACCGTGCAATATGCCCGGTCCACGCCACTCCCCCGCTGGCAATTTGCCCGATTTTCCCAGCCACAGATTCTTTTGTCGAAACCGCTCGGAAAACCCTCTAGCCCTCGTGTCACTCGCACCCCTCATGCCTTCTACCCTACCCCTCGCACCCTCGCCCGTCGGCTCTTCCACCTCCCATCCGGCCCGAATGAGCGACCTCGAAATCAAGGATGCGCAGCTGATTTTCGAAACCGTCTGGCGGGATATCGAAGCCCGTTTTGGCCGGGAAAGCCTGCGCTTCCCCAAGGAAATCATTCTCCTCGGCGGCGCGCCCGGCGCCGGCAAGGGCACCAACACCGACTTCATCACCAAGACCCGCGGTCTCACCTGCCCGCCCATCGTCATCAGCGCCCTGCTCGACTCGCCCGACGCAAAACGCCTCAAGGACGCCGGCAACATGGTTGGCGACCGTGAGGTCGTCGGACTCCTGCTGCGCGAGCTGATGGAGCCCGCCTACCGCGACGGCGTCATCCTCGACGGTTTCCCGCGCACCAACGTGCAGGTCGAGTGCCTGAAGCTCCTCGTGGACAAGATGCAGGAACTGCGCCGCGAGTTCTATAACACGCCGCTCGGCATCCATTTTCGCCAGCCGACCATCCACATCATGGTGCTGTTTGTGGACGAGCGGGAGTCGATCGCGCGCCAGTTGAAACGCGGACGCGAGACTCTGGCTCACAACGAGGAGGTCCAGCGCACGGGCATCGGTCAGATGCTGGAGGATCGCGCGACCGACCACGACGAGGCGCTCGCCCAGCGCCGCTACCGGGTCTTCAAGGAGCAGACGTGGGAAGCCCTGCAGTCGCTGAAGGAAATTTTCCACTACCATTTCATCAATGCTCAGGGCACTCTCGCGGAGGTCGAGCAAAACATCCTGCACGAGCTCGACTACCAGAGCACCCTCGAACTCGACCCGCGCACCGTGGACCGGATGCGGCATCTGCCAGTCGCGAGCGAGATCATCGTGCACGCCCGGCAGGAACTGGTGAAACGGCTCGACGGCTACGAATTCGGCCAGCCGGAGTTGTTTGCCCAAGTCGTCGCGTTCATCTCACGCAAGATGATGCCAATCGTGCGGCGCCACGCGATTTCCGGCGCAGCGCACATCAACACCGAGGACCCGCTCCTCGACAACCCGGCAGCGCTAGCGATGTTGATTGACGTGTTTTCCGAGCGCGGCTTCCACGCGGTGGTGGACCTCCACCGGATCGACGTGCCGGAGCGCGTCGACCTCGCGACGGGGTTGATTGTCTGCCGGATGAAGAAAGTTTACCGCATCCAAATCAGATTCCAGGGCTCAGAAATCCGGCGGGGCTGAGTCCGCTCCGGCCGGAAAATGCGGCTTGCCGCCACGCGCGGCGGAGTCTAGGCAAAATTGTATTCCGGTTCCGCCGGAATTTCGGTCCAACTCAAACCCCAAATCCCCATGCAATACCTGATCACATTCGCCATTGTTGCTCTCATCATCGTCAGTTTGTGGAAAATCTACACCAAGGCCGGCCAGCCCGGATGGGCCGCGATCATCCCGATATACAACGTCTTGATTCTCCTGAAGATCATCGGTCGCCCATGGTGGTGGCTGCTGCTGCTCTTCATTCCGATAGCCAACATCGTGGTTGCCTGCATGCTCGCGGTTGGCTTGGCCAAGACCTTCGGCAAGGGCGTGGGTTTCGCTGTCGGGATGGTGCTGCTGGGGATTATTTTCTATCCCATCCTCGCATTCGGCAGCGCAACCTACACCGCGCCGGCCGCCCAGGCCTGAGCCAGCCTGAAGAGAGTTTTCCCAAGCCGCGTCGCACGCAATGTGCCGCGCGGCTTTTTTATTCGTAGCGCAGCGCCTCGATCGGGTCGAGCGCAGCGGCTTTCCAGGCGGGATAGAAGCCAAAACCCACGCCGATCCCTGAACACACGATGATACCGATGGCGGCCCAGTCCCACGGGAAAACGATCGACGCCTTCAGCATCATCGCCAAGCCGTTGCCTGCGATCACGCCGAGCAAGATCCCCGCGATTCCGCCGAGGAGCGAGATCGTCACCGACTCGATGAGGAACTGGATCAGAATGCTGGCCTTGCGCGCGCCAATAGATTTGCGGATGCCAATCTCCTTCGTGCGCTCCGTCACGCTCACGAGCATGATGTTCATGATGCCCACACCGGCCGCCAGGAGCGCGATGCCGCTGATGACAAACGAGCCCGCCGCCACCACGTCGGCCACCTTGGCGAAGGCGGCGATCATCGAGTCGTTGGAGTAGAGCTCGAAGTCGTTATCGTTCTCGGCCTTCAGTCCACGCACAATGCGCATGGCGGTGATGGCCTTGTCGATGGTCTCGTTGTAAAGGGTCTGGCTGGGCGCCTGCGTGGCGATGTTGACGGTGAATTTATTGGCGCCGAAATCGCTCAGAAATCGGGTGATCGGCACGAGGGCGAAGTCATCCTGACTCTGGCCGAACATCGAGCCCTTTTCGGCCAAAATGCCGATCACCGTGTAGGCGCGGTCGTTCACCTTGATCATCTTGCCGAGGGGTGACTCGGAGGGAAACAGCTTCTTCAAAATATCCTGACCGATGAGCACGACTGGCCGCCCAAGCTCGACATCCTCGGCAGTGAGGTTGCGCCCGTGGTCGATCGCGAACTGGTTGGCGGTGAGAAAATGTTCGTTGCTACCGACGAAGTTCAGCCCGGGCGTGGTCTTGCGGTTTTGATAGACGGCCTGCACGGGACCATCCTGATTGAAAACCTTCAGGCATATGACGTCGCTGTGATCCTCCATCAGTCGCTGGTAACGCATGGCCTGCGCGAGGGTGATGTTCCGCCGCGAGTCGTATTTGTGGCGGTTGGGCCCGTCACTCTGCATGACGGGAAACTTGCCGAACTGAAACATGTTCGTCCCCAGAAAGCTCAGGCCGGTCTCGATCGAGCCGCGCAGCGCCGAGACGGTGGTCATCACGCCGATGACGGAGAAGACGCCGATGGTGATGCCGGCCATGGTGAGGATGGAGCGGAGCTTGTTCACCCCGAGCGAACCGAAGGCCATCCGGAGAATTTCTTTGAGGAGCATGGCAGCGGTTGGGTTATTCGTAGCGGAGCGCGACGACGGGATCGAGGCGCGAGGCGCCCCACGCCGGCGCGAAGCCGGACACAATGCCCGTGAGCACCGAGACGGCCATGCTGACGAACACGAGGCCCACGGAGAACTCGACGGGCAGCGCCGGCATCGCGTGCTGCAGGGCCAGACAGGTGGCGTAGGTTAGCGTCAGCCCGACGGCGCCGCCGATCAGGCAGATCGAGACGGCCTCGATCAGGAATTGCAGGAGAATCGTGCGGCGGCGGGCGCCGAGGGCCTTGCGGGTGCCGATCTCCTTCGTGCGCTCCTTCACGCTCACGAAGGTGATATTCATGATGCCGATCGCGCCGACGAAGAGCGACAGGCCGGTGATAAAAAGTCCCGCGAGGGCGATGCCCGACTTCACAGGATCGAGCTGCGCCTTGAACGCCTGCTGCTGGTTGATCGTGAAATTGTCGCGCTCGCCGGGCAGTTGCGCCCGCACCCGCCGCATCGCGCCGATCAGTTCATCGTTGGCCGCGGCGAGCTGCAGTTTGTCCTTCACCTTCACCTGCAGTTCGGTGTTGCGCCGGACGCCAAAGTATTTCCGAAAGGCGTTGAGCGGCATGATCGCCTGAGTATCGAAGCTGAACAGGCCGAGGAACGAGCCCTGTTTCGCCAGCACGCCGATCACCTGGAAAGGCTGCCCCTGGATCGTAACCGTCTGGTCGATCGGCGAACTCGTGGGAAAGAGCGCATCAGCCACATCTTTACCCAGCACGCAGACCTGCCGGCCGGCGATGGACTCGGTCTCGTTGAATAGCCGGCCGTCCTCGAAATCCGCGGTCATCAGGCGAGCGTAATCACTCGTGGTGCCTTGGACAAAAACACCGCCCACCTGATTTTCACCAAACTTGACGGAAGCGCCGCGGGCGCACACCGGCACGGCGGTCTCGAGCAGAGAATTAGGGGTGTTCTCTATCACGCGGTTAAGCCGCTCGGCGTCTGCGGGGAGGACTTGCGGGCGATTGACGTAGTTCCACCAGTCTTCGGCGCCGAACCACGGCCATTTTTGCACGTGGAGCACATCGTCGCCCAGCATGGCGAGGCTGCGCTCAAAGCCGATGTCAATGCCGTTGATGGCCGTGCCCATGAGCGTGACGGCGACGATGCCGATGATCACGCCGAGCGCCGTCAACACCGAGCGCATCTTGTTCGCCCGGATCTGGGCGAAGGCGATGCGGAAAGATTCCGTGAGCTCGTAGAGGAGGAGGGCCATCGGATTATGGATTTGCGATGCTAGATTTTTAGGAAAATCAGAACACCGCGCCGTCGCTTTCGATCAGGCCGTCGCGCAAGCGGACCACGCGGCGGGCGTGGCGGGCGATGTCTTCCTCGTGGGTGACGACGATGATAGTCTGACCCTGCTCGTAGAGTTGCTCGAAGAGTTCCATGATCTCGGTGCCGGTCTTGGAGTCGAGATTGCCGGTGGGCTCGTCGGCGAGGATGATGGAGGGATTGTTGACGAGCGCGCGGGCGATGGCGACGCGCTGGCGCTGGCCGCCGGAGAGCTCGTTGGGCCGGTGGTGCACACGGTCCGCGAGGCCGACGTTGGCGAGGGCCTGCATTGCCCGCTCGTGCCGGGCGTGCGGCGCCATGCCGGCGTAGATCAGCGGCAGTTCGACGTTGCGCAGGGCGTCGGAACGCGGGAGCAGGTTGAAGGTTTGAAACACAAACCCGATTTCGCGGTTGCGGATGCCCGCCAGCTCGTCGTCGGACATGTGGGCGACGTTCTTGCCATTGAAATCGTAGCGGCCAGAGGTCGGCGTATCGAGGCAGCCGAGCATGTTCATCAGCGTCGACTTGCCGGAGCCCGACGGGCCCATGATCGCGAGGTATTCGTTGCGACGGATCTCCAGCGAAACGCCACGGAGGGCGTGGATGATCTCCGAGCCCATTTTGTAGAGCTTGGAGACGTCTTCGATTTCGATGACAAGCGAGCCGGCCGGGCGGATGGGGCGGGCCGCGGTGGCGGCAGGTGCTGGGGGAGGTGTCATGACCGGTGGAGCGGCGGCGGCGTTATTTCTTGTCCGCGGGTTTCGGTTTTTCGATCTGCACCTGCATCCCGTCCTTCAGTTTGCGGCTGATGGCGGCATAGCTGCCGGAGACGATCTCGTCGCCAGCGTTGACGCCCTTCTTCACCTCGATGTGCGTGTTGTCGGCGATGCCGGTCTCGACGGTCTGCATCTTTACCTTGTCGCCGGTCTTGATGAAGACGACACGGAGGAGCTTGTCACGGTCGCGCCGGGCCTCCTCGCGCTCGTTTTTCACTTCGAGGTCATTGCCAGATTTTTCCTGGGCCGCCTTGGCCTTCTTTTGCTGCAACTCATCGGAGGTGATGCCGCCTTCGGCGCGCACGGTAACGCTCTGGATGGGCACGGCGATGACGTTGGCAACGGTCTGCGTCTCGATATCGGCGGTGGCGCTCATGCCGGGGCGCAACTGGACGTCGCGGTCGGCGATGCGGATTTTTACGAGGAAGTTGGTGACGGAGTCGCTGACGGTCGAGCTGGCTTGAGCGCTGGCGCCGGAGCCCGCGGTGCCATCGGCCGAACTGCCGATCTCGTGGACGGTGCCTGAGAATTTCCGGGCCGGATAGGCGTCGATGCTGATGACAGCCTTGTCTCCAATCTTCACGTTGACGATGTCGTTTTCATTCACCTTCACGCGCAGTTCCATGTTGCTGAGGTCGGCGACCCGCATGATTTCCGTGCCGGCGAAGGAGCCGGTGCCGACGACGCGCTCGCCGATTTCGCTGGTGAGCGAGCTGATGGTGCCATCCATCGGGGAGAAAATAATGGTTTTGGAGAGCTGGTCGCGGAACTGGTTCAGCGATCCTTCGGTCCGGCGAATCTGGGCAAGCGCGTTGTCGTAGTTGGCCTGCGCGACTTCGAGCGCCGTGCTGGCTGTCTGGTAGTCAGAGTCGGAAATGAGTTTCTTGGCGAAAAGATCCTGCGAGCGTTTGCAGTCGTCCTGCGCCTTGATGAGCTGGGCCTTGGCCTGGACCGCCGAGGCTTTGGCGGCGACGAGATTGGCCTCCTGCTGTTCGACTTGGGCCTGATAAGTGTCGGGCTTGATTTTCACGAGCAGATCGCCTTTTTTCACGTGGTTGCCCTCCTTCACGGGCATCTCGGTGATTTCGCCGGCGACCTCGGGGGAGATTTTCACCTCGGTCTCGGGCTGGACCTTGCCGGTCGCCGTCACGACCTGGGTGATGGTCTTGACAATGGCTTTTTCGGTGGTGACGGGCGTGCCGGTGTCTTGGTGACCTTTGGCGTAGGCGGCCCAGCCACCCAAGCCGAGGAGCAGGACAGTCCCGCCGATAATGAACCATTTCAGATTCGATTTTTTCTTGGGCTGAGGAGCCGTGGAGGAGGCGGGGGCCGGTTTCATGGGAAGGTAGGTGCGGTTGGAAGAAAAAACATCAAACAAGTCTGCGGTGTTGGCAAGCGGCCACCCCATTCCCAGCCAAACAGGTGGAGAGGCCCACAACGGCCCCTCCACCCGACAAAACAACTGAATGGCTAACTATGAACGGAACAGAGCAAACTGGCCGCACCGGAAAGGAAAACGCGTTTGCGATGAACCGCGCACACTCCGCGACGAAGCGGCGTGAGACGAAGACTGGCAAACGGCTGACCTGGGCTGGCGCTGGCATGTCCCGACAACACCTGCCGGATACCGAAAGTTACACGATTTTTTGATGAACGGGTCGCGCGGGGGATAGGCGGGCGGGCGCCGCCGGGCTATGCCAATGGCTCCGCCGCCCACGCGGCGGCGCCGACGATGCCGGCTTCGTTCCGTAATTTCGCCGGCACCATCCGCGCCCGCGGCTTCACAAAGCGAAAAAACCTGCGGCTCTTCGCGCTCACACCGCCGCCGATAATGATGAGCTCGGGCCAGAGGATATGCTCCAGCATGCGAACGTAGCCGCCAAGTTCCACGCCCCACTCTTCCCACGACAGGCCGCGCCGCTTGCGGGCCAAAGCCGAGACGAACCGCTCCGCGTCCCTTCCGCGCATGGGCAGGTGACCCAATTCGCACGGCACCACCGACCCGCGGAAAACCAGCGCCGAGCCGATGCCCGTGCCCAGCGTGAGCAGGAGCGCCTTGCCCTGAAAGCCCCGACCCGCGCCATACCGCATTTCGGCCAGCGCCGCTGCCGCCGCGTCGTTCGTCAGCGCCACGCGGCAGCCGGTCGCCGCCGCAAAGAGCTTCACGCCGTCGCAGCCGACGAATTTCGGGTGCAGGTTCGCCGACGTCAGGATCCGCGAACCGTGAATGACCCCCGGAAAACCGATGCCGACCGGCCCGTGCCACTTGAAATGCTGCGCGATCTGAGCGACGATTTTCGCCGTAGCGGCGGGGGTGGCGATTTTAGGGATCTCGATGCGTAACCGCTCCGCGAGGAGCCAGCCGGTCTTGAGGTCAACGGGCGCGCCCTTGATGGCCGAGCCGCCGATGTCGATGCCGAGGGTTTTCATGCGCGCATCTGGTTACAGAACGAACCGCGCCCCGGAGCGAGCAAACTTTGCACCCGAACCCGCCGGGCCAAACCAAGGCCCCGGCGCAGACTAAACTATACGGGACCGTTCACGGACTCACTGATGCGCATTTACCCCAACGCTACCTTAACAGAGCAATCAGCCGCATGCGGGTCGGCACGCCGCATTTGCTCAGGCAGGCGCTGACTTGGTTCTTAATCGTCGCCTCGGATTTGCCGAGTGCCACCGCAATCTCGCGATTGCTCAAGCCCTCTGCGAGGTGCGCAGCCACCACGCGCTCCGCCGGCGAGAGCCATTCCATCGGCGGGCTTGATTCGCCAAGGCGTGCAGAAACTTCATGCCACGTCGCCGTTGGAGAAATCGCTTCCAGAATCATCGGGAGACAAATGGCGTCGGCCAACCCGGATCACTCGCGCTTCTTTAGGTCCTCGGCGCCTTTTGCGATGAGAGCCGGATCGACCTTCACTCCAGCCTTCGCCAGCGCGGCGTCGAGGATGGTCTCGCCCTTCAGGTAACCGGTGACCAAGGCGACGACCTTGCCCTCGCGGTCGATGATGAACTGCTGGGGAATGCCGCCGACACCGTAGAACTTGTGCGAGGCGCGGTCCGGCGAACGCTCGGCCGGGTCGTGCGAGAAGTGGATGTCGGGATACTGTTCCTGATTGCGCTTCACCCACGACTCGAACTTCGCGCGGGCGTCGCTGGTGCAGTTGGCCAGAACGACCACGCCCTGATCCTTGTAGTGCGCGGCGACTTCCTGCGTATGCGCCATCGAGGCAAGGCACGGTCCGCACCACGTCGCCCAGAAATCGAGGATGACGACCTTGCCGCGATAATCGGAGACCTTCAGCGGTTTCCCTTCGACGTCGGTCGCGGGAAAATCGGGCGCGGTGGCGCCGACTTTGAGCAGGTCGACCTTCGGCTCCGGCGGTTTTTCCTTCGTCTCCTCGGCGGTGAAAACTTTCTTTGGCATGTCCTCGGGCGCGAGTTTCACACCAGCGCGAAGGAGCAGGTTGCCGAGTGAGTCGGCGATCTGCGGACCCGCACCGACGTAGAAACCGAGGAAGTTGCCCTTTGCGTCGATGACGAGGTTGTTAGGAATCGGCGCCATGGTGCCGCCAGTGATCGCCATGGGAATGACCTTGCCGTAATGCTCGCGGGTGGCCGCCTTGAAGGCCGCTTTCTCCTCGTCGGTCATCTCGTTCATGGAATCTTTGGCCGGCCGCGGAGGCGCACCGGCCGGATCAAACACGACGGGGAAGGAAATTTTCGGCGCGTTGGCGGCGTGCCATTTGGCAAAATCCTCGCGCGAACCGTAGGCGCCGACGCCGAGGAAGAGCACGCCCTGTGCGGCGTATTTCTTCGCCCAGGCATCTTGAAACGCGAGCATCTCCGCGGGAAGGCCGTGACCGGCGCCCCAGAAACTGAGCACCATGGTTTTGTCTTTCGCGAGATCGGAAAACTTGACGGCGGCACCGGCGGCGTCCTCCGCGGTGAAGTCCGGCACGGGCTGGCCGGCCTTCAGTTTGCCGTAGCTCACGAGAAAGTGCGGCTTGGGATTTTTCTCCTCGTCCTTCGCGGCGGCGGCACGCTCGGCCTCTTCCTCGGCCGCGGCCTTGAGCTGTTTCTCACCTGCGGCGACGCGCGCGGTGTCCACTTTTACGCCAGCGCGGGCGAGCGCAGCCTCGGTGCGGGCGTCTTCCTTGCCGCCGTTGCCGACAATGGTGGCGGTGATCTTCCCGTCGCGGCCGATGACGAATTGCGTGGGGATACCCACGACATGGTAGAGCCGCTGCGACGCGCGCTGGTCGAAGGTGGCGGAGTCGCGCTCGTTTGGATCAAAGGCAAACAGCATGTCCGGATACTTCGGCTGGTTCTTGGGAATCCATTCCTTGAACTTGGCAATCAAGTCGCTCGTGCCGGACGCGAGGACGACGACGCCCTGGTCCTTGTATTTGGCGGCGTTCTCCTGCGTGTGGGGCATCGAGGCGATACACGGACCGCACCATGTCGCCCAGAAATCGAGGATGACGACCTTGCCCTTGAAATCGGAGAGTTTCACTTCTTTGCCATCGACGGTCTGCATGGCGAAATCCGGTGCGACGGCCCCGGCCTGCAGTGTGCCGGGCTTGGTCTCAGAATTTCCCGGAAGTTTCACGGCTGGTTTCGCAGCGGAGCCAGCGGGAAAAAATACCTTGGGCTTGTCGGCGGGTGCCAACTCGACTCCGGCGATCATCAACAGATTGGCCAGAGCGTCGTGGGTGGCCTCACCGTAGCCGCTGTAATTCCCGACGAACTTGCCGGTGGCGTTAAAGACGAGTGTCGTCGGCAGCGGGGTCAGCGCCCCGTGGGAGAGCTGCATCATGATGGTTTTCGCGTAGGCATCCTTGTCCTTCGCGGCCGGCTTGCCCACGGGATCAAACACCGTCGGAAAGGTGTATTTTCCCTTGTTGGTTTCCAGCCAATTCGCGTAGGCCTCGCGAGTGTCGAAGCAACAGATGCCGAGAATCACCACGCCCTTGTCGCGGTATTTGCTGTAAATCTCCTGATAGTGCGGCATGGCCTGCTGGCAGGGGCCGCACCACGTCGCCCAGAAATCGAGGATGACGGTCTTACCCTTGGCGTAGTCGGAGAACTTCGCCTCCTTGCCCTCGGGCGTGAGCACAGTGAAGTCGGGCACGGTTTCGCCGGCTTTCAGCTTGCCATAGTTTTCGCGGAAGGGCGGACGCGGCTTCTTGTCCGCTTCGGGCTTGGCCGGGGGATTTTCTTTTTCCTCCTTGGCAATCTGCTCGCGGCCTTTCGCGACAATCGCGGCGTCTACCCTCACGCCGGCGGCGGCCAGAGCAACCTCGGCCCGGGCATCGCCTTCGTCATAGCCCACGACCACGCCGGTGATCTTGCCATCGCGACCGATAACGAACTGCGTCGGAATGCCCACGACGTGGTAGAGCTTGCTCGAGGCGCGCTCATCAAACGTCGCCGATCCGCGCTCGTTCACATCGTAGCCGAAACGGATGTCGGGATACTTCGGTTGGTTCTTGGGAATCCACTCCTTGATGCTGGCAGTCTTGTCGCTCGTCCCGGCGCCAAGCACGACGACGTCTTGATCCTTGTATTTGGCGGCGAGTTCCTGCGTGTGCGGCATCGAGGCCATGCACGGCCCGCACCATGTCGCCCAGAAATCGAGGATGACCACCTTGCCCTTGAAGTTCGAGAGGTGGACGTCGTTGCCCGTCACGTCCTTCATCAGGAAATCCGGGGCCGCGGCGCCGACGGTGAGCGTCGGTAGGCGAGGTGGCGCTGGCTTGTCGGAACCGGGCGCGGGTTTGATCAGCGCGGCGGGCATCGCATCACCCATGGGGCCGGTTCCCGCGGCGCGCATCGCGCCACCTGCAGCCACAAGCGCGGCGAGATGTTCCTTGGTGAGCCTCACGCCGTTGCGGGCGAGCATCGAATAAACCATCGCCACCACCTTGTCGCCCATGCCGATGGTGCCACTCCAGAGCTTGCCCTCGGAGTTGAGCACGACGGTGGCGGGATACATGCCGACGCCGAAGATGGTGTTAGTCGCGTTCTCCGCCCACGCCTTGCCGGCCGGATCCCAGGCGACAGCGAAGCCGGGATTGGGATTGGCGGCGACCCACTTGTCGAAATCAGCGCGCTCGGTCGCCGAAAACACGGCGAGAACCGCGAGCGATTGATCCTTGTAGGTGGCGGCGAGTTTCGCGACCCACGGCTGCGGGCCGTTGGAGGTGTTGAACTGCACGAGCAGCGTCTTGCCGCGGAACGAGGAAAGCTTGACCGGCTGACCGTCGGCGCCTGTCAACGTGAAATCGGTGACCACGGTGCCGCGCTGGACGCCGCCGAATTTGTCGGGGGTGAAACCGCCACCCTTGGGCGCGCCGCCATCCATGCCGACCATCGGCGTGGATGCCCGCATCGCAGGGGTTTTCATCATCGCCGGAATCGACTTCGGCTCGTTGGGATCCCTCTTGGGCTCTGGTGGAATCGCGGCGAGATCGACCTTGGCGCCGGCGCGGCCGAGGGCGTATTCCAGCCGGTAGTCATCGCCGGGACCGCCGCCGGAAATCGTTTCGGTGATTTTGCCGTCGCGGCCGATGACGAACATCGTCGGGAAACCGCTGACGTGATATTTGGTGTTGAACGCCGAGTCCTTCCAGCCTTCGCGGCCGGCCGGATCGAAGAGCATTTTGAACTGATATTTCTCGCTGTTGCGCTCCACCCAGCTGTCGTAGTTGCCGCGCGAGTCATCGGCGGTGATGCCGAGCAGCACCACACCTTGATCCGCATATTTGCGGTAAACGCGGTCGTTGTTGGGCATTGCCGCCTGACACGGGCCGCACCAGGTGGCGGAGACGTCGACGATCACAATTTTCCCAGCGAAGTCGGAAAGCTTGACCGTGTCCCCCTTCGCTCCGAGCGCACTGAATTGCGGTGCGACGTCGCCCTTGGCGAGCCAGGTCGAGCCCGGAGTCGCGGCGGTTGAGGTGGGCACCGTGGCAGGCGCATCGGTCGCATGAAGCGACAACGCAGCCGCACCTAGCGCAGCGGAGAGAACAAAGTGACGGAGGAGGTTTTTCATGGGGGATTGGACAGTGAGAACCCGCCGGGTTGCGGCGGGTTCTCGGATTAACTGCAGATTTATACGCCGGTTTCCGTTAATTCAACGGAATGACGCAGGAGATCTGGTAGGCGCGACCGAGGATCAGCTGGCTGTGAAGGGCGGAGTCGAAGCCCCACACGGTGTCGGAGAAGGGCGGTTTTTTGTCCGCGACGTTGTCCACGCCGACCGACACGCGGAGGCCCTTGCCGTAACTGCGCCAGACGCCCGTCTTGAACTCATAGCCGAGGCGCAGGTCGAGTTTGCTCACGGCCGGCGTCGGGTAGAAGACTATCGTGGCGCTGTTTGCGACCAGGGCGTTGCCAGCGTTGTTGGAGGTGAAACTGTCGAGATACCAGAGGAAGGCCGAGGCATTCCACGAGCCCTGACGCCAGAACAACGCGGTGGTGAACGACCACTTCGGAGGCGCACCTGTGTCGCCATCCAGCACAACGGCAGGCTGGCCGGGGGCCAGTTGTCGGGAGGCGGCCATGGTGCGGCTGGCATCCACACTGAAGCGCCAGCGACCGTAGCGTTCCCATGGCAGCGTGTATTCCAAAACATAGTCCATGCTCTTGTTGGTAACTATGCCGAAGTTTACGAACTCGCGGTTCACCGCGGTGATCTGGCCGGGTTGGTTGGCCGCCTGATCGGCTGCCGTGGCCGCGGCGCGGGTCACGCGGCCGGGGAAGAGCGCCTCGTTGTTGATGATGGTCTGCGCACTGAGCAGTTGCAGCACGTTTTTCTGCTCGGTGTCGTAGTAATTCACCTGAAAGTTAATGCCTTTCATGAAGGTGGGTTCAAAGACGAGACCGGCGAAGGTGTTGTCGGAGAGTTCGGGATTCGGATTTGGATTGGAGCCGGTGGTGACAATCACGCCTGCAGTCGAGGCGCTTCCGCGCGCCGGGTCGATCAGCGTCGACGTGGTCACGCCGTTGGCGACCAAGTATTCTGTCACGCCGGGGGCGCGGAAACCCTGACTCCAACTGCCGCGGAGGAGCAGCGACTGCGTGGGGCTCCACGACACACCGTATTTCGGCACCGACTTGGAGAACGGACCATCCTTCTCGGTGCGGCCGGCGACATTGATGTCGAACCGATTCAACAGGGGTGCGGCATTGGGTTTGCCGAACACCGGGATCTGGATTTCGCCGAACACCGCTGTCGATTTCTGGCCGCCGGAGACGACGGGATTGGTCACGACCGGAGTGATAGCCGTCGAGAAATTGAGCGCGCTGCTCACGACATCATCGCGGGTCCAAGAGCCGCCAAAAGCCATCTTGGCTTCACCGCCCCAAAAGCTGAAGAGGTCGCCATCGGCCGAGAAGTCCACACCGCGAGACTTCGACGCCGAAGTGACCGAAGGATAGAGCGAGAGAGTTTCAAGGAGTGCGGCTTGCGAGGGTGCGCCGGGCGCACTGGCGTCAATGAAGGGGTTGAAGCGCTGCGTTGGATCTACATTATTCAGCAGGCCAGCGAACCGGGAGGTGTTGAAATTCCGCGTGATCTGCCGCACGTCCTGCCGCTCCCACGTGGTGGCGAGATCCCATTGCCAGGTCTTGGCGGCCTTGCCGCGCAGGCCGAGCGTGCCCGAGCCGTCCACCGTGCGCACCCGCTGAGTCTGGGAACCCCAGTCCGACAGGATCATGCCGATTTGGACGGTCTGGTTGAAGGGGTTATAGGCCGCTGACACCGTCGCCGGCGAGCCAAAGCCGCCGGTGATCGAAGTGGTCGGCTGGGTGGCGAACAGGCTCCACGAATCGCTGGTGCGATAGTTGAGGTAGGCCTCGATTCGGTCGTTGAAGGCATATTGGAGGTTGCCGCTGGCGCCGGTGCGTCGGGCGAGCGGAATCAAGTCCAAGAATGAAGCGGTATTGCCCCGGCGCTGGTATTTGAGGTTTATAACTGTGTCAGGCGACGCGATAGTCGTCACTGGGATAAACTGTGAGAGGGTCGGCGTCTGAGCCGCTCCGGTGGGAACCGCCACGACCCGGGTGCCGGGGATCGCGTCGAAATTACCGGACACCACCCCGCCCGAGGCTTGAATCACCGCCGGGTAACCCCAGTTGAGGCGATAGTCGAAACCGTAGCGGATCACACCAGTTGCCGTATTGACTGCGGTGGGGATGCCGGTGTGATTTTGATACTTGGAAAAGGTGCGGTCCGAGGCTTTCAGATCTTGGCGGTCATAATATTCGACCGACACAGTCCCGGAGAGTTTGCCATGGGAAAAACCGGAGAGGAGCGTGATGCTGCGCTCGCGGCCACCACCGTGTTCGGAGGCCTTGTATAAGTTATCCAATTCCGTCCCGGTGTAGTTCTTCTTCAGAATAATATTGATGACGCCAGCGACCGCGTCAGCGCCGTAGATGGCTGAGGCGCCGTCGGTGATGACCTCGACGCGGTCAATCATGCCGAGGGGAATCGTGTTCAAATCGACAAAGCCCTGCCGCGTGTCGGTGCCTTTGTTGCCATTGCCCGAGCTCACGACGCGGCGGCCGTCCACCAGCACAAGCGTCGAGCCCGAGCCGAGGCCGCGCAGACTGACGCCCGACACACCGGTTTGGGCCGGAGGAGCGTCGGATGAACCTGTCGCCAAGTTGAAGGCCGGGGTGGTTGTCTCCGTGCGCTGGCCGAAGTCAGGATTGAGCTCGTTGGGCGCGCTCGCACGGCCCGAGGAGATGCCGGCATAGGTCTGCGGGAGTTGACCGAGAAAATCGGCCAGGTTCATCGCGCCGGTGGAATTGATGTAATCCTGGTCATAGGAACTGACGGGCGACGGCCCCATCACGTCGGTCTGCCGGATGCGCGAGCCGAGGACGGTGATTTCCTCGAGCTTGACCGCTTTTGTTAAGTGGGCGGCCTCCTCAATACTTTGGCGGTCGCTCCCATCATCGAGCACCGCCGGTTGGGCGTTTGGGCGGGCCTCCTTCCTGATGGCAAATGCGCCGGTCTTCTCGTCCTGCACGGTGATCAGGCCGGTCCCGGCCAGCATGGCGTTGAGCGCTTCGCGCGGTGTGCGTTCGCCAGTAACCGCATGGGTCTGGACGCCCCGCACCTGCTCCACTGGATAGACGATCTGCTCGCCCGACTGGTCGGAGAAGGCTTTCAGTGTCTTGACCGCGTCGCCGGCAGGCACGTTGTAGGTTTTCTTGAGCGCCTCGGCGGCACTCCCGGTCAGTCCCACCACCAACAGGGCGGCCAGAGCCACCCGCCTGAGGAGCACTACCATGGCGGCAGCGCGGAATTGCAGTTTGGTTGTTTGTGTCATGTTCATAGACCGGCGCGACTGCGAAAACAGGGGGAGAGTCAGGTCGGTGTTAATTATGTGGGACGCACCGCGGGTGGTTTTCCATTATCGCGGCGATGAAAAATATGACGCGGTCAACGGAGACAATGCGGCTCAGCCAAGCCCCCCCACCTAAACCGGGTCAGTGCGTGCGGCGCAGCACAATTTGGTCGCCCTCCGGGGAGGGTGTGACGCCGAAACCGGAATTGAGCAGGCGTATGAACGCCTCTACATTGTCTGCACGGAAACTGCCGCCCACGAGGATCGCGCCGGTCTCCCGGTCGCCGATTACGAGTTTCTGGCGGTTGTAGTGGTTGAAATCGGCGGCGACATCGGCCAGCGGCATTTCGACAAATTCCAGCCGGATACCCTGCCACGCGAGCGAGCGCTCGACCTCGACCGGGGTCATGTCGTAGACCTGCACGGGGGCAGGAACCGCCGCTAACTGATTGAGTGGAGTGAGATCAATGACAGCACGCTGCCCAGCGCCCAGATGCGAGAGCTGGCGGGCCGGCGCAGAAGCGACCACCCCGGCAGGGACCACTTCATTGACCTGCACCCGTCCCTCAGTCACGAGCACCGCAACTTCATCCCGGGCCAGCGTCACACTGAAAGCGGTGCCGACCGCCCGCACGGCGATTTTACCCGCCGTGACGATAAAGGGCCGGGCGGGGTTCTTCGCGACGGCAAAATGCGCCTCGCCGCGCACAAGCCGCACAGAGCGCTCTGTAGGTGTGAAATTGACCTCGACCTTCGCATCGCCGTTGAGCTCAACTACGGAGCCGTCGTCGAGCACCAGCCGCTCCGGGCCGGGATGCACAATCGCCTGGCGGCGGATGGGAACCTCGCTCCGCGGCAATTGCCACCACGTGAGCACCCCAAGCATCAGCATCGCCGCGGCGGCGAGCGCAACCATCCGCGGAAACGCCACGACGCGCGGGCGGGCGGGCGCGGCCAGCAGATTGGCATCGGGATGCGCGCGGGCTTCAGGACGAAAATCGCGCAACGTATCCAGGGAAACCCAGACCGCGTCCAGCCGGGCTACGGCGGCGGCATGCCGCGGGTCGGAGAAGCGCCAGAGAGCAAACTCGGCCTCCTCGTCGACGACAAAGCCGCGGTCGCGGCGCGCCAACCATGCGGCGGCCCTCGCTTGGATGGCTTCATTCTGTGATTGGTGTTTTGGGGCGTTCATGGGGCTCTTCCGTGGTCGGATCGAGAAAAGGTGACGGGCTTATTTCAGCAGACCGCGCTCGGCAAAATAGTCTGCACATCGGCGCATGCCCTTGCCCACCTGCACTTCGACGGTGTGTTCGGAGATGCCGAGTTGGGCGGCGATTTCTTTCTGGGGTAGACCATAGAGTTTACGGAGGGTGAGCACCTGCCGGCAGCGCTCCGGCAGGGTGCGGATGGCTTCG
This sequence comes from uncultured Opitutia bacterium, assembly GCA_903877135.1. Classification (GTDB taxonomy): domain Bacteria; phylum Verrucomicrobiota; class Verrucomicrobiia; order Opitutales; family Opitutaceae; genus CAIRCN01. The sequence continues at coordinate 128,751 of CAIRCN010000042.1, forward strand.
GCGAGAAGCTCGAGTTCCTGCTGGCGGCTGACGGTGTCGGCAACACCGGGCGTATCTTCTATGACGTTCAACTTCTCCACATCAGTTACGCGGTCGATGGCGGCGAGCCGGTCGCGGCGGAACAAATCGAGGGCGGCGTTGCGCGCCGTGGTAAAGAGAAACGCCTTGGCGTAACTGATCGGGCCGGCCTGCTTGGCGCGGATAAGCCGGGCGTAGGATTCCTGCACGATGTCGTCGATGTCTGGCAGCGAAGGGAACCGGTGATGGAGCCAGGCCCGCAAGGACGATTCGTGCGGCTGCACCTCCTCGGTGAACCAGCGCGATTGTTCTTGATGGGTGGGCACGGGGCGGGAAAATTGACGGACGACGGCGCCTTGCTTCTGCCGCCACGCCGGGCAAGTCCAGCTGATTATTGGTCATAGCCGGCTGGTGTGATATTTTACAGATGGAGCGTAATGGAATCACCACCCCAGTCAGTCTTAACCCCGATGTGCTTATAAAAATCGCGGGAGCCTTTGCCCGGCAGTGTCGTCCGAAATGAGTATGTAGTTACCTGCCGGAAATTGTGCCGTTTTGCTGGGCGCGCGGACGTGTCGCCCATTGGCCTCGCAGCACCGCGTCAGTCAATTTGTGCCAAGTTGGGGAAACCCGGACAACAACGAAGAAACCTAGGTGGATCGAGGTAGATGGTGGACGCTCCCGGGGGCCAACCTAGCCCGGTGAGCCTCACTATCTGCGTTTAATCTGCTTTTCGCCCGACTCCGTGGGGCCGGCGGCCCCCTGGTGGCCGGAGCCTTGCCTGTGGTGAGGACTGTCATAGAGTCGCTTCTATGACGGCGAGCGGGCATAGCCGGGGCTGCGGGTTCTCGTAACGCGCGCGCAGATGGGCCGTTTCACCGGCCAGTTCGGATGGGATCTGGGCCAACCGGTGACGTAGGTTGTCGAGGTCGCGGTCACGCTGAGCCCGCTCGGTCTCCGCAGCGTCCGACAGATCGAGCTTCAGCTGACTGTGATCACCAAGATGGCTCGAGCTGGGGTGTCCCAGGCCAAGGCCATGGCCTATGTCCTGCACTCGAGTTCACTGGTCCACAAAATCTACCAGCGGCTAGGCGTGGATGACCTAGGCAGCGCGGTGGCGGCGATTAAGTCCCCTCGCCGGCCTCGGGCCCGATGAGTGATTTTGCTGAAGGGCGATCAGTTTTTGCTCTTCCGCACGTTCTTTGGAGCGTTGCTCGTAATAGCGTTGCGCGCGAAATTCAGGGTGCAGGAGGAGCCAACTGGTCATTCGCGTCAGTGTCGTGTATTTGCCACTAAATGGACTGTCAGTATGCTTTGCGATCGCGGTCGCCAACCAGCGGCATTTATGGCAAAAGTAGGCTGCCGTGGTTACGTCAAGCGGTGTGCGGTCCGGGTCGATGGGCCGACCGGTTCGGGGGTGAGTCAGTGCTAGAGTGACAATAGTCTGCACGGCTTTTAGGGCTGATAGGATTTGGAGCTGATGGATGGCCCTCCGGTGGCGGAATTGTCACCTTCGGGACAATCCCTAATAAACACATAATCGCACTTCCTTTTGTAATTGATTTACATAGTCTTATGATTTCCAGGATGGTCAGTTGGTCCCGGTCCGTCAAAAATCTCTGGCGGCATCATCATCGGGATACCCATTCCTGTCTCGTCGCTGACAACCAGCATAGGCCGGGCGGGGACGTGGATCTTGGCCTCACGCACCCGGGCGAGAGTCGCGGCGAGATTTTCCGGGCAGGCGCCATGTCGAGACTCGTGTCGCTTGGCCGCGTGGGTGATTTCCCGCTCCAGCAGGTCGGAGACCGTGGTAAAAACGGCGTTCGTCCGCTCGAATCCACGCACGCCGAGGACTCTACGCAGCGAACTCTTCCGCAGTGGATCCGCCTTCTTTTCCGGGGCGGCGGTGGCGCTCACACCCACCTCCCGGCCATCGGGGGTTTGCGCCGTGAAACGCGCACGAAAGTGCCCGGCCCGAGTGCGGTCGATGCGCACGCCTAGCGCACCCTTGAGAGTGAGCGCGCACGCGATTTCCTCAGAGTCCTCGGCCGCAGCACCGAGCGGATACCGGCTGAGAATCTTGCCAAAGTCTTCAGCGAATTCGGTGGCCGCGGGCGACTCCGGCCAAGTCCTGACGTGCAACGACCGCGCCCGGCTGGGTTCTTTGGGCGAGGCGCTGCCCTCCCGGAGATTGACGTGCTCCTGCCAGCATTCGAGCCGTCGCCGATCCCGGGCGGCCCAATAGACATCAACCTTCCGGTCTCGCCAGAGGTCCTGGTGCGAGACTAAGAAGTGGATTCCTGTCCGGTGCCGACCCTGTCGGGCCCGTTCCCGGTGCCGGACGACCAAGGCTAGAAACTGACCCCCGTGCCGGCCGGGGAGCAGCACATCCAGAAATTCCTCGGCAAGGGCCTGGGACTTGGCGTCTGAGAGTTCTTCCTCGAAAGAAAGAACGCAGGCGAAGTGGGCCTGAGTATAGCGGTTGCAACGGGTCTCAATCGTCTCGAACACGTCGGGATCGCCGGCGAGGACCTTAGGCTCGCGCGCGTCCGGCTTGCCCTTGGCCAAGTGGCGACCGAGGAGGTAGTCCAAGCGGTAGGCCCGATGGTGCTTTTGGAAGATGCGCGTCATCATGACGAGAGCAATTGGGAGCGGATATGTCCTGAGAGTTCACGGAGCTCAGCTTCAAGCGCGGGGGGAAGCCGGCCGGGCTCCTGTGAGCAGCGGCGGAGGAAATCGCTGAGCTGGGTCGCGAGCGAGGCCAGGGCGCGGGCCTTCGCCTGATCGGCGGCCGAGCCTGCCGGCGTGGGTGCGGAGCTATGGGTCCGGCCCCTAGACCGCTGGACCGGCTGCCCCAACGCCAGCTGGCGGAGCCACTCCGAGAGGGTGATTTCGGGTGGCCGGCGGAGCTGGATCTCGCGGGCCTCGTCGGCGCTCAGGCGAAACTGCAGGCGTGTGCTCACGACAGTCCTTGCTTACCCCGCTCCGAAGCTCCCTGCAGCATCACCGAACTTTCCACCAGCAGCGCCACCGTGTTCTGTTTCGCACGAGTGATTCCGAGCTCATGGAGCCGCGGCTGCAATTCGCTCCAAGCCTGGTCTGTGGCCCAAAACTGGCGCAGCCGCATGCCTTGGTCCTTTAACTTTTCGCGCTCGCGGTGCTTCCGTTCACGGTCGTGCCGCAAGCGTTTGGCGGGGGTATAGATCGTCTTCATAGGCAGCCTTACTAACAACAGGTCCGCTCGCGCGCCTTCACCTCCCCCCCCCCCTCTCTCTGGTCTTTGATCCGCTCTCCGTTCAACGGACATGTCCGCAGCCGCACCGGCTATCAAATCGACCGCTTAATCCTTGCCACCGGCATTTAGTGTCACCGGCTGGGCAAAACCAGCCAGGTAGGGCGAGGTCAAAACCAGCCACCTTGAGAGGGTAGTTTACGCCGTCGGCGAAGATTGCTTCGCCGTGCGGGGTAATGAACCAACTCAAAGTGAGCATCCAACAATCGATA
>CAIRCN010000043.1 GCA_903877135.1 uncultured Opitutia bacterium
GGCGCCACTACCGGAGATCTGCCCAAAAGCAGTTCTGGCGTAGAGGAAGTCGACTTCGCTGTTCCAGTTCAGGACAGTTAGCGTATAGCCAGCGGCGATGTAGATGTTGGTGCAGTTGAGGATGGAGGCGCCGGAGGTGCCAAAGTCGAGGATGGTGTTGCCGGTGATGGTGAGGGTGCCGACGTTGATGTTGGCGTTGTTCAACAGGAGGGTGGTGGTCGTCAGAAGGTTGCCGACGGTCAGGTTGGTGAAGGTCGAACCTGAGGCTGTGCTGTTGAAAGCGAGGGTGCCACGATCGACCTGCATGAGGCCGGCAAAACTGGTGGTGCTGTTGGTGAGGGTGAGGGTGCCGGTGCTGGTTGAGCTGGCGTTGAGCTCGAAGGTGCCGCTGCCGGTGATGAGGCCGCTGAAAGTATTGGTGGCGGGGCTGGGACCGACGTTCAGGACGACTTTGTTGTAGGTGCTGATGGAAATGGTGCCGGTATCGGGGGTGCTGCTGGCGCTGTTGAGGGCGCCGATGGTGTTGGTGTAAGGGGTGCCGCTCGACCCGCCGGTGGCCGACAGGGTGGCGCCGCTGGCGATAGTGACGGCGTTGGTATGGGCGTAGAGAGTGTCGTTGGCGCCGAGAACGAGGGTGCCGGCGTTGACGTTGATAGCCCCGGTGAAGGTGTTGGAACCAGTGAGCGTGACTGTTCCTGCGTCGGCCTTTGTGAGGGCGAGCGTGCCGCCGCCGCTGCCATCGGCGATCGTGCTGGCATAGGTGGTGTTGCCGAGACCGCCGGCGGTGAGGATCTGGGTGGTGCTGCTGGTGGCGGTGCCGGTGACGGTGCTGGTGATGCTGAAGTTGCTGCCGGAGTCGGTGTTGATGGTGCTGCTGTTGCCAAGTGTGATGGGGCCACCCCAAGTATTGTTGCCGCTCACGCTTTCGAGGGCGCCTTTGTTGCTGTAGCCGGTGCCGCTAAGATTCAGGGCCTCGGGACCGACGGTGACGTTGCCATAAGAGCCGACTTGAAGCTGGAGGGTGGCGCCGCTGTCCACGGAGGTGCCGGCCGCTACGAGGCCAGAGGCCGTGGCGCCGAGCGCGCCACTGTTTTGGATGTTGAGGATGCCATTCTTGACCTCCGTGTGTCCGGTGTAGCCGTTGGCAGCGTTGTTAAAGGTCATCGTCATCGTGCCGGTGCCGTCCTTGATGAAATTGCCGCCGAAGACGTTGGCGCTGACCATGACGTTGGCGCTGCTGGCGACACTGATGATGCGGTCCGGGGCGCCGGTGAGAGTGTTGTTAAGATTGAGGACGCCGCTGATGGTTGCGTTGCCGGTGACGTCGATATTGTTGCCGGAAACAACGTTACCCAGCAAGAGGGAGCCGGTGCCAGTCGAGACCGTGCCGCTGTTGAGGATGAGATGGCCGAGAGTTTCAGTCGTGCCGTTGGTGCCAAGGTCGAGAGTGCCATCGGAATTGATCGTGACCGTGGCGGTGTCGGAGATCTGCTCGTTATAAAAGGTGGTAACCGTGGCGGTGCTGCCAGTGAGCGAACCGGAGCCGATGGTGAGGTTGCCGAGGATGGCGGAGTTGGAAGTGGTGATGTTGCCAGGATAGCCGCCGGGATTGACCACGAGGTAGAGAACGCCTTGGTTCACCGCGGTGTTGCCGGTGAAGTAATTCTTAATGCCCTGGAGGTAAACGGTGGAGGTATTGGTGGCACCATTGATGGTGAGTGAACCGGTGTCACCTCCGCTGTTGCCCATGCTTTCGGTGATGTAGACGTCGCCAGTGCCGTTGAAAGTAAGATTATGGCCGTTCATCGCCATAGTGAGGGGCGGGGGGGTGGGACTGTTAACTGCAGATCCGAGGTAAAGAGTGTCGTTCCAGCCGGAAACGGCCGCGTTAGTGATAGTGGTATTGGAGCCGAGGCTGATATTGCCGGTCCAGGTACTGACACCACCGAGGCTGCGCAGAGCACCATTGTTGTTGTAGCCGGTGCCGTTGAGCACGAGGGTCTGCTGCGTGGTGGTGTTGCCGTAGCCATTGGAGTTGTAAGTAAGGTCAGAGTTCTGCACTGCGAGCGTGCCGCCGGTATTGACCGTGATGACATTGGTCGGGGTAACGAGGCCGGAGTAGTTGCCGAAGGCCTTGAAACCGCCGGCATCCAGGGTGCCGCCGCCGCTCGCGGTCGTGCCAAGGAGGATGCCGTTGTTGACGGTGATACCGCCCGTGAAAGTGTTGGTGCTGGTGAGGGTCATGGTGCCAGTGCCAGCTTTGATCAGGCTGCCCCCGGTGCCAGAGATGATGCCGCCGAAGGAGGAACTGAGGTTGTCGGTGCTGCCGACGGTGAGGGTGTTGGCGCCCAAGGTGACGTTACCGGCGGAGCCGTTGAGGGCCGAGACGGTTTGGCTGACCCCAATGCCTAGAGTCGCGCCTGCGGCGGACAGAGTGACGTTTGCAAGATTGCCGAGCGCGTTAGTGCTGTTGGAAGTGAGCGTGCCGTTGCCGATGGTGGTGCCCCCGGTATAGGTGCTGTTGCCGCCGAGCACCCAGGTGCCAGCACCTGTCTTGGTAAGGGAGGTCGCGCCACTGGAGCTGTCAACGATGTTGCCGGAGAGAGTGTTGTTGCCCGTGTTGCTGCCGGTGAGAGTCAGGGACTTGGCCCCGACGCCAGTGGCGGTGACGGTGGTGTTGGCAAAAATAATGTTGCCGGTGCCGGAGGCGTCGAGGGTGGCGCCGCCAGTGGTGCCGGCGAGGTCGATCTGGCGGTTGGTAGAGGCGCCACTGCCAGTGTATTGGAGGGTGGCACCCGTGGTGGTATTACCGATATGGATGGTGGCGTTGGCACCGCTGGCAGCACCGATGGAGGAATTGTTGCCGCCATTGGCGAGGGTGCCGACACTGAGCGTGCCGCCTTGGATGATGGTGTTGCCGGTGTAGGTGGAAGCAGCGCCGGAGAGCACCCAGGTGCCGGCGCCGGTCTTGGTCACATTGGTGAGGTTGCCGGTGCCGGTGCTGTTGACGATGTTGCCGGAAAGGGTGTTGTTGCCCGTGTTGCTGCCGGTGAGGGTGAGGTTCTTGGCGCCGAGGCCGGTGGCGGTGACCGCGGTGTTGGAAAAAGTGACGGTGCCGGTGCCGGAGGCGTCGAGGGTGGCGCCGCCGGTGGTGCCGGCGAGGTCGATCTGGCGGTTGGTGGAAGAGTTGGTTGAACCGATGTATCGGAGGGTAGCACCGGTGGTAGTGCTGCCGATATGGATGGTGGCATTGGCACCGCTGGCGGCACCGATGGAGGAATTGGTGCCGCCGGCGGCAAGCAAGCCGACGCTGAGCGTGCCGCCTTGGATGATGGTGTTGCCGGTGTAGGAGGAGGCGTTGCCGCCGAGCACCCAAGTGCCGGCGCCGGTCTTGGTCACATTGGTGAGGTTGCCGGTGCTGTTGACGATGTTGCCGGAAAGGGTGTTGCTGCCAGTGCTGCTGCCGGTGAGGGTGAGGGTCTTGTTGCCAAGGCCGGTGGCGGTGACGCTGGTGTTGGCAAAAATGATGTTACCGGTGCCGGAGGCATCGAGGGTGGCGCCGCCGGTGGTGCCGGCGAGGTTGATCTGGCGGTCTGTGCTGCCACCGCTGCCGGTATATTGCAGGGTGGCGGTGCTGGTGCCGCTGCCCAGCGCTATGGTGGCGTTCGCTCCGGTGGCGGCACCGAGTGAGGAGCTGGTGCCACCGTTGGCGAGGGCGTTGACGCTGAGTGTGCCGGCCTGGATGAGGATGTTGCCGGTGTAGGTGTTGTTGCCGCTGAGAGTGAGGGTGCCGGTGCCGGCCTTGGTCAGGTTGCCCGTGCCTCCGATGATGCCGCCGAAGGAGGAACTGAGGTTGTCGGTGCTGCCGACGGTGAGGGTGTTGGCGCCCAAAGTGACGTTGCCGGTGGTGCCGTTGAGGGCTGAGAGGGTCTGGCTGACACCGACGCCCAAGGTCGCACTCGCTGCGGACAGAGTGACGTTGGCAAGATTGCCGAGCGCATTAGTGCTGTTGGAAGTGAGCGTGCCGTTGCCAATGGTGGTGCCCCCGGTATAGGTGCTGTTGCCGCCGAGCACCCAGGTGCCAGCACCTGTCTTGGTAAGGGAGGTCGCGCCACTGGAGCTGTCAACGATGTTGCCGGAGAGGGTGTTGTTGCCCGTGTTGCTGCCGGTGAGAGTGAGAGTCTTGGCACCAACTCCGGTGGTGGTGACGGTGGTGTTGGAGAAAGTGACGGTGCCGGTGCCAGAGGCGTCGAGGGTGGCGCCGCCGGTGGTGCCGGCGAGATCGATCTGGCGGTTGGTGGAGGAATTGGTCGAGCCGATGTATTGGAGGGATGCGCCGGTGGTGGTGCTGCCGATGTGGATGGTGGCGTTGGCGCCCGTGGTGGCGCCGATAGAGGAATTAGTGCCACTGGCGGCGAGTAAACCGACGCTGAGCGTGCCGCCTTGGATGATGGTGTTGCCGGTATAGGAAGAGGCGGTGCCGGAGAGGACCCAGGTGCCGGCACCGGTTTTCGTCACATTGGTGAGATTAGTACCCGAATTATTGACGATGTTGCCGGCGAGAGTGTTGTTGCCGGTGTTAGTGCCAGTGAGTGTGAGGTTCTTCGATCCTGCCCCGGTTGCTGTGACTGAAGTGTTGGAGAAGGTGACGGTGCCGGTGCCGGAGGCGTCGAGGGTGGCGCCGCCAGTGGTGCCGGCGAGATTGATCTGGCGGTTGGTAGTGGAATTCGTCGAGCCGGTGTATTGGAGGGTGGCACCAGTTGTGGTGCTGCCGATTGCGATGGTGCCGTTGGCGCCGGTGGCGGCACCGAGGGAGGAATTGCTGCCAGCAACGGCGAGAGTGTTGACGCTAAGCGTGCCGCCTTGGATCGCAGTTGCACCGATGTAGGAGTTGTTACCTGAGAGTGTCCAAGTGCCGGTGCCGGTCTTGGTGATACCGCCGTTTCCGCTCACATTACCAGCAATAGAGCCTGAGCCAGTGCTTGTGTTACCCAGAGTCAGGAGGAACCCACCATTGGTGACATTGCTGTTTATCGCCAAATTTCCCGCCCCTGATACGGTGAATGGTGACGCGCCGCTGAGTTTAAGGCCAAGGGTAGAGTCAAACGTAACCAAGTTGGCCGAACTCGTGACAATGCCTCCGGTCCCGATAGTCAGATTTGAGCTGTTGTTTGAGGACAGCGTGTAGATGGGAGCCGTGGCGGAGAAGGTAATGCCTGTTACTGCGCGAGTGGTGTTGGACAGATTGACCGAGCTGTTTGTCGTGGTGGTAAAGGCTGCAGTGTCGGCTGCCACCGGGATGGTGCTTGTGGACCAGTTTGCGGCCGTTTCAAAATTGGCATTGGTAGTGCCGTTCCATGTGCGGATAGCCGCCCGACTGGTCGAAGATAAACCGAGCACGGCTCCGAGTAACAGGGCGAAGCCAATTTTCACGCTACGCACGCACTCCGCCGCACCCACGGAAAGGCCGGGTGCGGGGCTCGTCTGAAGTGTGTCGCGATGCGAGTGCATAACCTAGTGTCGTCATACAAGCGAATTTCTTGAAATAGTCAACAATAATTTAGGGTGATAACCCTAGAGACTGGATTCCTCCATCTAGGAAATCATATAGCCTTGATAACTAGCATCTAAATAAACGATATCGGTTCAAATCCGCCAGCAATAATCCCGCTTGCCGGGCATCCCAGCCAACGATCGAGCACGGTGGCGTAGGCGCGACGGAAATCCATGCTGAAGGCGAGATCCTGATTGGGCGCAAGTTTAAGTGAGGGTGGTGTGCCGTGCAGGCCGCCGCGTACGCTTGACCCGACGACGAATAATGGCGCCGCAGTGCCGTGGTCGGTGCCGCGACTTTCGTTCTCGCTGGGACGACGGCCAAATTCGGAAAACGTCATCGTCAGCACCTGGCGGTCGAGATGGCGGGATTCGAGGTCGCGCTGAAGGGCGGCGAGTCCGTCGGAGAGCGTGGTGAGCAGGTTGGCGTGCTGGTTTGCCTGGTTGCTGTGGGTGTCGAAACCGCTCAGTGGGACGAAATACACGCGCGTCGGCAGGCCGGCGGCGACGAGCGCGGCGACTTGGCTGAGCGAATACGCAAAATTATTTTCGGGGTAGGTGGTGGCGGGGCGGTGGCCGGACAGCAGTTCCTGCATTTTTTGCTCGTTCACCAGAGCGTTCAGGAGGGTGTGGCGGAGAAAGGTGGAACTGTCGTTGCCTGGCGGGCCCGGCTGGTGCGCGAGCGCTTGCAGGAGACGGCGGTTTTCCTCGTTTTCGCGGTAATTGCGGTTGTCGGGCGAGAGGCCGAACGTGGTGTGCTCGCCTTCCCCGACGAAGGACTGGGGCAGGCTGTTGCTGAGATGCACGGCGACGGGATCGGGGGCGGCCGGCCGGCCGGCACAGTTGTTGTCCATGAACCGGCCGATCCAACCGGTGGCGAGAAACTCCTCGCTCGGGCTTGCGGTCTCCCAGATTTCGGTCGAGCGAAAGTGACTGCGGTTGGGATTGGGGTAGCCGACGTTTTGGACGATGGAGAGTTTGCCGTCGAGAAACAGGCGGTGGAGGGCGCCGCACGCGGGGTGCAGGCCGAGCGTGTCGCTCAACCGCAGCACGCGGTCTTTCGCGAGGCCGAGCGTGGGGCGCAGGCGGTGGTAGTCGGCGTCCTCAAAGGGCACGATGGTGTTGAGACCATCGTTGCCGCCGGCGAGTTGGATGAGCACGAGGATGGAGCGGTCCTTCTCGGGTGCGGGTGCACCGGCGAGCGTCGAGCCGACGAGAAATGAGGGGGCGAATCGGCTGAACGCGAGGAGGCCGAGGCCGCGTCCCGTATACTGGAGGAATTTGCGACGCGTGCTCGGCAGGAATGGGGTGGTAGGATGCGAGGCCATGGCGGGAGTTCAGCAGAGTTGGTATTCGGGCGACTCCATCAGCACGGCCGCCGCGCGGCGCAGGCGGCGGAGGTGCTGGGATTCGTCTTTGGTCCCGGGGAGCAGGAACTGGCGCACCCAGTCACGAAACCCCGGCGAGACGGGCACGGCGAGAAAATTACTGAGGAGGCGGTCAGTGGCTGCGGTGGTGTCGAGCTGAGCGAGCGCGGTGAAATGCGACGGGGCGGCGACGAAGTGCCCGAGGCCGTTGGCGCGGGCGGTGGCCAACTCCATCTGCTCGTCGGCATTTAGTTTGGCCTCGTTGAAGGGCGCGAAGACGAATTCGACGAGGCGGCGGCGCGCCCCGAGGGTGGAGGAATTGATCCAGTTGCGACCGCCGACCCAGCCGCGAACGTTGGGCGGGTTGAAGAGCATCTGGCCCATCTGGCGCAGCGGATTCAGGGTGAAGCGTGGGAGCGGAGTAACGTCGAGATTGAGGTCCTGCAACATGCCGAGATAGAATTGCACGGGACTCTTGATGAAGTTGCCGCGAAACTCAGGCGCGTAGAAAAGCCGGCTGCCAAAAAACCGGTGCGCCAGCGCACGCAGATCGTAGCCGTGGTCGCGCCACCAGTCACCCAAGGCATCGAGCTGCGCGGCGGGGAGCGCGGCGTCGGTGAGGTAGAATTTTGCCAGCTCGTGCGGCAGGAAAGCACCGGCGGCTTTTTGCCGGTAAGCGAGGTCAATCACGGCGTCACCATCGAACCGGCCGGTGTGGCTAAAGACGGTTTTCAAGCCGGGATCGTGCTGGGCGAGGGCGAACCGGAACTCGCCCAAGGGGGCGCGGTAGCCGGTGAAGGCACGCGCGGCTTCCTTGATGTCTTTTTCAGTGTAATTGCCTTCGCCGAGCAAAAACAGTTCGAACAGTTCGCGCGCGAAATTCTCGTTCGGGGCCCCGCGCTTGCTCTGGTTGAGATCGAGATATTCGATCATTGCGGGGGAACGCGACACCGCCTTCGTCAATTCCGGGGCCGGGCCCAGCGCGTGACGGCCAATCAGATCGAAATGAGCCCAAATCAGCGCGGTGTTATTCACCTTCTGGGCGGCGACAACATAGACGTCGCTCAGGCAGAGCACCCATTTGGCATAGGCCGCGTTTTCCGGGCGGACGGCGAACTGCAGCCAGCGGAGGCTCAGGTCCTGCACGGCCTGTTGCGAGCGTTCGCGGGCTTCGCGTAGCAGGAGTCGTTTCTCGGCCTCCGGCGCGGCGGCGAGTTTTTTCGCAAACCCCGGCGTGGCTTCGCGGAGGCGGACAATCTGGTCTGGCACCGGCGGCAGCACCGGGGCGGCCGGGAAGAGGCGGTCCAGCGTGCGCGCCAGGCCGTCAGCCTTGGCGTGTGCGGTCTCACTCGGCGTTGCGCTCCATCCGGCACGGCGCAGAAGATGAGCCGCGGCGCTGGCGTCCCATTGGTCGTCCGGGAGCGGTTGCCAAGGATCGGCCGGCGCGAGTGCTGGTGACATGGCGCTGATGACGCTGGCACGGGACGGAAGTTGCGGACGATCGGCAAACGCCGAGCGTGGCGCTCACGAGGCGGGCGCGCGGTGGATCTGCGGGGTCCACTTGGCGTAGCTGGGCTCCTCGTGCAGGAAAGCATCTGGCGTGTCGGTCGGCCGGAACAAATCGAGCTCCGCCACGCACAGCAAGAGCTCGGCCAGTGAGTAGGGAACTCGCTGCACGTCTGGCGGCAACGGCGTCCAATTGCGGAAACCCTCAGGCATGATCAGCTCCCCGGCGAGATCCGTGGTCGCCACACGCCGTAGCGGATCCGTGCCCGCCACGCAATGCCAGCGGTCCCGGCGCGCGTCCGCGATCACGGCGGCGCCGGGACGGTTTAGCGCGGCCGCGACGACGCTGAGGCTGTGGAAGGCGAACATCGGCCGAGGGCGCAACTCGCTCCAAACCCGCAGCACCACGGCGGTAGTGCGCACGCCCAGAACCGAGCCCGGTCCGTCGCAGAAGACGAACGCACCGGCGTCGGCCACGTCGATGCCCAGCGCCGCGAGGCAGCGGAAAATCCCCACCCCCGCTTCGTCGTCCGACGTTTCCCAGCGTGCGGTTTGCGCGTCCGTCAGCCAGCCGGCTTGCACCCGCGCGGAAGCCGCATCGATGAGCAGCAAAGGCGCGTGGCGGGCGAGAAGTTGGTGCAAACTCGGCATGGAACACGCCGACGAAACGGTGGCGGACGGCGCCGCGCAAGCGCGCAGAATCGGGCATTGACCGTGCCTGCCCGCCGCCTAGCGTTTCCGATTCTCTCATCGAAACCCGCCAGCCATCCTCCCGTGAACGTCCAATTAACCAACGTCTCAGACACCCGCAAGAGCCTCGTCGTCACGCTCGACCCGAGCGAGGTCGATGCGGTGCACCAGTCCGTCGTGGCCGAATTTGCCAAGCTGGCTCGTATCCCGGGCTTCCGCCCCGGCAAGGCGCCGGCGGCGATGATCGTGAAGCGTTTTGCGAAGGACATCGGCGAGGAGTTCAAGCAGAAGGTCGTGGCCAAGGCCTATCGCGACGCGCTCGAGCAGCAGAAACTCGACGTGCTCAACGTCGTCAACGTCGTGGAGGGTGAAGTGCAGCCCGGCCTCTCAGCCGCCGTTACGATTACGCTCGACGTGCGGCCGGATTTCAACCTGCCGGACTACGTGGGCCTGCCGACGGAAGTGGCCCCGGTCGAGGCCAGCTACGCCGAGGTCGATGCGATCATCGAGCAATTGCGCGCAGACCGGGCAGAATTCAAGGCCACTACGCGGCCCGCGGCGAAGGGCGACTACGTGAAACTCGCCTACGAGGGCAGCATCGACGGCAAACCCGTCGCCGAGCTCGCGCCCGATAAACAGATTTACGGCAAAGTCCCGCAGACCTGGGAGGAAGTCGAGGGCGTCAACGAGGGTGTCATCCCCGGTCTCGGCAAGCAGCTTGCGGGGCTCAAAACCGGTGACAAGAAGAGCGTGGCGGTCCAGTTTCCCGCCGACTTCGCTGCCGTGCCGGCGCTCGCCGGCAAGGCCGCCGTCTACGAAGTCGAGGTGCAGGAAATCCGCGAACGCGCGCTGCCGGCGCTCGACGAGGCTTTTTTCAAGGCGAACAAGGCGGAAAGTCTCGACGCGCTCAAGACGAGCGTGCGCAGCAATCTCAAGCTCCAGAAGGAGCACCAGAACCGCGCCGAACAGCGCCGGCAGGTCTCCGAAAAGATCGCGGACAAGGTCGAGTTCTCCGTGCCGGACTCGCTCGTCGAGCGCGAGACGCAGAGCGTGCTCCGCCAGTTCATCGAGGAAAACATGCGGCGTGGCGTTCCTCAGGAGCAGTTCGAGAAGGACAAAAAGAACCTGTTTGAGGGCGCGCGCAAGGCCGCCACCGCCCGCGTCAAGGTCCAGCTCATCCTCGCCAAGATCGCCGAGGCGGAGAAAATCCAGGTCTCCGAGGGCGACATCGACGCGTTTATCTATCGCGAATCGATGCGCACCCAGCAGAAACCGGACAAACTCGTCAAGGCGCTCACGACCGATCGCGAGCAGCTCCGCGCCGTGCAGCAATCGATCATTTTCGACAAGGCGGTTGATTTCCTCGTCACCAAGGCTACGGTCATGACAGTTCAGCCGAAGGGCTGAATGACCGATAACCAACTACCGTGAGCTACTACGTTCCCATCGTTCTCGAAAACACCGGCCGCGGCGAGCGGTCGATGGACATCTATTCGCGCCTCCTGAAGGACCGCATCATCTTCATCGGCACGCCGATTGACGACATGGTCGCCAACTTGGTGATTGCGCAGTTGTTCTTCCTCCAGATGGAGGATCCGAAGAAGGACATCCAGCTCTACATCAACTCGCCGGGGGGTGTCGTCACAGGTGGCATGGCCATCTATGACACGATCAATTACCTCCAGTGCGATGTGGTGACGTATTGCGTGGGCATGGCGGCCAGCATGAGCACGGTGCTCCTCGCCGCCGGCACCAAGGGCAAGCGCTTCGCCCTGCCGAACAGCCGCGTGATGATCCACCAGCCGAGTGGCGGCGCCGGCGGCCAGGCCTCGGACATTGCCATCGCGGCTAGGGAAATCATCCGCTGGCGCAAGACCCTCAACGAGGTGATCGCCAAACATACCGGCAAGACCGCCGAGCAGGTGGCGAAAGACTCGGACCGCGATTACTACATGAGCGCGCACGAGGCCAAGGCCTACGGCATCGTCGATCACGTGGTCGAGTCCACCCGCGACGTGCAGGCCGTCGTCCAGCCGGCGGCCTGAACCCCGGGCGTAGGACAAACTCCGCCCTCGACTCCGGTTCACCCTCAGGCACCTTCCGGCCATGGCCAAGTCCACCCGCATGACGCTGTGCTCCTTCTGCGGCAAATCGCAGTCGGAGGTGAAAAAGATCATCGCCGGTCCGGGTGTTTACATCTGCGACTCGTGCGTCAACGTCTGCAAGACGATCATCGACCGCGAGGTGAAGGCCGCCCCGGTCGAGGCGCGCGCGCCCGTGCGCCTCATCAAGCCCTCCGAGATCAAGCGCACGCTCGACGACTTCGTCATCGGCCAGGACCACGCCAAGAAGGTTCTCTCCGTCGCCGTTTACAATCACTACAAGCGCATCGCGTTCGACGCCGCCCGAGCCGGCAAGGAGCCCACGACGCTCGCGCCCGAGTTCAACGACGTCGAGGTCGAGAAGAGCAACATTCTCCTCGTTGGTCCCACCGGCTCCGGCAAGACCCTGCTCGCCCGCACCCTCGCCCGCGTGCTCGACGTGCCCTTCGCCATCTCCGACGCCACCACGCTCACCGAGGCCGGTTACGTCGGCGAAGACGTCGAGAACGTGGTCCTGCGGCTCCTCCAAAACGCCAACTACGACGTCAAGCGCGCCGAGTGCGGCATCGTTTACATAGACGAGATCGACAAGATCGGCCGCAAGACGGAGAACGTCTCCATCACCCGCGATGTCTCCGGCGAGGGCGTGCAGCAGGCGCTGCTCAAGATTCTTGAGGGCTCGGTGTGCAACGTCCCGCCCCAGGGCGGGCGCAAGCACCCCAATCAGGAATACGTCCAGATTAACACCGCCAACATCCTCTTCATCTGCGGCGGTGCGTTTGTCGGGCTCGACAACATCGTGCAGCGCCGGCTCGGCCAGCGCGGCCTCGGCTTCTCCTCGATCGCCACGCAGCACGAGCAGGCGCTCAAGCCCGAGCAGATGATGAAGTCGCTCGTGCCCGAGGACCTCATCCGCTTCGGCATGATCCCCGAGTTCATCGGCCGCCTGCCGGTCGTCTCGGTGCTCGACCATCTGGCCGCCGCCGACTTGGAAAAAGTTCTCCTGCGCACGAAGAACGCCATGGTGAAGCAGTATTCCAAGCTCTTCGCGATGGACGGCGTGGAGCTGCGCTTCACTGCCGATGCGATCAAGGCCATCGCCGCGCGCGCCATCGAGCTGAAGACCGGCGCGCGGGCGCTGCGCGCCATTCTCGAGGGGCTGATGCTCGAGGTGATGTATGACCTGCCGCAACGCGAGGACGTGGCGGAGGTCGTGATCGACGCCGGCGTGGTGGCAGGGCGCAACCGGCCCCGGTTGCGGCTCAGCCACAAGACCGAACCGAAACAGGACGCCGCCTGAGGCCCGCTCCCGCGGCTGAGAGCTGGCGCGGGCGGACGCGCCGACTTTCAACGAACTCTGTCGCGCTTTTGTTTAGCGCATATTTCTTCGATTGCCGCGGTTCGACTGCGTCGAACAAGCCCGTTTGGGCCGCGCCCCGCGTCGGCTCTGACGAAAATTTGTCGTTTCAACCGCTCACATGACGCGGCTTTCACCTAACTACATATATTCCCCGTGAAATCTACGTATTCAATCAGCGCCGCGCAGGCCCAGTTTCCCGCCGTGGTCCGCTTTGCGCAGGCCGGCCATTTTGTCGGCGTGACGAAGCATGGCGAAACCGTCGCCTTTGTCGTCTCGCGGGAGCGGCTGGAGTCGCTGCTGGAAACCAAGGAACTGCTCACCAACCCGGCCTTTGTGCGTGCCTGGAAAGAAGTGAAGGCCGGCAAAGGGAAATTTCACCCCGTTTCCGCCCTTGCCGACTAAGCTTAAAGTTCATGCCCGGGTGCTAGCGTTTCAGCGCGCCCTCGCGCCAGAACCGCGCCGGGCCCTGAAAGCGGCCCTGCTTGCCCTCGCCCGCGGCCAGGTCGATATCCGGGCTTTGGAAGACGAGCTGGCCGGGTTCTACCGGCTGCGCGTCGGCGCGTTTCGCGTGGTTTTCTTTTATGCGCCCGACGGCACCATCGTTTGTTTCCATGCCGAGCGGCGCGCCGTGGTTTACGATCTGCTCGCCGCCAATCTTGCGGAACTACTCTCGTAAAGTTAGCCCCCTCTTTTTCGCCCGCCGCTCATACCGGGATTTTTTGTGCGTGGGCGCACGTTTTCGTATGTTCGCGCAGTTTGGGGCGGGCGGAAAGTGGCAGGGCCAAGTTGAAGTAGAGGCCAAGCCCAGGCTCGCGCCACGGCTTCCAGCACGGCTTTGGGATGTTTGGCGGCGACGCGCAGGAGCACGCGGACAGCCCCGACGGGTTGACCGGCGGAACTGCTCTCAGTTGCGCAACGTTGCCGGCCGTAACCGCCACCAGGCGGCGCAGCATCCTTGGGCCTGTTTTCCGGCTACTGGGAAAGCAGTATCTCGCTCAACTGGATCACCGGGGCGATGTCGGTGTAGTTCGGGATGTCGGCTTGGAGCGTGGCCGCATGGGGCGCAAACGCCGCCATGAACGCCTCCGCCGACTCGAATTGAAAGTGGCACATCGCGACATAGGCCGCGATGGTGCCCGATCCCGGGTAGCTTAGCCCGCGCTCCACGGAAACCCCGCGATAGCCAGGGTGCGCACTGAGGAGCCGGATCGCCAGGGGCATATGGGTGTCTGTGTAGTAACGGAAATCGAACCGGCTGCCTGTGGTCTGCGGGTAGAAAATACTGATTCTGGTCATGGGAGAAAGAACAACGACGGGGTGAGTATCTGGGGTGACAAATGCTAAAAGAGTCGCCTGACGCCGACCGCAGGAGCTTCGGCGGGAGGCGAAGCCGGCACGCGAAACGCGTGTGCTACGTGAAACGGACGGGGGGCACGCGGCACTCACCAGTGGGCGTAGTCGCCTTTTTGGAGGCCTTTCGCGAACTCGACGAAGAGTTTCACGCAGCGCTCCACGTCCTCGAGGTCCACGACCTCGCTCGGAGTGTGCATGTAGCGGAGCGGAATGCTCACGAGGCCGGTGGCGATGCCGCCGCGGCCGACTTGGATCGCGCGGGCGTCGGTGCCGGTCGGGCGCGGGTCGGCCTCGAACTGGTAGGGGATTTTGAGCTTCTTGGCGGCGGCGACGAGTTTTTGCCAGACCTTCGGGTTGATGTTGGCGCCGCGGCAGATGATCGGGCCGCCGCCGAGCTTGGTCTCGCCGTATTTGCGGTTGTCGCAGTCAGGATGATCGGTGGCATGGCCGACATCCACGGCGAGGGCGATGTGGGGATTGACGGCGTAGGCGGCGGCGGTGGCGCCGCGCACGCCGATCTCCTCCTGCGAGGTGGCGACGGCGACGACTTTCGCGGTGAGTGTTTTCTTCCGATCCTTCTCGGCGGCGAGGCGGATGAGGGTTTCGCCGACGATGTAGGCGCCGACCTTGTTGTCGAAGGCGCGGGCCGCGCCGATGCTGCCTTGAATGAGCTCGAACTCGTGGTCGTAGGTCGCCACATCGCCGATGGCGACGCGTTCGAGGGCGGATTTCTTGGAGTGGGCACCGATGTCGATCCAGATTTCGTGAATCTCCGGGACTTTCTTACGGTCGGCTTCGTCCATCAGGTGGATGGCGCGTTTGCCGGTGACGCCTTTGACGGTGCCATTTGCGGTCTGGATGATGACGCGGCGACCGGAAATCACGGTGCGGTCGTGGCCGCCGATGGTGTCGAAATAGATGAAGCCGTCCTTGTTGACGTAGGTGATGATGAGGCCGAGCTCGTCCATGTGGCCGGCGAGCATAAGGACGGGGTCACCGTGGGGGTTGAGCGTGGCAATGCGGTTGCCGAGGGCGTCGTTAGCGTAGGTGTCGGCGGCAGGTTTGACGTGGCGGTCGAACACGGCCTGGGCTTCGGTCTCGTAGCCGGAGGGCGAGCGGGCGTGGAGGAGTTCGGCGAGAAAGGCGGGGACTGGGTAGGAGGACATAATTCGGTAATTGCGTTTGGCGGAGCCTGAAATCGAAAATCGGAAATCGGAAATCAAAAATGATCATCTATCCCGCCATCGACATTAAGGGTGGCCGCTGTGTGCGGCTGACGCAGGGGCGCGCAAACGCGGAGACGGTTTACGCCGAGAATCCGGCCGACGTGGCGAGGGAATTTCGCGCCGCGGGCAGCGTGTGGGTGCATGTGGTGGACCTCGACGGGGCGTTCGCCGGCGAGCCGCAGAATCTCGCGGTCGTGCAGGCTATCGCGGCGCTGGGGATGAAGGTGCAGCTCGGCGGTGGGCTGCGGACGCGGGCGGCGGTGGAGCGCGCTCTGGGCTTCGGCGTGGCCCGCGTGGTAATCGGCACCCGCGCGGCGGAGAGCGAGAATTTTGTCGGCGAGCTTGTGACGGCGTTTGGCGACAAAATCGCCGTGGGGATCGACGCGAAGAACGGCCAAGTGGCGGTGAAGGGCTGGGTGGCGACGGCGGGGATAAGCGCGCTGGCGCTCGCGCGGCGGATGGACGCGCTCGGCGTCGCCACGCTGATCCACACCGACATCGGCACGGACGGGATGCTCACGGGGCCGAATTTTCCCGCGCAGGAGGCGATGCTGAACGCCGGGAAGTTTCGCGTGATCGCGAGCGGCGGAGTGAGCCGGCGAGAGGATGTCGTGAAGCTGGCTGAGCTATCGCTGCGTCACGCTAACCTGGACGGGGTGATCGTCGGCAAGGCGCTTTACGAAAAGCGCGTGGCGCTCGGCGACCTGCTGGAGATCACGGGAGGCTGAGGGGGCTTCACGCGGAGCACCCTGCCGCACCGGCACAGTTGCTCAGCTCGCGCACGGCTTGGGGAAAAACAGGAAATCGTGGCCGATCATCCCATCGAGGCTTCCGGAGTCGGTCGCAATTTTTCGCCAGTCGTAGCCGAGCGGGGCGAGCAGCCCGAGCGCTCCGCGCACCTCGGCCTCGCTGTGAAAGGCGACGATCAGCACGGGGCGTTTCGCGGCGAGCGCGTGCCGGGCGCCGGCGAGGGCGCGGTGAGCGTGCCCCTCGACATCGACCTTGATAAAGTCCGGTGTGCGCAGTTCGCCGCGCGCAACCAAGTCGTCGAGCCGGAGGGTGCGCACGGCTAGGGCGCCGACGTCGACTGAGCGGGTCTCGCCTTCATAGGGCAGATGCGTCGTGGTCGTTGCGAGATTGCCGTAGGTGTAGATTTCGGCCGTGCCGGACTGGGCCGAGACGGCGGCGGCGTAGGGCTTCAGCCACGTGAGGTGGTTCATGCGGCGATGGCGCTCAAGCCGCGCAAAACTGACGGGGTTGGGCTCGAAGGCGGCCACCTGCCCGGTCGGGCCCACGCGGCGCGCGAGCCCAATGCTGTAGAGACCGAAGTGCGCGCCGAGATCCCAGCACGCCCAGCCGCGAATGTCGCCACCGCTGAGCGCACACAACGCGGCCTGCAAGGCCGGCTCATGCGTGCCGCGCCAATATGAGGTCCATGGATAAAGCGTCCACCGCGCACCAGCGGCGACGCCGCCGCGCACGCGCACCGGCCAGAGCCCGAGCGGTGTGCGGCCGAGGAGCAGATTCGCGAGCGAGTGGAGCGGGTGCATCAGCGCGACGCGATTTTCACCGCGATTTCCTCGAGCGGGTAGGTGACAATTTCGGCGAGCGTCGGGTGATACCAGGGCGCGCGGAGGAGATCGAAGACGGTCGCGCGCAGGGCGAGCGGACCGCTGAAACAGTGGATGAGTTCGCCTGCGTCCTTGCCGACAATTTCGGCGCCGAGGATGCGGCCGCGCTTCGGCTCGGCGATGACTTTCACGTAGCCATAGGTCGCATCCATGAGGATGGACTTGCCGTGGTCGTTGAACGGATAGCTCGCCGTGAGATATTTCACGCCGCGCTCGTCGAGTTCGCGTTCGAGCCGGCCGATGGTCGCGAGTTGCGGGTCGGTGAAGACAACGTTCAGCAGCAGCGAATAATCGACCGATTTCAGCTCCTTCATGCCAGCGGCGTGGCGCGCGGCGAGTTCGCCCTGCTGGATTGCGATGTGGACTATGTCCGCGGGACCGGCGCAGTCGCCGGCGGCGTAGATGTGCGGCACGCTCGTGCGCTGATAGCGATCGATGACGATCCGGCCGTTGGGGCGGGTGCGGACGCCGGCGGCCGGGAGATTGAGGCTGGCGGTGTGTGGCTCGCGGCCGAGGGCGTTGAAAAGGTGGGCGGCGCGGCGCGTGATGATTTTCCCGTCATGGAGGAACCGGGCGGTGGTGCCGCGGGCGCTCTGCGCGATGGCTTGAATCTGCGTGCCGGCGAACAGCTCGATGCCTTCGTCAACGAAGGCCTGTTGCACGACGCAGGAGGCGTCCTCGGAGTGATCGCGCAGGATGTTCGGGCTGCGCTGGACGAGGACGACGCGGGTGCCGATGCGGTTGAGGAACTGCGCGAGCTCGCACGCGACGATGCCACCGCCGAGGACGATCGCGCTTTGCGGGACAAAATCGAGATCGAGCACGTCGTCGCTCGTCCAGAATTTCGCGGCGGCGAGACCAGGCACCGGCGGGATGCTGACCTGGGAGCCGGTGCCGATGAGAATGTGCCGGGCCGAAATCTTTTTCCCGTTTGAGAGCCCGACGGTGTGCGGATCGAGGAAGCGCGCTTGGGCGCGGATGAGATCGAATTTTCCGTTGGCGAGCGCGCGCTGGCGGTAGCCGGCAAAGTCGGCGATAATTTTTTTCTTCCGTGTGTGGATAGCGCGCATGTCGGCGCGAGCGGAGGGAATTTTCAGGCCGAAGGTCTTGCCCTTTTGTGCGAGGTGGAGGACGTCTGCGCTGTAGAGCAGCGTCTTCGATGGCATGCAGCCGCGCAAGATGCAGAGCCCGCCGAGTTCGCGCGCACCGTCGACGATGGCGGTGCGCAGGCCGAGGTCGGCGGCGACGCGTGCGGCGTTGAAGCCGGCGCTGCCGCCGCCAAGGACGAGGAAGTCGTAAGTTTTCAGAGGACCGTTTTGAGACAAGCCAGGGTGCGCGGGAATATGTCGGCCGAACTGGAGGGCTAGCGGCCTTTGCCGAACAGCATGACGTGAATTGTCTTCAGGACGATGGAGGCGTCGAGGGTGAATGAAAAATGGCGAATGTAATAGAGGTCGTATTGGAGTTTGCGCAGTGTGTCCTCTAGGTTGGCGCCGTAGGGATAGTTGACCTGCGCCCAGCCGGTGATGCCCGGTTTGACCAGATGGCGGAAGTGGTAGCAGGGGATCTCGCGCTCGTAGTTTTCAACGAGGCGGCTCCATTCGGCACGGGGACCGATGAGGCTCATGTCGCCACGCAGCACGTTCCATAACTGCGGGAATTCGTCGATGCGGGTGGCGCGCAGGAAGCGTCCGGTGTGGGTGACGCGGGTGTCGCCTTGGCGGGTGTAGGGATCGCCGCTGGCGTCCCCTATCCGCATCGAGCGCAGTTTGTAGAGGCGGAAAAGCTCGTGGTTTTTTCCGACGCGATTCTGGGCGAAGAAGACCGGTCCGCGGTCCTCGAGCCAGATGAAAAGTCCGCCGATAAAAATGAAGGGTGCGGCCAGCAGCAGCCCGATGGACGCCAGAAAAATGTCGGTGGCGCGCTTGAGCCGGTCGAAGACCGGTTCGCGGGCAATCTGAAACCCCTCCTGAAAAAGCCAGGTCTGGTTGAGACGGTAGAGCGGTATCTTGCGCCAGTAGGTTTCGTGAAAGAGTTCCAGGGTGTAGGTGGCGACGCCGCTGAAATACAACTGCACGAGCTGCTGGGAAAGCACCGGGGCCAAGTCGCGGCTGGATTCGCGCAGGATGATCGCCTCCACCGGCAGCCGCCCCTCGCGGATGTCGAGCAACAGGTCGGAGAAAAGGCGCGTCGCCGAGCCACCCTCTACGGAAAAGGGCGGGGTTGAGCCCGGGCTCAGGGTGGTGTAGATCACCGGCTGCACGGTCGCCATCCGACGGCACTCCTCGCCAAAGTCCCGGCTGCTGGCGGGGTCGCCGACAAAGACGAGGTTGCGGGTGCCGCGCCGGTGGAGGAGGCGCAGATAGAGCCCCCGCCGGTAAACTAGTGTCACCGGCACGAGCACGACATAGCTCAGCGCGATGACCAGGCGGCTGGACTGCAGTTCGAAGCCGCCCGGAACGACGACGAAAGTCATCAGCAGGGTGACGAGCATCGCGTTGACGAGGGCGATGGCGTGTTGGCTCGTGTAGTCGAGGCTAATCATGTCGGTGCGCGCCGAATAGCCGTCGATCAGATAGACGGCGAAGATGTGCAGCAAAATCGGGCCCAACAGCTGGGAGAGCAGCCACTCTCCGCCGAGGGGCACTCCGCGAAGGTAGCTGACCAGGTTGAATACGACGACGATGCAGATGACATCCAGCAACAGCAGGAGGAAGGCGACTTTGCGGGCGGATGACATGACGACGAACGTCTAGGCGGCGCGGGGCGGTCCGGCAAGCTTGGTGAGCAACTCGTGCCACAGGCGGGCGGCGCGGGCCGCCCCATCCTGTGCGAAAATTTGCGCGGCGGCGCCGAACGTGCGCTGGCGGGCCTGATCGGAGGCTAGTGCCGCGAGCCAGCGGGCGGCTGCGGCGGTCTCCTCGCGGGTGAAGGCCGCGCCGAATTGATGCTGGGCGACGAGTCGGGCCGGCTCGCAATCGCGTGGGCCGAGGAAAAGCACTGGCCGGGCGACGGCCGCGGCGCCGTAGAGTTTGCTGGGAAAAACGAGATGCTCGCAGCCGGGCAAGAGCGTCACGACATGAATGTCGGCAAGCGAGAGCGTGGCGGCTAGGTGGGCGCGTGGCTGTGCTGGGTGGAAATGCACCCGGGTCAGTCCGCGGGAGCTGGCGGTCTGTTGGAGTGCGGCGCGGCGCGCACCGTCGCCGATGAAGACGAAGGCGATGTCGGTTTGGTCGCGCACAGCCGTCGCAATTTCCAGCAGTGGGTCGAGGTCGTGCACGCGGCCGAGGTTGCCCGAATATGCGACGACGAACTGACCCCGCAGCCCCCAGGCGGTGCGGAGCGAGGCGACCGCCTCCGGCGAGGCGGGCGCGAGGCCAGCCGGCGCCCAATTGGGCGACACGTAGATGCGTGCCGGCGGCACGCCGGCCTCGCCCATCAATGCGGCCATGTCGGTGCCGACGGCGATGCAGGCCCGGGCCTGGCGCCAGGCGAAGTTGCGGAGTGGGCGGAGCACGCGCAGCCAGCGGTGGCGGGTGAGGGCGACGGCGATTTCGGGATAGATGTCCTCCACCCAGTGCAGCAAGTGCGCCCGGCGCAAACGCACGAGTGGGGCTGCCGCAGCGCCGAGCAGGGGCGGATCGGTCAGCACGACGACGGCATCGCCCGGGTGGACGCACCACCACAGTCGCCAGAGCGCCCCAAGGTAAAAGGTTGCGAAATCGATGAGGCGGCCGGCCAAACTGCGGCGGCCCCAGTGCGTGACGCCGACCCGCAGAATTTCCACGCCGTGGCGCACTTCGCGGCGGGGCACCGCGGTGGACTGCGGGCGGCGGGCGATGACGCTCACGGCGTGGCCTTGCTCAGCGAGCGCCTCGGCCAAGTCCGCGAGCAACTGCGCGGTGGCCGGTTCGTCGGGCCAGTAGAAGCGATTGAGAAAAAAAACGCGCATCCAGTCATTCCCGCTGCGTCCGTTGTCGGCGCAGTTCTTCGACTATGAAGCCCTCGTAGCGCGCGAGCAGCCGGCAGTAATGCAGTCCGGCGTGGCCGTCGAGGAAACCGCGGCGCAGCAGGTATTGGTAAACAAAGCGCAGGGCCGGGCGGCCGGGGAACAGAAAACTCAGATGCTTGAGCGCGCGGCGGCGGCGGAGCGGGTCCGGTGCGCAGAGATCGCTCCAAGGCACGGTGTCGGCCGTGGCGAGGTGTCGCGCCGCCTCCGCGCGGGCATAGCGGCGGTGCCGGGCGAGCCATTCCTCGTCGCCGCCGGAGGACAGATCGTGGAGGTAGTTGGAGCGAAGGTGGTCCATCCGCATCCGCGGTGCTTCGCGTTGACCGTGGCCCACCTCGACGAAAGTAAACTCCGGGGCGCGCACGAACCGGGCCTGATAGGCGGGGTAGTCCGTGCAGTGGGGAATCCAGCGACCCGCGAAGATCATCTGCGGGGCGACGAAAAATCCGTCCACGTCTGAGCGGGCAGCCGCGGCCCGGCACTCGGCATTGAGCGCGGGCGTCATCTGCTCGTCGGAGTCTAGGTGGAAGACCCAACGGTGCCGGAAGGGAATCTCGCGCTGGGCGTGGTTACGCTGGCCGGCGAAATCGTCGAACGGGCGGGTAAAGACGCGTGCGCCGGCGGAGGAGGCGATATCGGCCGTTTGGTCGGTCGAACCGGAGTCGAGCACGACGATATCGTCGCAAGCGCGCACGGAGGCGAGGCACCGGGGCAGGTCACGCTCTTCATTTAGCGTGAGAATGAGGACGGAATACATGTCTATGTGAAAGAGTCGGCGGCCGATTCCAGGCGGCCGTAGTGCACCGCGCAGAAAAAGCAGACCCAGAAGACGGTGATCACCGAGCCGTTGCCGAAGGGAAATTCGATCCACGCGTAGAGGAGCAGCAGCCCGCAGCCGGCGAGGAGGTAGAGGGTCAGCGGGCTTTGGGTCAGCGCGCGGCGCCGGTAATAGAGGGGCACGAGCCCGCAGAGGGCGAGCAGCGCGGTGCCGACGTAACCGTGCTCGGCCACCGACTGGAGCCAGTCGGAATGGGCGTCGTGGTAGTAGGTCTGCAAACCTTGGGTCGGCGAGATATGCTGGCTGTTGAAGAGAAAAAATACGGTGGGATAGGAAGCCATTCCCCAGCCAAACCAGGGTTTTTCCTGCGCCATGTGCCAGGTGTCGCGGTAAAGCCTGGGGCGGTCCCCGATGGTGCCGGCGGCACGCATGGTGGCGACCTCCGATTGCGTTTGGACGAAGCGGCGGTCGATCATGGGGCGGCCGATGTCGTAGGCAAACGCGCCGGCGACCGCGAGGGCGACCACGCCGAGCGCCAGTGGCACGGCAATGGATTCGTTGTAGGCGTGGCGGCGCTTGATCAGGCGGAATATCCAATGGGAAAAGCCGATGCCGAGCAAGAGCAGCATCAACAGGCTGCAGGAGCGGGAGCCGCTCAGCGGGACCGAGACGGCCAAGAGGACGAGGGCCACGAGTCCCGTGGCCGCCGGGGAATGCCAGAAATCGCGGGTGTCGCGGCGACGGACGTAGTGGAAGATCAGCCCGAGGCAGGCGGCGGTCGTTAGCACGATGAACGCGCCCCAGTGGTTGTGGTAAAAGAAAGTGGAGAAGAAGTAACCCTGCGGAGTCTTTTGCAGGCCGAAATAGAGCCCGGTGGCGCCGACGAGTTTCTGCACGGTGCCGAAGATCGCGAGCGCCACCGCGTTGAGGGAAAGGACCATGAGCAGGCCGCGGAGCGCCCGGCGCTGGCGGACGACGAGGGCGAGGTTGAAGCAGGAGAGATAGACTCCGTCAAAAAACCACAACTGCAGGTTGGAGAGCAGGGGGCGTGCGCT
Source organism: uncultured Opitutia bacterium (assembly GCA_903877135.1). Classification (GTDB taxonomy): domain Bacteria; phylum Verrucomicrobiota; class Verrucomicrobiia; order Opitutales; family Opitutaceae; genus CAIRCN01. The sequence goes on from CAIRCN010000043.1 coordinate 22,631, forward strand.
GCTGGGCCAGCGCGGATTAGACGCGGTCTGCACGAACAGACTTTCGCTGCCGTTCATCACTTCCCGGAAGCTGGGGTTGAACGCACTCGCGAGTACGAGCAGGTTGACGGCGGCCAGAGGCCACAGCCAACGGAATGGCAGCGGGGAGCCGTCTTTGCGCGGGTTGAGCAGGGCGGTGAGGGTGATGAGGCCGCCGAGGCTGGCCAGCCACGAGAGCAGGGTGCGCGCCCAGTCGGTGTTGCCCCCAAAAGCCCAGGAGCCGAAGATCACGAGCGCTGCCACATGGACCAGCGTGATGATTTCGAGGAGGCCCAGCGAGGTCTGGTGCGAGGGGGGGCGGCCGCTGACGCCGCGTTCGTATTTGTGGTCTTCGCTCATGGGGCGAGGGGGGACACGGAGGACTGACGGGCGCATAAATCGGGCACGGAAATGCTCGGCCCGCCGTGACGCGGTTCGAGGCTGAGAACGATTTGAGCGATTTTCATCCGGAACGAAAGAACCCGTAAGCTTGGGCGTGGACGGTGAGGAGAGTGAGTGCCAATTGGACAAGGGCCAGCGCCACCAGGGGCCAACGCCGGGTGAGCCTGAAGCCCGTCCGCGCCGCCGCGAGCAGCGCGAGCCAATAGATGAGAAAGAGCAGCAACGGCGGTTCGTAATAACGATGAAAAACGAGACGGTTTGTCAGCATAGCGGCGGTCCACGGCACGACTACTGCCAGCCACAACAGGCACGGCTCCATCCCTGCTTCGAGCCACAGACGCCTGACGATCGCCAGAGCGAACGCCGCGCCGAGTGGGGCGAGCACGAGGAAAGGCACTGAAATATGACCAAAAACAGGCAGGTGTGCCGCCAATGTCCACCAGTAGCCACCCCATCGCCCTGTGGTGTAGTAGAAATCCGGAACCGTCGAACTCACGAGCACGAGCACGAGACCCAGCGCACCTGCAAACAGGACCACGGGGGACGAAAAATCGTCGCGCCATTGGCGGGTCGTCGTCGCGACCATGTAGAAGGACGCGCCCATGGAAAACAGCACGGTCAGAAGATAGATCAGCGCTGTGCCGTTGAATCCCATCTTGGAGTAGGTTTCTTTGGCCCATGCTGGCGGCACAAGTCCGTGCCACGCCAGGAAGAGCGCTGCCAGGGGAAGGACCGGAATCAACCCGAGGGCGAGCCGCCCCCAGCGGTGCGAAATCTGGGCTTCGCGCCAGAGGCGCCACAAAAGCGGCCCGGCGAGCCAGACGTTGATCTGGCGCACGGCTACGCACGCGGAGGCGGAGACAGCGCCCAAGAGCGCGCCGCGATCCGAGGGGGTAAACAGAATTGCCGCAAGGGAAGCGGACATCATCATCAGGGCTGCGTTGTCCGTTACGACGAAGCAGGATGATTTCACAAAGAAATTATCCAGAGCCAGAGGCAGCAGAGCCAGCATCAAGGATCCGCCGCCGCGCCGCTGTAGCAACCCCCACAACAGGGCTAGCACCCCCAGGCTGACCAGCCAGTTGACCGCGCGCATCGCAAAGAAGCTAGGTCCGGTTGCCAGCGACACAGTGGAGAGAAAATACGGATAGCCCGGGGACGTAGCTGACAAACTGTCGGCAAGGAGGTTGAGCCTTGGCCAGTGGTCGCGTATTTGCCGGATGGCCGGAAGGTAAAACACCCGCTCATCCGTGCTCAGGTTGCCCACTGTCCGGCACCACAGGAGCGGCGCACTTAGAACTGCAAAACCGAGCAACCAAGGGACGAAGGCCAGCCAGCGTGGCCGGGCGGAACTCACTGCTTCGCTCATCGGGGGCAGGCGCTGACACCGCGTTCGTATTTGTGGTCTTCGCTCATGGGCGGGGGGGCACGGAGGACTGAGAGGTGGATTTTAGCTGTTCGTAGAATTGAAGCAACTGCCGCGCGGACTGTGCCCAGGAGTATTCCCGCAGCACCCATTCGCGGGCGCGGGTGCCGCGCTCCCGCAGGCGCTCCGGCGTTTCGGCCAGCGCGGAGCGCAGCGCGGCCGGATAATCGGCCCAGGGCACGCACCAGCCGGCGGCGAGGGCATTGAGGGGGGTCCAGGGCGTCGTGTCCGTGACCACGACGGGCAGGCCGTGCGCCATAGCTTCGGCGATCACGAGGCCGAAATTTTCGTTGTGGGAGGGCAGCAGGAAGAGCGAGGCGACGGGATAGGGCGGCAGCCGATCGAGGCCGTCGAAGGCGCGCACGCGGCCGGCCCCGGAAGCGCGGAGGACATAGTCTTCCAGTTCCCGCGGGCGGTAGTCCTGCGCGATCCCCACTAGGAGTAGCAGCCAGTCGGGCGGCGCCTGTTCGAGCCAGAGGTCGATCAGTTCCAGCACCCGTTTTTTGGAGTGAAAACGCGAGTAGAAAAGGGCGGTGCGCCGCTCGCCAACTTCAGGGCAGGCCTCGCGCCAGTGGGCGGTCGCGGCGGCGATTTCTGCGTCGGTCGAAGCCGAGACGCCATTGGGCGCCACGCAGATCGGCTGGGTGAAGCCGAGGGCGCGAATGTCCTCCGCCTCGGCCGAACTGGTGGCGTGCCAGCCCGCAACAGCTTCAAAGGCCCCGGGATGGATGGCCAGACGGGCGATTCTTTTCCGCAGACGATGAAAATTCCAAGCCCAAGGGCTCATCATGCCGCGGGGGGACAGCACAAGAGGAATCCCGGCGGCGACTGCTTTGGCGTGGGCATAGTGCAGGGTCCGCTGCCACATGGCGTGATGATGAACTATGTCACACTTGCAGACGCGTAGCTCGCGGACCAATTCCGCCGAGCAACGCAAGGCTTGCGGCCAGTTCCTGCGGAAAGTCTGCACCCGCAGACTGCCTTCTGTGTTCGTGCTTGTTTTGCCTGGATAGGTGGTGAAGAGATCGACTTGTGTGCCAAAAGTCGCGAGGCCGCGTGAGAGCTCATAGACTGACTGACTTGGTCCTCCGTGCCGTTTCTCAAGACTGGCGACGATCTGGCAACAATGCATGGTCAGATTGGCGTCGGGCGGTCCTTGAGGGGGCGACAGGGCTGGCCAGCGCAAATTTTCCGCGCGGGCTGATTGGAGACCGCCACAGCGCGAGCCCCAATGATGGTAAGTTCGCCGATGGTGACGCCGGGGCCGATGAAAGCCTCGGCGCAGATCCAAACGTTTTTGCCCACATGGATTGGGCTGGAGAGCAACGGCATGTCCCAACGCCGGTAGTCGTGGGTGCCAGCGCAGAGGTGGGCGTGCTGCGCGATGTTGGCCCCATATTCGAGGGTGATGCACCCGATGTTGTAGAGCCTGACATTGGGCCCGACCATGACCCGGGGGTGGATAGTGAGCCTCCAGGGAAAAAGGATCGCGACCGTGGGAAAAATTCGCACCTTGTCCGGTTCCGGGATCTCCGCGCCAAACCAGCGCAAGAGTTCGACCCGGAGGCGGTGCCAGGGGCGGGGGCTCCAGCGGAAAATGGTCGCTTGCACGATCGACCATATGATCCGGGCGGCCACTTCGCGTTTAGGGTAAGGCGTGACACGACCTTGGCCGAGGTAAGGCTCAATGGGTGAGACCATTTCAGGTGGAAAGAATCTTGGCCATGAGAGGAGTAGCAATATCAAAACGGAACTTGCATTTCAGCGGGCACAGGCTGATGCCACGGCTTGGCTGAGTCCAGCAGCGGCGTTCAGACTGGCGGGAATAAACCCGTGTCGAGAGTGGTGTTCATGCAGGGAGCGCGGCTTCCGCCGGGGGAGTTTGGCGCAGAAAGCGGTGAGCCGAAAGCGCGAGCGCGACCAGGGCGACGAGCATCACGCCCTGTAATGCGTAATCGAGGGCGACCAGCGGGGTGCTGGGTAGGCCAGAGAGCAGGGGCCGGCCGGTGCGATACCAGAGCGAGCTTTCGATCGGTGCCAGCGCACCGAGCACAAGCCACCAGAGCAGCGCTCGCCGGTCGTTCAGTTCGAGGAACAGGGCCAGGGCCGGCAGCGCAAAATACGCGAAATACGCGCCCAGCGATTTCAGGTTGATCAACATGGAGAGGGCGAATAGCACGGTCCACGCGGCAAAGAAATGCCGGTGGCTGGCGGCCACCGCCGCGGCGTGCCGGGAAAAATACCAGGCGCCGAATCCCGTCACGGTCGCCACCATGATCATCGAGAGCGCCGGATTTCCGATCGGGATGCGGCCGCCGCTCAACCAGTGCAGCCAAATCCAGAGGTTGGGCGGATCGATGTTTTCGCTGGCATCAAGCACATGCAGAAACGCCCGGCCGGTGAGCACCCATAGTCCGGCCAGCACAACCAGCGCGGCTGGACCCGCCCCGGCGAGAAACTGCCAGCGTCTCCGGCTCAGTCCGAAAAACGCTGCGGCGGGGATGAGAAACAGGGGCTTGGAAAACAGGGTGCAGACAACCGTCAGCAGCCCGGTGCCGAAATCGCGGAAGCGCGTGAGGGTCAGCCAAAGCAGCACGGCGCCGGTCCACATAAGAAAATCCTCCTGACCGCCGATGACGGCCAGCAACAGCGGGCCGGGGGCGAAGAAATAGAACGCGAGCCAGCGCGACCGAGCGCTCGTGCGCGGGGCGACACCGGCCGCCCGCAAGGTCAGAGCAACCGTCACTGCTTCGAGCAGGCTGAGGAAAAGCACCAGCACGCGGGGGTCGTTCCAAAGCAATACCGGAAGGGCGATCAGATAGGGGAAGAGCGGGCTGTAGAAGCACTCGAAATCGCGGTAGGGCAGGCCGCCTTCGACGACGCCATGCGCTTGGGGCCAGAAAACGGTGGAGACATCGGACTGCGTCGCGAAACCAGCGACGACATAGACTGCGAGCCAGGGGAGGAAGCGCGCGATGGTCCAGCAGACCGGCACATTCAACCAGCGGGCGGTGCGCCGGGCCCGGGTCTCGTCGCGCAACCAGGCCCAAACGATTGTGAGCGCCGCCAACGCGGCCAAGGTCATGGCAAGTTTATATAATAGGATAGTCATGGGAGGGAAAGACTAGGGGTGACGGCGCGGAGCGCCTGGAGGAGTCCGGCGCCCGAGTGCGCATAAGTGTATTGCGCGATGCGGGCGGCGATGCGCGGCGCGAAGGAGGGGAGATCGGCGGCGAGTGCAGCGGCGAGCTTTTGGAATAGATCTGAGGTGTCGGTCGCACGAAACACCCAGCCGGTTTCGCCGTCGGTCACGAGGTCGCGCTGGCAGCCGACGCGGTCGCTGACCAGGCATGGCACGCCCAAGTGCATGGCCTCATTAATGGCGAGGCCCCAGGTTTCGTAAAGGCCGCGCGAGGGCAGTGCGAAAATATCGGCCAGCAGGTAGCGGGAGGGCATTTCGCTCTGGTTGGCAAACGGTAAGAAGTGCACAGTACCCGGTGGCGCGGTGCGCGCCAAGGCGAGCAGGGCGGGTTTCTCCTTGCCGTCGCCGACGAAGACGAGGGCGGCGTTACGCGGGCGAATCTGGAGAAAGGCTTCGAGGAGTTCGCGCGGCTGCTTGGCGGCGACGAACTTGCCGGCGTAGAGCACGACGCGGGCCGAGGTGGTGATGCCGAGTTGGCGGCGCAGGGCGGCGGCGGCGGTGCGGGGCTCGGGTTGCGCGGGATCGAAGAGGTCGGCGTTGACCGAGTGCGGCGCGAAATAGAGCCGGTGCGCGGGGACACCGAGGCGCGTGAAATAGTCGCGGTTGGCCTCGCCGACGAAGGTCACGGCGGCGAACTGGGCGTAGAGCATGCGCAGCAGAGTCCACTGAAGGAGAGGGAGTTCGCCGCGCCCGAGTAAATGGGAGTCGCCACGGAAAATGAGGGGCACTCGGTGAAGGCGTGCCCAGGCAATGGCGGCGAGGTGGCTGGGCGACTTGTAGCCGAAGAGCAACATGGCGTTGGGGCGCCAGCTGGCGAGGCGGCGGGTGAGGCCGGGATTTCTCAGTCCGAGAAAGCGATGATAGCCAGGATTGGCGGCGGTGTTGGGCACGAATTCGCTGTCGTAGCCGGAAAGCAGATCCACGTCCCAGTGGAAGGTGGCCTGGAACTGCGGATCGCGAGTAGCTTTTACACCAAAGTCCCAGAGGTAGAAAACCCTAAACTCCAGGGCGGTGTGGGCGCGGAGCCAGCGAAACCACGGGCTGTAATACTGCGTGGGATGAGAGAGGACGATCGCGAGGCGCGGCGGTGGGGGGAGCGAGGCGGCGAGCATGTGGATGCTTAGGCAGAAAAGGCGGATTCGTCGGGGGCGAGACAGAGGGCGTTTTCGTAGTCGTGGTGCGCGGTTAGTGCCGCAAGTCTGCCTGACGACAAGATGTGGTAGATCCGATATCCGCGCGCGGCGAGAAACGCGAGACTGTCCCGACCGGGCTCGCCCGCCGCTTCGATGTAGATTACGCGAATGCGACCCGCCGCGAGCGAGCGCGCTGCGCCGCGGAGCGCGAACCCTTCATAGCCTTCCATGTCCAGTTTCCAGAGATCGAGGGTGGCTATGCCGAGCCGATCCAGTTCGTCATCGAGGGTCACGATCGAGATCGGTTCACCTTCAGTCATGCTGACTTTGTTCCACGATCCGTGCCGGTCAGCTTCCCCATCGGCGGCGAGCCGAGCGGTGACCGTCTCCGAGCCGAGACCGGTGGGATAGATCGCGACTTGGTCGAGAGAGTTTGCTGCGACACATTCAGTGAGCCAAGCACGGGCGTGGGCACCCGGTTCATAAGCATAGACGAGGGCCTTTGAAGTAATGGCAGCGAAGTTCAGAACGGTCTGTCCGATGTTGGCGCCGGAATCGGCAATCGTGTGGAAGGCGTTGCTGTGTGCACGCAGCCAGCGCCAGAATGCGGGGCCTTCGTAGTCGCCGTAAACTATCCAGCGATGAGTCGGGTTGGCGAGATCGAGTTTCCAGACCAAGCCGGGCACAGTGCGCACCCAACAGATTCCGCCGCTGGCCAGATACCGTTTAAAAAGTCGATCACAAACCCCCAGCTTGAGGGGGAACTCTCCCTGGCGCAGCAGGCGCAAAGCGGCAGGAAGGGCGAGTGGCTGAGTGGGCGATGTGCGCATGGCGCGCGGTGATTTCTAAATAACCTCAGCCAAAAACGTGGCGGATTAAAAAAGGCAGACCGATGACTCCCACGCAGGCCTGGAACATCGAACTTGTCCACATCGACAGGGGCATCTCGGTTTGAAACGACCAGGCGATCAGGATGACGGTGAAGAGGCCGGGATAAGACAGGAGTGGGCTGTGCTTGGTGCGACCATGGACAAATTTATAAAAGCCCCCGAGGATGGTGCCTATGAGGATCACGCCAAAGAAGCCGTAGTTAACAAAAGCTTCGACGATAATGCCGAAGCCGATTGTAGTATTGGTGGTATCCTCCTCTCGCTGTAAGCCGTAATACACAGTCATTAGGTTGGTCGCATCGTGAGCGCCAGGCTTGTCCGGCCAGAAAAAACGGGGGATGAATTGCCCGGGCAGAAAGGCATATGTAGCGCCATCGAGGAACGGCTTTTTGTCGGGTGAAATCGACTGGACCAGACAGAGCAGGTGAAAGAGCGAGGAGCGATCAAGCAACTTGGTGGAGGCTGAAGTTTCCTCATCGAGGCCGGGTGTGGTAGTCAGGCTGCACTCGATCCATTCAGAGAAGAAATCAGGCATCTCGCTCAACGTCGGAGTTTTATGAACTCCCATGTTGTCCCAGTAGCGATTTCGCATCTGCGACTTGCCGTTATGCAAGAAACCGATCACGAACAACGTCAATCCCAGGGCTAAAACCGGCATGCGCCGGCTGCCCGACACGTAGCCGAGCAGGGCGATGAGCAGGGTGGCGATTCCCCCCACGAGAAGAAGGGTGGAAAACTGCAAAATGACCTGGACCAAAATGTTGAGGATGAATACCACCTTTTCGTAGCGGGTGATGGTGCCGAGGCCCCAGCGTTGGCACTGCACAAACACGGCGAGCAGTCCGATGCCGGAAAACACCGCGCGCAGCACGTTGCTGAGATCATAGGGGATCCAGTCGGTGAGGGAACTGACGAAGGTGTAGGCGGTTGTCAGCAGGAGGCCATATCCAATGTAACGACTGATATCCTTGATGATGACCTCGCGATGGAAAAGCGGGCCGCGCCCCGGCAAGACCTTGAGGCTGTAGTAGGTCAGTTCGGCGACCATCTGAAACCCGAGCACGGTCAGGGCGGCAAAATCGATGATGGAGTCCGAATAGCTGAAGAGCGACTTGTTGCCGCTGAGCAGGGGCAGGGCAAATGTGTTGGCGCCGGTGAGCATTAGCACCTCGAACATGGGGATTTGTGCGCCGCCGTTTTTTGCCCAGAGCAAACTGGGCAACATGGACATCACCAAGATGAGCATGCCCTCATACAGTTGGAGCGGATTGGCGACCCTGGCCGTCAAGCCATAATAGACGCAGACCAGCGCGGCGCCGAGGATAGCGGCTTTGAACAGGGTCTTGCCCCCGAGTTCGAGTTGGGTCGCGCCGACTTCCAGTGTCTGCGGTGCGCCGCCATCAATCTCCCTGCCTTGCGGGCCGCTCATGGGGCGGGGGCTTCCGGTGGGCGCCGGACTGCGCGGTCGAAGTGGGCGGCCAGCCGCTCGGTCAAAGTCTCGGCGGAAAACGGGCGGAAAGCCGCTTTATTGAAACCGAGATAGTGCTGGCGCTCCCTGCTGGCAAACCATCCACGATGCACCTTGTCCGCCAGGCGATCGATATCTTCGGGGCCGTGAAAGCTGAAGCGGACGCCGACTGCGGCGCGGCGTGCGAAGTCGAGGACAAGGCTCTGCTGATGGTAGATGAGCAGCATGGGTCGCTGGGCAAGGATGTAGGGGAAGATTTTCGAAGCGGCGTAGGTCGGATCGTTCGAGCCGATGGCAATCAGGGCCTGGGCCCGCCGCAGGTAATAAAGCGCATCGAAATACTGCACACGGTAACAATTCTCGCGGACGTAGTCGGTCACGCCCTCGGCCCGCGCGATCGGCATCGCCCAATACCGGCCGAGTGGCGGTGGGGCATAGTCGGTGCCGATGAAGTGAAAGCGCATGCGGTGCGCTTCCGCGGGATCAGATGCGAGATACTGCTTGAACGCCCGCAGGAGGACTTGCAAGGCAAACGTCATATCGGGGCCGCAGCGGCCGGTGTAAATGTGATGGAAGCACCCGTCATCGAAATCGACCAGGGGCTGGGCCGGGCGGTAATCACCCAACGCGACGAAATCGGCCTGCGACGCCCCGAACGGCAGGAGTTCCACCCGTTTGGGGTCGAACCACGGATAGGCTTCGGCCAGCCCTCGTCCGTAGGCGTCGGAGACACCGATTATGCCGCTGGCGAGCCGCAGGGCGGTGGGCTCGATGCGCCGGGCCTGCCATTGGCTGAGCGCGAACCGGATGGGGCCGCCGGGCGGCGGGGTGCCCGTGCGCCGATAGTAGGGGTTGATCCACGGATCTTGATAATCGAGGACGTAGGGCACCCCGAACTGTCGCAGCCAGCGCGGCCCAAGTTGGAAGGCGCCAAACTGGGTCGTGCTCAGGAAAACCAGGTCGTATTTTTCGTCGCGCAGCAGTTGTTCGCCGGCCCGCGTGAGTGCGCGGCCGCAGCGCCACCAGATGTTGCCGATCCCCGCCCACCGCGTGTAACGCGGGGAGAGCCCCCGCACGCGCACGACGCGCACATCGGCCGGATAGGAAAGTTCGAGGAGAGGATCGACCACCGCGCCCTCGACCGAGTCGGGGTGCAGGGCGAGCACAGTGGGTTCCCAGCCGTGGGCGCGCAGGTAGGGCAGCGCCAGCCGCACGCGCTGCATGTCGGGTGCGTTGACCGGCGGGAAATGGGGCGAGACGATAAGGACGCGGCGCACGAGAAGATGGCTATTTAGGCGCGGGCCGCATGGGAGGGCAGGCCGTGGGTGTTGAGCGAGGTATGGCGAGGCGGAGGCTAAACAAGCGGTGCGTCATTTCTGGTTCCGGGTGGCCGCGAGCGCGAAGGCCCCGCCCTGCCTGAGGCGGTTGCCATGTCGCAGCAAACGAAACAGGGTGAGGAGCCCGACAAGGCGCAGCGGGGACACGCGCAGGCTTTTCCAGCGGATGCGGTAAACCAGCGCGGCAAGCGTACCGGGTTGTGCCGCATCGGCGAGCACGGCCAGATGGAGGTTCTGGCTGACTTTGCGCCAAGAAGGCGGCTCATGGAGGGGTATGTCCGGTTTAAGGCCCGACTTGCGCAGCGCCAGGGCCAGGCTGGGCGGACTCCACCGGTTGATGTGATTCGGCGGCAGGTCCGGGCAGCCGGTCATATGCTCCTGCGCGGCCATGTCGTCGCCATCCGGCACGGTGATGAATAGCACACCGCCAGGTTTTAGCAGATCGCGGCAACTTCGCAGCAGAGGGTAGAATTCCGCCACATGCTCGAGCACTTGGAACAATGTGATGAGATCGAAGCTGCCCCGTAGCGCCTGCAGGGCTGGCGACTCGAGGCTCGCGTGGGCGGGAATGCCTTTCCTCGTGAGCACACCACGTGTGATTTCGCTGCTCTCCACAGCGTGGCACTCCCAGGCAGAGCCGAGACTTTCGAGAAACACGCCGCTGCCCGCGCCGATGTCCAAGGCTCGGCCACCCGCCAGCGACCTGATCCGCGGGTGCGCGAGTGCCACATCGTAGTCCCAGCGCCAAGGCGGATAGCCCATTTGTTCATGCAGTATTCGGTAGAAATTCTCGTTTCCGCCGATAAACGGGTCACCAAACGCGAACGTGCAAAGCCTGCACTGCATGATGCGGGTTGCGCCCTCCGGCCACATACCGCCAATGCACGACAGCAGGCGGTTGTGCCTGTCCCGGTCGCGCCAGGGCGGGCAGAAATGCAGCGCAGCGCGCTCAGCTGTATAGGTGAAAAGTGGGGCAGATTCGCATAGCGCACCGCACACGGGGCATACGGGCGCATGGCGAGTTGTGGCCTTGGTGGGGGTATGGGAGTTCAATGTAGGGTCGGCCCGTGGGAGACGGGCGCATTGACGGGCGGGAAATGGGGCGAGACGCCGAGGACGCGTTTCATGGTGCGGTCTTTAAATCGCGGAACCGCCAGACGAGGACGGCAGCAGCCGGGCCGGCGCGACACGGAAAAAATACTCGGACTCGACATCGAGCAACCGAATCAGGCTGGTTGGGATCGCGGGCTCCGACTGCGGCGGCAGTGGCTTGCACTGCGAGGAGTAGCAGGCGAGAGCGTGGCGTTTGAGCTTGGGAAAATTTTCGGTGGGCGCGCGGTAGGCGCGGCCAGCACGCGCTAGTTGCTTTAGCAATGCCCGGGTGTTCCACCACAACCAGACGGGATATTCCCAGAGGTCAGCCTGTGTCTTGGCGTGGCTGGCCGCTGCCATCACCAGTTCAAACGCGGCAGTGTGCTCGCTGCTGCCATCGCTGCGACATGGCAGAAAGATTTCCTCGGGCACCAGCTGCGCGATCAGAACAGTGAGACGAGCCACGAGTGTGACGCGGCGCGTTGCCGGGAGACAAGCGAGCGTGCCATCGGGCTCGTTGAGAACATGGATTGCCGTGGAATCGACTCCGAGGATCGCGAGGGCCTGTCACGCTTCTTGCGCGCGCAGCTCGGCGATTTCCACCGGAGTCACGCGTGGGTGGTTGGGATGTGAGCAGGAGCCGTCAGTGAGGAATACGACGTGGACCGGCTGGCCGTCATTGCGCTTGTGGGCGATGAGTGCACCGCAGCCAAGCGTCTCATCGTCCTGGTGCGGGGCAAACACGATAGTGATGCCGCGCCGCCCTACATAGGTCCGACTGGTAAGGCGCAGGATCAATTGGCCGCCGCGCGCTGCAATCAAACGAAAGAACTCTTTCGCCCCCAGCGGAATAATCTGCAACAGATTCAACACGAAGCAAAGACAGGCAGAGCGGAACCCATATCAGACTTCGCGCGCAGGCGCGTAATGCCGGCAGTCGCGGCAGACATCGGGCAGATTGCCGTCACGGAAACGTTGCCGCAATGCCTCCATACGTCCGTCGATCCAAGGCGCTTGCAGAGGCTGTTGGTCGATATGGCCGAGGGCTAGTTCGCTCGTGCCGTCGAGATCACGGCAACCACACGCGGTCATGCGACCATCATGGAGAATGGTGGTGGAGTTGTAAAGCATCCAGCAGGGCAGACGTTTTGTGCGCTGCGGTCGGATCATCATGAAGCCCGGAAGCCTAGCTGTCTGAATACGTCCGCTCCAATTGTCTAGAAACGAGGTGCCCCCGTAGTTGGTGTATCCGATGGCACGCAGTCGCGCCAGGGCTGGGGAGCGGCGCCAGGCGCGCAGTGTGTCTGAGCGGATCCCGAGGGCGAACTGGACCTTGGCGAAGACAGCCGAAGCGGCGATGTCTTCCAAGTTGCGGAGAATGATGTCGTAGCGGTCGACGCGATAGACGCGTTCGTATTCCTCGCGGTCTAGTCCACTGATGCTGAGGGTGAGGTGTGTGACGCCAGCTTCTGCAAGCGCTTCGAATCGCTTGCGGGTGAGAAGAATCCCGTTTGTGACGAAGGAAATCCGGCCAATTTCTGGACGGGTGCGAGCATAACGTACTTTTTCCTCGAGGCTTGGGTCGACTAATGCCTCGCCGACGACTGGTGTGAGCTCAATCATGCCGCCCCCGATCAAAGCGTAGTTATCCACAATGGCGCGGAATCGCTCAATCGGCATGATACCCTTGGGACGGGCCTGGAATTGGTAGCCACAAAAAACACAGTTCGCATTGCAGATGTTGGTGACCTCGATTGTGAGTTCACGCGAACGCAAGGGGCGGGAGGAGAAAACGGGCAAATGGCGTCGGTGGCGGAGATTCCATACTTCGTCAAAGAGCCACGCACAGATTTTGCTTTCGAGCACGCCCTGCAGTATGCGCTTGAGCGGTTGTATTGACGAAATGGTTACTGAAACTGTTTTCATTTGTGTTCTCGGGCCGTCGAAAAGCGGCGCAGAGGAGGTATGGCCCGCCAGTCCGGATGTTCGCAAGGGAGCATGAGGAGCATATGAGGCAGGTATGAAAGGGCAAGCATGGCGGCCGACTGGTGAATGGCGTGAGCGCGCAACGATTCGAGCCATACTTGGCTTGTGCAGTGCTTCAGGCTGGGAAAGACGTGAACTGGTATGGCACCATACTCAAACTGCCCTACAAACTCTGCAGTGGCTTCGAGCGCCGCCCGGCCATGAATTTCGAGCAGCAAGACGGGGCGAAAGTTACGGAAGAGGCGGGGGCCGTTTCGCAAGGCATCTACCTCGGCGCCTTCAAGATCAAATTTGATGAAGTCCGGAGGCTGGCCGCCGAGGTGTTCCAACAGTTCATCGACGCCAAAACAACGCACCTGTTCGATCTTAAGTTGCTCGGTTGGACCGAAATCGCACCGACCAGAAAGGGGCCCGGAGGCACCGCCCAAATTGGCGACGAACGAGATCGTGGAGTGAGCTGCGCCCACTGCCGCATGGTGGATCGCGACGTTGGTCCAGCCGTTTAGGCGCGGGAGTTCGGCCAGGGCGCGGAAGTTTTGCGACGAGGCTTCGATGGCATGCACCCGGCCGGCGTCTCCTGCATACTTCCGAAGCACCGCGGTATAATAGCCGACGAAAGCGCCGCAATCCCAGGCACTGCTGCCCGGAAGAACGTAACGCTGAAATGGTATCCGCTCAAACGCGTAGCTGTCGTAGTTTCCAATCCAATAGGCGGCTTGCGAGCGGAGATCGAGGTTGAGCACTACACCCTGTGCTGGTCCACGCCTCACCTGAAACGGGGAAAAAGAGCGCCCGCGCCAAGCGGTCAGGACGAACCATGCGAGATGCTTGAGAATGACCTTCAGGCGCAGATTCATATGATGGCGGTGCGCGATGCCGGATGACGGAGGGCGTTCATGAGTTGGCCAACGCCGAGTAAATCTCGAGGTAACGTTGCGTCGCCGCAGGGAGGCCGAAGCGCCGTTCGGCGTCGTCACGGCATGCCCTCCGGTCGAGCGTTGGGAGCCGCGCGACGGCGGCGACGCCTGCCGTGACGGAATCGATCAGGAAACCTGTCTCGCCTGGTTTCACGATCTCCAGCGTGGCGCCGCGCGGGCAGGTGATCACGGGGGTGCCGCACGCGAGCGCTTCGGCAAAGACGATGCCGAAAGGCTCGTCCCAGCGGATGGGAACGAGGAGTGCGGCGGCCGTGCCAAGTAGTGCGTTCTTGCGGACGTTGTCCACCTCGCCGACCCATTCGATGCCGTCATGCCCGAGTGCAGGTGCGATTTCCCGGTCGAAGTAGACGCGCTGGAGGCCGCTCGCAGCCCGGTTGCCGGCCAGCAACAGGTGCCGGCCAGCTGCTCGGGCGATGGCGATCGCGGTATCTGCGCCTTTGGTGTCGTCGAGCCGACTAAGAAAAACCAGTGGCGCATCGGCGGGCACGCGATGGACGAAGGTGAATTTATTCAGCTCGACGAAATTGGGCACGGCGGTCCAGTGGCCGCCGGCGGGCCGGCCCATGCGGCAGATAAACTCGCTGCAGCCCGTAAAGCGGAGATGACGGCCGCCGAGGCGGGCGGCGATGGCGACTTGGCGGCCACCCGTGTGGCGCTGGTAGGACATGACCACCGGCTGCCGGGTGAGCAGCACGGGCAGCAGATAGGCGAGGCGGGAAAAACTGTGCACGACGTCTGGGCGGAAGGCACGCACGGCACGGCGCAGAGCGAGCGCGTTGCGCCAGGTCGCCTTGACCGAGTCGGTGCGGAGCGAGGGCCAGGCGAACCGCTGGTCGGCGGCGGCGGTCGAGTCCGGATGTGCGAGTAGCGCGACCTGGTGGCCGGTGGCACGGCATTGGCGCAGGAGCGCGTCAACAATCCGTTCGATGCCGCCATAGCCGATGGGCGGCACGGGAATCATTGGGTCGGCGGTGAGGAGAATGCGCAAGAATCTAGTTCCAGCTTTGGGAGGCTATTAGCGGTGAATCCGTTCGGACGTAGAAAACGTCCATTTGCCACAAGGCTCCATCCCGCGGCCGGTAATATTGGGGGAGAACATCGTAGAGTCGCAAACCACGAGTTTCCATGAAACGGTCGACCTCAGTAAAAATCGGCACGTCGCCAATTCTTAAAACGGAAGCTTCCAGCACGATCACCTCGAATTGCCGCAGGTGCCGCTCGCAGCCGGACAGGGCATCGAGTTCGTGACCCTGTAAATCCAGCTTCATCAGGTTGGGGCGAAAATTCAAACCGCCGTCCAACAGATCGTCCAGAGTGGTGCAGTCTATCGTGATGGTTTCTCCCGGCGGCCCACTGGAAACTATGTGACTGTTGGTATCACCCAGATGAAAATGAACTTCGCCGCGTTGGCGGCCGATGGCTTTGGACACCACCACCGAATCCTTTGATGCAGCCGCCAAGAAATTCAGTGCCTGAGATTGCGCCGGCAAGGGTTCTATCATAAGGCTCGGGCAATCTGGCCATATACTCCAGACGGAGCTTGTCCAATCGCCCTGATAAGCCCCGCCATCAACCGCGCCACTGGGACGCATACCTGCCCGCCGCAGATTCAACAGCCGGGTGTTCATGTCTTGCTGGGCGAAGAGCGATCGCTTCAAGCGCAGTAGAAACTCGCGGGGGAATAATTTCTTTATAGAATTAAACATGGGATTTTCTATCAGGGACGCGGATTCTGATCGGTGGATGTCAGTCTAAAAATTCGGTTAATGGGTTAAGATTTGTGTATTGGTGATCGGCTGTGAGGAGAATTCTATTGGGGTATCCGGGTTTACGCCGCTGGCGCGCGGCCGTGGTTACGGCGCATCATCACGGAAGGAGGGCGGCGGCGAACCGGGCGGCCACCTCCTCCAGTTGTGGACTGCGCTGGGCAATCTCGGTGATGGCGGGGCGCAGGTGGGCGGCGGCGACGGGGTCGGACAATTGCATGGCTAGACGGGCAAACTCGGCGGGCGTATCCGAGAACGGCACCAGCGCTTCGTCCCAGAAATAGCCGCGAGCGCCCGGGCGCGTCGTGACAACAGGGAGATGCCAGCCCAGCGGCACGGCGAGCTTGGTGCTGCAGCCGCGCGGCACGCAGAAAATCGGGTTCAGGAAGGCGCACCAGGTGCGCGCCTCCGCCTGAAGTTCGATGTCTGTCAAGGAGCCGAGATAGTCGATGAACGGAAATTCCCGCGCCAGTTTTTCGCCTATAGCGGGCGGACTGCCTACCAGCCGCAGACGTACGCTAACGGGGGTCGCGACGAAGGCACGGCAGAACTGAACAAGGCCATCGAGATTCGGCGCGTGGCCGAGCGTGCCTACCGTGCCGAGACGGCCGGCGGTGGGGATCCAGTCAAGCGGCGCGGATTCGACGAGGCGCGGCAGTACCTGCACGTTTTTCCCGCCTAGCCATTGTTCGAAGAGTCGGTCGCTTTCGGAAAGGCAAAAAATCGCGTCGAAGTGGCGGTGCATTGCCGCCTCGGCGAAAATCTGGCGGCCGATCAACAGCGCATCGCCGTCCGACACGGGCGGGCCCAAACCGAAGTTGGCGCGGGTGTGGGCCGTGTGGAGAGAGTCGGTGCTGTCGATGCCGTGGGAGAGTAGGGCGAAGCGCACGCCGGATGTGCGGAGCGCGGCCAGCCGGGGGGCGATTTGCCCGGCATCGGTCTGGTTGAAAAAAATCCACCGGGCCCCAGAGGCCTGCACATGCCGGAGAACTTCCGCCTCGAATCCGGGCGCGACCAGATCGCTGTAGGGGCGGGGCCGGAATTTGCGCCGCAGACGCGCGAGGGGCCGCCGGTCGGTCGCGAAACTCACGGGATGGAGGGTGAAACCCGCGGCCCGGGCCACCTGCAGGTATTCGCGGGTGCAGTGCTGCACACCGCCACCCTCCGGCTGGAGCGCATAGGCGGCGGTGACGAAGACGGCGTGGCGGGGATTAAGATCGGACATGGCCGAAATCGCGGGTCATGAAGTCGGCAAAAGCGCCGCGCAGCAACCACGACCAGGCGGCAGTGTGACGCGCGCGGAAGCGTTGGATGGAGCAGGTCGCACAGGGATGGCGCAGCGCGCCGGCGAGGAAACGCAATTTCGCAGGGACGCGGCCCTGCTGCCACAGATCGCTAGCCTCGGGCACAAACCGGCCGGTCTGGAGCAGGATGCGGGTGAGCAGCGGATCGCGGTTGCGGGCGCTCTGCCAGAGCGCCCGGGCCAGCGCCGGGCGCGTCGGCGCGGGTGCGAGCGTGAAAACACTGCCGACGAGCAGCGTCTGATAACCACCCCAGATGGCAGTACCCTGCGTACGATGGGTGGAGAGGGTTTCCGCATAATTGACCAACGGCGCGTTCACGAGCAGGAACGGATGCGGCACGGCGCGTTCGCGAAAGTGCTCAGTGACCTCGATGGGGATATCGGCGGGTGTGCGCCATTTGGTCGCGTGCGCGGTCAGGAATACGAGCGAACTGTTGCACAGTCGAGCACCCCCGCATTTGTCGAGTGCCTGCCAGCCGAAAAGCTCTTCGCCGCCGGTGGCGGGCCAGATCGTGCGTCCGGTGTCGCTCCACTCGTTCCCCGCCCGTTCGCGCCAGATCCGCTCATTGCCGCAGGCCAGCTCGACCGCTGGGTGGCGGGCGAGCGCGTCCAGCATGGCTGCGAGGAAACCAGGTTCCCACCAATTGTCGTCCTCCAGCACGGAGGCAAACGGCTCTGCGACAGCCCGGAAGGCGTAGTTGAAGTTGCCGGTCCCACCGCGGTGGACGGCGGGATGTTCTAGAGTCAGGCGCGGATCGCCGAGTTGTCCGAGCAAAGCGGCCACACGGGCGTCGGCCGGATCGTCGTTGAGCACCGTGGCGATCCAGTCACGGTGAGTCTGAGCGAGCAGACTGCGCAAGGCGCGCTCAAGTAGGTGCGGCCGGCGGTAGGTGATGACGTAGATGCGGACAGCGGCGGACACGGATCTGGTGGCTACGCGTGGGGCGCGGGAACGAAGAGTGCGTTGAAGTAAGCGAGGCGCGTGGGATCGCGCCACATCACCTGATCGTAGAGCGCGGCCAGGCGGTAGCCGAAAGGGCAAAGGAGCTTGGTCGCGTCAGCGAGCATAGTGTGTTCGTGGTCATCTTCGTCGAGGCTAGCCTCCAGCAGCACAGGACCGATAGCCCTCTGCGTGAGGAGAGCGTGCGCACCAGCGAGCACCGCGAGTTCGCAACCCTCCGTGTCGATTTTGAGCAGGTCGACGCGAGCGAGACCACACTCGGAGCAAAACTCGTCCACAGTGGTCACATCGATGGTTTCCGCAGGCGCGGAGGCGTCAACGGCCCGGTGGCGCAGGCTATGGGTCTGGGAATCGGACTGTAGTACGATGGCGATGCGTTCGCGACGGGCTCCGAGCGCAAGCGGGTGACAGGTGATGTTGGGGTAGGCGCTGGCTCGTGCATTGAGCGCGGCGAAGTTGTCGCGCACCGGCTCGAAGGAGTGGATTGCTGCATTGGGAAACCCCAGGGCAAAGCGTTCGCAGGTCTCGCCGCGATGGCCGCCGACGTCGAAAATTACGCGCGGCTGCGGGAGACCGGCTAGGGCGTGCCAGTCGTGCTCGAGATCAACTCCCGCCGGCAGGCCGGGCGTCTTGCGCAGAAACCAACCGTAGTGGGAAAGCAGGCGGCGAATTTTTTCTTTCATAGACCGGATGGGACGGCTGTATAGGATTCGGTGAAAATATATGGACCGAACAGACAGATGGTCTTAAGGCTTACGCTACCGCCCAACGGCTGGAATGCATATACGGCGCTGACGAAAACGAACGTGCCCGGATCAAGGCCGGACATGGGAGGAAAATTCTGAGACAGGTATGATTAGTGTAAGCTCAGGACGAAGTGGGTTGCGGATGCCTGCCTGCCCAGATTTGCAGCCAGCGCGCCGCCTTCCAGCCGACTAGGCGCCGTGCGGCGTGGAACCACTTGCCGCCCTTCGGCAGCAGGGTCGAGCCGCCGAGCGCGTGCACGCGCCGCTCCAGCGACCTCACCAGATCCGGAGCGTTCGGATACATGTTGAACACGAGACTCTGCAACATGGCAGCGGCGGCGCAGCGGGTGCGCGGGGAGTTTTCAGCGGCGAGCAGATAACCGGTGCCGAGTGTCGCCGAGAGAAATGCGGATTGCAACGCGGCGGCAGAGCGGCGGCCCGAGACGCTGCCCGGCAGACCCGAGCGGTAATAGAGCCGCGCGCCTGGCGTGAAGACAAGGCCTTCGCTCGCAAGCATGAGGCGGGTGAAAAATTCAAAGTCGTTGATAAGCGAGAGGCGTTCGTCCCAGCCGCCTGCCCGGTCGAGCAATGCGCGCGGCAACAGGAACTGGCCGCACTGCATCATTGGTTGTGCATCGGCCCAGGTCTCGACGAGCCAGGCAATGGGCGCCGCATCGTGCCAGTCGGGGCGTGACACAAACCTGGCCTCTGTAGGATCTGAATAAAACCGTGCCCACTCGCTGTAGGCGAGACTGCGGGGATGTGAGGCGAGAGCGGCAACTTGGAGAGCCACCATGTTTGGCGAAAGTAAATCGTCGGCATCGAAAAATTTGATGAAATCCCCCTGAGATAGTCGCAGTGCATAATTGCACGCAGCACCTTGTCCGTGATTTGGCTGCGTGGTGACTCGGACACCGCGCGGTTCGAAAGTGCGTGCTAGAGCTAGCGAGTTGTCCGTTGAGCCGTCATCCACCAGAATGACTTCCTGGTGCGGCCATGTCTGCGCGAGGGCGGACTCCACCGTCTGCGCGAGCCACGGTTCGGCATTGTAGAAGGGGATCAGGATGGAGACAAGTGGCTCCATCACTTCAGATTCACCCTTAATTTGGGACGTAAAACCACAAAGGGGTTTTCTAGGCAATGATATGAAATCATGGTCCTAATCCATGTCGCTATCAGCGAGCCTGTAATGTCATGAATCAAGGGTTGGCAAATCCAAGACTATCGATTAGCAAAAGAGATTTCTAAGTGATCAGAGAGCAGTGACAGATAGCATCACGTCGTTTCTTACCTTAAGTGGGGTTTGAATTTACGGATGACGCGTTCTCGAGCGCGAAAAGCTAGGCGTGGTCCTATAAGCCGACACAGGAAGTCAAAGGATGGGGAGTTGCCGGATGGAACTCCCGTACAAAGTTTTGCTGCAGCAGCAAGGGCGGCATCCGCTGTCGTCCATTCCTCATGGGCAGCCAAGCCAGTTGCCACGGCCCAAAATTTTGTGGCGATTTCCCTAGGATATTTTTGCCCGGCAACAGTAGCAACCTTGCGCATCACGGCAAATTGCGCTTTCAGACATTTGGCCTGATTGTTTTGGCTCATGGATTGGCTGTGGAGGAAGTTGATGGAAGTTATTTTGTTAGAGGCCCTGAACCGGAATCCGTGCAACGCCAGCTTGGTGTGGAAAGCTACATCCTCATTGTAAAGTACGTCAGGATCACAATCAAAACCTCCAATATTGCTCAAAGCTGTGCGCTGATAAATGCCAAAATTCGGTAACTTGACCTCGATGCTATAGCGAATCGGATCAGCTGCTATAGCTGCATCATCTATAGAACTCACTCCATATAAATGCCAAGTCTCGAAATTACGATACTCATAGGCCATGATCACGACTTCAGGTGCATCATTCATTGCCATCCATACGGCGGCTTCCGCAGTAAAGCCGGGAAGAAGAATATCATCGGCATCGTGAAAATGCACCCAATCAGCAGTGGCTGCTGCTAGTGCATGATTTTTAGAGACGGAGCAACCCCTGTTGACGGAATTCGCCAGGACCTTCGCCCCCAGCGAAGCCGCGATAGTTGCTGTGTTGTCTTTGCTGGCATCATCACAAACAATAATTTCATCGAATGGAATAGTCTGTGATGCGGCTGAATCGAGCAGACGCGGCAGATGTTTCGCAGCATTATAAGCCGGAATACAGAGGGCAAGTGTTGGCTGGTTCATGTAGTAGCTTACCGCCGCAAGCCCATATTCAATCCTCGTCGCGCCACATAGGTGATCAATGCTTTCAGTGGCAGTCCATCTAGAAAGGCCAGAGGATTTGACTGCGTTCCGTGGAACAGACTTTCCATGAGCCACGGCCGCTTGTTTATTGCTGGTTCCGGCAGGCTGCTGTAAAGCTGGATTTTCTCACTTGCAATACGGGTTGGATCAAGTTTCTCACGTATGGTGGACGCAGCCCGTTGCCCAATAATGTTCAATTCATTCAAGCTCAGGGATTCAACCCGCTTCACAAGTTCCGCCAGGGCGAAGCTGTTACCGTTCGGAAACACAAAACCGTTTACGCCGTGCTCGACCAGATCCACCGCACCAGCCCCATCGGAAATAACCACTACTTTGCCAAGAGCCATTGCCTCCGCCGCGGCCAGATTGAAAGTATCCCATAGAGACGGAACTATCACGGCTTTGGCGTCATGCATCCGCTGAAACACTTCTTCTGGCTTGAATTGTCCAATAGGTTGAATAGCGCGCCGCCAGACAGTCGGGAATTCCCTTTTTAACCAGGTATCCGTTGACAGGCCGCTCGAACCGTGGTCGATATCGCGTCCAATCCAATGCAATGACGGCGCATCTACGCCGAGCGCTTGCCAGGCGGCGCAAGCTATATGTGGCCCTTTCCAATGCTGAATACGGCCCACCGTCAGCCAGTGAATTCCCGCTACCGATGTGCGCACTTCCGCAGTGGGATAGGCCATTGGAGGCAGTGTATAATTGACCGATCTGCCCAGCAACGATTCCCACCAATTTCTGTTGGCCCGGCTGGAGGCACTTAAACCGTGCGCATTGGCGAGGCCTGCCCGTTCAAGCAACAATGAAACCATACCCTCGGTTTCATGCCCTGCTACAGGTTCACGAGCCGCTATTTGTCCTGTGCTGCCATGCATCGAAACTAGCACACGGGTCATTGACTTAAGCATCCACGGAAGAAATAGCAGGCCCCAATCCGTCACTTCCACCACATCATATCCTTCACCAGCATTGACCTGCTCATGCAGCGCGAAAGCCGCCGAGAGATGTCGTCGCAATACTGGGAACATGCCAAGATGTCCAAAACGCCCAAGCCAATGCTCAAAACGCGCCGTTTCCAAGGTTGAGACTGGCACACCTTCTTGTTCATAGGCATCTTGGCCATTAAGGAAAGCAGAGCCTTTTAGCACGCTGACGCGACAGCCTTGATCCTTCAAGGCTATGGCCAAATCGCGGGCATACCTGACAATGCCGCCGCCAAAATCCGGCGGATACTCAGGTGTGATTAATAGTATCTTCATAGGCCGCCAAATTTCTAGAGATGAGGCGCGGTGCGATCCTCTGTAGTAGCCACCATAAATCAATGGCTAGATAAATTTCAAGCCATGAGCCAAGCTGTAAATAGGAAAGTCCAATAATCAAGGACGTTTGTATTTCGAAAAAACTGGCCACATATAATAATCAATCAATTCGAAGTCCGTTTATTAATCGTGTGAGTCCGTGATCCTGCCTGTAAGCTCTTGTCGCTCCATTGAGCATGGCGGGCATAACATCAAAGAAAAAAACTTGCTGTGCGTCTAGGTGAGCTTGCGATGCGTGACTGTATACAGCTACAGACATTGAATAGCGCCCTGGCATTAGAGGCAATCGCTGTATTTCACAGACATAGGTGTGCATGGTGTCTGCTGGCAGAAAATCTAATCCTTCTTCAGGGCCGCATACGCTGCTGATCAACGTCCCGGCTGAATCATGCACCCGGATGAAAGGGGTAACACGCAAACCGGCTTCGCCTCCGCCTATAGTGAGCCTAATTTCGTAAGGGGAATTAAACACTAGGGTTTTTTGCGGAACGGTACTTCTAGGGCAGCAGATTCGAAGGTCACATAAGTTTACGCCCGATCCCGAAATTGGTTCAAAATCTAGAGATGCAGTCTGTTGATCTGCTAAATAGGCTGAGACAACTGCATGCGTGGACGAGCTAAGCCTTAGATGCCCATCTGAAAGATAGATTGCTTGGCCGCAGAGCTGGCGAATTGTCGCGAGATCATGGCTCACGATGAGCACGGTTCTACCTATTTCATGTGAGACCCGCCGCATTTTTCCCATGCATTTTGCCTGAAATTGGGCGTCACCCACTGCCAGCACTTCGTCCACAATCAATATTTCCGGTTCAAGGTGCGCGGCAACCGCGAAGGCTAGGCGCACATACATACCGCTAGAGTAACGTTTTACCGGCGTGTCGATGAAGCGTTCCACTTCGGCGAAAGCCACAATTTCATCAAATTTGCGGCTGATTTCGGCGCGCTGCATGCCGAGAATGGCCCCATTAAGAAATATGTTCTCACGGCCGGTGAGTTCTGGATGAAAACCGGTGCCGACTTCCAGTAGCGAGGCGACCCGGCCGCGCAGGGTGACGCGGCCAGCGGTCGGTTCTGTGATGCGGGAGAGGATTTTCAGTAGAGTAGACTTGCCGGCGCCGTTGCGGCCAATGATGCCGACCACTTCGCCGCGTTTAACCTCGAAATTGACATTGCGCAGGGCCCAGAAATCTTCCCGTGTCAACCGGGTCTTCCAACGCAGCCGCCGCCAGATGATGCGCAAGCTGTGGTGCATGGCGTCGCGCAGCGTGCTCTGGCGGGCGAGGTGACTTATGCGGTAGCGCTTGGAGAGGTTCTCGACGCGGATAACAATGTCGTCGCTCATGCGCTTAGATAATGTCGGCGAAGGAACGTTCCATATGGCGGAAATACCAGATGCCGGTGAGCGTCAACACCACGGTCCAAGCGATACTGAACGCCAGGCTGTGCCAGTGAAAATCGGTGCCGCTGCTGAGCAGGCTCCAGCGGAAGGCGTCGATCACGCCTGTCATGGGGTTGAGGGCGAGCAGATCCTGCCAGTTGGGCAGGAAGTCGGTGCGGTAGCCCACCGGTGTCGCGAAGACGCCGATCTGGAGGAGGAAGGGCACGACGATGCGGAAATCCCGGAAGCGCACAGTGAGGGCCGCAAGCCAGAGGCCAGCACCCAGGGCGAGCAGCAGCGTGAGCAAAATAAACAAGGGCAGGAACACGACGCGCAGCGTGGGCATGACGCCGGTCCACGCCAAAGAGGCGGCGAAGAGGACGAGCAAAATGACGAAATCCACGAGGGCGACGGCGACCGAGGCGAGGGGCACGGTCAGGCGCGGGAAATAGATTTTCGAGATCAAGTGGGCGTTGCCCACCATGCTGGCGCTGACGTTGCCGAGGGTGTTGGCGAAGAGTTGCCAGCCGAGCTGGCCGGCCATCACCACGATGAAATAGGGTTCGTTTCCCGAGGGCATTTTAGCCAGCCGGCCGAAAACGAAGGTGAAGATGACGACGGAGGCCAGAGGTTGCACGAGGGCCCACGCGGCGCCGAGGAGCGTCTGCTGGTAACGCACCTTGATGTCGCGCCAGGCGAGGAAGCCGAGGAGTTCACGGTAACGCCATAGATCCCGCCAGTAGTGGCGCTCCATGCGACCGGCTTCCAGCACGAGCTCGGGTGCTTCTAGGGAGGTGTTAGCGAAGGTGGCCATGGGGTGGCGGAGCGAGGGCGGTCAGGCGCTGCGGGCGGCGCGAGTTTCACGGAGAAACTCGGCATAATCGCGGATGTAGTCGGCTGGCTCGAACCACGCGCTGGCGAGGACGAGGATCACGCAGTCACAGGTGAAGCCGGACATGGTGTGCCAGAGCATGGGGCCGATGCGAATACCACAGGCGGGATCGTTCATGAGAATCCGTTGGGTCGTGCGGCCGTCGTCGATGTACAGGGTGAAGGAGCCATTGAGGCAGAAGATCGCCTGCTCAAGGCGGCGATGGGCGTGTTTGCCGCGCACAGCGTTTTTGTTGGCCAGGGAGTTAATGAAGTAGATGCGCTTGATCTCGAACGGCACCTGCTTGCCGGCTTCGGCGATGAACAAGTTGCCGTCGGGCGAATCACTGAAGCGTTGCAGACGGATGAGTCCGGAATTACGGACGCGGAGCTTCAGCCGTGGGCTCATGATAGACTGGTGCGAGTTTCGTGGGACGATGATGGCCGGTGCCGGTCAAAGCTCAAGCAGTGAAGCGAGGCGGTCCTTGAAGGGCGCGTAGGAAAAATCCCGGGCGCGCGCGAGGATGGCGGACTCGTCCCAATCGCGCTGCAGGGCGGAAACCGCTGTTTCGGCGATGTTGGGCACGTCGCCGAATTCGACGAGCACGCCCGATTGGTCGGTGATAACTTCGGGGATGCCTCCGGCGCGGGCGCCGAGGCACGGGCGGCCGTTAGCCATGGCTTCGAGGAAAACCAACCCGAAGCCTTCCTTTTTGCTCGGCAGGGCGAACAGCCGGCAGGAGCGCAGTTCCTGGGTCATGCGGCGGTCGTCGACGTAGCCTAGGAACTCCACGGCGTTGCGCAGACCAAGACGATCCCGGAGGCTGTGCAGGTAGCCGAAATCGTCGCCGCGGCCGATGATACGCAGAGTGGCACCAGGCACCTTGGCCAGGATGGCGGGCATGGCCATGATCATGTGTTCGACGCCCTTGTAGCGGTCGGAGCGGGTCAGCCGGGTGACGACCAGAATCACCGGTGGGCAGCGGTCGAGCGGCTCGCCTTGGGCGATGTGAAAAAAAGGATCGAGGGCGTTCGGCAGAATCACCGTCTGACCCTCGGGCAGAGGGCAGTGATGCAGAAGTTGGCGGCGCGTGTAATCGCTGACGCAAAGGATTTTTTCCGCCCCCCGCAGTGCGAGCCGCTCCGATGGTCGGAAAGGCCGCCACACTTCGATGCCATGGGCCACAAGGTAGTAGCGTAGTCGCGGATTAACCATTTTAGCTGCGAGCGCCACGGGCAATTGAAACACGTGGCCGCACACGATGCGGTCGCAGCCGCGGCTCATGCGCAGGGTGTCCAGAATGAAGCGTATTTTTTTCCGGCTGCAAATGCGCCAGTCCTCAAGGCGATCGTTGGCGCAACGGCGAAGATCGTTGGAGTCCATCGTAGCGTCGTTGAGTGCAAGGAGCCGGACGGCATCGGCTGGTTGCGCCAGGTCGCAGAGTGCCTTGAGGTAGATTTGAAGAATGCGTGGGATTCCGCCTTCGGAAGTAAAAATTTCTGGAACGAGGAGAAGTGTCCGGTGGCGCGGAGAGACATGAGCGGTCACGGGCGGAGTGACCTGGCGTGGCTGGGGCACCTCGGGTTTGGTAGGCTCGATAGGCACGGCTGTCCAGTTATGAGTAGTTGATCTCCAATTGATTAGGTATATCAACATGCGTATCTCTTGTATCAGTATTCACAAGCAATTCGCCCAGCGGTATTTGCTCAAGTGAGGAGACACTGACGACTTGCAAAATTTCA
>CAIRCN010000044.1 GCA_903877135.1 uncultured Opitutia bacterium
AGCCGCCGATCTGAAAACCACGGGGAAGCGGTCTCCCTCGCTCACGCCGGCGGCCGTCAAAGTCACCGGCGTTTTTGCGAAATGGTGCCGTGGTTTTCAAACCGCCCGTTCTTGGTGATGTTCACGCCGCCGCTCGCAGCACCCGCTCTCTCCGCCGGTCGTCATGCCGCTCACCGCGGTCGACCGGCTAATCGGCTTCCGGCCCGCGGCCCTGCCGCTCTACTTGTCGCTGTGGTTTTATGTGTCGCTGGCGCCCGCACTGCTGATCGTGCGCCGCGAACTCGTGTCCTACAGTCTGGCCGCCATCGGACTCAGCGCCATCGGGCTGGGGATATTTCTCCTCTGGCCGACGGCCGTGCCGCGGCCCGATGTCGACTGGTCGCAGCATCCGACCGTGGCAATGCTCAAGTCGGCTGATGCCACCGGCAACGCCTGTCCTTCGCTGCACGTGGCGTTTGCCGTGTTCACCGCCATCTGGTTCGCGCGCCTGCTCCGGCAGATGGAGGCGGGCCGTTTCGTGCGCGCGCTCAACTGGCTGTGGTGCGTGGGAATCCTCTATTCCACGATCGCCATCCGCCAGCACGTCTCGCTCGACGTGCTGGCCGGAGCCGTGCTCGGTGCAGCGGTCGCCGTGGTGCACCTGCGCTGGCTCCGCGCCGTTCCGGCACCGACCCAAGTTTGACAGGGTTTCTAGCCGACCAACTTCTCCGACCGGGGCACGACGCATTGGTAACCCTGTTCGCGCAGCCGATCAAGGACCACGCGGATGGCTTCAACGCGAATCGCCGCCGGCACGCGGGGGCCTTCGTGCAGCAGCAGAATCGCCCCGGGCGCGAGTCCGCGAAGCGCACGATCGGCCACCTGCGCCGCAGCGCTGCACCAGCGTTCCAGTCCGCGCGCACTCCAGCCCACGCAGGTGAGCCCGCGGGCGCGAAGGGCCCGCGCCAGCCAGAGATTCTTGATTCCCGCGGGTGGCCGGAAGCGCGTCGGTCTCACGCCGGCCGCGCGCAGCACCCCGAGCCCCGCGTCGAGTTCCCATCCCACCCGGGCGGGCGAAGCGCACCAAAACGATGCGAGCGGATGGGTGTGGGTGTGATGGGCGACCTCGTGTCCTGCGGCGGCGATCGCGCGGATGAGGTCCGGATGGCGCGCGGCCATCTCGCCGATCACAAAAAACGTCGCGCGGGCGCCGTGAACCGCCAGCAGGTCGAGAAGACGCGGGGTGTCGTCCGGATCAGGGCCATCGTCGATCGTTAGCCACACTTCCCGCCGCCCGGTCGCGAAGCGCCGGGGCATGCGCACCAACCCCTGCGCCGCCGGGGCGAACAAGTGATACGCCAGCAACGCGTCCGGCCCAAACCACAGCGCCAGAGCCGCGGCGGGCGCCGTCCATCCCACAAGGAGGGCGGCCACTTTACCGGCCAGATTGACGGTGATCAGGAACCACACGAGCTGACTATGCCCGCCCGCTTCCACCTGCCAAGCCCGCGCTGGAAGTGCCAATGGGGTCTTCCACTACCATTCGATTGGTTGCGCCCGTCGGTCTTAGGGTCCATGGGTAGTCTCGTTTATGCCCACCGCCACCGCTGCACGTCCGCCCTTGAGAATCGCCTTAGGCGCGAACGAGACCGGAGTGTTTGACGCCGGGCTGCCCGTGCTCGCAGGCGAAACGGAGGAAAATCTCTTCGGGACTGTCCGACCCGTCGGCCGGGCGGGCGCCCTCGAGCTCTATCAAACCGAGGGCTGGCTGCTGGGTGCCGCTACGGTTCCTCTGCCCGCCGGTTTGGAGGAGACGGCGCGCACGCTTTACGGGGATATTTTCCAGGCGGCCCGGGGCTGGCATCTCGCGCGGATCTGGAATTATGTCCCGGCCATCAACGCGCCCGGGCCTTCCGGTATGGAAAATTACCGCCACTTCTGCCGCGGCCGCTCGCTGGCTTTCGAACAGCACTACGGTCGCGGGTTCAACGCCCAATTGCCGTCCGCCTCCGCTGTCGGCACCCGCTCCGCGACGCTGACCATCGCCTTCGCCGCGTGCCCAACCCACCCGCGTCACGTGGAGAATCCGCTGCAGGTGTCGGCCTATAACTATCCCGCCGAATACGGACCTCGCCCGCCCAGCTTCGCGCGGGCCACCGTGGTGCCCGGACTGGACCACGCCGCGGTTTTCATTTCCGGCACCGCGGCAATTCGCGGCCATCATACCGTCGCCGCCGACAACACCCGGGAGCAGCTTGCCTGCACGCTGGAAAATCTCCGCGGAATCTCCCTCGCCTGCGGGCTCGGCCCCGCGCTCGATCCGGGCGGCGGCTCGCGACGTCACTTTAAGGTCTACCTCCGCCATGCAGCTGATCAACCCGCTGTCGCCGCTGCCCTGGACGAGAGACTCTTCACGGGCGCCGACCGCGTTTCCTATCTGCAGGCCGACCTGTGCCGCGCCCGGCTCCTCGTTGAGATTGAGGCATCACTCTTCGGCGTCGCCGGTCTCCGCTGACGGGAAAGTCAGCGCCTGCAACGCCCGCGTATCGGGCTTGCCCCGGGCCGTCACCGGCAACGCCGCGACGACGCGCCACATTTTCGGGATCTTCCAAGAAGCGGTGTCGGCAAAGAGCGCCGCGCGCAACTCAGCCGCGGTCCGCTCGGTCGCCACCACGGCACCAAGCACGGGCTCTGCGCCCGCGCTGACGCTAACCCACGCGTCCCGCACGCCGCCCAGACCACGCAACCGGGCCACTACCTCCTCTAGATTCACGCGCCGCCCGGCAATCTTCACCATCGTGCCGAGCCGGCCCAACAGGGTCAGGCATCCGCGGGTGTCGACCGCCACGAGATCGGGCATGATCCACGCGCCGCGCCGGCCCACGCACCGGCGGTGGCCATACGTCAGCACTGCGGCACTGCTGACCTTCAAGCGTCGCCCCGGCAGCGCCGTCAGTCGCACGCCGCGCAACGCCCGCCCCACGCCGCCGTCGAGCGTCGCGGCCCCGGTCGCGTCATACGCGATGCCACCCGTTTCACTCGAGCCATAGAAACTGTGCAGCCGCCGGCCAAATTTTTTTGCGAAATCGCGCGCCACGTCCACCGGCAACGGCGCCCCCGCCGAGATGCCGAGCCGGAGACTTTTCAGCGCTACCGCGGACGCCGCAAGCGCGCGCCACACCGCGGGCACTCCGGGAAACACGGTGGGGCGCCAGCGCGCAAAATCCGCCGCAATCGCGTGCGGTAGCGGTGCTGTCGCGCAGACCTGCGGCACCCCCTGCGCCATCAACGGCAGCGTCAGGTTGCCGAGGCCGTAGGAATGGCCGAGCGGAATCATCGCGTAGTTTAGGTCGCGCGGACCGATGCCCATCGTGGCCGTGACCTGATGCGAGTCGGCGAGCAACTGCCCCGCGGTGAACACGAGCGGTCGCGGATGGCCCGTGGTGCCGGAGGTTATTTTGATCAGACAAACCTCCGGGTCGCGCCACCGCTTCTCCCCTGCAAGTGGCATGAGCCTCGTCCCACTCCACCAGAATCCCGCGCGCAGCGACGCGGCCAAGCCGCGCTGCGCCTCGGCCGGCTCCGCGGCGTCGAGCGGCACTGCGAGCGCACCGGCGCGCATCAGGCCGAGAAACACCTCCCACCAGCCGATGCCATTGGGTGCGGCGAAAACCACCGCGCGCCCCGCGAGAGCGCCCGCCGCCGGCACCTGCGCCGCCAGCCACGCCGTCGCACGCGCATCCAATTCCCCGAACGTCACGGCCTGTCCGTCGGCCGCCTGCACCACGGCGCGCCGGTCGCCGCCACGGTGCAATGTTTTCTCCCAAGCGGCGATGAGGGCGTGGCTCATGCCTTGTTCCCGAGACCGGCCAGATGCTCGAACTCGATCACGAGCAGCGCGGCGATGACCATGAGTGCGACCGTCGAGCCGAGCGCGCGCACCACCGGAATGCCACTCAACGCCAGCACGCCAAACGAGGCCGCCGTGGTCAGCGCCGACAGCCGCACCGATACCGGCGGCGGCTCGCGCCGGTAGGCCGACGTCGCGGAAAAGATCGAGTAGTTGTGCGTCAGGCAGACGCCGAGAAACGCGCCCAGCAGGTGAAACAGGTTCAGCGGCTGTCCAATCCACCCGAAAAGGCCAAAGATGCCCAGGCAGGCGCCGCACGGAATGGCGAAGATGCGCACACCGTCGCGAAACCCGTAGGACAGCAACACGCCGGCGCCGACGATCGCGAGTCCGGTGAGGCTGAGCCACATCGCCGACTGGCGGTAACGGCTGAACAGCCGGTTGAGCGTCTGCAGCTGGCTCGCGCTCACTGTGTGGGTGTCGGCCGGCGGCGGCAGCGCGGGGGCCTCCGTGGCGATTGTGACGAACCAGCTCAGCGGCTGCCCGCTGTGCAGCAGCAGCCCGAGCGGCCCCGTGAGTTTTGCCTGCAAGGTCGTGACGGCAGCGGCGAGATCGCCCGTCTTCGCCTGGCCGGTGTACCGCGCATAGGCGGCGAAGAACGCGCCGAATTCGGCCGGATCAAAACCCTCCTTCTCCAGCGCTGCGCGCAGTTGTGCGGCAAAATCGGGCTGTTCGTGCACGAAGCGCAGGGCACGCGCGTGCTCCTCCGCGGTTGGCACCAGCACGCCGAGGCCGATGGTCCGGGTTCGTCCGTTGCCGGCGGCGTGCAGCCAGCCTTCGAGTCGGCCGAGCGAGGCGCGCGCCTCGGTGAGACTGGCGCCGTAGGTTAGGTAGACGGTGCCATCGCTGCGATCACCGAACAGCGCCCGAATGCGCGCATCCTCGCGCTGCAGGGCCGGCGACGGAATTTCCAGCTCCCGGATGTCGTCGCGCCAGTGGAGCAGCGCTAGTCCCGGCAGCGCGATGATCCAGACGGCCACCAGCAGCCGGCGCAGTCCGGAGCGCCAGCCGGCGGACAGCGCCTGCCCGCCGCGCCAGGTCCGCGTGGGCAAAAACGCATTTCGCACCGTGGAAAAATAGACAACGGCCGCCGCCAGGGCGGACACCAACCCGGCACCGACGAACACGCCGAGCTGGCGGATCAGCGGCAGCTCGGAAAAAAGCAGCAGTGCAAATCCCGCCACGGTCGTGAAGCAACTGGCAAGGAGCGGCTTTGCCAGCCGGCGCACCTTCTCCCAGTAATCCTCGTCCGCCCGCGCCGGCGGTTGCAGGTAGAGATAGAAGCCGTAGTCGATGGCGACGCCGGTCAGCATCGAACCAACGACGAAGACCAGGATGTGCAGCCGGTCGAACGCGAGGGTGGCACACACCCAGGCACCGAGCATGGAAAGCAGGACCACTGGAATCAGGTGCAGGCCGCGGTGGACTGCCGGGATGAACGTAAACGCCACCGCGAGCACCGCGGCCAGCGACAACGCGTTGAGCCAGGTGACCTCGTGCTCGATCCGCGCGCGACTGGCCGCCGCGAATCGGTTCACGCCCGTGCTCGCCACGTGCAGCCCGGGAAAGTCCGCGCGCAACTCCGCCGTCACGCGCTCTATGGCCGTGAAGGCGGGTGTCTGACCCGCCTCGCTCAGAGGTGAAGCGGCCAGTTGCGCCCACACCAGCGCGGACGTCATCCCGCTCGCAGCGGCGGGCCCGCCGGATAAGCTGTCCTTGAGCCGGTCGACGGCGGTCGGCAGCAGCAGCAGCGGATCGGCGGGCACGAGATCCTGAAATGCGAGGGCTTCGGGCGTGGGGAGAAACCGGCTGAGCGCCGCCGCGGTGTCTTTCGCCAGCCAATCGGAAAAACCGGCCGGCGCGCCGCCCGCCGCCGCATGGGATGCCTCGCGTTCGCGGAGCCATGCGGGAAACAGCAGCGTCAAGCGTTGCTCGAACAACGCGCGCCCCAGCGCATCCCGCGGCGCCGGATCGCTCAGGGATAGCGCCTGGGTAAACGCCGGGTCCTTCGCCAGTCGCGCGGCAAATTGCTCCGCGGCCGCGGCGGGAGCAGGAGCGCCCTCGGCGCCCGTGAGCACAAAGAACATCGTCCGCGCCTCGGCCTGGCTCGCCAGCTGGCGGACCAGCGACAGCTCGGGCGAGCGCTCGTCGACAGGAATGAGGTCAAGCACGTCGCTCGAGAGCTTCCTCGCGTAGTCAAGGCTCGCCAGCCAAGTCCCGCCGGCCAGCGCTGCGGCGCCCAGCAAGCTCCAGCCCAGCAGTTGGCGGCGGCGAAAACTCATGCGGTCAGCGAAAGTAGCGCCGCACCTCGTCGGCCGTGAACGCCACCGGCGGGCGCGGCGGCTCGTTGAGAATTTCGATGTATTGCCGGGCCGAGTGCCGGAGCTCGATCCGGCGCACGACGGTGTCCTCGCCGGCCACGGTGATGATCCCGATGCCCCGGCGCAGGGTCTCGGCGCGCGCCATGAGCACGAGCGTCCAGGCTGGACCGGCGCGCTGACCGTAGATTTCAAACTCCGGCTCCAGCGCGGCGAAATCAAAGCGCAGGATATGGCGCAGCGCCTCATTGGCGGCACGGGCACGCAGATCAGCCGGCAGAGCCTTTTCGCCCGCTGCGCCACGGATCAGCATGCCTTGGGCGTCGAGGATGACTGTGCGCTCTTCCGGCGCAGTGTAGTGCAGGCTCAGCCCGTGAGCGGCGGAGACCCGCACCTCACCCTTGAGTTCGATCGGTTGCTTCTTGAACGGGAAAAAACGGCGCTCGACGAAGTCGGCGCTGGTGTCGCCCTGATGGGCAAACGCCGTGATGAGATCGGTCCAGCCAGGCGCGCCGGGCGCGAGGCGGTGGGCCGGACTCACGAGCGGGGCCGGCTCCGCTGCGGGGGCGAGCGCTGTCGCTAGGAGCAGCAGGGCCAGGACCGACCCGGCGAGACTCCACTGGCGGCGCTGGAGGCGGACGGCGGGCCACCGCCACAACAGCAGTTCCGCGATGAGCCGCGTGTGCATCCAGACGAGCGCGACGTTGTCGCGCACATAGTGGAAATGCGACACGCCGCCCTCGGCGCGCGAGAAATATTTCACCGGGGCCGCGATGTTCAGCGGCGGCACGCCAGCCCAGCAGAGACGCACGGCAACCTCAGTGTCGAAATCATAGCGCCGGCCGCCGCGGCGCGGTCCGAGCACAGCCAGAAGCGGCGCGAGCGGATAGACGCGAAAGCCAAACAGCGGGTCGGCGATCCCCGCACCGAACACTTCGAGTCGCACGAGGCCGACGCTCAGTTTGCGACCATGCAGCCGCGCGGCCGGAATATTCGGCGGAAAGATCGGCCGGCCCAAGATCAGCGCGGTCGGTTGGCACTGCGAGGCCGCCATGAATTCCGCGATACTGGCGGTCGGATGCTGCCCATCCGCGTCCATCACCAGCGCGTGCGTGAAGCCGCGCTCAAGCGCCGCGCGGGCAGCGGCGAGTGCGGCCGCGCCCTTGCCCACGTTCCGGGGCAGCACCAGCACGTTCAGCTGCGGCTCGCTCTTCGCTAGGGCCAGCACAGGGTGTTCGCTGCCATCGGTGCTGCCGTCGACGACGACCATCACCGGTTGCCATTGGCGCAGGACCTCGGCGACGACTTCGCGCAGCCGCGGACCGGTGTTGTAGGTCGGCAGGATGACGAGGTGGGAGGCGGAGACGGTCATGGCGGGTTGAGGGAGCAGGTCGTGGCACCAGACACTTCGGGCGCGGGCGCGCGAAACCACGCCTCGATCTCGGCCGTCAGTTCGGTCGGGTTGACCGCCGTGTTGGTGGGAATCAACGGTCCGACCGCAACCTCGATATGGGCCGGAAGCCGCGGCAGCCGCCACCAAGCGCGGCCCTTGGTGAGGACGTTGGAATCGGTGGTGATCCGCACCAGTTGGATGGGCACCTGAGCTCGCCGGGCGATGAGGACGAAGCCGCGCTTGAACGGGAGCAGCGTCGTGCCGGGCGGCGTGCGTGTGCCCTCGGGAAAGATGACCATGGTGTGGCCGTCGGCGACTTTTTCCGCCGCGTGCCGGACCAGCTCAAGTCCTCCGTCATTGCCGAGGTAACCGGCGCGCCGGGCGGCGGCGCCCAGCACGGGGTTGCGGCGGATGGCGGGTTTGAAGATGCAGACCGCCTCGGGCATCCGCGCCAGCAAACAGGTGATGTCGATCAGGGCTGGGTGGTTGGCCACCAGCACCAACCCGCCGCGCGGCCACCGCTCGAAACCGCGATAGCGCACGTGAATCAGCCCGGCAAAACCAGCCCACCGGTGGAACAGCGCCAGGTGCCGGTGGATCAGCCGCTGGAAAAAACGCTCCGTCCGTTCCGTCGCCGGCAGCCAGCCGGTCAGCAGGCTGAGCAGGCTCACTTCCAGCCCGCACACACCAAAGACCAGCAGCGTGAAGTAGTAGGTCAAGAGTTGATAGACAGGGCGGATGAACATGCGATGCAAGGGGGCGCGCGGCCTATCGGGCGAGGGCCGGCGTCTCGGGGTTGAGCGGAAGAAAGTTAAACCAAAGAAACGGATGCTG
Organism: uncultured Opitutia bacterium; assembly: GCA_903877135.1. Taxonomy (GTDB): domain Bacteria; phylum Verrucomicrobiota; class Verrucomicrobiia; order Opitutales; family Opitutaceae; genus CAIRCN01. Next base: position 8,435 of record CAIRCN010000044.1, read on the forward strand.
GCGCACCAAGGTTTCCAGTTGTGTGAGCACGGCCTGGAAATGCGCCCGCGCCACCTGCGTGTTGGCCTCGCGTTCGGCCGCCGGGCCCGGGGTGAAGACGGGCGACGCATAGATGCGTAGTTCATCCTTCGCGGCATCCGCTACAGCGGTGCAAAATACGACCGGCCGGTCGAACAGCAGGGCGAGGTGGTAGATGGTGAAGGGAAACAGGCGGCGCGCGCCGAGGAAGAAAAACGGCTCGGACTTCGCGCTGAACTCCAACCGATCGCACTTCAGCGCGAGGGAGTCGCCAGCCTCGATGGCCGCTTTCAGATCGAACAGCAGATGGGCGGGATCGTTGACCCAGAGAAACGAGACCTGTGCGCCATATCGCGCGCCGAGCAGGCGGGTGTCGGTGGAATTGCCCACGCGCTGCCGGATGATGGAAACACGCCGGCCCCGCTTCCCCAGCAGGTAGCCGAGCAGATCGGAGCCGCCAAAGTGAAACGTGCCGAAGAGCGCGGGCCGGTCTGACCGCACCAGCGCCTCGAACGCCGTCTCGTTCTCCGGCTCCAGCATGCAGCGCACCGGCACACCGCGTCCCGCCCGAAGCTCGAACATCAGGAACTCCGCAAAGGCGAAAAAGTGCCGCCACACTTCGCCGAGTCGGGCGGGTCGGCCGAGCACCACCGCAAGATAAGCACGCGAATGCGCGCGCTGTGGGGGCATGAACGCGAGCCCGACCCATGTGCCGGCCATCAGCATCGGACGGAAAAACCAACCCGGCCACCAGCGCTCCGCCCACAAAAGGAAGCCGTAGCCCCAGCTTGGGCCGGGATTCCGCGTGAGATTGAACGGCGTGTTCATGACCAATCGAGCGTCCACGCACCGCCGGAACCGTGCCAGTGCAACGGCTGGCGCCCGGCCAGCGCCAGCGTGAAATCCTCCAGGGTGGGAATCACTTCATCGGATTGCGGGCCCGGGGTGAAGGCGACGCGTCCGGTCGCACCCACGGGATTGCGCGTCAAGATCACCGCAAAAGCGAACGACCGTGCCGAGGCCATCTGGTGTTCCAGCAGCCAGCCGCCGCGTTCCTCGCCGCCGACTAGCGCCACGCGCGGGGACGTTTCGATCAGCGCGGTCAGCAAGGCTTGCTCCACCAGCCGCGTGCGTCCGGCGAGGGGCCAGAGCCGGGCGATGGGCTGTTGCCGGCCGATCAACACCTGCTGCACGCCGCCTGGATGGATCGACGTCTGGAAAAACAACGGGCTCGCCGCCGGAAAGCTCAGCAGGAAATCCTCCAGCGCACGCGTCTCGGCAAACGTCGAGGCATAGACCAGTGCGTCCTCCGGCCCGAGCGCGGCACCGTCGAGACACGAGCCGACGAGCAGGCCGAGGTGAGTCATCCGTCGCACGGCGGTGCGCGGGAATATCGCCGCCAGCCGCAGGCGCGCCTCCGCCGCCGTCTCGTTTTCGGCGGGCACCTCGACGCGCAGGTGATGGAGGAAGCGCTCAGTCATGGGTGAGCAGCATCGCGGCATGGGCGCCGCCAAAAGCATTGCTGGTGAGAACGGCGCCATCGAAGCACGCGCTGGCGAATCGCTCGAGCGCCACGGTGTCGGTGAAACTCGGCGCCGCGCCGCCGACCGTGCCGGGAATTTTTCCTTCCGATCCGCGCAGCGCAGCGAGCGCGATAGCAAGTTCGACGAGCCCGCAACTGCCGAGGGTGTGGCCGAGGCTTCCTTTCCAGGAAACCAGCGGTGCGCCGGGGAACTGTCGCGCCGAGACCTCAGCCTCGATTCGTCCCGCCTCAAGCGTGCCGGTGCCGTGGCCTTTGATCCAAACCCGTCGGCCGCCTGCGGCGGCGGCGATCGCGGCAGCGCAAGCGGCGAACCCTGCGCCGTCCGGCTGGTTGCCCGTGAAGTGAAACATCTCGTTCTGCAGGGCATGCGCCGCAAGCCGGAAGGGCGCGACGTCGCGCGTCAGCACGGCAAACGCGGCGCCGTCACCGAGACCGATCGAGCCGGTTTCACGCACCGCGTAGGGGGCGGGCATGGCGCCGTTGAGGATCTTCAGGCTGTGAAACCCACCGGCGACAAATGGGCTCACGAAATCGAACGAAAAGACCAGCACGCGGTCCACCAACCCGGCGTGCAGCAACCGGGCCGCGTATGCCAGCCCGAGGTGCGCGGTGACACAGGCGTGCGAGAAGACATGCACATGCTCGCCCCAGGCGAACTCGCGCCGCAGCAATTCCACGCTGGCGAACGGCGGGCCGTGCGCGAGGTGGCGCGCATCATGTTCGCGCGTGAAGGCATAGAGACTGCCGACCCCGAAGTTGCTGCTCGTGACGATGACCGGGGCGCGCACTGAACCCCACGCCGCCAGTGGAATGCCCGCGGCCATCCGGCGTAGCTTAGGCAGCCAGCGCGGTGGCAGTGTTTCGTCCATGGATCCGGTCAAGGCGAGCGGGACAAGGTCTCCGCCATCACGGCCGAGCACAGGGGTGAGTTCGAGCGCGCGTCGACCCGCGAGGAGCGCGGATGCCGTGGCCGTGGCGTTGCCGAACGGCGTGAGACAGTCGCAGGCCACGATGCCCGCAGGTAGTTGATCGGCCGGCACGTTCATTTCAGCAGGACACTCAGACGCTAGGCGAATGGGCGCGAAGATAGGCCGCGAGGGTGTTGACACTGCCGAGCGCCTGGCGCGACTCCTCGCTGCTGCCGATTTTCACCCCGAACTCCTTCTCTAGCGCCAGCACGAGTTCAAGAGCATCGATCGAGTCGAGGCCGAGGCGCGGCGAACCGATGAGCGGCTCATCGTCAGGAATATCACCGGGCTGGATGCCCTCGAGCTGGAGCGTGGCGATGATCAGGGTTTTGAGCCGAAGTTTTAGGGGGTCGGACATGGGAAAATCAGGCGGAACAGGTGGCAGAATTTACTGCCGCCGAAACTGCTGGGTGGTTGCTCACGAGGCGTGGGCGCATCATCAACCGAAATTCGCGGCAGGTCCAGCCTCGGCGGGCACGTGTTTGCTTCGGGTTTCCCGCCGCTTGCGGGACGACCTGGGCCGTGGAGCGTCGAAGCGAGGATCCCATCGGATATGCGGGCGGGCGGCAGGGAGAAAAAGGCAGGATTACGCTCAGGTAGTAGCCGACCGAGCCTTCATTGCCGTGTATTCGCTGAATAGGCCGAGGGCGGTGTCGCGTTTCACCGCAGTGAGACCTGCGGCCATCAGCGCGCTGAGCACGGATGCGGGCGGCACGCAGGCGTCCATGGTCTCCCAGTAATAACGCATCATGTCGCGCGCATCTGTGCTGCGGGTGAACAGCTGCGTAAGAAATGGATAGATGCGGCCGAAATAGAGCCGGAAGAAAAACCCCGCAACGCGGCCGCCCGGTTTCGTGATTTCAAGGATCAACAGCCTCCCCTCGGGCTTCAGCACCCGGCAGTATTCGCGGAACGTCGTCTCCAGGTCAGTGACATGGCGTAGCGCATAACCCATCGTCAGAAAATCGAAGAAATTGTCCGGGAACGGCAGCGCCTCGGCGCGGCCCTGAACGAAGTGCGCCCCGAGTTTGGTCCGCGCCACGGCGAGCATCCCTTCACTGGGATCCAAGCAGGTGATGTTCTCCGCGGTGCCGAGGATTTTTTCCGCCTCGACTGCCACCAGTCCGGTGCCGCAGGCCACATCAAGCAAATGATCCGGCGGACGCAGGCCGTGCTGCCTCAGCGTCCGACGGCGGTAGGAGGCACCGCTGCGCAGGAAGCCCCAGTCCACCACGGAATCATAATGCTTCGCTCCCTGGTCGAACAGCCGGTTGACGAATTCCGGCTTGGCCTCGGGGGTGGCGTAATGGGCAACCAGTGTGGGATGGGGACGCATGCCGTCAAAGAGGCTCAACGCTAAGACCACGTGCGGGCGACACTGGAGAGTCGGAACCGAGGCAGCGGCGCTTCAGCACTTCGTCTTGGGTATTCTGGTTCGCCAAGCTTTCGCCACACCGGTTCTTGTCGGCAATCAGTTGCCCCAGCCGCACAAGCAGGTCTTCAAAGTCCAAGTTCTCGTTGCTCATGGGCTCAGCCTACCAACAAATGCGGCTCAATCGCATGGGGTAAAACCCCACCATCCGGCCAGCAGGCTAACTGGCGCGGCAAGTGTCAAACGCGAGCCCATGGCATCGACCCAGCCGCCTCGACACCCGGGACCAAATTATGATTGTCGTCGCCGGGCCCGGAACGCTAGCTGCAACCCGATGGCCATGCGGTTTTGCATTCTCGGCAGCGGCAGTTCGGGCAACGCGGCGTTGCTCATCACCGAGGGAGCGCGCGTGCTGGTCGACGCCGGGTTTTCCGCCCGCAAGCTCGGGACGCTGCTGGCCGCGGTCGGCGAATCGCTAGAGCGGATCGACGCAGTCTTCCTCACTCACGAACATGGCGATCATGCCGCAGGCGTCGAAGGTATGAAGCGTTTCCCGCACATCCGCGTCTTCGCCAACGCCGCCACGGCCCGCGCCGTGCAGGCGGGCCTCGGGCACCGGCCCGACTGGCAGATGTTCGAGACGGGCGCGCGCTTCCGGTTTCGCGATCTCGAGATCGAGAGCTTCACGGTGCCGCACGACGCGCAGGAGCCGGTGGGTTTCCGCTTTTCAACAGGTCGCGACGGCGATCTGTTCGCCCCGCGCCGCTCGCTGGCGTTTCTCACCGACCTCGGCCACGCACCACAGCATGTGCGCGAGCACATCCGCGCCTGCGAGGTCGTCGTAGTCGAGGCCAACCACTGTTCGGAACTCCTCAAAGCCGACACGAAGCGCCCGTGGTCAACCAAACAGCGCATCAGTGGCCGGCACGGGCACCTCTCCAACGAGACCGCGCGCGAATTGCTCGCCGGCGTGGCGAGCCCCCACTGGCGGCGCGTTTACCTAACGCACCTCTCACGCGACTGCAACACGCCGGCCGCCGTCGAGCTCGCGTTCGCCAGCGTGCGCGCGGCGCTGGCGGCGTGCGAGTTTGCCGTGGTCGCGCCGGGCGAGAGCACGCCGTTCTACGAGCTGGCGTGAGGCGAAAGCCGGCCTGCGAACCGCTCAGTGCGTGTCGCCCTTTTTCAGGCTCTTCCGGTGCGCGATCGAATACATCAGGACGGCCCCGAGCAGCCCGAACGGCACTTGGTAATAAAAATAGTAATCCCACCCGTAGCGATCGAGCACCCAGCCAAGTCCCTTGATGGCCAGTGCCGCGCCGAAATACTGAAAAGCATCGATCACGCCGGAGGCGAAGGCAGCCATCTTGCGCCCGCCGATGTCCATCGCCGCGGCCGGGCCGAGTAGCGAATGCGTCGAGTTCACCGTAAGCGCGATGAGCACGACAAGCACGAGCGCCCAGTTGACCGACGTGACCTGCGCGGCGACGAAGGTGACGACAATCTGGAGCCCGTAGATGATCGCGGCGACCGGCGCGCGCCGCGAGTGGAAGAACCGGTCCGAAATCCAGCCCGAGAGCAGCGAGCCGGCCGAGGCGGCGATGGGAATCGCCAAGCCGAGCAACTGAAACTTCAGTCCTCGCTGGTCCAGATGGTGCACGTCCTGAAAGAAGCGGGGAAACCACTGGTCGATGCTCTGCCGCACCGCGCCTGTGCAGGCGTAGGCAAACGCGATGATCCACACGACCCGGTTGGTGACAATTTGCTTAAAGACCACGCCCAACGCCGTGCGCACTTCGGTGTCAGCATGGTCGGCCTCGCCTGCGAACAGGTTCTTGAAGCCGCACTCCTCGGGCGTGTCCTTGACGAAGACGGCGAGCAGCACCGCGACCGCCGCGGCGATCAGCGCCGGAATCCAGAACAGCCAGCGCCAGTGCTGCGGCGGCACATGCCACATGCCGATGAACACAAAGCCCGCCAGCAGTGCGGGCAGCAACCAGTTCGCCACCCCGCGCCCGAGGTTGATCATACACCCGAAGATGCCGGCGAAGGTGCCGCGCTCCTTCTCGCTGAACCACGCGCTATTGATCTTAATGAAGCCGGGCGCACCAAACGACTGCGCGTAGCCGTTGATGCCCCAGAGCAGTGCGAAGAGCCATAGCATGCCCCAGAACGACGCCGCGCCGAACAGCAGGCTCATCGTCACCGTGCCCGCGGCGCCGATCAGCATCGCGCGTTTGCCGCCGATGCGGTCGGTGAGCAGGCCGTTGATGATCTGCCCGCAGCCGTAGGCCACGAACTGGCACGAGAGGATCGTGCTGATGTCCGACTTCGAGAAGAAAAACTCGTCGCTGATCGCCTTGTTCGCGTAGGAAAAATTGTAGCGGCAGAGGTAGAAGCTCGTATAGGTCAGGCCGATGACCGCCCAGTTCAGCCCGCGGCGCGGCCGGAAGCCATGGGGGAGGCTGGGGCGCGCCTCATAATGAACCGGCGGGGTAGCGGAAGCGTCACTCATGGGCTGGGGTTGTAACGCAATCGTAACCTAGCGCACGGAAAATCCGTGCCCGCCCCGCACCACGCTACCGCCGCCCGCTCAACTGATGGCCGGCGCCGGCTTCTGCTCGTGCTCGGCGATGTATTTGCGCGTCGCAGCAGGCAGCTCGTGCCAGAGGCGCCAGGCAATGATGCCGCCCGCCAGGGCAAAGGGCATCAGGAAGATCGGCCACCACTGCCAGTTGATTCCGGACAAAATGCCCACGCACACCGACTGCACGCTGCTCCCAAGGTAGACGCAGCCGTCGACGATGCCCGAGCACGTCGCGGTGGCCTTGCGCCCGCCGAAGTCCGCCGCCGCCGAGCCCGACATCAGCGAGTGCACGCCTGTCACCGCCGCCACGATCAACAGGGCCGCAAGCCCCACCACGATCGGCTGCGTCTTCAACGCCATCGCCATTACCGCCGCCATCATCAGCATGAATGCGCAAAACAGCGCCGCTGGCGGCCCGCGCCGCGACTGGAAAAACTTGTCCGAGATCAGCCCGCCGGCAAATCCACCTACGATCCCGAAGAGGCACAGCAGGAGCCCCCAGTTGCCCACGATCTCCTCCGCTCCCGGCTGCGGCACCTGTTTCGCGAAAATGATATACCACTGCATGATCCCATTGCGTAGCACGCCCGCTGTCATCTCTACACCCGCCAGCATCAGCATCAGTGGGCTGCAGAAGACTTTCTTCAGCAGTTCCATCGTCGTGTAGGTCTCGTGCATGTGTCCCGACGACGCGTCATGCGTTTCGAGATAGGGAAAGCCGGCTTCCTCCGAAGTTTCCTTGATCAACCACCCATCAAGCGCTGCCCAGACGAGGAGAATGGCGGCCGGAATGAAAAACACCGCCCAAGTGGCGTCGACCGCTGAGCCGGAAATCGCGAACACGCGCTGCACCAGCCCGTGCAACCAGCTCAACTCGCCGGTCGGATTCGCCTTCGACATCTTCAGAATCTCCAGGCCCCAGTCGAAGGCGAAATACACGCCAAACGAAATCAGCGTCCCGAAGATCGCACCAAAGACGCCGCGCTCCCGCACATGGAACCAGTTCGCGTTCACCTTGATGATCGAGACTGCGCCATAGCTCTGGAAATACATGTTGAGTGCATAAAGGGCCACGAACGGCCAGAACAGCGGGATCTGCGTGCGGCCTGTCAGCACCAGCCACGTGATCACCCCAAGCGCGATATTCGCAAACGAGGCCCCCAGCGCCGCAATGATGATGCCCTTTTTCCCGCCAATCCGGTCCACCAGCGGCCCGTTCACTAGGAACGACAGCGCATACACGCCCGTCCCCGCCGCGAAGATCCACCCGAAGTCCTCGTTAGACATCAGCGTCCCGAATGCGTTCTTCGCCACCGCGAGGTTGTAGCGCCCCATATAGAGGAACGCATAGGTCATCCCGAGCGGAAACCAGTTGATCAAGCGCCGGTTCATGAACCACGAGCCGTGCTTCAGCGGGTTGTTGTAGAAGTAAATGGCAAGGACAGCCGTGAGACAGATCGCGACGATGCTGAGCGATGACATGGGGTGCGTTGGGCTTTGGGCGGGGCACGGCCCGGCCGCGGAGGCGGACGGGAGGCCATGCTCACCGTGCCGTCTTTAGCGGAACGCCCGCCCGGTGCACGGAAAAAAGCGCCGCCCGATTGTGACAAACGTGTGACAGCCGCCGCGCTTGCGCCTCTAGTCCGTTTTCTGCATCAATGATTCCTCCATGAGCGCCTTCCGCCGCACAAAAATCATCTTCACCCTCGGTCCCGCCACCGAAAGTGAGGCCATGCTCGAAAAGCTCATTTTGGCCGGCGCCGACATCATCCGCCTCAACATGGCGCACGCCAAGCACGACTGGACGCGCACCGTCATCCGCCGCATCCGCGCCGTCTCCCAGCGCGCCGGCCGCGAGGTCGCGATCATGATGGACATCAAGGGCCCAGAAATCCGCACCGGCGACCTCGACGTGCCCATCGAGCTGAAAGCCGGCGAAATTTTCGACTTCACCGTCAAACCCGGCAGCGGCAGCAGCAGCGAGGAAGTGCGCTCGGTGGACGTGAACTACAAGGACCTCGTTAGCGACATCCAAGTCGGCGACACCGTGCTCGTGGACAACGGCCTCCTGCGCCTCGAAGTCCTCGCCAAGAACGAGGCGCGCATCCGCTGCCGCGTCCTCATCCCCGGCCCTCTCTCCTCGCGCCGCCACATCAACCTGCCCGGCGTCAAGGTCAACCTGCCCTCGTTCACCGAGAAGGACCGCCGCGACGCCATGGTCGGCCTCGAGGAGGGCATCGATTTCCTCGCCCTCTCGTTTGTGCGCATGGCACGCGACGTCGAGGGGCTCCGCGAGTTTCTTAACCTCCACAAATCGAAAGTTCGCATCATCGCCAAGATTGAGGATCAGTCCGCCATCACCAACCTCGACGAAATCGTCAGCGCCTGCGACGGACTCATGGTCGCTCGCGGCGACCTCGGCATCGAGTGTCCGTTCGAGGAACTGCCCGTCATCCAGCGTCGCGCCGTGCGCGCCTGCCTCGCGCAGGGCCGGCCCGTCATCGTCGCCACCCACATGCTCGAGTCCATGATCGGCCAACCGGTGCCCACGCGCGCCGAGATCACAGACGTAGCCAACGCCGTCTACGAGCTCGCTGACTGCGTCATGCTCTCCGGCGAGACCACCATCGGCAAATACCCCCTCGAATGCGTGCAGATGCTCGACAAGATTTCGCGCCGCATCGAGGCCGAGGACGGCGACGGCGAGCGCGAAGTTGCAGTGTTCACAGGCGACCGCATGAAAATGCTTCACTCCGCCGTCGTGCTGGCCAACGAGATTCCGCACTCGAAAATCCTCACCTTTACGCGACACGGTTTCATGGCCAACGGCTTGGCGGCGCTGCGCCCCGTGCATTCGCCCGTCTTCGCCTTCACACCCTTCCTTGAACTCGCCCGCCAGCTCCGCCTGCTACGCGCCATCGAGCCGTTCGTAATGCCTTTCGCGAGCGACCCCGACGCCTCCATCGAGAATGCCATAACCATTCTCAAACAGGCCGGCCGGGTCGCCGCTGGCGACAAACTGATCGTCGCCACTGACATCGTCTCCCAAGACCGGCTCGTGGACAGCGTGCAGCTGCGCACGGTTCGCTGAAAGGGTGAGCCGGAGGTCGGTAGCGGGCATATAAGCACAGCAAATATCTCCGCAAGTCGGTTACATCTGCATGGAATAAGGGCATCATTGTGGAGCTTACCAACTCCGCCCATGTTTGTCCGAACTTACGGCCTCCTGCTTCTAGCTCTTTTATGCGGGGCATGGTTGCGCGCCGAGGCCCCGCGCCTTGTAAATCTCTCCACCCGCGGTCAAGCTGGATCTGGCAACAACGTTCTGATCACCGGTTTCGTCATCGGCCCCGGCGCACCCAAGACCGTGCTCATCCGCGCCGTCGGACCCGGCCTCAGTGCCTTCCTGCCCAACACGCTCGCCGACCCGGCCCTCACCCTTTACCACGGCGCCACCGTCGTCGCGACCAACGACAACTGGAATCCCGCCGACGCCGCCACCATGCAGGCTGTCGGCGCCTCCCCCCTCGCCGCCGGCAGCCTCGATTCCGCATTGGTCCGCCTGCTCGATCCCGGCACCTACACCGCCATCGTCACCGGCACGGCGGGCGCGAACAATCTCGCGCTCGTCGAAGTTTACGAGGTTTCCGGTGGAACTTCGCGCCTGCTGAATCTCTCCACCCGCGCGCTGGTCGGGACCGGGAACAATGTGCTGATCGCCGGGCTGGTCGTGGGCAGCGGCGGTGGCACGCGGCACCTGCTGGTGCGCGCCGCTGGCCCGGGGCTGGCGGCCGTCGCGCCCCAGCTCACCGGCGTGCTGGCCGATCCCATCTTGTCGGTGCGCGACGTCACCAATGCTGTGATCGCCGGCAACGACAACTGGGGCAGCGCCGGCGACGCCGCTGTGCTCTCCGCCGCCTTCACCCAGGCTGGGGCCTTTCCCTTCGCCCCCGGCAGCCTCGACTCCGCCCTGCTCCTCGACCTGGCCCCCGGGGCCTACACCATCCTGATCTCCGGCGCGGGCAACAGCACTGGCGTCGCCCTCGCCGAAATTTACGACGTGACGCCTGACACGGCGAACTCCGTGAGCATCGCCGCCACCAAGCCCGCCGCCGACGAGTCGGGGGCCAACTCCGGAGAGTTCACCCTCACGCGTAGCGGCAACACCCTGCTCCCGCTCACTGTCGCCTACTCGGTCGGCGGCACCGCAACTAACGGCGCCGATTACGATTTCCTCAGCGGCACCGCTGTGATCCCGGCGGGCGCTGCCTCCGTGACCATCCCCGTCACCCCGGTGTCGGACTTCGTCATCGAGCCTACGTCCACCGTCGTCGTCACGCTCCAGCCGGGACCCGACTACACTGTCTCGTCCGCTAGTTCGGCCACCGTTACTATCACTGACATCCCGCCGACACTCTATGTCGCCACGCTGCAAGCCTCCTCTGTCTCGGGCGGCTCAACCGCCGCAGGCACAGCCACGCTTCTGCTCAACCCTGCGGGCACGGCGGTCAGCGTCAGTTTGAATTTCTCCAACCTCAGCTCCGCCGAAACCGTCACTTACGTCCGGCTCGGCAATCCCGGCGAGATCGGCACCGAGCTGTTCCGACTCCCTGATGGCCCGGTTGACTCCCTGTATTGGCCCGTGTCTCCCAGCGGCGCCTACAGCGCCGCCGACATCCTGAACGCCCTACGCACCGGCCGGATATTCGTCAGCATCGAAACTACCAACTACCCCGGCGGTGAACTCCGCGGCCAGTTTGTTCAGAGCAACGGATCGCAGGCCTTCTCGGCACCGCCAGCCCCGCCCGTCATCGACCTTAGCGTGCTGAGCGACACCGACGCCGCGCGCTTCCTCACCCAAGCCACCTTCGGCCCCACCGCCGCGGACATTGCCGCTCTGAAACAGACCGGCTATTCCACTTGGCTGGCTACACAGCTCGCCCAGCCGCCCACGCTCCATCGCGACGCCACGATGGCGGATTTCTCCGCCAACAACGCCGGCGGCCAGGGCGCCGTCAACGGCGTCAACACCCGCCCCGGCCAGGCGCACCGCGATGCCGCCTGGTGGAAAATCGTCCTGGCCGGCAACGACCAACTCCGGCAGCGCGTCGCCTTCGCCCTGAGCGAACACTTTGTGATCTCCGACGCCAACGGCACCGTCTACAACGCCCAGGAGGGCGCGGCCAACTACTACGATCTGCTAGCGCGGGATGCCTTCGGCAATTTCCGCACCTTACTCGAGGATGTGACCCTCAGCCCCATGATGGGCGTTTACCTCAGCCAGCTCCGCAACGCCAAGGCTGACCCCACCACCGGCGCGCAGCCCAACGAAAACTACGCCCGCGAAGTCATGCAGCTGTTCACGATAGGCCTGAACCAGCTCCAGCCTGACGGCACACTCATGCTCGACGCCACTGGCCGCCCGATCCCGACCTACGATCAGGCCACCGTCACCGAGATGGCGCGGGTTTTCACCGGCTGGGCCTATGCCAACGCCAACGCGACCAACGCCAATTTCCGCACCTCGGCTCAGGATTACATCAATCCTATGACCCTCTATGCCGGGTATCACGACACCGGAGCGAAGACCATCGTCGGCGGTGTCAAGCTCCCCGCCGGGCAGACCGGCACACAGGATCTGAAGGCCGCCCTCGATGCGCTGTTCAACCACCCCAGCACCGCGCCGTTCATCAGCCGCCAGCTTATCCAGCGCCTCGTCACCAGCAATCCGAGCCCGGCCTACGTCTATCGCGTCGCCCAGGTCTTCGCCAACAACGGTGCCGGCGTGCGCGGCGACCTCGCCGCCGTCATCCGCGCCATTCTTCTCGACTACGAGGCGCGCTCGCCCGCCGTCGCCGCAAGCCTCAGCCACGGCAAGCTGAAGGAGCCGCTCCTGCGGGTCAGCGCCCTGCTGCGCGCGGCCGGTGTCACCTCGGCCACCGGCCGGTTCGCCTTCGGCAACACCACCGGTTCTCTGGCCGAATCACCGCTCAGCGCCCCCACGGTCTTCAATTTCTTCGCACCCGGCTACGTGGAACCCGGCGCCCTCGCCGCCGCCGGCCTCGTCGCCCCCGAGTATCAGATCCTCACGGCCACCACCGGCATCAGCACACCCAATTTCCTTTACAACTTTATCGCCAACACAACCTACCTCGGCGCGACCCTCAACTACACCGACCTGCTCCCGCTCGCCGCCCAGCCGGGGCCGCTCACCGACCAGTTGAACCTACTCCTTGCGGCCAATTCCCTACCGGCCGCTGCCCGCGATCGAATCGTCGCCACCCTCACCGCGCTGCCCGCCAGCACCGGCACCACAGACCGGATACACACCGCGGCCTACCTCGTCGTCACCTCATCCTGGGGTGCCGTGCAAAAATAGGCACCTCATGAAACCGTCTCCGCTCTCCGATCTTTCGCGCCGGAAATTTCTCGGCACCTGCTGCGCCGCCGTCGGCACCACGGGACTGCTGTCCGCGCTCGCGCAGCTCCGGCTCATCGGCGCGCTCGCCAGTCCCGCCACCTCCTCATTAACCGGCGCTGCCGTCGCTCCCGACTACAAAGCCCTCGTATGTCTCTTCCTACAAGGTGGCAACGACGCCAACAACCTCCTCATCCCCAACGACAGCGCCGGCTACGCCGCCTACGTGGCCGGCCGTGGCGCACTCGCCCTGCCGCAGACCGGCCTCTTGCCGATCACGCCCCGCACTAGTGACGGCCGCGCCTTCGCCCTGCACCCATCGATGTCCGAGTTTCAGGCTCTGTTCGGTGCTGGTCACGCCGCCCTACTCGCCAACGTTGGCACCCTTGTCGTGCCCACCAGCAAGGCCCAATACTCCGCCAACTCCGTCCCGCTGCCCAATCAGCTCTTCTCGCACAGCGACCAGCAGGTCGAGTGGCAGAGCAGCGTGCCCGACAAGCCCTTCACGAGCGGCTGGGGCGGCCGGCTCGCCGACCTCACCAACGCCCTCAACCAGAACAATGCCATTTCGATGTCGATCAGTCTGGCGGGGCAGAACTCTTTTCAGGTCGGCCAGACCGTGGCTCAATACGCCGTCGGCCCCACCGGCGCCGTAGCGCTCAGCGGCTCGTCCACCAGCGCGACCACGCTGGCCGGCCTTCGCACTCGTGCCCAGAGCGACCTGCTCGCGGCCCAGAATAGCAACCTCCTCGAAACCGCGTTCTCCGGCCTCACCAGCGGCGCGATCAGCGACAGCGCCCTCATCGCCCAATACGTCGGCACCGGCGCCGCCGTCCCTTTCACCACCGTGTTCCCCACCAGCAGCCTCGGCCAGCAGCTCAAGATGATCGCCCGGCTGATCAACGCCGCCCCCGCCATGGGCCTGAAGCGGCAGGTCTTTTTCGCCGCCCTCGGCGGCTGGGATCTGCACACCAACCAACTCGGCGCCCACGCCACTCTGCTCGCCGACGTCTCCGCCTCGCTCAAGGCGTTCTACGATGCCACCGCCGAACTCGGCGTCGCCTCGCAAGTCACCACGTTCACCGCCTCCGACTTCGGCCGCACCTACAACACGAACGGCAACGGCTCCGATCACGGCTGGGGCAGCAATCACCTTATTGTCGGCGGAGCCGTCAAAGGCACCGACATCTACGGCCGCGTCCCAGTGCTCACCATCGGCGGTCCTGACGATACCGGCCGCGGCCGCTGGATTCCGACCACGAGTGTTGACGAATACTCCGCCACCCTCGCTGCGTGGTTTGGCGTCAGCCCCACGAACCTGCCACTCGTGCTTCCCAACCTCAGCCGCTTCGCCAACCCGAATCTCGGCTTCCTCTGATGTCCCGCCGCCTCTGGCTCGTCCTGCTCGCCGCCGCCCTCGGCCTCGTCTGGCTCCTCTGGCCTGTCCGCGATAACAACAGGATCGCGACGAACGTTTCCCGCCGCCCGCCGCCAGCCGCGCAAACGAAAATCGAGAATCCAAAAACGAAAATCGAAAACCTCGCCTCCGCGCTCAACTCTCCTGCCACCGAAATCGTTGCCGACCTCCGCCTCCTCGACGACCTCTTTGCGACGTTTCGCACTAACCTCCGCGAAAATCCCGTCGGCACCAACGCTGAGATCACTGCCGCCCTCACCGGCGCCAACCCGCTCCACCTTGCGCTCCTCCCGAGCGACCACCCCGCGATCAACACCCGCGGCGAACTCTGTGACCGCTGGGGCACGCCATTTTTCTTTCATCAGCTCAGCGGCACGCAGATGGAAATCCGCTCCGCCGGCCCCGACAAAAAACTCTGGACCGACGACGACACCGTTTTCACGCCGTGACGCCGCCGGCGCCACCTGCCCCGCGCTGGCGGCCTTCCGCCTTCAGTCGCGGCGCGACAGCAGATAGAGCAGATAGAGCAGCGAGCTGACAAACGCTGCCACGTAGGTTAGCGCCGCGGCATCAAGCGTCTCGTTGACGCCGGACATTTCGTCGCGGTCCAAAATGCCCAGCTCGACGAGCTGCGCCTTCGCGCGCCGGCTCGCGTCAAACTCGACGGGGAGCGTCACGAGCTGAAAAACGGTCAGCACCGCGTAGCAGATGATGGCAATGTCGAGCAGCATGCCGCTCAGGCCGCGGGCGAGGAAAAAGCCCGCGAGCATCACGATCGGCAGCGTCCGCGAAACGAAGTTTGTCGCCGGCACCAGCGCCATGCGGAAGCGCAGCATCGAATAGCCGATCTTGTGCTGAATCGCATGCCCGGCCTCGTGTGCCGCCACGCCTAACGCCGCCAAACTCGTGCCCCGGGAATTCTCCTCCGACAGCACCAACTGGCGGTTGCCCGGGTCGTAATGGTCAGTGAGGTGCCCTTCGGTCTCGATGATTTCCACGTCAGTGATGCCGGCGCGGGCCATGACGGCGGCGGCGGCCTCGCGGCCGGTGATGCCGCCACGCGAGGCGATCTCGGCGTTGCGATTGTAGGTGCTCGACACACGGAACTGCGCGTAGAGAGACACCGGGATCATGATGATGACGAGCAGCAGTAGGACGCCCGGTGAGAGAAAGCCTCCGCTTAACAGCGTGGCGGCAAAGATGGTGGATGAGATCATGGTGATTGGTGGTTGGAGAGAGAAAGGTTGTTTTTCGAGCTGCCCGCCGGATCGGCAGGCAAGTACACGGTAAACAAAACGCGCGATTTGCCAGTGCAAATCGCGCGTTTGGAAACGAGGCAATAGTTTTCTACCGGCGGCTTCAGCCGATCTTCGGCACATCGACCCAGCGGCGCTCGGCCCACGACTTGAGCCCGAGCTCGGCGAGCTGCACGCCCTTGGCCCCCTGCAACAAAGTCCAGGGGAACGGATCGCCCTTCACCACATGCTTCAGGAAAAGCTCCCACTGCACCTTGAATGCGTTGTCGAAAGTGTCGTTGGTCGGCTGCGTAACCCAACCGTCGAAGAACTTGACCGGGCTGTCGATGTCCGGATTCCAGACGCAGCGGGGCGTCGTCGAGCCGTGCTGCACCACGCAGTTGCGCAGGCCGGCGACCGCCGAGCCTTCGGTGCCGTCAACCTGCAGCGTGAGCAGATCGTCGCGGCGCACGCGCACCGTCCAGGAGGAATTGAAGTGGCAGACGACGCCGTTGGTCAGCTCGAACGTCGCGTAGGCGGCGTCGTCGGCGGTGCACTTGTAGGGTTTGCCCGCCTCGTCCCAACGCTGTGGGACGTGGGTGGCGCCGAGGCAGCTGAGCGACTTCACGTCGCCAAAGAGATTCTGGATCACATACTGCCAGTGGCAGAGCATGTCCACGATGATGCCACCGTCGTCCTCCTTGCGGTAGTTCCATGAGGGGCGCTGCAGTTTCTCGTGTTCGCCGGTGAAGACCCAGTAGCCGAACTCGCCACGCACCGACAAAATTTTCCCGAAAAACCCGGTGTCGATGAGATATTTCAGTTTGAGCAAGCCGGGCAGCCAGAGTTTGTCCTGCACCACGCCGTTCTTGAGCCCGGCCGCCGCCGCTTCCTCATACAGCGCCACCGCCTCGGCCGAGGTCGTGGCGGTGGGTTTCTCGCAGTAAATATGTTTCTTCGCAGCAATCGCCTTCCGCACGCCCACCGGCCTTTGCCCTGTCAGCGTGGCGTCGAAGTAAACTTGGTTCGCCGGATCGGCGAGCGCCGCGTCGAGGTTGGTGGTATAGCGCTTCACGCCGGCGCGGGCGGCGAGGGCGGCGAGCTTGGGCTCGCTCCGGCCGACGAGGATCGGGTCGGGCATGATCACCTCGGCGTCGCCGAGTTTGATGCCGCCCTGGTCGATGATGGCCTTGATCGAGCGCAGCAGGTGCTGGTTGGTGCCCATGCGGCCCGTGACGCCGTTCATGATGATGCCGACTTTATGCGTAGTCATGTGGAGGAGGAGGGGATTGAAATACCGAGTTTACGCCTAATCCGTGGCTTGCGTTAGCACGAATCCGACTTTTGCTAGCACCAACCCGACTTCCATGCCCGCCTGGAGCCCATTGCTTGTCCAGAAAATCGAAATCCACGCGCTCGGCTTCGTGCTGCGCAAGCTTCAGCTCAACCGCCACCGCGATGCCGAGGTGGCGCCGCACGGACACGACTTCGCGCAGCTCATCCTCTACCTCTCCGGCGAAGGCGTGCAGACCGTCGCCACCCGCCGCCACCGGGCGCGCACCGGCGATCTCTTCATCATCCCTCCTCAAACGCCCCATGGCTTTTCCGTCGCCGGTCACAGCCGTCCGCTCTGCCTCGTGCTCGACTACGAACTCGAAGCCGCCGGTCGCGTCCGCGCGACGCACCGCACGCTTTCGCCCGGCACGTTGAACGAACTCCACGCCCTGCTGGCGCGGGTCCCGCACAAGGGCCGGCTCACGCTGGGCGACTACCCCGCCATTTTGGCTGTCGTCGCGCGGCTGCTCGCGCATGCGCCCGCCGAACCTGCGCCGGTCCCTACTTTGTTCGAGAAACTGCGCGCCCACGTCGGCACGCCCGCCCGGCTCGGGAAAATCGCCCGGGACCTCGGTTATCATCCCGACCACCTCAACCGGAAGCTGAAACGCGAATCTGGCCTCGGCCTGCGGGCGCTGCGCGACCGTTTCCGGCTCGAAGCCGCCCAAGCCGCGCTTCTCCGCGAACCCACCGTCGCCGAGGCCGCGACCCGTGCCGGATTCGATGACCCCAATTATTTCGCCCGCTGGTTCCGCCGCCAGACGGGCCTGACACCGGGCGCGTGGCGCCGGGGCGAAACCGGTTCCGCCTGAACCGCCTACTCCGGCATCTTCGTGCACTGCGGTTGCGCGCCCGCCGGCAGCGGGGGAATCGTGCCCTCGCCCGCCTTGGGCAACGTGCCGTTCAGTTCCTGCCGCCAGTGCGCGACGTCGCCGCCCGGGCAGTAAACATAAATCATGTGCATCGGCTCGTCACCGGTGTTGGTGAGCTGGTGGAAAAGCGTCGGAGGCATGAAGACCGCCTGCCCCGCCTTGATCGGGCTACGCTCGTTGCCAACGCAGATTTCGCCTTCGCCCTGCACGATGAAGTAAACCTCCTCCTGCTCCTGATTGTGCCACGGCACCTGGCCGCCGTGCGGCGCTAGGATGGAATACCCCATCGAAAACCCCTTCGCGGGAATCGGCTGGCCTAACTGGCCGACGAGACCTCGACCCCAACGGCGCGCGGGAAAGGTGCCCCCGGAAATCCTGGCGAGGTCGGCGATAATCATGGTGCCGCCTTTGTTGGCAATGGCACCGCGCAGTGCGAACCTATTTTGCGCTGGTTTTCAATTTGCCGGTTGCTCCCGCCGGACGAACCGGCGCGCCGCGAACCGCGCCGCCTCACGCCAGTCAGGCGTAGAGTTCGTCGGCCTTGAAGAACCGCTTCAGCTCGATCTGTGCGTTCTCGTCGCTGTCGGACGCGTGCACGACGTTCGTCTGCATGTCGGTGCCGAAGTCGCCGCGGATCGTGCCCTTCGCCGCCTTGCGCGAATCAGTCGGCCCGAGCAGATCGCGCACCCGCTGCACGATGTTGTTGCCTTGGAGCGCCAGCGCGATCACCGGCCGTGAGCTCATGAACGCCTCGATGGAGGGATAAAACGGCTTGTCGGCCACATGGGCGTAGTGCTCGCGGAGCAGCGCGGGCGTGAGCCGCATCATTTTGCAGCCGATCACCGCGAAACCGGCGGCTTCGAAGCGGCTGAGGACCGTGCCCACGATGTGCTTTTCCATGCAATCGGGCTTAAAGATGACGAAGGTTTTCTGCATATGAACCGGTGACCGTAGGACTCGCCCGGTCTTTGGAAAGCCTAGAGTTTGCCCGCGCCAAGGACATGCCGCAACGCCGCCTCGACCGTCGCGTGACGAAAACCATAGCCCGTCGCAAGCAATCGCCGCGGCTCCGCACGCGTGCTCGCCAGCAAAGTTTCCTCGGCCATCTGCCCAAACAGCGCCCGCACCGCCAGGGCCGGCACCGGTAGACTCGCCGGCCGGCGCAGCACGCGTCCCAGCGTCGTCGCAAAATCAGCATTCGTCACTGATGACGGCGCCACCATGTTGATCGCTCCGGCGCAACGCGCCTCAACCAACGCGTGATAGATTGCGCCCACCGCGTCGTCGATGCTCACCCAACTCATCCATTGCCGCCCGTCCCCGACGCGCCCGCCCAGTCCGACGCGAAACAGCGGCAGCAGCTTCGCCAGCGCTCCACCCGACGGAGTGAGCACCACGCCGAACCGCAGCAGCGCCGTTCGCAGGCCCAGCCGCGCCGCGCCCTCCGCGTGGGTTTCCCACGCGAGGCATACCTCGGGTAGGAAACCCTGCCCGATCGGCGCGTCTTCGGTCACCACCTCGTCGCCGCGCTCGCCGTAAAAACCCACAGCCGAGGCGCTGACGAAAACCTCGGGCTTGCGCCGGAGTTTCTGCACCGCGAGCACGAGCGTCCTGGTGGCCTCCACCCGGCTGCGTAGGATCGCACCACGCCGCACCGCCGTCCAGCGGCCCGCGCCCACATTCTCCCCCGAGAGATTAACGATAGCATCGACGCCTTCGAGCGCCGTCGCGTCGAGAGCCCCCGTCGCAGGGTTCCAGCAAATCTCCTTCGCGGTCCCGGGACTCTGCCGCACCAGGCGCAGCACCGTGTGCCCCTGCGTCTGCAAGAAAGGAACCAGCGCGCGGCCGACGAGCCCGGACGCACCCGCAATCAGAATCCGCCTTGGGCGCACTGGCTCATACCGCCGCTGTAGTTCAACGTCCGCCTTCGTCGTCGCATGTCGCCACGCAAACAGCTGCGAGAGTTTTCTCCGCATGAAGGCACCACCCAACGCCCGTCCCAGCGCCCCGCCCGGCAGGCGGTAAGTGATCTCGTCGGTCAGGAGGCTGGCGTCGGGTCCATCAGGTTCCACGCGGTGCAGATGCTCCCACTTCGCGAACGGCCCGCTGAGTAGCACGTCGCGAAACTGGATTCCGGCAAGGTAATCCCGGTGCTCGACGCACCACTGCGTCCAAAACGGCCCCACCTTGTTGCGCACCGTCACGCACGCTCCATCGCGCACGCCCCCGGTCGCCGCGACCACCTCCACACTCTCCCACGGCGGGCAGAGCCGCTCCAGCGCGCCCGGTCGCTCGTGCCACGCAAACACCTCCGCCGCCGGCCGCGCGATTCGCGTCGAGACGGAAAAAACTTCGTCGTTCATGCGGTCAGTCCCTTCCCGCGCAGTTGCTTGAACGCCGCCAGCGCCTCGGCCCGCGCCCGCGCATGATCGACGATCGGCCGCGGATAGTTGTCACCGAGCCTCACGCCCGCATCGGCCAGGACCTGTGCCGGCGCATCCCATGGTGCGTGAATGTGCCCGGCCGGCAGGCGCGCCAGCTCCGGCACCCAACGCCGCACGTAGTCGCCCGCCGCGTCAAATTTCCTGCCCTGCAGGACCGGCGCAAACACCCGAAAATACGGCGCCGCATCCGCGCCGCAGCCGGCACTCCATTGCCAGCCGAGCGTGTTGCTCGCGAGATCGGCGTCGACGAGCGTGTCCCAAAACCACTCGGCGCCGTGGGTCCAGGACAGCCGCAGATGTTTCACGAGGAACGACGCCGCGACCATACGCACTCGGTTGTGCATCCAGCCGGTGCGCCAGAGCTGCCGCATGCCGGCGTCGATGATCGGATACCCCGTCCGGCCGCGCTGCCACGCGCGCAGCTTTGCCCCGCCGCTGTCCTCCGCCCATGGGAAACGGGAAAACTCCGCACGCAGCGGCTGCTCGGGCGTGTGCGGAAAATGGAATAGCAGGTGATGCGCAAACTCGCGCCAGCCGATCTCGCTCAGAAACACCCGCGCGCCGTTGCTCGGCGGAAAGACGCCGGTGTCCCAGGCGGTTGCGCGGACCGCCGCCCAGATTTGTCGCGGGGAGATTTCGCCGAAATGCAGCCACGGCGACAACATCGACGTTCCGTCGTGGTCCGGGCGGTCGCGTTCCTCGGCGTAATCCGCCATGGCCCGCGCGACGAATTGCAGGAGCCGCTTCGCCGCGCCGGCCTCGCCTGGTTGCCACTCCTCGCTGAAACCGCGGTCCCACGGGATCGCCGGTAGCAGCCCGAGTTCGTCCAGCGCCAGCGAAGCCGGCCAGCGCGCGGGACCCGGCAGGGTTGACCGTGTGCGTTTCAGCGGCGCCGCCACGGACAGCTCCAGACAGTGCCGCCAGTAGGGCGTGAACACTTGGAACGGCCGGCCCTGCTTGTTTGCGATGGACTCCGGTTCGTTCAGGAGCGCGCTGTTGAAAGTTCTAACCTCGAGACCGACTGCGCTGAGTCCGGTCTTGATCGCGGCATCGCGCGCTACTGCGGAGGGTTCATAGCGCCGGTTCCAATAGACCGCACCCGCGCCGGTTGCGCGGATGATCGCACGCAAATTCCCGACCGATGATCCCTGCGCCAGAATCAGCCTCAAGCCCCGCCCGCGGAGCGACTGGTCGAGCGACGCCAGTGAATGGTGCAGCCACCAACGTGATGCGCCTCCGGGTGCCCAGCGTCCCTCGCCGGCCGGATCGAAGATGAACACTGGCACAATCGGTCCGCCGCGGGCCAGCGCCGCGTCGAGCGCGGGATTATCCTTCAGGCGGAGATCCTGGCGAAACCAGAGGAGCGTCGGTGTCACAGCCACCCGTCCTTGCAGGACACGTTCAGCAATTTCTCAACCAGCCGGCTCACAGAGAATCGCGGTAGAGATTTTCGTAGCCCGACGCCGCGACGTTCCAACTGAAGTCGCGCCCCATACCGCGTTGCTGCACGGCGGCCATCCGTGGTTTGTCGGCAAAAAGCCGCAGCGCCCCCTCTAGCGCCTCGCGCAGCGACTCGGCCGTCGGCTCGCACATCAGCCCCGTCCCGTGGTCGGGTTGCTCATCGGCGTCGGTCACTGTGTCCACCAGTCCGCCCACGCGGCTCACGACCGGCACTGTGCCATAGAGCTGGGAATACATCTGGTTGAGACCGCAGGGCTCGAAGAGCGACGGCATCACGAAGAAGTCACTGCCGGCCTCGATGAGATGGCTCATAGCCTCGTCATGCCGGGCGCACAGCGAGATCTTCGCTGGTGCCTGTGCCGCCAGGGTGGCCAGTTCCGTCTCGTAGCGCTTGTCCCCCGCGCCGAGCACCACGAGCCGGCACTCCTGTTCGAGGAAAAAGGCCTTGTTGGCCAGCAGCAACTCCAGTCCCTTCTGCGCGGTGAAACGGCACACTATGCCAAAAACTGGCCCGTTAAATTTTTGCGAAAACCGCGCGCGCTTCAGCAATTCCGCGCGACAAATCTGCTTGCCGCTCAAATCCGCCGCCGTGTAGCGCGCCGGCAGCAGGGCGTCGATTCCAGGACTCCAGACCGCCGTGTCCACGCCGTTGAGCAGGCCGACGATGTCCTCGGCGCGCGTCTGCACGACACCGTCGAGCCCGCAGCCGAACTCAGGCGTCTGAATCTCCTTCGCGTAGCGCGGGCTCACCGTCGTCACGCGGTCGGCGAACAGGATCCCGCCCTTCAGGAAATTCGTCTGCTCGTAATACTCGAGCCCGTCCATGTTGTTCAGCTCTTCCGGCAGGTTGGTGCGCGCGAACACGCTGCGGGGGAACAGCCCCTGATAGGCGATGTTGTGAATGGTGAAGAGCGTCTTCAGCGCCAGCGTCACGCCGTGCCGGCGCTCCGCCTCGCGCAACAGCAGGGGCAGCAGCGCCGCCTGCCAGTCGTGGCCGTGCACCACGTCGGCCTGCAAATCCGCCAGCCGCAACGTCTCGACCACGCCCTTGCAGAAAAACAAAAACCGGTCGGCGTTGTCCTCGAAATCGCGCTCGCCGTTCCCATACGGCGCCCGTCGGTCGAAGAACTCCTCCCGGCAAATGAGATAGACCGTGAGATTCTTCCGCGGCGAAAACACCCGCACGTCGCCAGAGAGAAACTGGTCGCCCATCTCGATTTTCAGACGGAGCCGGCGCTCGGCGCCCGCGGCATCCTTGTGCTCCAACGCCGTCCGATAACCCGGCAGGAAAACCGACACTTCATGCCCGCGGTCGGCCAGCGTGCCGGCCAGCGAACTGACCGCATCGGCGAGACCACCGGTCTTCAGATACGGAAAAAATTCACTGGCCGCATGGACGATTTTCATCGCGCCACCCTACGGGGTGGTGTTCGCTGACGCCAATCCGAAAGCACGGCCCGCGCGTCGTGGCCCGCAATTATCACATGACCCTTCGCGAACGCCTTCTCGCCCATTTCCAAGCGCCCGGCTATTCCCCCGCCCCAGAATCCGAGCTCTCCCGCCGTCTCGGCCTCAAAAAATCGCAGCGATCCGCCCTCTCGCACGAGGTGAAGCGGCTGCTGGCCGACAAAAAGCTTATCCGAATCCAGGGAGGCCAGCTGAAACCGGCGGCAGAGCGAGCCGCCAAGACCGAAGGGCGGAAGATTTTCAGCCCCACCTTCCGCCGCGGTCCCGCCGCGCCGCCAGCGGCTTCGACAGCGCCCTTGCCGGCCCCGGCCTTGCGCACCAGCGCCTCCGCCGCACCGAAACACCGCGCCAAACCCGGCGAGCTGACAGGCCGCATCCAGTTTCGCGCCGGCGGCTCGGCGTTCGTGGTGCTGGAAGGCCCCGACGGCAGGGCGGGCGACAGCAGCCAGCCGTCCGTACAGATTTTTCCCGAGGATACCGGCGTGGCGCTGCCCGGTGACCGCGTCACCATCCGCATCCAGGCCGGCCGCCGCGGTCGCCGCGCGGGCGAGCGCATCGGCAGCGTGGTCAGCGTGGTCGAGCGCCGCCGCGACAACATTGTCGGCAATCTCATTCGCAGCGGCCGCCATTTCTCCGTCGCGCCGGACGATCCGCGTTTCGTCTATGAAATTCAGGTCGGCGATCCGGCTAAATCCGGCCTCGAGCCCGCCCCACAGGCCGGCGACAAGGTTGTCATCGCCCTCAACGAGTGGACGCGCCGCAACGACGCCCTCACCGGCACGATCATCAAGCGCCTTGGCCGCACGCACGAGCCACGCACCGAACTGCTCGGCATTTTCGAGAAATACGGCCTCGCCACGGAGTTTCCCGCCGAGGTCGAGCGCGAGGTCGCGAGCCTTCCCGACCAGGTGCCGCCGCGCGAGGCGGCCCATCGGCTCGACTACCGCAAGCAGGTCGTCTTCACAATCGATCCCGACGACGCGAAGGATTTCGACGACGCCCTTTCCTACGAAGTGCTCCCCGACGGCGACGTGCGCGTGGGCATCCACATCGCCGACGTTTCCACCTATGTGAAGTCCGGCACGGCCCTCGACCGCGAGGCCCAGCGGCGCGGCAACTCCACCTATCTCGTCGGTGTGGTGATTCCGATGCTGCCGGAGAAACTCTCCAACGGCCTCTGCTCGCTCGTCGAGGCGCAGGACCGGCTCTGCAAGGCCGTCCTCCTCACCTTCGGCCGCAACGGCCGCGTCAAGGACACCGCCTACGCCAACACCATCATCCGCAGCCGCAAGCGCCTCACCTACAAACAGGCCTACGCCTTCCTCTTCGAAAACGACCTCGCCCGCCTCCGCGCGCTGCCGCTGCCGCCCAAACACCAGACCGGCTCGACCGGCCGGGCCTTGCGCGAACTGAGCGACGCCGAACTGGCCGACTTGCAGACGTGGGTGCGCGCCCTCTGGCAGATCGCCAGCCGTCTCCGCAAGGACCGCATGGCCCACGGCAGCCTCGACCTCGACATGCCCGAGACGAAAATCTTCGTCGATGAAGCCGGCTACGCCGACCGCCTCGAGCGGATCGAGCAGGATGAGAGCCACCAGCTCATCGAGGAGTTCATGCTCGCCGCCAACGAGGCGGTCGCCCGCCTCACGCGTTCGCACTCGCTCCCCTCGCTCTACCGCGTGCACGACGAACCTGACGCCGAAAAACTCGCCGAGTATCGCCAGCTCCTCGGCACCTTCGGCATCCACACCGGCGACCTCACCCGTCGCGAGGAGGTCGTGAAATTGCTCAAGACGCTCCGCGACCACCCGCAAGGCTACACCCTGCGCACGCAGTTGCTCCGCAGCCTCAAGAAAGCCTGCTACCGCGCCACGCCCGACGGCCACTTCGGCCTCCACAAGAAAGACTACACGCACTTCACCTCGCCCATCCGCCGCTATTCCGACCTCGTCGTGCACCGCGTGCTCGAGCATTACTTGGAAAAGCACGGCGGCGGGCCGGCCCCCGCCGAGCCGGCCTCCAGCTACAATCTCGCCCGCGTCGCCGCCCTAGGCGAACACCTCAGCCTCACCGAGATCAACAGCACCGAGGCCGAGCGCGACAGCGTGAAGGTGAAGCTGCTCGAGTTCTTCGAGCGCGAACTCGGCAAGAAGGAGCGCACGCCGTTCGCCGCTATCATCACCGACGTGCGCCCGCACGGCTGCTTCATCGAGCTGGTCGAGTCGATGACCTTCGGCTTCGTTCCGGCGAACACGCTGCCCAACGACAACTACGTGCTCAACGCCGCAGGCACCGCGCTCGTCGGCCGCCGCCACAAGGCCCAGTTCGCGCTCAACGCCCGGCTCGACGTCGTGGTCGAGCGCGTGGACCGGTTCAAGCGCATCATCGACTTCCGCCCGGTTTGAGCATCCCCGCAACCGCGCCATCCTTTGTAGCCATGAAGCACTACGATTTCCCGCAACAATTCCACGCGCGCTACGACCAGGCGGTCGCGCTCTACGCCATGGGCCAGCGCGGCGCCGACACGTTTTTCGACGCCAGCCAGCACGCCTACCTCGCGGCCAACGGGCTCAGTGCCCAGAACCTCTACGATTACGCCGAGGACCAGAGCAATTACGGCGAACCTGGCTACGATCAGGCCCTCGCCATCGAGCTCGTCCGCCGCGACTATTTTCTGAACGCGCAGGGCGGGCGCGCCTCCGCGACCGTGCTCGACGAGGCACGCATGCCGGCCAAGACCGACGCCGTGCGCGGCATCGAGTGGCTGCCCCGCCTCATCCCGAAGGCCAAGGCCAAGCTGCGCGGCGAACTGCCCGCCTCGCTGATGTTCTGCTGCGGCGGCGATCGTCGCTTCCTCAAGGCGCACGACATCCTGCCGGCTGAATTCCTCTCGCTCGTCTGGCGCCACGAAACGAACGACGACGCGATCATCGATTGGGTCGCCCGCCGCAGCGCCGCCGGCAAATAGCGCACGCCGCCATCGAGCGCCGTCACGCGTTGCCGAATAGTTCCGCCTGGGGGTTGGACAGCGGCTTCGCGCCGAGGAAGCTCCCGTAGCGTTCGACCCAGTCGTCGAGTTTCTCCGCGTAATAGTCGGGGTCGTAGGGCGCGGTCGCCGCGTCGTAGAGCGCAAGCGCCCGGGCGCGCTGCCAGTCGCTCGTGCGGCCCTTGGCCTTCGCGGTGATGTAGTAGCTCATGCGCTCGCCCATCCGCGGGCGCGGCGTCAGTTGCAGTGCCACCTCGGCCGATGCGCGCCGCGGCTTGCCGCCCTCGGCGATCAGGCGCTCGTAGGCGTCGGGGTTCTGGTTGAGCGTCTCGCTCTTCGCCAGTTCCTCCACGGGCACAGTGCGCTGCGCGAGCCGCTGCCGGTAATCGGCGACGAGGGTCAGCGGCGAGTCGCCGCCGGCGCCGACGAGGTAGTGGATGAGCCGGTCGCTGAGTTTGCGGAGAAACGGCTCCGTGCCACGCGAGCGGAGCGCGCTGCCGCGGAGCGTGATCCGGGCGCCGTCGTAGAGGGCGTAGTTCTTGGCCTTGTAACAGAACATCGCGGCGTATTGGCCGTCGTATTCGAGCTCGATGCCCGGCGGGAGGATGATGGCCACGAGCGCGAGCAGCGCGTCGGGGTTGGCGAAAAACTTTTCGGACGAGAGGTAGATGCCGTCGGTGTCGGCCTCGAGGATCGTGCAGCCGTGCCGGGCGAACTCGTCGATCAGCGCCTGGAGCAGCTCGCGGCCCAGGCGGGTGACCTCCGCCGCGAGTTCGCCGTCGCCGAAGCGCGCGCCGGAGAAGCCGAGGTAGCCGTAGAACGAGTTGATGAGGATTTTGAAATTCACCTGGCGGGCCTGCGCCTCGGCGCGCTCCTCCTCGGTGGGCGCGGTGCGGGCGAGCAGTTTGTATTTCAGGCGGTAGTCGCGCAGCTGGCGCAGGAGTGGGATGAAGACGCCGAGCGTGTCGTTCTTCGGGTTGCGCCCGATGTGCAGCAGCAGGCTGGGGTAGAGCGAGGCGACGTCGAAGTGCAGCACGTGGCGGAACACGCCTTCCTGAAAACTGCGCGTATAGCCGCCCTCGAACGGCTGCACCTCGGGCGGCACCGGGCAGCACTGCTTGGCGTGGTAGTATTCCTCGAGGAAGAGCAGGTCGATCTTCGAGGTGGCACCGCGCAGCGTCGCCTCCTGCAGCAGCGTCGGGAAGGTGCGGACCTGCTCGAAATAGGTCGGCAGCAACTGCGCCGCCAGCCCCTGCGTCTCGCGTAGATCGTCCTCAAGATAGGCGCAGAAACGCGCCCGGTCGCTGGTGAAGACGTCGCGGATTTGACTGCCGACGATGTAAGTGCGCGTCGCGCTGTCCTCGTCGGTGAGGCCGAAGTGGAGCGCCACGTCCTTGAGTCCGTAGGAGGTGAGCTCGCGGGTGGTGATGTCGTAGAGCTGGACGAGCAGGTAGGTGTCGATGACAGCGCGCCCGGGCAGATCGCAGCGGGGAAAATCGATCCAGCGCTCGGCGACCTTGAGGCGGCTGTTGCGGAAGACGGCCTTCTCGCCGTAGCGGCCCCACGCACAGGGGACCTTGTGCAGGCGGCAGCGCTGCCGCAGGTAGTCGAGGTCGAACTTGAAGAGGTTGTGACCCTCGATCACGTCGGGGTCCTCGTGCTTGAGCGCGTGGCTGAGCGACTCGAGGAGCTTTTTCTCGGCGGCGTCGGTCGGCTCCTCGAGCACGAGCAGGCGGTTGCGGGGGCCGAAGCGGAGTCCGATCGCGAGCACGCGGTCGCCCGCCTGCGCGGCATCGCTGAAGCCGCCCGCGGCGGAGCCGGTCTCGATGTCGAGTTGGCAGCGGCGCAACTGCGCAAACGTCAAGTCGCGATAGAGGCGCTGGCGGTGTTGTAGGAGGAACTGGCTTTCGAGCGGGCGGATGGCATCGACCGCGACCGACACCTTGGCCTGGCGGATGAAGGCCTCGTAAACCTCGAGGTCCTCGGCCTGCACGAGACGGTCGAAGGGACCGACGCCGCCGAGGCGCTCGATCGTGACCGCATGCAGGTTGGCGTCGGCGGGGGTGTCGTTGAGCCAGGCGAAGGGTCGGAACGCCGTCACCTGCTCCTCGCGCCCGCCGTCCGGCGTGGCGACGGTGGTGTGCACCTTGCCGCTGGGACCGACCCAGATGCCGCAGAGCGATCCCCGGTGTGTGGTGTGGTCCCCGAGCATAAGTTAACCCCGGCGCCAAGCGCGACGCCGGCCCGGGTTTTAGTGAATCAACCGCGGATCGAACAAGTAAACGAGCGAAACCGCCGCGATCAGCAGTACCAGGGTGACGACCATGAGGGTGTTGGCGGATTCGCGTTTCCGAAAGGCCAAGCCGCTCATCGCCGTGAGCCCGAGCCAGCAGCCCAGCTTGCCGAAGATCCACCCCATCGCGGTAAAACCGAATACTCCCTGCCACATGCGGATACCCGAGAGCAGCACGAGCAGGCTGGCGATGCCCGTGATCGCCAGCACGCGCCGGCGCGTGTCCGCCGGACCGGCGAAGGCGAAAAAGGTGTAACCGGTCAGCACCAACAGGGCGACCAGGTGGAAAATGTGGAGGAAGGCGAATTCTTTGGGATTCATGAAAGGGAAAGTTGACACTCCGCCTGTGCCGTATGCCCAAAGGCTCAGGACCTTTTTAGGTTAAGGTGGGCGCCTCCTCCGCAGCGTCTGCTTTCCGGTTTACGGCCTAGCATCTTCCGCGACGGTTTTGGCTCCCGTAAGAAATCTAAGGCAAAGAGCAGTTATTGAAAGCACCTCGAACACCGCAGAGTGTCGTTGGCACCGTAGGTCTCCCCTCACGCCCGTCAAACGCGAACAGCACAATACGGAAGGATTCTCATCCCCCTCACGACCCGATGATGCTCGAATCGAGATGCTGGATGATCAGCTCCTGGATCGTGGCCAAAAACAGGTAGCACATGAAGCCCTTCCGCTCCGGCTCGTCGAGCCGGTCGATCTCAACCTTCCCGCCCTCCAACTGCTCGTCCACGACCGAGGCGAGGGGTCCGAACCGAAGCCTGAGCCGCAGGGCGGAGCAGGCGCGCACAATCGGCTCGGCATTTTCTTCGTCGAAGGCGATCACGCCATCGGCAAAGAACTCGTCATTGAAAAGCCCGAGGAGAAGCCGCACCTCGGCATTCTGCGCGGCGATGAGTTCCTCCGTCCACGCCGTCTGAAATTCATGGTCGGATTCCGCGGGAATCCCCGGTGCAGCGAGGCTCTTTTCCAAATCGACCGCCAGGCCCTTGATCACATCAAGGAGCGGCGCCACGACCGGCAGGCTCAGTTTGACCTCAATGCGCTTCATCGGCTTCAAGGACGGCGCTCAGGTGCCATTGCTGCAGCGTGAAAACGTAGGCCTCGGCTTTTTCGCGCAGCCCGGTCCACACGACCGAACGTCCGCGTTCATGCACCTCGAGCATGTGTTTCCGCGCAGTCGGCTCGTTGAAGCCAAACACCTTTTTGAACACCATCACGACATAGGACATCAGGTTGACCGGGTCATTGAGCACAACCACGCGCCAGCCGCCCTCCAGCGCCAACTCGGTGGCGGAATGGGATGCCGGCGATGTGTAGGTTTTGCTCTCGCCCATGGTCACGCCTTCGCCCGGCCCTCCGCCACAGCGGCGGCCAGCCGGGCCGCAGCTTCCGCCAGCGGGAGCTTGGCGACCTCTTTTTGGGTGCGCCACTTCAACTCAACAATGCCTTCCTTCAGGCCCTTGCCGCCGATCGTCGCGCGCAACGGCACGCCGATCAGGTCCGCATCCTTGAACTTGACGCCCGGCCGCTCGGCCCGGTCGTCGATCAGCACCTCGGCACCGGCCTGCTCGGCGGCCACGGCGAGGCTCTTCGCAAGCTCCATTGCCTCGGGCAACTGCGGATCCAGCACGCAAACCAGCAGGTGAAACGGCGCCGCGTTCCACGGCCAGACGATCCCATCCGCGTCGTGGCTCTGCTCAATGATTGCCTGCATTGTTCGGCCAATTCCAATTCCATAGCAGCCCATCACCATTGGGTGACTCTGCTTCTGATCGTCGGTATAAACGGCGTTGAACTTTTCAGAATACTTCGTGCCAAGCTTGAAGATGTGGCCGACCTCGATGCCGCGCCGCACCTGCAGCGGCTTGCCCGACAGCGGGCACGGCTCGCCCGGCCGCACGCGGCGGAAGTCGCCGAACTTCGTGACGGCGAGATCGCGCACGACGTTGACGTTGCGCAGGTGAAAACCGTCTTTGTTCGCCCCCGTCGTGCCGTTGCCCACAAGCCGGATCGCATGGTCGGCGAAAATCCCCGCCAGCGCCCCCGGATTCTTGATCGTGCCATTGACGGTGCCAAGGCTGCCTGGCCTCGCGCCCATCACCGGCTCAATTTCGTCCGGCGTGGCCGGACGCGTCAGCATGAAACCCAACGCTCCGAGTTTGGCTTCCTCCAGTTCGTCGCAACCGCGCAGCACGACAAGGAACGGCTTCCCATCGCCGATGTAGACCAGCGTCTTGAACTGCTTGTCGGCCGCCACCGAATAGGGCGCCGCCTCCAGCGCCGCTATCGTCACGATGCCCGGCGTCGCAAACTCCTCCAGCGCGCCCGCCGGCTCCGCGTCCACGAGATCCTTCGGCACGAGGGCGCTCGTCGCCTTCTCGCGGTTGGCGGCATAGCCGCTCTCCTCGCAGTAGATGACATCGTCGTCGCCAATCTCCGCCGGCACCATGAATTCGTGCGAAAAACTGCCGCCCATCACGCCGGTGTCCGCCTCGACCGCGATGGCGCGCGCGCCCACCCGGCGGAAGAACGCCTCGTAGGCCGCCTTCATCGCGTGGTAGCTCTTGATTGACGCCGGATCGTCCACATCGAACGAATAGGCGTCCATCATCACGAATTCTCGCGCCCGCATCAGGCCATAGCGCGGCCGGATCTCGTTGCGAAACTTCGTCGAGATCTGGAAAAAATTCTTCGGCAGGTCGCGGTAGCTGGTGATTTCTGATTTCACGAGCGGAGTGATGACCTCCTCGTGCGTCGGCCCGAGCACATATTCCGGCTCGCGCGACCCGCGCTTGCCGTCGCCGGAGCTGTCGGCGCGGAACATGATTTCGCGCGCAGCCGTCCAGCGCGGACCTTGCTGCCAGTTTTCCGCCGGATGCATGTGTGGCATCCAGAGTTCGATCGCGCCCGCCCGCTCCATCTCCTCGCGGCAAATCTGCGTCAGCTTCTGCATCACCCGCAGGCCCAGCGGCAGGTAGGTGTAGAGTCCGCCCCCGAGCTTGCGCACAAGCCCGGCGCGCACGAGCAACCTGTGCGAGGCGATTTCGGCGTCCGCCGGGCTCTCTTTCAGCGTGGGGATAAAATACTGCGACCAGAGTTTCATGAAGTCTGGCAACGAAACAGCCCGCGCCCGCCGGAGCAATTTTATTTGCGACCCGGCGCTCTCGCGGCGATGAATCCCTCCCGCCGCATGCCCGCCGCCCGCAAAGCACCCCGCCCCTGGCCGCTGAAGTGGATCGCCCTCGTGATCCTGCTCGTGCTCGTGCCCTACACGATACTGACGTTGCGCTACCGCAAACCCGGCAAGGCATTCGAGCCCTATCAGGACATCCGCGACCGCGCCAACGTCATACGCCTGCTCTCCGCCGGCTACCAGCGTGTCGCGCTCGAGGCCGAGGTCCCTGCCGATCCCGTGCGCACCAGTGGCAACGCTGCGGTCACAAGCGCTTCGGGCGGATTGCCGCCGGGACTCCGCGACACACTCGTCGAGCGTCCGCTCCTGCCCACGGAAATCGTCAGCGTCTACGCCCCGCCCAGCAGCAACTCGCTCTTCTCCTACCCAATCGCATTCACCTGTGTGATGCCCGACAGCAGGCACCAGCTCGGCGGTGCCGAGCTTTACGTGCGGGGCAACGAGATCGTGGTCACACCCGACTTCGAGGCACTCACCGGCGGCCTGCTGGCGCGCTCCCGCGAGAAAATAGTGTTGCTGACAGTGCCGCCCGGCGCACTGAAGCCGGGGAAGTTCCGCGTCACGCTCATCGGCGAGCGCGTTTCCCGCGTGTGGACGCTGCAAGTGAAGTAGCGCCGGCTTCTTGCCGGCATAAAATAAACCGACGGATGCCTGCGCTACTATTGACGTGCCGCGCGCCATCGCCGAGAACGGGCGCACACCTTCCATGAGCAACGGCAACGGCCCCACGTCTGCGCCTCCGGCGCCGACCGCCACCACTACCACGATCAAACCCACGGATTTGCGCGGCATCCTGAAATACGTGCCGCGTTTCCAAGGCCAGATCTTTGTCATCGCGATTGACGGCTCGATCGTGGCGGATGAAAATTTCAGCAACCTCCTCGTTGACATCGCTGTCCTCCGCTCCCTCGGCATCAAGGTCGTGCTCGTCCACGGCATCAGCCAGCAGTTGCAGGAACTCTCGGTGCTGCGAAACACTCCGATCACGAACGCCGATGGCACCGGCGTGACCGACGCCGCCACGCTCGACCTCGCCACCCGCGCCGCCTCGCGCGTTTCTCATCTCCTTGTCGAAGGCCTCACTCAAAACGCTCTCAAATGCGCCACGACCAACGCCGTCCGCGCACTTCCCATCGGCATCATCAAGGGCGTCGACCAGCAGTTCACCGCCAAGGTCGAGCGCATCGACAAAGATTTCCTTGGCGAACTCATCGACCGGCAGGTTGTGCCGGTTATCTCGCCCATCGCATTTGGCCCCGACGGCAAAGCTCTCCGCGTCAACTCCGACCTGCTCGCCGCCGAAGTCGCCGAGGCGCTCCACGCCACCAAGATCATCTACCTCTCGCCGCAGGAAGGCCTCGAAATCGACGGCAAGGTGCGCCGCGAAATCTCCGTCGACGCCCTGCGCAAAATTCTTGAGAGCGAGTCCGCCCGCATGGCCGAGGCCGGCCACAGCAAGGCCACCCATGCCATCAAGGCCATCGAGACTGGCACGCCGCGCGTCCACATCCTCGACGGCCGCATCTTCGACGGCCTGCTCAATGAAATCTTCTCCAACGAGGGCGTCGGCTCGCTCGTCTACGGCAACGACTACCAGCAGATCCGCACGGCGCGCAAAAGCGACGTGCGCCTCATCTACAGCCTCACGCGCAATGCCGTCCGCCGTGAGGAACTGCTCCACCGCACGCAGCAGGCCATCGAGAAAAACATCGACCAGTTCTTCGTCTTCGAGGTCGACGAAAACATCATCGCCGTCGTCACGCTCTACTTTTATCCCGGCAAGCCGCTCATCGCCGAGCTCGGTTCGCTCTACGTCATGCCGTTTTACCACAACCGCGGCATCGGCAAGAAAATGGTCGAGTATGCCTGCTTGCAGGCGAAGGAACGCGGCGCTGCGAGCGTCATCGCGCTCTCGACACAAAGTTTCGGCTTCTTCACCAACGTCGCCGGCTTCGAGGAAGCGACGAAGGATATCCTCCCTGAATCCCGCCTGAAGACCTACGACGACAGCGGTCGCAACGCCAAGGTGCTGGTGAAGCAGCTCGGGTGACGCGCCGCCGCGGCTACTTCAGGTATTTTCCCAACGGCGGGTGCAACAGCTCGGCCATGGCCGGCTCCGCCATGTTCTCCTTCGTCACCAGTTCGCAACCGGTGTCGATACTCAGCTCCACTTTCTTTCCGCTGAGCGCGGCCACCATGGTTTTCACGCCGAGGTAACCCATCTTGAAGGGATTCTGCACGACGAGCCCCTGAAGGTCTCCGGCCTTGAGCGCCGCCACCGTCAGGGTGCCCGTGTCAAAGCCGACGAGCTTCACTTTGCCACCCGCCATCCCGCTGTCGCGCAGCGCCAGCAACATACCGGTCGCGGAAGATTCATTGGGCGCGAAAATGCCCGTCACCTCGTGGCCGAACCGGTTGAGCAGATTCTCGCTGACGGCTTTCGCGGTGTCGCGCGTAGCCCCCGCGTGCTGGTCGCTGGAGATGATCGCGATGCCCGGAAATTCCTTCGCGATCGTGTCAAAGAAACCCGCCTCGCGCTGTTCCGTGCTCGTCGAACCGGCGAGCACGCGCAGGAGGATGACCCGGCCTTTGCCGCCGAGCAGCGCGGCCAGCCGCCGCGCACCGAGCACTCCACCCTTGTAATTGTCAGTCGAAACCGTGGCCGCAGGCAGCTTCGAATCGAGCCCCGAGTCGATGATCACGACGGGGATGCACGCGCGCACCGCCGTCTCGACGGGCGCGACGAGCGCCTTGGCGTCGAGTGGCGCGAGCACGATTCCGCTCACGCCGCGGCCGACGAAATTCTCGACCACCTGCACCTGTTGCTCGCGGTCGTCCTCACGCAGCGGCCCCTTCCAGATCACGTCCACCCTGACGCCCTCGGCCTTCAGTTCTCCGGCGGCGGCAAGCGCCCCGGCGTGGATCGATTTCCAGAACTCGTGCGTCGTCCCCTTCGGGATGACCGCCACTTGATAGGTCTGCGCAAGCGCCGAGGCGGACAGAACGCTGGACAGCAGGAGGGGGCGGAGAATCTTCATGTCCGGTCAGGGTTTGAGTTCCACGACGACCTGCACTTCAGCGGTCGAGCCTTTGGGCAGACCGTTGACCGCCACGGCGGCGCGGGCGTGCTTTCCGGCCTCGCCGAAGATTTTGACTAGGAGGTCGCTCGCGCCGTTGATGACAGCGGGGCTGTCGGCGAAGCCGTCCACGGCGTTGACGAAGCCGCTCACAAAGACGATGCGCGCCACCCGATCGAGCGAACCGACGGCAGCCTTGATGTTGGCGAGTGTGTTGAGCGCACAAATTTCCGCAGCCTTGTAGCCGGTCTGCACCGTCTGTTCTTTGCCCACCTGCCCGACATGGGTCATCTGACCGGCGACCATGCACACAGTGCCGGAGCAGTAGAGCAGATTGCCCGTGCGCACGGTGGTCACATAGCTGCCGGCGGCGGCGGGCGGATTGGGGAGCGTGAGGCCGAGTTCGGCTAGTTTGGATTCGGGATTCATGACGCAAACGTGGCTCGCCGGCCGTGCGAAGCAAAGCGGATTTTAGCGTCCATAGTTCTGCCGATTTCCCCTGATCACCGCTGCACCAGTCCTGATCGTGCAGGGTTGCCTCCACACCTAGCAGCGGCACATTGTAACTATGACAATTCGAGATTGGCAGTCGCTGGACCCTCGTGCCGCCGCGAGAGAGGTGCATCGTCGAGTCAAACTGCTCTCACCCGGCCAGCAACGCGCCGTGATTGCGTCGCTGCGAAACGAGGTCGCTCTAGAGCAAGATCTAGCCGCAGTTCAACCCAACGCACCCCTCTCGGGTGTGCCCTATCTGCTGAAAGATCTCTTTGATCTTGCCGGACAACCGACTTGCGCCGGCTCCACTTTTCTCCCCGAAGTGCGCCCCACCCCATCGGCCGACTCCGCCATCGTGCGGGCGCTGGGTGAAGCCGGTGCCATTTGCACGGGCAAGACACACCTGCACGAATTCGCCTACGGCATCACCGGCGAGAATCAGCACTACGGCGACTGCGAGCATCCGCGTTTTCCCGGCCGTACCACTGGCGGTTCCAGCAGCGGCTCGGCGGCGGCGGTGGCGGCGGGGATCGTGCCGCTGGCGATCGGCACGGACACGGGCGGCTCGGTGCGGCTGCCCGCCGCGTTCTGCGGGCTGTTTGGCTTTAGGCTCACACCGCGCGACCGTTTCATCGCCGACGCGTTTCCACTAGCAGTGAGTTTCGACACGACCGGCTGGTTCACTACCAACGCGGACGACATGAACCTAGTAACGCAAACCCTGTGTGGCTCCGATTCCCTCTCACACGAACCGCGCGGCTGCTACCTCGAAAGGCCGGGCATGGATGCGGATGCTGCCGCCGCGTGTCTATGCGCCAGCAGGCGTCTTGGTCCAGCTGCGGATGCCGCTACGCAACGCGAATTGACCGAGGCCTTTTCCGCCGCTGTGGAAATCTACAGCACCCTCGTCGCCGCCGAGGCGTGGCAGGTGCACAAAAACTGGTTCGAGCCCTTCCGAAATCGCTACGATCCCTTCGTCTGGCAGAGGCTGAACCGCGCTCGCACCATCGAGACAGGCGAAGTCGAACGTGCGCGCGGCCAGCTCGCCCAAGTCCGAAAAACCTGGGCGGCGTTTTTCAGCGATCACGATTTTCTCGTCCTACCCGCCGCGCCCTTCGGCGCGCTGACCAAGGCCGAGTGCACCATCGAAAACCGCAACCGCATCCTTACTTTGACTGCGCCCGCCAGTCTCGGTGGCCGGCCGGTGCTGACCGTGCCCGTCACCCTGCCCTCGGGCCTGACCACAGGTCTTCAGATCGTGGTCCGCGATGTGCACAGTCCGGTGGTGTGTTGGGCGCTCGCCAAGTTCAACGACTGAACTCCCGCCCGCCAGCGGCGCGGTTAAGTTGCGCCCTTGGCCTTGATGAGAAGGAGCGGCACCAGAATGTTGTGCCGCACGTGGCGGACGGTGCTGCCCAGAAACAGGTCGCCCACGATCAGGTGTCCGTGCGTGCTCATCGCCACGAGATCGCAGCCCTTCGCTTTGACCCATTTGACGATCTCCTCGCCGGGTTCGCCAAAAGCCAGCTCGGCCGTCGCCGCGACGCCGGCTATCTGCAACTCCGCCTTGATTTTTTCCAAGTAGGTCACGTCTTCCGCCACCTCCGGGCTGACCGCCTCGGAGCCAAAAGTGCGCGCCGCCCAGCCATCGGCGACGTGCAACAGCACCACTTGGCTGTGCATGAGGAGCGCGAGTTCTTTAATATGCTCGATGATCGTCCGGTCAGTGGGGGTCGCTTCCAGGGTAACGAGAATTTTTTTATACATAGCGCAGCTTTTCGCGACTCAGTGTCCAACAATCACCGCCCAAGCTTCCCGGAGTGCATCGGGCAGAGTGTAAAGATCCATGGCGGTGATGAGGATGGCACTACCCCATCCGGTAATCAACAGGAACCAGCCGTTGCGCCATTCGCCCATGCGCTTGCGCGAACTGGTGAAATGCAGCAGCGGAAACATCGCAAAGGGCAGAATCAGGCACAGCACCACCTGGCTGAGATTAACCAGCTCCGTCACGCTGCCGTTGCCGCGCACGCTGATGATCCAGATCGCCGGCACCACGGCCAGCGTCCGCGTGATCAGCCGCCGGACCCACGGGCGGATGCGCCAGTGCATGAATCCCTCCATCACCACCTGTCCCGCGAGCGTGCCGGTGATGGTGCTGCTTTGTCCGCTCGCCAGCAGCGCCACCGCGAACAACGTGCTCGCCAGCGTCGTCCCCAGCAGCGGCGCAAGCGTTAGGTGCGCCACGCGGATCCAATCGCTGTCGGGACTGAACGCGATCGTCTGGCCGCCCGCCACGGTCACACTGGTTTTCCCATAAAACACCATCGCCGCCAGCACCAGAATCGCCGCGTTGATGAAGAACGCGATGGTCAGAGCGATGGTCGTGTCGATCGTGTTAAACCGGACGGCGCGGCGAATGGACGGCGCGTCCTGCTGCAACCGGCGCGTCTGCACCAAGGCCGAGTGCAGGTAGAGATTGTGCGGCATCACCGTCGCCCCGATCATGCCGATCGCCACGATGAGCATGCCGGCCTCGGCAAAGTTGGGGCGCACCAGTGCCTGCCCCATTTCCAGAAAACTCGGCTGGGTCTGCGCCAGTCCGAAAATCTCGATGCCGTAGCAGACTGTGATGGTCAGCACGAAGACCGCGACCACCGCCTCTATCAGCCGCATCCCGATCCCTTGCAGGCTTAGGAGGAGCAGCACATCGACGGCCGTGATGATGATCGCCAGCTGCATCGGGATATGAAAAAGGAGATTGAGCGCGACGGCGCTGCCGAGGGATTCAGCGAGGTCGGTCATGCCAATGGCAATTTCCATCGACACCCAGTTGGGCCAGCGCGTCCAACGCGGATACCAGTCGCGGCAGCACTGGGCGAGGTCTTTGCCGGTGGCCACGCCGAGTCGGGCCGCGATCACTTGTAGGAAGATGGCCATCAAACTGGCGAGGCCGACCACCCACAGCAGTCCGTATTTGAACTGCGCGCCGCCTTGCAGGTCGGTGCCCCAGTTGCCCGGGTCCATATAACCCACACTGATCAGAATCGCCGGCCCGACGAAGGCCCGCCACTGCTTCCAGAAGCCGGCTTTCTGGTCAGGCACTTCCACCGATCCGTGCATTCCTTCCAATGAGACGTGACTTGGGTGCAACTCGCTCGCATTCGCTGCCGCGCGCAACTCCCCCGGGGCGGACCTGTTGTCTTCCGGGGGCTGGTTCATTGGCGGCATTTCGACGACTGGTTCCTGCCGATGAGCGGCTGGGGCGCGGCGCGCGCCGGAACGACACGCCCAAAGCCACCAGCATCGGGCGTTGGCGGGCAGGCGGAAGTGCAATTCATGCAGGACGGAATCGATGGCATCACGCCCATTCTGGCAAGCCCAAGTCAGCGCCACCTGCGGCCGCGTCACTTCGGCCTTGCCGCGCCGAGAGCCGGGCGAACACACTCCGCCGCGATGTCGAAATCGCTTGCGCGCACCGTCTTCGTCCTCACCGCCGTGTTCTTCGCGGCGTTCTTCCTCTGGCCCATCCTCCAGATTCTCCAGGGTGGGTTCATCGACGCCGACGGTCACCTCACCTTCGCCTACTTCACCACGCTGCTCTCCGACCCGACCTATCTCGGCGGCCTGCGCAACTCCCTCCTCCTCGCCTGCGCCACCACCGTCATCGCCCTCGCCCTCGCCCTTCCGCTCGCGTTCGTCAGCGACCGTTTTCATTTTCCCGGCAAAACCCTCCTCGGCTCCGTCGTGCTGATACCGATGATCCTGCCGCCCTTCGTGGGCGCCATCGGCATCAAACAAATCTTCGGCCAATACGGCGCGCTCAACGCCCTGCTCCACCACGCCGGCCTGCTCGCGCCCGCCACGACGATCGACTGGTTCGCCGCGAACCAGTTCTGGGGCGTCGCCCTCGTGCAGGCGCTCGCGCTCTACCCCATCATCTACCTCAACACCGTCGCCGCCCTCGCCAACATCGACCCCGCGATGGAGGAGGCCGCGCAAAACCTCGGCTGCACCGGCCTGCGGCGTTTCTGGCGCATCACGCTCCCGCTCATCCATCCCGGCCTCTTCGCCGGCGGCACCATCGTCTTCATCTGGGCGTTCACCGAACTCGGCACGCCGCTCATCTTCGACTACGCGCAGGTGACAAGTGTCCAGATTTACTACGGCCTGAAAGACATCGGCGGCAACCCGTTCCCCTACGCGCTCACCGCCGTGATGCTCGCCTGCTCGGTCGCGCTCTACGCCATCGGCAAAGGCCTTTTTGGCCGCGCCAGCTACGCGATGATGGCCAAGGCCACCAGCACCGGCGGCGCCCGCCCGCTCCCCGCCGCCCACGCCTGGCTGTGCACCGCGCTCTTCTTCGGCGTCATCTTCGTCGCCCTCCTGCCACACCTCGGCGTCGTCCTCGTCGCCTTCTCGCGCGAGTGGTATGCGACGGTCGTCCCGCACGCCTACACACTCGACAATTTCCGCCTCGCCCTCGGCCACGACCTCACCGTCCCCTCCATCGCCAACAGCCTGAAATTCGCCAGCATCTCCACCGTCATCGACCTCGTCCTCGGCGTCGCCATCGCCTACGTCATCGTGCGCTCGAAACTCGCCGGCCGCTCGGTCCTCGACTTCCTCGCGATGCTCCCGCTCGCCGTGCCCGGCATCGTGCTCGCCTTCGGTTATCTCGCCATGTCGCAGGACGGACGCTTCTGGTCGTTCATCAACCCGGTCCGCGACCCCACGATCCTCCTCACCATCGCCTACTCCGTCCGCCGTCTGCCCTACGTCGTGCGCTCCGCCGCCGCCGGCTTTCAGCAAACGAGCGAAACCCTCGAGGAAGCCGCGCTAAACCTCGGCTGCCCGCCGCTCAAGTCCGTCATCAAGGTCACGCTCCCGCTCATCGCCGCCAACCTCATCGCCGGCGTCCTGCTCGCCTTCGCCTTCGCGATGCTGGAAGTCAGCGACTCCCTCATCCTCGCCCAGAAACAGGCGTTTTACCCGATCACGAAGGCGATCCTGGAACTCTTCCAACTCCTCGGCGACGGCAAGTTCCTCGCGAGCGCCCTCGGCGTCTGGGCGATGGTTTTCCTCGGCGTTACCATCGCCGGTATGAGCCTCCTCCTCGGCAAGAAACTCGGGGCTATTTTCCGAGTGTAGCAAGAAACCAAACGACCTCCCATGCCCCTCCTCCTCCTCGTCTCCCTTATCTGGGCCTTTTCCTTCGGGCTCATCAAGCAACTCGGACTCGACGGCACCTTCGTCTCCGCCGCACGGCTCGGGCTGGCGCTGCTCGTCTTTATCCCGTTCCTGCGGCTGCGCGGTGTCGCCCAGCGCACCTGCCTCGCACTCGCCGGCATCGGCGCCGTGCAGTTCGGGCTCATGTATCTCGCCTACAACGAGAGCTTCCGCTTCCTCAAGGCCCACGAGATCGCGCTCTTCACGCTGACCACACCCGTCCTCGTCACACTGCTCGCCGACGCCTTTGACCACACGCTCCGCGCCCGCGCCATGCTCGCCGCGCTGCTCGCCGTCCTCGGCGGTGCCGCGATCTATGCCCGGGCCGCGCCGTCCGCCGCCACGCTCACGGGCGTCGCGCTCGTGCAGCTCTCTAACCTCGCCTTCGCCCTCGGCCAAGTGCTCTACCGACGGCTCCGCCTGCGGCAGCCCGCCCTGCGCGACCGCAACGTCTTCGGCCTGCTCTACGCCGGCGGCTTCGCCATCGCGCTCGCCGCGATGTTCTCCCGCGACATCAACGCCATCCTCAACACCAAGGAGCTCTTGATTCTGCTCTATCTCGGCGTCGTGGCCTCAGGCCTCGGCTTTTTCCTCTGGAACCTGGGCGCCACGCGCGTCTCCACCGGCACGCTCGCAGCGATGAATAACGCGAAAATCCCCCTCGCCGTAGCCGTCTCTCTGCTGGTCTTCGGAGAAACCGCCGACTGGCCTCGTCTGCTTTTGAGCGGCGCCTTCATGTTCGCCGCCATCGCCGTGGCCGAGGGCTGGTTCCGCGCCAAGGCGTCCGAAAGCTGATTTCGTCGGCCGCGACAATCGACAGGTGTCGGTAAGATGCTGGCGCTGCCTATGATGACGGGTGCGCTGCGTAATAGGCGTTGACCTTGTCAGCGACGTCGCTGAATCCGATGTCCTCGGTGTAAACTAGCTTGAATTCTGCGATCGCCAGGTCCAGGTGGCCCATCAGCTCATGGCACGCACCAAGCTCGTAGATGATTTCCTTTTTCTGCTCGGTCATGCCCCCGAGTTCGGCCTTCGCGGTGCCGAGTTGCGCCACCGCTAGGTCGTAGAGCCTCTTAGCCTTGAAGGCGCGGCCGAGCCCCGTCAGCGCGGCGATGCGCACCTGCGGATTTTTCTGTGCATGCTGAAACTGCGCGATCGCCTGGTCGAACTGGCCGGCTGCGAGACAGCGCGCGCCCAGCACCTGCCGGGCCGCAAAATCGTTGGGGTAACGCTCCACCGTGCGCTGCGCGTCGCTGAGCCGGAACGCCGCCAGCTCGGCGCGCACCCCGTCGCGCCGCGCAACTGTATCCGCATTTCCCGGCGCCGCGGCGACGGCGATTTCGCACTCCTGCAGCCGGCGCTCGATCAGCGCGGCCATGAGATCCGATTCTTGTTTTTCGAGGGAACTGTCCACCGCGCCCGCTGGCTGCTGCCGGGCCTGGCGCACCCACGCAAGCGCCTCATCGGGCCGACCGAGC
Organism: uncultured Opitutia bacterium; assembly: GCA_903877135.1. Lineage (GTDB taxonomy): Bacteria > Verrucomicrobiota > Verrucomicrobiia > Opitutales > Opitutaceae > CAIRCN01. The sequence continues at coordinate 50,320 of CAIRCN010000044.1, forward strand.
TGTCGACACCCCCGGCACGAGCGCCCGGTAATGGTTCAAATTCGCCGGCTCCTCCGCGACCCGGACGCGCGCCTCGTCCAGGAGCCGGTGCGTCATGTCCTCCGCCGCGACCACTTTCGCGGACTGCTCGAGCGAGAAGGCCTGCGCCTCGTCGTTAAGTTTTTCGCGAAACGAACCGGTCGATTCCCAATTGCCCTGCGTGAGCGTCTGTGCCACCGACGCCTTGCGCATCAGGTTTTGCGCGCCGCCATCCACTGGATGTACGCGCAGCACCGCATCGGCCAGTCGGAGCGCCTCGGCGGGTTTGCCGGCAGCGAGCAACCCTTCGCCGAGCGCGAGCAAATTGGCGTGGTCGTCGGGCGCGAGTTCGCGGATAGCCTCGTAGGCAAACGCCGCCGTCTCGGGCCAACCGAGCGCCAGTGCGGACTCGGCGAGCAGCTTGAGGGCCGGCGCGCTGGTCGGGTTGCCTGCCAGGGCCTTTTCAGCGGCCTCGAGCAACTTGGCCGGTCCTTTTTCGCAGCGCCCATGAAGAACGGCGCGGTGGAAAGGCTGCCCAGCGCCTTGGCCATGAAACGGTTTCTCGTCTGAAACTGCCGCAACTGCGCGGCGCGCTGGAGCCGGCGCGCGGCCAGGCAGCCGGGCGCGGTTTTCAAAATCTGCGCACAGGCGTCGAGCGCGTAGTCGAGGTTGCCGCGCTCCAGCCCGACCCGCGCATTCTCGGCCAGCTTTTGCTGACGGGCGTCAAGCGAAGAAACAGAAACTTCAGACATGGGCCGCAAGCAACGCCGCGCAGCTAGGAGGGTCAACGCTAGAGTCGTTTCACTCCAGCACATCCAGCCCGGCCCGCGCCGCCACGTCGAGCCGCCGCAGCGCTGCCCGCACCATGGCGTCGCCCGGTCCCTCGACTAGCAACCGCAGCTTCGCCTCGGTGCCCGAGTAGCGCACCAGCACGCGGCCCTGGGTGCCAAGCTCGGCCTCCAGCGCACGGATGACCGCGTTGAGCGCGGAGAGGGATTCGAGCGGACGTTTCTCCCGCACACGGAGCGCCGCGGTGAGCTGCGAAAATTTCCGCAAGCGCCGGCGCAGCTCCGAGAGCGGCCGGCCGGTGGCGAGCATCACCGCGATTACTTTCAACGCCGCAACCAAGCCGTCGCCCGTCGGCGAAATCTCCGCGCAGATGATGTGCCCGCTGCTCTCGCCGCCCAAGGTCGCGCCCTCGGCGCGCATCCGCTCGATGACATAACGGTCGCCGATGGCGGTGCGCACGGTCCGGCCGCCGGCCGCCGCGACGGCGGCATCGACGCCGAGATTGCTCTGCATCGTGATGACCAGGGTGTTTTTCGGGAGCGCACCGGCCGCCAGCGCGTGCGTCGCGAGGATCGTGAGGATTTCGTCGCCGTCGAGCACGCCGCCCAGCTCGTCGCACAGCACGCAACGGTCGCCGTCACCGTCGTGCGCGATGCCCAGCCGCGCACCCTTGGCGACCACGCGTTCGGCCAGCGCCTTTGGATTTTCACTGCCAACACCGATGTTGATATTGTGCCCATCGGGAGCCTCGCCGAGGCCGATCACCTCCGCGCCCAGACCGAGCAGCGCCACCGGACTCGTCGCGCAGGTCGCGCCGTTGGCGGTGTCGAGCACGACACGCCAGCCGGCGAGCGAGCCGCCCGGCAACAGCGCCTGCGCCTCCCACGCATAGGCCGACGCAGCCTCCTCGTGCGCCATGCTGGTGTTGACGGGCGCAACCAGTTTCTCTGGCAGGGCGCGCTCGATGGCGAGTTCCTCGGCGTCGGTCATCTTCACGCCGCCGGGACCGAAAAACTTGATGCCATTGTCGCCCGGCGGATTGTGCGAAGCCGTGATGACCACGCCCAGCGCCTCACGGCCGATCCGCACGGCGCGGGCCACCGCCGGCGTGGGCAGCACGCCGAGCGCCACCGGTTCGCAGCCGCCGGCCCGCAGGCCGCGCGCCACCGCGTCCGCCAGCGACGCCCCGGAAGCGCGCGTGTCGCGACCGATAACCGCGCGGCCCTTTTGCTTCAGCCAGCTCGCGGCGGCGAAGGCCAGCCGCTCGGCAAACGCCTCGTTGACCAGCGGGCCGCCGTAGGGTCCGCGCACGCCGTCGGTGCCGAAGTACTCCCGGTTCATGCGCGGTAAAAATCGCGGGTTTGCTCGACCTTCCGCTGCACCGCGCCGCTGAGCAACTGCTCGCGCGCCAGGCCCACACCGGTGACGACATCGGGCACCTTGCCGACGATCCACAGCGCCACGGCCGCATTGAGGGCAATGGTGTCGGTCAGTCCGGCCGGCGCCGTCCCGGCCAGCACGCTCTCCGTGATGGCGAGGTTTGCGGCGAGGTCGCCGCCCTGCAGCTCGGCGAACGGTGCGGCCGGCAGCCCGAAGTCCGCCGCGCGCCACTCGGCGTTCAGACCCCGCAATCGGCCGGCGCCGTGCACGACGTTTGCCGTCGCGGTGGTCAGTTCATCGATACCGCGGTCCGGTCCGAGCACGCCGTGAACCGCGAGACCCGACCCGATACCAAGCGCATCCAGCGCGCCGGCGAGTTTCGCCACCCACGGCCTGGCAAACACGCCGAGCAGGAGATGCTCGGGCCGGCCGGGATTGATCAGCGGGCCGAGAATGTTGAAAATCGTGCGCTGGCCGCGCGCCGCGAGCGCCTTGCGCACCTGCGCGATGTGCTTGAACGCCGGATGAAAGGCCGGCGCGAAAAAGAACACGTAGCCCAGCTCGTCGAGTGCGCGGCGGTGCTGCTCCGGCGACGCCTCGAGATTCACGCCCAGCGCCGCCAGCAGGTCCGCGCTGCCGCACTTCGACGTGATGCCGCGGTTGCCGTGTTTCATCACTTTCACTCCGGCACTGGCGAGAACGAGGACGACGAGACTGGAGATGTTGAATCCACCGGCGTGGTCGCCGCCCGTGCCGACAATATCGATCGCCTGCGGCGCCCACGCTTCGACGCCAGGATTCCGCGCCCGCGCCCAAAATGCCCGCGCAAACGCCGCCACCTCCGCCGCCGTCTCGCCCTTGGCCGCCAACGCGGTGAGAAACGCGCCCTTGGTGTCGTCAGGCACCTCGATAGCTGCGAGTTCAGCCGCGGCGATTTCCACCTGGTCCACCGTCAGGTCGCGCTGGGCGGCAAGCTGGGCGGTGAGGTCGGGAAGCGAGGGCATTCCGGCGAGTCAGGAGAGAGGGCGTCGCGCCGCAAATGAAATTCGCGGCCGGTCAGAATCCGTTCAGCGCGAGTCCGAAGATCACCGCCGCCGCGGCGAGACAGTAGTAGCCGAAGCGTTTCCAGTGGCCGCCTTCGAGCCAACGGGACAGCCAGCGCAGCGCCAGCAGACCCGCCAGAAAACTCGCCACCATACCGAACAGACCCGGCGTGAGCAGGTGCAGGAGATGGGCCGAACTGGCGGCCTCCGCGTGCGATTTGAACAGCCGGTAGAACTCACGCGCAATCGCCAGCGGCGTGATGACGACCGCCAGTGCGAAGCTGAATTCCTCCGCACGTCGCCGGCCCACGCCGGCCAGCATCCCCGCGGAGATCGTGCTGCCGGAGCGCGAGAGCCCGCGGAAAGGCACGCAAACACCCTGCACGCAACCGATCCAGAAAGAGTCGCGCAGGGTGATGTCGTTGCGCCCGGTGTCGCGAGGCGCCCGCGCCGCGGCGATGAGGATCAGGATGCCGGCGGCACACAACGCACCGGCGATGAGCCTGAGCGACGAGAATAGTTGCTCGATTTCCGCCCGGTCGCCCCCGCCGAGCGCGAATTTTTCGATCAGTAATTTCATGGCGCCACCGACGAGCAGTGTGAAAAACGTGGCCACAGCCACCTGCTTCACGGTGTCGATCAGACGGATGCGGTTCGCAAAGAAACTCTCGCGCCAAGCCCGCCAGAAATACGCAATCACGGCGAACATCGTTCCGGTGTGCAGCATCACCAGCAGAAAGGCCATCTCGGGACTCGCCGGATCGAGGCGCATGAGCTTCTCCGCCACGATGACGTGGGCAGAACTGGAAACCGGCAGCAATTCGGCCGCCCCTTGGATCAGGCCGAGCAAGAGGATTTGGAGGAAAGTAGGTTCCATAGAGCGGAGAATTGATGAAAACGCACAGATTGTCTGGAGTTGCCTTGGGGCGTCGAGCCTGGTTGTGAGAAAAAATCTGCGAGGGAAAACGTCAGTTATCGCGCTTGACGCGCCCTTCCGCCGCCCTTTACTCCGACCCCTTCACACGTTCCACCCGGCGTTTTTAAGGAAGCGCCACGCAACAAACTTCACTTCCATGGCCAATCCGAAACGCAAGCAGTCCAAACGCCGCAGCGCCAACCGCCGCGCCGGCAACGCCTTTATCGCCCCTGAGTTCGCGAAGGATCCGACCGATGGCAGCGCTTTCCGCCCGCACCGCGTGAACCCGAAAAACGGCATGTATCGCGGTCGTCAGGTGTTAAACATCGAGGTCTGAGGCGCACGCCGCCCCCACCGCCACGCGGCCTCCTAGCGATGGGCACATCTACCGGCGACACCGGACACATAGCGATCGATGCCATGGGTGGGGACATGGGTCCCGCCGAGGTGGTCGAGGCCGTCAAACTGGCTTTCCGCAGTCACGCGGACCTGAATCCCGTCATTTTGGTGGGAAACGAGGCGGTGCTGCGTCCCCTGCTGCATACCAGCGGGTTGCATCATAACAAACGCGTGAGTATTTTTCATGCCTCAGAAGTCGTCACGATGGATGACAAGCCGATGCAGGCGTTGAAACGGAAGAAGGACTCCTCAATGGTCCGGGCCATCGAGCTCGTCAAAGACGGCCGCGCCAGCGTCGTGGTCAGCTGCGGCAACACCGGCGCGCTGATGGCCGGCGGCACTCTCCGGTTGCGCACGATGGAAGGCATCGCCCGGCCAGCCCTGGCCGCAGTGGTGCCGCGGGAAAACGGCCACTTCATTTTGATCGATGCCGGTGCCAACCCCGTGGCCAAGCCCGAACATCTCGTGCACAACGCCATTCTTGGCAGCCACTATTGCCGCGTGGTGCTCGGCAAGGCCCGGCCCCGTGTCGGCCTGATGACCATCGGCACCGAGGAGGGCAAGGGCAACGCCCTCATCTCCGAGACCAACGAACTCCTGAAGCGCACCGGCGACATCATCAACTACGTCGGCCCGATCGAGGGATTTCAGGTGTTCGCCGAGCACGTTGACGTCGTGGTCTGCGACGGATTTGTCGGCAACATCATGATCAAGAGCTGGGAGTCGCTTGTGAATTTTTTCTCCGGCATTTTGAAGGAAGAGTTGCGCGCCAATCCCATGCGGGCCACCGGGGCGCTGTTCTCCAAGGGCGCCTTTGCCGCGCTGAAGGAGCGGCTCAACCCCGAACGCTACGGCGGCGCGCCTCTGCTGGGGCTCCGCGGCAACATTCTCAAGGCCCACGGCTCGTCCAACAGGTATGCGATCCGCAGTGCGATCATGGCGGCCAGCCAGATTATCAAGGCCGACATGAACCACCGGATCGAGGCCGATATCGCCCGCGCCAACTCTTTGATCGCCCGGATCGAAGGGTGATGTTTTCCGCCACCGCCGCCCGCGCCTGCTCATGCCCTCCACTGTCATTCTTGGCACCGGTTCCTATGCCCCGGACCGCGTGCTCACCAACGCTGAGCTCTCCACCAAGGTCGATACCTCCGACGAGTGGATTCGCAGCCGCAGCGGCATCCGCGAGCGCCGTATCGCCGCCCCCGGCGAAGCCACCTCGGACATGGCGGTCAAAGCCGCCCAAGCGGCCCTAGTCGATGCCGGCATCACCGCGACCGACATCGACCTGTTGATCGTCGCCACAATCACGCCCGACCTGCCCTTGCCGGCGGCCTCGTGCATCATCCAGCACAAGCTGGGCATGCGCACCAATACAGCCTGCTTCGATCTCAACGCCGCCTGCTCGGGCTTTGTTTACGCCTTGGACACCGCCTCTGCGATGCTAGCCTCCGGGCGCTACCGCCGCGGCCTCGTCATCGGCGCGGAAAAATTGTCCTCGATCGTGGACTGGCAGGACCGGACCACCTGCGTGCTCTTCGGCGACGGAGCGGGCGCCGCCGTGCTCGGCCAGAGCGAGCAACCGGGGATCGGACTGCTCGGCACCAAACTCGGCGCCTACGGCGACTGCGTCGATCTGCTCTGCATTACTCACGGCGGAAGTTCCAACCCCACCACGCCGGAGTCGATTGCGGCGCGCAACCACTGCATTCGGATGAAGGGCAAGGAAGTCTTCAAGCTGGCGGTGCGCGCGATGGACGAGGCGGCCCGGGATATATTGGAACAACATCAGTTGCACGCTGATCAGATTGGGCTCGTGATTCCCCATCAGGCCAACCTCCGCATCATCGAAGCTATCTCGCAATACTTGGAACTCCCCATGGAGCGCTTCTTCGTGAACGTCGAGCGCTACGGCAACACTTCCGCCGCCTCGATTCCCCTCGCGCTCGACGAGGCGCGTCGCACCGGGCTGATCAAACCCGGTGACCTCACTCTGCTTGTCGCGTTTGGGGCGGGCTTGACCTATGGGAGCGCCCTGATTCGCTGGTAACTCCTTTTTGCATGTCCACTTTGTTTGCCCGTCCTCTCGCCGCCTTCGCTCTCGTGCTCATCGCGCTTTGCCTGTCTGCAGGCGCCGCCCGGGCTGAACTCGTCTGGAATCCCCAGAACGGCTGGCGCCTTGAAGGCGGTGCACTTTCAGGTGTCTCGGGCCCCGAAGCCCGCAACGCCTTGGATCTGATGAACAAGGCCCGCACGGCCGAAGAGCATGGCAGCAAGTCGTCCGCCCTGCGCTCCTACGCCAAAGTCACCAAGAAATACCCCAGTTCCATCTATGCCGCCGAGGCCTACTACCGCTCGGCCAAACTCTATCTGACCCGCAGACAGTATTATCAGGCGTTCGATTCCTTTGAGCAAATCTTGGTCCGATATCCCAACACGAAGCGCTTCAACGAAATCATTGGCGAACAATACCGCATCGCCAGCGCCATGCTCGATGGCGCGCGTCCCCGCGTTTTCTGGGGCCTCATCCCCGGCCTGCCGAACCGCTCGAAGGCGATCGAGTATTTTGAGTCGATTCTCGTTTTCGCCCCCTATAGCGACTACGCCCCGCTCGCGCTCATGAACGTCGCCCGCGGCCACCTCAAACAGCGCAACAGCGAGGAAGCCATCAACGCGCTCGACCGGATGATCAATAGCTACCCGCAGAGCCTGCTGGCCCCCGACGCCTATCTGAAACTAGGCCAGACCCACGCCAGCCTCGTCGACGGCCCCTACTACGACCAAGGCTCCACCAAGGAAGCGCTCACCTACTTCGAGGACTTCATGATCCTCTACCCGAACGACTCGAACGTCCCCACCGCTGCGAAGGGTCTCGACAGCATGAAGCAGATGCTTTCGGAGAGCAAAATGAAGATCGGCGACTTCTATTTCTACAAACGCTCGAACTACACCGCCGCCCGCGTCTTCTACAACGAGGCCATCACCGCCTATCCCGATTCCCCGGTCGCCAAACGCGCCAAGCAAAAGCTCGCAGAAGTCGAGGCCAAGTCCGCCGGCAAGCCCGCGCCGGTCGACACGACTGCGCCCGCCAAGAAAAAGCGCTTCTGGCTCTTCTAGGCCTGCGCCGTGAACTCCGCGGTCAAGTCCCCACGGCTCGGTTTGTTCGGCACCCGCTGCCTGTCCCTCGTCGCCCTGCTGCTCGGCGCCGGCTGCGCCCAATACCAGCTCGGCACCGCCGGCAAACTCACCTTCTCGACCCTCTACGTCGCCCCGGTTGAGAACAAGGTCCTCCTGCCCCAGGCCCAAGCGATCGTCTCGACCCAGTTACGCGAAACCCTGGCGCGCGGCGGCCGCGTCAGCCTTGTCAACGCCCCCGAGGCCGCCGACGCCACTCTCCGCGTCGTCATCAAGGACTACCGCCGCGACGTCGAGGCCTCGCGCGCCGACGACACCGGACTAGCGCGCAAATTTTCGCTCCTCCTCGGCGTCACCTGCACCCTGCGTGACAACCGCAGCGGCAAAATCCTCTTTACCGACCGCGCGATCAACGTCCGCCGCGACGCCTTCACCGACAGCGGCCAGCTGCAGGCCGAGTATCAAGCCCTACCGCTCCTCGCCGAGTCGCTGGCCGACAAAGTCGCCCACACCGTCCTCGACGTGTGGTGAGCCATGCACGCTCCGCTCCTCGCCCCTTCCCTCCTCGCCGGCGATCACGCCAACCTCGCCGCCAGCGCGCGCCTCGTCGAGGACCTGCGCCTCTCCTGGCTGCACTGCGACATTATGGACGGCCACTTCGTCCCCAATCTCTCGTTCAGTCCCGAGACACTCGCGGCCTTGCGCCGCGCCGGCTCCGCGCTTTTCTTCGACACACACCTGATGCTCGACGAGCCGCACCGCTACATCGAGGCGTTCGCGAAAGCTGGCGCCAACCTGATCAGCGTCCACATCGAGCCCACCTACGAGCACGTGGCCACGCTGGCGCGCATCCGGGCGCTCGGCTGTCAGAACGGCATCGTGCTCAACCCCGCCACTCCCGCAGCGGCCATCGAGTCGCTCCTCCCGCTCGTCGATCTCGTGCTCGTGATGACTGTGCAACCCGGCTTCGGCGGCCAATCCTTCCGCCGCGACATGCTGCCCAAGCTCCGGCAAATCGATCAGTGGCGCCGCGAGCGCAACTTGCCGTTCCGCCTCGAGGTTGACGGCGGCATTGATCTCGCCACCGCCGCCGAGTGTCGCGCCGAGGGCGCCGACACCTTTGTCGCCGGCACCTCCTTTTTCAAAGCCGCCGACCGCGCCCAGTTTGCAGCGAACTTCACGAAGCTGTAGGTCGCGGATCAAACGCGATCCCTACTTCCTCCGCGCGATTGCCTCCGCCTCCGCGTAAATCTGCCGGAAGTGCGCCGCGAGCCGGTTGGCCAGCCGCAGTTCCTCCGTCTTGTCCTTGGCCGCGAGCGTCTGCCGGAACGTCATGCTCACCTCGTCGTAGCTGAGCGCGTCGAGTTCCCCGAGTTTGTCGAGCGCCGCCGGCGGCATCCCTGCGGCGATGATCGCCCGCCACGCGCGCACCAGCTCGGGATGCGTGTCGAGACACATCACGCGGATCGCGAGCGCCGACTCGCGGAACAAGTGCGCCGTCCAGGCCGGCTGGTAAACCAACTGCTCGTCGTTCGCGAATGGCTCCGCGTCGGGATCGCTGCGCAGCGGCTTCCACTCAGCGTGGCGGTAGAAATCCGCGCGCACCGGGAGCCGGCGCAGGGCGAAGTGCTCGGGTCCTTCCGGCACGCCAGGCCGGAAATTCCACAACTTCTGCCCCTCCATCGAGAGCGTGAACTCGAGAAAGGCTTCAGCCGCCTCGCGATGCGGCGCACCGCGGAAGATCGCGATGGGGTCGACCGAATTCACCGTGCCACCGCGTGGCGTCACGAACGCCAGCCGCGCGGCGCCGCCGCTGCGCTGCGTCGCCACTTCGGCCTGCGCCCGCCCGTAGAAATCGATGCAGATGCCCGCCGCACAGTCGCCCTGCGCCACGTCGATCGGCGGTTTCTGCGAGGAGTCGGTGAAGTAGCGCGCGTTCGCCCCAAGCCGTTGGATGATTTTCAGCCCCGCCATCCAGCCTTCGCGCACGGCCCGCGCCTCCAGCGTCCTCGCGTCGCTCGCCGCCGCCTGCGGATCGGCCACGCGCAGCGCCGCCAGGCGCCGCTGCATCTGCTGCTGGATGAGGTTCTCGAACGCCTTCGCGATCGAGCTGCTCTTCGTCGGGTCCGCCAGAGCGAGTTCGCCCGCATAGCGCGGATCGGCGAGGTCCGCCCATGCGCGCGGCTGGCCAAGGCCCAGTCGCGCGAGCGAGTCGCGGTTGCAGAGGATGCCATAGCTGCTGATCACGTTGCCGAACCAGCGTCCCTGCGGATCCCAATACTCCTCGCCGGAAAACTTTTTGGGAATCAACGCGGCGGTGAACCACTCCGGGTGACGCTCCATCACTCGCGAGGGCACCACGCGGCCGGCGTCGGCCTGCAGGACAAGATCGTAGCTGCCGCCGCCGAAAAACACATCGAGCCCGCACGAAACCTCCGACGCGAGGAACGCCACGCGCGCCGCCCGCACCGCCCCTGGCGCGTCCGCCGCCAGCCGGCCATTCGCAAAGCCCGCCTGCACCTCGGCGCTCCACGCCCGGCCCAGTTTCCCGGTCCAGAAGTTCCGGAACCCCGCGACATACTCCGACTCGACGAACCGGTTGATCTCGCTCGTGCCGCCGATCACGCGCCAGTCGAGCGCCACGGTTTTCCCGGTGCGCGTGCGATACCATTTGCGGAAACCCGCGCCGAATTCCTGCCGGATCGCCTCGTTGTGCGGTGTGATGATCGCGAGCGTGACGTCGGCCCTCTCCGCCGCAGGCCGCTTCGGCCGCAGGACAAACGGCAGCACCACCGTGAGCACCAAGGCGAGGATTATGAGCGCCCGTTTCATGCTAGCCAGTCATCGCGAGCCCGGCGCCGCCGGGCGCGGCGATCCAGCTGGATTGCTTCGTCGCTGCGCTCCTCGCAATGACAGCCATGGCATCAATTCGCCAGCACCACGGCATCGTCCGGGTCGGCGCTGGCGAACACATCGCTCTGGGCCGGCTGCTCGAGAAAACGCGGATTCAGCTCGTAAACCTTCAGCGTCACCCCGCCCGCGACAAAGTCATACTGGGCCGCTTCGCCGAGGTAAACCGACGCACCGATGCGCCCCTTCACGGCGTTGCCCGCCGGCCGCTCGCGACTCAGCCGCCAGCACTCCGGCCGGATCGACACCTTCACCGCTTCGCCCGCGCGGAGCAGCGCCGCCGGATTGCCCGGCACGCCCTCGAAACGCCCCAGCGCCGTCTCGACGACCGCCCTGCCCTCTCCAACGCCGACCACCGTGCCCGCGATGAAATCCGTTTCGCCGATGAAGTTCGCCACCATCCGGTTCACGGGCCGGCGATAAATCTCCCGCGGCGCTCCGACCTGCAGGATGCGTCCGCCGTCCAGGATCGCCATGCGGTCGGAAATCGACAGCGCCTCCTTCTGGTCGTGCGTCACATAGACCGTCGTGAGCTTGAACTCCTTGCAGACGCGCCGGATTTCCGCGCGCATTTCGAGCCGCAGCTTCGCGTCGAGGTTAGACAGCGGCTCGTCGAGCAGCAGGCAGCGGGGCCGGATGACGAGCGCCCGCGCCAGCGCCACCCGTTGCTGCTGGCCGCCGGAGAGCTCGTTCGGCCGGCGCGCACCGAACCCGCCCATGTGCACCGACTCGAGCGCCTCGCCCACGCGGCGCGTGATCTCCGCCCGCGGCACCTTCCGCTCCTCGAGGCCGAACGCCACGTTTTCCGCCACGGTCAAGTGCGGCCAGAGCGCGTAGCTTTGAAACATCATCCCCGTGTTCCGCTTGTGCGGCTCAAGGTGCGTGACGTCGTCGTCGCCGAAGAAAATCCGCCCCTCGTCGGGAATGTAGAAGCCGGCGAGACTGCGCAGCAGGGTGGTCTTGCCGCAACCGCTCGGCCCCAGCAGAAAAAACAGCTCACCGGGCTCGATTGTCAGGTCCAGGTTTTGCAGCGCCGTTACCGCTCCAAATCGTTTCGTCAGTTGCTCGATGCGGATGGAAATCATGCGGCGGACGCGGAGCACCGAGGCAAGAATCCGACCAGGGCGAAGTCAAAGGAATAAACCCCCCGCGCCCCAAAGGAACGTTTGCCACGCCCGCGCAACCTTGTATCGCTCACTCCACGCATGACAGCCGCGAAAAGTAACGTCCTCCGCCGGGCCGGTATCCACCCCGATCTGGCCTCAGTCCTTTTTACCGACGCCCAGATCAAGCGCCGCGTCCATAGCCTGGCCGCAGAAATCAAGGCCGTCTACGGCGCCCGCGAGTTCACCATCGTCTCGCTGATCAACGGCGCCGTCATGTTCACCGCCGACCTAATGCGGCAGATTGACAACCCCGTGCGGCTCGACTGCATCCGCGTCTCCAGCTACGGCGCGCTCACCAAGTCAGTCGGCGTCCCCCAAGTGATCGCTAGCATCACCATCGACATCACCAACCGCGACGTGCTGCTAGTCGACGACATTCTCGACACCGGCAAGACGCTGACCCTCGTGGCTGAGCTCATCCGCAAGCAGAAACCGTCGAGCCTGCGCAGCTGTGTGCTCCTCGACAAAAAATCCCGGCGCGAGGTGCCCTTCCAGGCCGACTTCGTCGGCTTCGACATTCCCGACAAATTCGTGGTGGGCTACGGCCTCGATTTCGCCGAACGCTACCGGAACCTGCCCTGCATCGGCGTGCTCAAGCCCGCCGCCCAGGCCGCACCCAAATAACACCGGCGAAGTGGGCCTGGCTAAAACTGGGATTTTCCTTTCGGCCCGCCTTTGCCCCGGTTTGACGGTGGATAAGGTTTCGCCGCGGCCTGCTTGCGGTAGTCGCCGCTTATCAGCGCGTTCACTTGGTCGCGCAGCAGCGCCGCCCGCTCGAACTCGAGCCGGCCTGCCGCCTCCTGCATCTCATTCTGCAACTCGGCGATCACCGCCGCGACGTCGTCCGCACTCTCGGCCACCGCCGGCTCGGTGTCGCGCTCGCCCGAGCCGTCATAGGTGTGGAGGCTTGCCTGGGCCGAGCGCGTGACACTGCGCGGGGTGATGCCGTGGGCGATGTTGTAGGCGAGCTGTTTTTCGCGCCGGTATTTCACCGTCGCCATCGTGCGCTTGATCGACTCCGTGAGGTTGTCGGCGTAGAAAATCACGCGGCCCTTCTCGTGCCGGGCGGCGCGGCCAGCTGTCTGGATCAGGCTCGTTTCACTGCGGAGAAAACCCTCCTTGTCCGCGTCGAGGATCGCAACCAGCGCGACCTCCGGCAGATCGAGTCCCTCGCGCAGCAGGTTGATGCCCACGAGCACGTCGAAGTTGCCCAGCCGGAGATTCCGCAGGATTTCGACGCGCTCGATCGCGTCGATGTCGGAGTGCAGGTATTCCACCCGGATCTTCGACTCGCGCAGGTAGGTCGTGAGGTCTTCGGAGAGGCGCTTCGTGAGCGTGGTGACGAGCACTCGCTCGCCGGCCGAGGCGGCGGCCTTGATTTCCCCGATGAGATGCTCGACTTGGTTCTTGGTCGGCCGCACCACAATTTCCGGATCGAGCAGGCCGGTCGGCCGGATGAGCTGCTCCGCGACCACCGCCGACTGCTTCAGCTCAAACTCCGACGGCGTGGCCGAGACGTAGAGCGTCTGCCCGGTCACCTGCTGGAACTCCTCAAAACTCTGCGGGCGGTTGTCGAGCGCGGACGGCAGCCGGAAACCGAAATTCACCAGCGTCGTCTTGCGCGCCTTGTCGCCGTTGAACATCCCGCCGATCTGCGGCACCGTCGCGTGGCTCTCGTCGATCATCAGGAGAAAATCCTTCGGGAAAAAGTCGATCAGGCAGAACGGCCGGTCACCGGCTTTCCGGCCCGTGAGGTGGCGGGAGTAGTTCTCGATGCCGCTGCAAAACCCCATCTCCTGCAGCATCTCCAGATCGTAGTTCGTCCGCATCCGCACGCGCTGCGCCTCGAGATACTGTTCATGCTGCTCGAAGAACGCCACGCGTTCGTCGAGTTCGGCCTTGATGGCGGCGATGGCGGGCTCGAGCCGGCCACGGCTCGTCACATATTGGTTCGCCGGGTAAAGGTCGAACTGCTTGAGCGTGCGGAGCACCGCTCCCGTCAGCGGATCGAACTCCGAGATCGCCTCGACGGTGTCGCCGAAAAACTCCACGCGCAGCCCGTGCTCTAGATACGCCGGCATCACGTCCACGGTGTCACCGCGCACCCGGAAGCGGCCGGGCTTCAGCTCGTAGTCGTTCCGCTCATAGATGTTGTCCACGAGCTTTTCGAGGAGGACGTTGCGGCCGAGCGGCGCGCCGAGCCGGATCGGAATGCGCATCGCCGTGAACTCCTCGGGCGAGCCGAGCCCGTAGATGCAGGAGACGCTCGCCACCACGATCACGTCGCGCCGCGACACGAGCGAGCTGGTCGTGGCGATCCGCAGCCGCTCAATCTCCTCGTTGATCGACGAATCCTTCTCGATGAACGTGTCGCTCGACGGAATGTAGGCCTCGGGCTGGTAGTAGTCGTAGTAGCTGACGAAGTATTCGACGGCGTTCTCGGGAAAGAAATTCTTGAACTCCGAGTAAAGCTGCGCCGCGAGGGTCTTGTTGTGCGAGATGATGAGCGTCGGCCGCTGGCACTGGGCGATGACATTGGCCATCGTGAAGGTCTTGCCCGAGCCTGTAACGCCTAGGAGCGTCTGGTAGCTGTTCCCGGCGCGCACCGAGGCGACAAGCTGCGCGATCGCCTGCGGCTGGTCACCCGTCGGCTGGTAATCGGAGACGAGCTTGAAGAGCATCGGTCAACCGAAAACCAGCGCGCGCAAATCCGCAACCGTGAGCTCGTCGAGCCGGTGCACCACCCGGTCCACCTTGCTCTCGATCACACCAAGCTCGTGCGTCGTCGCCACGCCCACCACCTTCATCCCGCCCGCCCGCGCCGCCTCGATCCCCGCGAAAGCGTCCTCGAAGACAATGCACCGCGCCGGCGCACAGCCGGTCTTCGCCGCGGCCTTCAGAAACACGTCCGGGTGGGGCTTGCCGTGCGTCACATCCTCCGCCGTCACCATGCCGCTGAACAGCTCCTCGAACCCCAGCACGTGCAAAATGGTGGTGATGTTCTCGCGGTGCGTGGACGAGCCGATGCAGTTCGGCACGCCCGCCTCGCGTAATCGCTCCAGAAAGACGCGCACACCCGGCAGCGCCTGGCAGCCGCATTCGACGACGATCTCCCGGTAAAGCGCCTCCTTGCGCAATGACAGCCGCCGCACCTCGGCCGGCTCGGCCGTCCAGCCCAGCAGATGCGGGATGATCCACTCGTTTTTCTTGCCAAACCCCGCCTTAAAATGCCCTTCCGGCAAAGACTTGCCCTCCTCCTCCGCCAGCCGCTCCCAGCTCTCGTCGTGCTGCCGCGACGAGTCGATGATGACTCCATCCCAGTCGAAGAGGATCCCGATTTTTGCTTCAGGCTGCATGTATTCCGTTCTGTTTTGTTGAGATAAGGCCGCGTCATTCAAGGCCTCGCCCGACCGGAAGCCAATTGCTAATCCGCCTCCACCCACCCAACCTCAGCCCAACAAATCAACAGGCAACCTCCTCCCCACCTCCCCATGTCCAAAGCTATCGTCTCCACCCTCTACGATTCCGACGTCTTCAAAATGGCCTGCCGCCAGTTCGACAAGGCCGCCGACGCCATCAACCTCCCCGAAGGAATCCGAGATCGCACAAAATATCCCCGACGCTGCCTCGCCGTCGCGCTCCCCGTCAAACGCGATGACGGCAGCATCACCGTCTTCGAGGGCTATCGCGTCCAGCACAACCTCTCCACCGGTCCCGCCAAGGGCGGTATACGCTTCCACCAAAATGTGACCATCGGCGAAGTCGCCGCGCTTGCGATGTGGATGAGTTGGAAATGCTCCCTCGCCGGCCTCCCCTATGGCGGTGCCAAGGGCGGCATCGTCGTGGATCCCTCCAAACTCACCCTCACCGAACTCGAGCATCTCTCGCGCCGCTACATGCAGGAGATGGTGAACTTCCTCGGGCCGCACACCGACGTCGCCGCACCCGATGTTGGCACCAACGAGAGGATCATGGGCTGGATGATGGACACTTACGCCAACCACGTCGGCCACATCGAACCCGCTGTCGTCACCGGCAAACCCATCTCGCTCGGCGGCTCCCAAGGCCGCAAGGAGGCGACCGGCGCCGGTGTCGCCTATTTCGTCAAGAAATACCTCGAAGACCTCAAGATCCCCCTCGGCAAAACGACTGTCGCCGTGCAGGGCTTCGGCAACGTCGGCAGCGAGACCGCCCTCGCCCTTCAGGCCTACGGCGCGAAGATCATCGCCATCTCCGACTACACCGGCGGCATCTACAATCCCAAGGGCATTAACATCAAAAAAGCCCTCGCCTATGTCCAATACGCCAAAGTGCTGAAGGACTTCGACGGCGGCGAACCGATCACCAACGAACAGCTCCTCGAGTTGAAATGCACTGTGCTCGCCCCCTGCGCCCTCGAACGCGTCATCACCGACCAGAACGCCGGCAAGCTGAAGTGCCGCATCATCGCCGAAGGCGCCAACGGCCCGACCACCAACGCCGCCGACAAGATCCTCGACGCTCGCGGCGACATCGAGCTCATCCCCGACATCATGTGCAACTCCGGCGGCGTCGTCGTCTCCTACTTCGAGTGGCTGCAAAACCTCCAAAGCTACTATTGGTCGCGCGACGAGGTCATGGAGAAGCTCTACGTGATTCTCGACCGGGCGAAGGAGTCGGTGGAATACCAGAAGCGCAAATTCAAGTTCAGCCGCCGGCTCGCCGCGCTCACGCTCGGCATCGGTCGCGTCGCCGAAGCCAAAGCCGCCCGCGGTCTGTTCCCATAAGCGGCCCGGCCGACCGCAATGTTGGCCATTACAAGATATAAAATCAGTCCTTCCACTCCTGACACTAGTCGGAGTGGCGCTAGCCCTTAGCGGCTGTTCCACCTATATTCCGCCCGGAGCCAAAGCCGACCTACAGGTCTTTGCCCCGCCGAGCATTCAGGAAGGGTTCGCTGCCAAGCCGACCAGTCCCTTTCCAGCCAGCATCGCGGCCGTCAGAGTCCAGGCGCCGACTTATAGCAATCAATACCTGCGCCAGAACGGCGGACCGTATGGCTCCGGCCGGTATTCCGTCATCATGACCCGGGAGGTGGAAGAGTAGGCCCAATTTGACCGCGTTACGTCGTTGCCGCGGGTCGCCGGACTGATGGCGTTGAACCGGATGCTCCTGCCGGCCCGCTTGGAGAGCGACCGCGAGATTCGCGAGGCCGCCTCGCGACTTCAGGCGAACCTCGTCTTTATCTATTCCTTCGACACGGCGTTTTTTGACACTGACGCCGCCAGACCCCTGACTGTTATCACGTTGGGATTGTCTCCGACGAGGAAGATCACTGCAATTACGACCGTGTCTGCCCTCCTCATGGAAACGCGCACCGGTTACATCTACTCCGCTTACGAGGTCACAGAGCGGGAGGCGATCCTCTCCACCTCTCGTGGGGCAGCAACGACACGGCCGATGAGACCCGCCAGACGACAGAGAAGCGAGCCTTTGCCAAGCTGATCGATGAGCTGGCCACGTCCTGGCCCAAGCTCCTTCAGCGCTATGAAAAGAAAAACTAACCCTCCATCGCCGGCATCGGTTACGACCGTAACATTTCCTGCGTGACAGGAGCCGAGCCAGCCAGATGAAAGCGATCGTTTATACTGACTACGGGCCGCCGGAGGTGCTTCGGCTCGCGGAGGTGTCAAAATCCACGCCCAAGGAAGATGAGGTCTTGCTGGAAATCTGGGCGGCGTCGGTCAACCCGCTCGACTGGCATTTTATGCGCGGGTCGCCCTACTTTCTCCGCCTCATGGCCGGCTTGCGCCAGCCCAAGGTCAACCGCCTCGGCGTCGATGTCGCCGGCGTGGTCGAGGCCGTCGGCCGCAACGTCACGCAGTTCCAACCGGGCGATGGGGTGTTCGGCGTGTGCCGTGGCGCGTTTGCCGAGTCGGTCTGCGCCCCCGCCAAGGGCCTGGTGCGGAAACCGGCCAACCTGACCTTCGAGCAGGCGGCCGCCGTGCCCATCGCAGCCATCAGTGCCTTGAAGGGATTGCGCGACAAGGGCCAGCTCCAGCGTGGCCAGAAGGTCTTGATCAACGGCGCGGCGGGCGGCGTCGGCACATTCGCCGTGCAGCTCGCCCGAATGTTTGGCGCGGATGTCACCGGCGTGTGCCGAACGCGAAATGTCGAACTCGTCCGCTCGCTCGGCGCCGCCCATGTCATCGACTACACGAAGGAGAATTTTACCCAAAGCGAACAGCGGTATGATGTGATCCTCGATACCGTGGGGAATCATTCGCTCTCGGACTGCCGGCGCGCGCTGACCGCCGCAGGGACACTCGTCATGGTCGGAGGACCAAACACCAGGCGCTGGCTCGGACCAATGTCGGGGATGCTCACGTCACTCGTGTGCGCACCATTCGTGAGCCAGAAGCTGCGCCCGTTCCTGGCGCATTTGCACGGGGACGATTTGAACGTCCTGCGCGAACTCCTCGAAACCGGGAAGATAGTTCCCTCTATCGACCGGAGCTATTCGTTGCAGGAAGTCCCCGCCGCCATCCGCTATCTGGAGGAAGGACACGCCCGGGGCAAAGTGGTGATCACGATGTCAACATAGGCCGCCATTAACCGAGAGGAGAGAGTTAGTCTGGCTGAAGGGGGCATGTCGTGGTTTTTGATAGGTCGCCTTCGTCACCGAGATCATCTTGCAGGCGAATGGGTCCGGCTGTGCAGTGCCAGCCACAGCCAGAACGAGGCGGACACGATCAGCGCAAACGGCAGGAGCAGCACGGCATGCTGCAGGCTGCCGAAATGATCGGACAACCGGCCCACAATCTGCGGCGACCAGAGATCGCCGAATAGGTGGATCGCGAAGATCGACAGCGCCATCGCACTCGCCCGGCTCGCCACCGGCACCGTTTCAAGGATGAGCGTGTTGACTGGGCCCGTGGGCAGAAAGAGCAGAAACATTGACGCCACCAGCGCCACTCGCGCCCACGCCGGGTCGGGCAGCAGAAACGCCGCAAACGCCACCGGCACCGCCAACGCCGCGCTCAGGGCAAGCACCCAGGCATACCCGGCCGGACTGCGCCGTTGCAACGTTGTCCCCGCAAAGCCGCCCACCAGCGTGGCGACCAGGCCCGCCACCACGAGCGTGGCCCCGAAGAAACGCCCCGCCGCCTCGTATTTCATATGGTGCACCCGGTAGAGAAACGTCGGCGCCCAGAGGGCGAAACCGCCCATGGCGAAGGTCTGCGCGGCGTAGCCCGCCACCACTAATACGTAGCGCGGAAACCGCAGCAAACTCATAAACGTGCGCCAGCCGGGTCGCACGGCCGCCCCCATGGACGCATCCGTCGCCCCGCGCGCCGGCTCGCGCAGCACAAAGAGCAGCCCGGCCAGCAGCAGCCCCGGATAACCCGCCCACTGGAAAGCCGCCCGCCAGCCGTAATGGGCCGCGATGCTGCTGCCGAAAATGTAGCCGAACGCCGAGCCCACGGGAATCGCGAGGTAGAAGACCGAGATCGCGGTGTTGCGGCGCGCCGGCGGAAACAGGTCGGCGATCCAGCCGGGGCTGATGGTGCCGAAACTGGCCTCGCCAAAGCCCACCAGCAGCCGGAAAAAAATCATCGAGCCCAGCACGCCCGCATGTCCGGTCAGCAGCGTGCCGAGGCTCCACACAAACACTCCCGCCGCGACGAGCCAGCGCCGTGGCCAGCGGTCGCCCAGATAGCCGAACACGGGCGCGGTCAGGAAATAGCCCCACATGAACGCGCTTTGGAGCGTGCCGAGTTGCCCGTCGCTGAAGTGCATTTCCTCCTTCAGCGGAGTGAGGACGGCGGCCAGGATCTGGCGGTCGAAATAATCGAGCAGATTGAGGCCGGTCAGCGCCACGAGGCTCGCGACGGGCCAGAGGGGTTTGGCGGCATCCTTCACGCGCGGCAAGCAAACGGCACGGTAGTGCCGTTGGGAAGCAGGAAAACAAATGATCCCGCTAGGATCAGAACTTGAAGCTCATGCCAGCGTGCACGCCTTGCAACCGGCTGAGATCGACGCGCGTGGAGTAGGACGAAGTCAAATCGCTGATGTTTTGAGTGTAACTGCGGCTGCTCTGATAAATGGCCCCCAGATACATTCCGGCCGTCTCTGTCATCGTATAATTCAAATCTGCATCAACGTAGAAGCCCGGCAGAAACTCGCTCACACCGTCGCTCACAGTGTCGATGATGTCATCGCTAGTCGCAGGGTGGTAAGTCTGCATCACCGTGTAGGTGGTGCCGGCATAAACCAAGACTGCGCCGGCGCTGAAGCTGGCGTTGAAGTGTGTGGTGATGGGAATGAACACCGTGGGGCCGAACCGGAAGGTCATGTAGGCGCCCTTGAGCTTCCAGTAGTTTTTCACACTCGTGGTGTTATTCGCCACCGTGGTGGTAGTCCGGCTGAGCGGCTGGCTGCTGAGCAGGGTCGAATTGTCGACGTTCTGGGTCTGTGCCGCGCCTGTAGTGGAATTCACCAGGGGATTGCCGTTCGCGTCCAAAACTTGGGATGCAGAGGTTGACGGCGCATAATAGGGCGCCGCCGCAGGCACCTGCCCATCGAGCGAATACAGATCGGTGACCGTGGTGATCGTGGTGGGCACATAGGCGGTCGTTTTCGCGTTGATGTCGTTCAAGGTCACCCCCGCCACCACGCCCCAACGTGCGCGGGTATTGAAGAGGCTGCCTATGTCGCGGGTCAGCGAAATGTCCACCCCGAGGCTGTTGCCCCCATTTTGACTGCGGGTCGAAGTGTCGGTGATAGCTGCCGAATAGGCGTTCATCGTCACCATTCCGTCAGACGTCAGCTGGTTGGGGTCGAGATAGGCCCAAGTGTTCGTCTTGCCGTCGGGACTGACCGGCCGTGGATTGCCGTTGGCGTCAAGCTGGGTTCGTGCATCAGGCCGGACGAAGCCATCGTGGTAATTGTGGAAGATGTCCATTCCGGAGAACGCGCCATAAGCTTGCGTCGAACTCACCACACCTTGGCCCCAGAACGCGGTTTTCACCCCGCTCACCGCCCGCACGCCAATGTGCAGCACCGTCTTGGGGATATAGACATATTCGTCTGTGCCGAAATCGGTGATGATTTCCTCCTCCTGAGGAGATTGCTGCGCATGGACGGCAACCGTGGCGGCAAAAAACGCGCAAAGTGCGCAGTAAAAATATTTCATGAATGGGTGCGAGGGCACTGGCTTGGACGGGAGCAATGAGAAAAGGTTTCATGAAAGCTTCGCGGTCGGCCGCACGCAGTCAACAGCGGGATTGCACCCCGGCAAAAATACCTGTCGAGCCAGTTGACAACCCCGCCCCGGCGAAGGAGATGATAGCCCTGTGGACTTTCGACCGGCCTGCATATTCGGTGCGTCGAACAGCCCTCCCCTCCCCATCGATGAACGAGCCCAGCCTGCAAGAGCGCTTTTCCCCCGCGAGCGTGTGCTTCGGCTGCGGCCCGGCCAACCCGGCCGGCCTTCACGTCCGGAGCTTCCCCAAAACTGACGGCTCCGTGCTGGCAACTTGGCGGGCGGGCCCGCACCTTGCGGCGTTTCCCGGCATCCTCAACGGCGGAATCATCGGCGCCTTGCTGGACTGCCATTCCAACTGGGCCGCCACCTGGCACCTGATGCAGCGCGACAACCTGCCCGCGCCACCCTGCACCGTTACCGCCAGCTACGCGATCAAGCTCATCCGGCCCACTCCCACCGACGCCGAGATCCAGCTCGCGGCCCATGTTATCGAGGCCGGCCCCGACCGCGCCCGCGTCGAGGCGACGCTTTCCGCCCACGGGCAAGTCTGCGCGACCTGCCAGGGAACCTTCGTCGCCGTCAAACCCGGCCATCCCGCTTTTCATCGCTGGTGACTTTTCCCTTGTGAACAAAACCACCGCCCGCGACCTCATCCTCGCCCAGCTTCGCACCGATCTGGAACTGCAAACCCGCGCCGCCCTCCTCGCCCGCGACGAAGCCATCAGCGAGGAAAGTCGGCCCGAAAACCAATACGACATGCACAGCCAGGAGGCTGCCTATCTTGCGGAAGGCCAGGCGCGGCATGCCGTCGAAATCTCGGAAACTCTCGCGCTCTACGAAGGCCTGCCGCTGACCACGGTGGCGGCCGACTCCCCGGTCGCCGTCGGCGCCCTGGTCAAAGTGGCCGGCGCGAAAGGCGAGCCCACGTGGTATTTTCTGGGTCCGCGCGGCGGTGGCCTCGAAGTCGCGGTTGACGGTCACACGGTCCTAGTCGTGACGCCGCAATCCCCGCTCGGCCGCGAATTGCTCGGCAAAACGGCTGGCGCAGCCGTGCGACTCCTAGGCCGGTCCGCGAACGCTCCGCATCGCATCGCTTCGGTGCAGTGACCTCACGCTACCGTCGCCGTCATTCGGTGAGCATGAACACCACCGGTATCAGCATGCGGAAGCGCACGGGCCGTCCGTTCTTTAGGCCGGGTTCGAAACGCCACTTGCCCACGGCCTGCAGCGTCGCCACCTCGAACGCGTCATCGGTCGAGCGCACCACCCGCGCCCGGTTCACCGCGCCCTGTTCATCGACGACGAACTCGACCATCACTTCGGCGGTGCGCCCCTCTTTTCTGGCGTCGGCCGGGTAAATCGGCGCGACTTGGACTCGCTTGTGCGGCGGTTGGTCAAGCTTTGCGCTGTCGATTATCCCACCGTGGAGCCACCCGGTCGCTTCAGCCGAACCATTCGGCAACCCTTGCACACCCGGCCCAATAATGCTTACATTCCGTTTCGACACCGGCGATGGCCGCTCTGGCGGCAACACGAATGAATCGCGGTCCGGCTGGCGTATTTCCTCGTCGTTCGTCGGCCGGGATTCGTACACCGTGCCCTTGGGCCCTTTGGCGGTGTCGTCGGGTGCGATCTCGGGCGTGTCGCGAAGGTCCGTTGAATCGGGCTGCGCCCACCGAATAGGCGGTCGCAGCGACTCAATTAACCTGACTTCATGAGGCCAGCGGACGCCAAACAGCAACAGCGCATGCAGCGTCGTTGCGACCGTGACGGGAAGGAGAAATCGGGTTTCCATGGTGGCCTCCGGGGTTGAAGTTGCGGTTCACTAATACTGACGAACAGGCCGCGAATTTCTTAGGCTTTGAGACGCAATTTGCCTCTCAAGCACTTGAACTTTGGACGCCATCTCGTTTTCATCGGGCCCATGATGCGCGTTTTTCCGAGAGCGCTGCTGGTCGCCGGGCTACTCCTGCCGGGGGCAATCGTGCATGGCGCCAGCAACACCGTGTCGCAACCTCCCGGAGCGCTTCGCGGCGTCGACCCGCGGACGCTTTCCTCCGGATTATTTTTCTCCCTGGCCGCCGATGGTTACTACGGTGGTCTTGGCCCGGCGCGGAAACCGCTGGCCTTGGTGCCCATTGCGGCTCGCATCGCTAAGGGCACCCCCGCGCCCATCCTCGATGATCGTGTCGGCGAAAACACCCTGCTCTCACCCGACCCCGCGGCACTGCCTTCGGCGCAACGCGGCCAGGCCGAACCACACGCATGGCGCTCGGCGGCCAATCCCGAACTCGTCGTAGCCACTTTTCAGGAAGGCCGCTTCGCCAACGGCGGCGGCTCGCTCGACTGCGGCTACGCTGTTTCCACCGACGGTTGCATTTCGTGGTCGCGCGCACTCATCCCCAATCTCACGACCTCGAGCGGTGGCACCTACCTTCGCGCCACCGATCCCGTCGCCGCCGTCGATTTAGATGGAAACATTTTTCTCAACACCCTCGCGGCCCGCCAGGATTCCTTCACCGACGGCGGCGTAGTCGTCGTCAGCCGCTCGACCGACGGTGGCCGCACCTTCAGCTTTCCCATCCCGGTTGCCACCGGCACCAGTGTCCACGAACTCGACAAAAACTGGATGGCGGTGAACGACTACGCCGGCACGCCCAACGCCAATCGCCTCGTCGTCACCTACACCGACATTTATATCAGCGGCAACGCCTACGTTTACGACCTCTACGCCTCCGTGAGCGACGACCGCGGCCTCACCTGGAGCACACCCACGCGCATCCGCCCACACAACACCCTCGTCAACCAGGCCACGCAGCCGTTTTTCCTGCCCGACGGCACCCTCATAGTCCCCTACATCACTGCTTACGGCAACAGCTCATTCCGCATTGAGTGCGTGCGCTCGACCGACGGTGGCCGCACTTTCCCCGCGAGTGCAAGCGTGGTCGTGCCAAGCGTGATCGAGTGGATCGACCCCGTTTTGCGCCACGGCTCCTTCCTCATCACTGCCTGGGTCGCGCGCCAGACCGGCGCCGCCTTCGTCACCTACGTCGGCCTCGACAGCAGCATCCATCCGCGCACCTTCGTCGTGAAATCGACCGACAACGGCGCCACCTGGTCGGCGCCCGTGGCGGCGTCCGACGACCACGGTTCCATCTCCGTCGTCAACTCCGCCGTCGCCACCACGCCCGACGGCCAGTCGGTCACCGTCACCTACTACGACAAGCGCAACGCCCCCGACCTCGCCAACTACGTCGATCTCTATTCCAACACCTCCTTCGACGGCGGCGCGACGTGGCAGCCCGGCCTCCGCCTCACCGAGTATTCGAGCGACGTCCGCGTCGCCCCGCTCACCTCGCAAGGCTACATGCTCGGCGACTACCAAGGCCTCGTGCCGCCGTTCAACGCCAACCAGCCCGCCGTCGCTATCACCGTCGACACGCGCAGCGGCAACCCCGATCCGCTCGCCGTCCGATACACGCTCTCGGCCTCGCCGGGCTACGATCCATGGCGGATCGCGCGCTTCTCCGGCGCCGAGATGGCCGATCCCACCAAGAGCGGCCTGCTCGCCGATCCCGATGGCGACGGCATCTGCAACGTCGCGGAATATTTCCACCAGACCAACCCGCGCCGGCCCGATTACGGCAGCCTGTATTCCTATTCGATCGTCATAAACGGACCTTTGGGAACTTCGATCTTTCCGAGCGCAACCGGCGTAGTCGCCATGGTGGGCTACAAGTATCGACTGGTTTTCGGTCTCAACCTTGCGGAGAGCTGGGAGAGCTCTACCGATGGGGTGACTTGGACGCAAGCACCTCACAACACTGGGCCCAACGACTTTCCCCAAGCGATCAACAACACGGCCCTCATCCAGTTCGACATGCCGGTCAGCGGTCCGTTCTTGCTCAGAGAGGTTTTCGCCACCGACACCAGTTACACCACCAAATTCACGGGCGAAGTCATCTCGCTCCGCTCCGACGCGCGTCTAGTGAATCTCTCATCACGCGCGCAGGTCGGCACCGGCGACAACGTGCTGATCGCCGGCTTCGTGACCACCGGCGGCGCGAAATCCATCCTCGTGCGCGGCATCGGCCCCACGCTTGCCACACTCGGCGTCAGCGGCGCGCTCGCCAACCCGCAGCTCGACCTCAGCGGGTCCGGCACTTCGAGCTTCGTCCCCGTGCACAACGACGACTGGGGCCAGGCCGGTGGCGGCGCGAGCGCCTCACTCTTCGCCCGGCTCGGCGCCTTCGCGCTGCCCACCGGCAGTCTCGACGCCGCCCTCGTGCAGTCGCTCGTCGCCGGACCCTACACCGCGGTCCTCTCCGGTGTCGGCGGCGGCACCGGCATCGGCCTCGCCGAAATTTACGACGCCGACGCCACGCCGGGCGCGCCTGCCGGACCGCGACTCGCTAACGTCTCCGCACGCGGTCAAGTCGGCACGGGCGACAACGTGCTCATCGGCGGCTTCGTCATCAGCGGCACTCTGCCGCGCCGTGTGCTCATCCGCGCCGTCGGCCCCGGCCTCGCGCCGTATGGTCTCGACGCCAGCGCGCTCAACGACCCGATGCTGACCGTGTATCGGCAAACTCCCACCGGCGCGCAGTTCGTCGCGTCCAACGACGACTGGGGTGTGAGCGCGAACTATGCCCTGCCCGACAGCCAGCTTGGCGCCTTCGCCCTCATGGCCGGCAGCCTCGACTCCGCCCTACTCCTCACACTTCCACCCGGCGTTTACAGCGCGCAGGTCAGCGGCGTCGGCGGCACCACCGGGCTTGCCCTCGTGGAAATCTACGACGCGCCTTGATCCGCCGCGCGCGCGCCGCTCAACCCGACTCGGTCCACTTGAAGATCACCGTGGTTAGCGGCGGCAGCGTCACGGCCAGAGACTGGCTGTAGCCGTCGTGGGCGACGTCCTCAGTCTGGCGTCCGCCCTCGTTGCCGTGGCCGGTGCCGCCGTAAAACTGGCTGTTGGTGTTGATGACTTCGCGCCACGACCCGCGCCGCGGCACGCCGACCCGGTAGTCGCGCGGCGCACCCGACAAGTGGGCGACGACGGCAAACAGCGTCTTCTCGGACACGTCGGAACGCAGGTAGGCCACCACACTGGCGTCCGCATTCTGGCAGGAAATCCAGCGGAAACCCTGCGGGTTGAGTTCGTTGCGGCTGAGCACGGGTTCGGTGGTGTATAGCCGGTTCAGATCGCGCACGAGCATCCGCACCCCCTCGTGATCGTGATATTCACAGAGGTGCCAGTCGAGGCTGCCGTCGTGGTTCCATTCGTGCGATTGCGCGAACTCGCTGCCCATGAAGAGCAGTTTCTTCCCGGGATAGGCCCACATGTGCGCGTAGAGGGCGCGGAGGTTCGCCGCCTTCTCGGCGATGTGCCAGGCGCCCATCTTGAACAGCAGCGACGCCTTCCCGTGCACGACCTCGTCGTGCGAGAACACGGTGATGAAATTCTCCGCGTAATGGTAGAGCATGCCGAATGTCAGGTCGCTCTGGTGCCATTTGCGGTGAATCGGCTCCTTGGCAAAGTAGCGCAGGGTGTCGTGCATCCAGCCCATGTTCCATTTGTAGTCGAAACCGAGCCCGCCGTCGGCCGCGGGCTTCGTCACCCCGGGAAACGACGTGCTCTCCTCCGCGATCATCACCGTGCCGGGATGGTAGTGGTGGACGAGGCCGTTCACCTGTTTGAGGAATTCGATCGCCTCGAGGTTCTCGCGGCCGCCGTGCTTGTTGGGAATCCACTGCCCCTCCTTGCGCGAGTAATCGAGGTAGAGCATCGAGGCGACGGCGTCGACGCGCAGCCCGTCGATATGGTAACGCTCCATCCACGCGAGGGCGTTGGCGATAAGGAAGCAGCGCACCTCGTTGCGGCCGTAGTTGAAGATCAGCGTGCCCCAGTCCATGTGCGCGCCCAGCCGCGGGTCGGCATGCTCGTAAAGGTGCGTGCCGTCGAACTCCGCCAGCGCGAAGCTGTCGCGCGGAAAATGCGCCGGCACCCAGTCGAGGATCACGCCAATGCCGCTCTGATGCAGGTAATTCACCAGCCACGCAAAGTCCTCCGGCGTGCCGTAGCGGTGCGTCGGCGCGAAAAATCCCGTGACCTGGTAGCCCCACGAGCCGGTGAACGGATGCTCGGCCAGCGGCATGAACTCGATGTGGGTGAAACCCATCTCGCGCACGTATTCCGCCAGCAGCGGCGCGATCTCCCGGTAGCCGAGCGGCCGGCCGGCATCCTCCGGTTTGCGGCGCCACGAGCCGAGATGCACCTCGTAGATCGACATCGGCTGGTCGAGCAGGCCCGCCGCCGCGCGCCGCCGCTCCAGCCATGTAGCGTCGTTCCATTCGAACTTGCCGGTGTCGTAGACGATCGAGGCGTTGTTGGGGGGCGCCTCGAAATAGGTGCCATACGGGTCCGTCTTCAGCCGCACATGGTCGTGCGCGTCGCGGATGGCAAATTTGTAGAGCTGCCCCTCCTCCATTCCGGGCACGAAGAGCTCCCAGACTCCGGATCCACCCAGCGGCCGCATCGGATGGTAGCGCCCGTCCCAGTGGTTGAAATTGCCGACGAGCGAAACCTGTTTCGCCATCGGAGCCCACACGGCAAACGACACCCCGGGCACGCCATCAGCCGTGCGCAGATGCGCGCCGAGCTTCTCGAACGCCCGGTGCTCGTTGCCCTCGTTAAACAGGTAAAGGTCCTGTTCGCTCAGCGTCGGCAGAAACGCATAGGGGTCGAAAATCTGCCGCATCTCGCCGGCCAGAGTCCCCGTGCGCAGCTGGTAGCGGAAAACCTCAGGGCGCTTCGGAATGAAAACTTCAAACAGGCCCTCGGACGCGATCGCCTTCATCGACCAGGCCTCTCCGGTAGCCGGGTCCACCACCGCGCAACTGGCCGCTGAGCGCACCAAGGCGCGGACGACCACGCCCTTGCTCCGCCCACGGGCGTGCGGGTGCATGCCCAGCACCGCATGGGGCGCCGGGTGTTTGGCTTGGAGCAGGGCGGCGATATCGGTTTTGGCAGTGAGCACGCGGACGGTTTTCCCCACGGTGTCCGACGCGAAGCCGCTGGTCTAGCTTCAAAACACCCCGGTGCGATTCATGAATCCATCCTACCCGGATCTTCCGTAGGGCTTGCTAGGCCGCACCGCGCCGCCTTTGCTGAGTTAACCGTGATTCGCCGTCTGCTCCTCCTTTTTCTGGGCACTGTGCCCCTCCTCGCCGCTTCGACGAAGCCGCCGGACTTCTCCGCCGACGTGCAGGATACGGACATGCGCACTCAGGAAACCGTGCTCACCGGCAACCCCCGCATCAACTACGGGACGACTTTGCTGACCGCCGACGAAATCCGCTACAACCGGCGCACGGGCACGGCCATCGCCCGTGGACATGCCCAACTGACTCTCGGTGCCCGGCGGCTGGTGGCCGATGTCATCACCTATCACCAGACCGACGGCACCTACACGGTGGAAAATCTGCGAATGGGCGAATACCCGTTCTATGTCACAGGCACAAGCGCGGCTGGCAACAAGGACGGCCTAATGATCCAGAACGCCGTGGCCTCGTGGCGCGAGCCCGGGCCTTTCATCCCGACACTGCAAGCCCAGCAACTCTTCTATTCCTCAACGCAGACCATGCGCGCCGAGCAGGCGAGCGTCGGCGTCGGCGATTGGCGAAGTTTCGCTTTGGGACGCTACCAGCAGGATCTCAAGGCCCCGGTCATCTCGTATATCTCCGGCACTGGCGGCTACCGCTCATCGCTTGGCGCCTATGCCGACATCGGCCTGCATATTCCCGTGACCGACGGCCTGAAGCTCGGGGGCGATCTGGGAATCTATACCAGCCGCGGCATCATGTTCGGCCCGTCGGGCAGCTACAAAAGTGTCGACGACGCTACGGACTACAGCGGCTATTTTCGCTCGGGCACCATCCGCGACCACGGCAACCGTCTGCTCGACATCCTCGGCCAGCCGATTCCGAGCAGCCGAAGCTTTTTCTCGTGGCAGCACCAGCAGCAACTGACCGACGACCTCACCTTCAACGGCCAGTTCAATTACTGGAGCGACTCCGAGGTCCTGCGCGATTTCCGGTCCGACGAGTTTTTCAAGGTCCAGCAGCCCGACTCGTATCTCGAGTCGGTTTACCGGAGCAACAATTACTTCGTGTCGGCGTTCGCCCGGCTGCGGCCCAACACCTTCGAGGCCGTCCAGCAACGGTTGCCCGAACTCCGTTTCGACCTTCTCCCACTGAACGTTGGCAATGGTTTCTACGAGCGGTTCAACAGCAGCCTCGCCGTGCTCCGCGACACACCGCCCGCCGGCGGGTCGACGCTCAACACCGACCGCCTCGACGCCTACTACGCCCTCACCCGGCCTTTCGCCCCGAGCGAATGGCTCAGTGTCACGCCCCTTGTCGGCGGCCGGGTGACCCATTACACCGACGCCATCGGCGGACGCAGCACTTACACGCGGACCCTGGGTGAGCTCGGTTTTGACGCGGCGCTGCGGACGAGCGCGGTTTACGACTACAAGAACGAGCTGTGGCAGATCGACGGGCTGCGTCACCTCCTCACGCCGCGCCTCTCCTACCGCTACGTGCCCTCCGCCGAGCAGGGCGCGCGCTACATTCCGGAGATCGACACACGCGTTTTCTCCACCTACCTCCAGCCGCTCGGCCTCGGCGACCAGCGCAACATTGACGACCTCGCCCGCACCGACACCCTGCGCTTAGGCTTGGACAACACCGTGCAGACACGCGATCCGGTTTACGGTTCGCGGGATCTTTTCGTTTTCAATGTCGCCGCCGACTACCGGTTCGACCGCACGGCCGGCCAGCGCCCGCTCTCGGATATTTACACCGAGATGGCCGTGATGCCGGCCCGCTGGCTGCAGTTCGACGTTTACGAACACTTCACCCCGCAAACTTTCACGCTGCAGGAATTCAACTCCGGCCTCACCCTGCATGACGGCGACGCGTGGTCGGTGCGTTTGTCCAGCAATTTCCTCCGCGATCAGTTGGAAGACTATCTGGCCGACTGGCGGTTCCGCGTGACCGAGGCTTGCGAGCTGGTGGCGCGGTTCCAATATGACTCCCGTCAGAACCGCTTCATCGAGCAAACCTACGGCGTGCGCCAGAACCTGTCGAACACCTGGCGGGTGGAATACGCCATCACGCTCTATGGTGGACCGCGGCGCGAGAGCAGTTTCGGCTTCAACGTGCAGATCGAGGCCATCAGTTTTTAGCCGGGTCCATGAGCGTCGCCGGCAGCCAGCAGCGCACGTTTCTGCACCTGCTCGCCGCCCTGCGGCCGGAGTGGCGCCGCGACCAAAATCTCCCGGCACGCATTCAAGCACTGCTCACACGTAATCGCTCTTTCGGCTCCCGTGACCGCCGACTTTACCGGGAACTAATCTACACGACACTGCGCTACCTGCCGTGGATCGAGCCGTGGCTCGACCGCGAACCCAGGCGCGCCGCCAAAATCGTTGCCTGGCTCGCCGCCAACACACCTGCGACGAGCCGGGTGCGCCTCGAACTCACCGGCGACTGGCCACCGCTGCCGCCAGACTTGGCAATACGCGCCGCCTTTCTCGGCGAATCCGTCGAGGCCCTCTTGCCCGCTTGGTTTCGCGCGAATTGTCCGGAAGTTTTCACTTCGGCCGAACTCGAGGCCCAGCTGCGCCGCGCCCCGCTGTGGCTCCGGCTGCAGACCGACAACACGGCGAATGTGCTCGACGAATTCGTCCGCCGCGGTTGGCGCGCCGAGGTTTCGGCCACACTGGCCGGTGCGGTGCAGGTTTTCGGTGAACCCGACATCACCAAGTCTGACGCCTACCAACAAGGCGCCGTCGAGATTCAGGATCTCGGCTCTCAACTCGTCCTCGCCTCGGCCGGCATCGCGCCCGGCGGCCACTGGCTCGACGCCTGCGCCGGAGTCGGCGGCAAGACGCTCCAGCTCGCCCGCCTGCTCGGCCCCTCGGGAAGCGTCGATGCCCACGACGTGCGCGCCGCCGCGTTGCGCGAACTCGCCACCCGGGCACACCGAGCCCGGATCGTCAACGTCCGCATTCTCGTCGCCCCGCCCACTGAGACCTACGACGGCGTCTTGGTGGACGCCCCGTGCAGCGGCACCGGCACCTGGCGGCGTGCCCCGCACCTGAAATGGACAACGACGCCAGAAATCGTCGCCGCCAGTGCTGCGCGCCAATTGGAAATCCTCACGCAACTCGCCCCGCGAGTCCGCCCCGGAGGCCACCTCCTCTACGCCACTTGCTCGCTCAGCCACTGCGAAAACGCCGACGTCATCGCGCAGTTTCTCGCCACGCATCCCGCTTTCACGCCCGATCCCGCCCACCCGCCACGCACCATCTTCCCCTCGCAGCACGACACCGACGGCTTTTTCGTCGCGGCGCTGCGACAAACCGTCAATCTGTAGCCGCCACGCGGCGGACTTTTCCCTTGCCGCGTCCTGAGCACTCCCAAGCATCGGCGTCAACGTGCTGCCCGACTCCGACTATCGCATCAAACTTCAGGTCTTCGAAGGGCCGCTCGATTTGCTGCTGTTCCTCATTCGGAAGAACGAAATCGATATCTACGACATCCCGATCGAGTCGGTGACCCGGCAATATGTGGATGCCCTGCACGCGATGCAGCAGCTCGACCTCGACGTGGCCGGGGAGTTTTTCGTTATGGCCGCGACGTTGATGGAGATCAAAAGCCGGATGCTCCTGCCAAAGGGCCTGCAGGCGGTCGATCCCAACGCTGAGGACGATGGGATCGACCCGCGCTGGGACCTCGTGCACCAGTTGCTCCAGTATAAAAAGTTTAAGGAGGCGGCGGCCAAGCTCGGCGAGCTGGCCACCTTGCAGCAGGGCATGATGGAGCGCTATGTCTCGTCGCTGTCCGCGGACCGGCCGCTAAAGAGCGTTGACCGCATTGAACTCTGGAACGCGTTCAATTTAGTGCTGCGTCGGCTCGCCGAGAAACTCATGGTGGGCGAAATCCACGACGAGCAGGTGACCGTGGCCGACCAGATGGAATACCTGCTCGAACGCACCAAGACCGAAAAATCGTTCGTGTTTTCACAGCTCTTTCCGGGCAAAGTGACGCTGCGCCTGCTCGTGGCCACGTTTCTCGCGCTGCTCGAGCTCGCACGGCTCAAACGGCTGCGCCTCACACAGGACGAGGCGTTTTCCGACATCGTCTGCACAACCATGGAAGCGGAAATCCCGCTTGAAAGTCCGGCCAACCCCAGCACGGTGACCGCGTGAGCAAAAAGAAGAAACCCTCCGCCAAGCGCGCCGCCCTGCTCGGGCTGGGCCTCGACAACGACGACGGCCACAAGCGCATCACAACTGGCGAGCAGTTTGCCATTCTCGGCGGCTCCGCGGAGACGCACGGACGGATGACCGAGACCGTGCTGAAAACCTTCGAGGAACTGAAGCAGCGCGGCAAACCCCTCCATCGCGTCGAGCCCGATGAGCTCGCCGAAATCCTGCACCGCTCCACCCCGCGTTGACCGATGCGCAATCCAGCCAAACTTTCCCGCCACCGGGCCGATTCCGCCTCTGAACCTGAAACGGGCGCGGCACTGATTCCCTCCTGGGCCGTGGGGGTCTGCGCCGTCGCCGCGCTTGCCTCTCTGACTTTTAGTGTTCTGCTGTTCCTCAACCGATAACTCTCATGTCCGATAAAATCACCCATCTGACCACCGCAAATTTCAAAACTACCATCGAGTCCGCCAAGACGGCGGTCCTTGTCGATTTCTGGGCGCCGTGGTGCGGTCCGTGCAAGGCCATCGCACCTATCCTCGACGAGTTGGCCACCGAGTTCGGCGGCAAGGTGATGATCACTAAGGTCAACATCGACGAGAACGACACGATCGCCGCCGAGTATGGCATCCGGGCGATTCCGACCATGCTCCTGTTCAAAGGCGGCCAGGTCGTTGAGCAGCTCGTCGGCATGATGCCGAAGGCCGCGCTCAAGGCCAAGCTGACCGCACACATCTGACGGCCAGGCCGCAACCCGCTCAGAGCACAAGGCCAGTGGCCAATAGAGCTGCATAGGCCGCGAGTAGTTTTCCCGTGTCGCCCAGCAAGGCGATGAGTTCCGCTGGCGCACCGCCTTCGCGCAGTCGCCGCACATGGGAACACGCCATGGGAATCAGCCCGAGCGGCAGCAGCACCCACGCACTGGAACCGCGCGCGAAAAACCACAGCGGCGTCAGCAGGGCGGTGGCGAGGGAGCTGCCGTGTTGCCAACGCGCAGCTTGGCGGCCGAAGCGCACGACCAGCGTGCGTTTGCCTGCCACCGCGTCGGTCTCCGCGTCGCGATAATTGTTCACGACCAGAATATTTGCAACGAGCAGCCCGATGGGCACCGCGGCGACAATGGCGTCAGCACCCACGCGTCCGGCCTGGACAAAATAGGTCGTGCACACCGCCACGAGTCCGAAGAACACAAAGACAAACAGGTCGCCCAAGCCGTGGTAGCCGAGCGGCCATGGTCCGCCCGTGTAAGCAATGCCGCAGACGATGCTGGTCACCCCCACGACCAGAAGCCAAGGCCCGCCCCACGGAAGTAGAGCCAGCCCGCAGGCAAAGGCCACCGCGAAGACACCCCGCATCACGGACCTCATCACCCCAGGGGCGATCAGTCCGGCAGCTACGGCCCTGCGCGGGCCGACGCGCGCCGCCGTGTCGGCCCCGTGCATGAAGTCGTAATAATCGTTGGCAAAGTTGGTGCCAATTTGCACCAGCAGCGAAAACGCGAGGCAGAGTCCGGCGGCCACGTGCACAAAGGCCCCGTCCCGCCAAGCCAGTGCCGAGCCTACCACGACCGGGGCTATAGCCGCTGGCAGCGTGCGCGGACGGGCGGCGGAAATCCAGATGCTCCACCTCATGTGGGACACGGTGCGCGGCTTAACCGTCTGCTTTGACCTTCTTCGAGAAATGGACCAGCCGGCGCTTCGCCAGCAGGCTGATCAGAGCTGGGAGAAACACTAACCCCACCGCGCAATACACGGACTCACCGATGTTCTCCTGTAGCATATATCCGAAGGCCCCGATGAGCAGGGCATATAGCGAGAGAAACGCTGTGGGGCCAGGCAGCACTGTATTAATAGCCCAAGTTAGCACCACAGCAAAGAATGCCACTTCGATTCCGCACAGTCCGAGCGTGAGCCCAGTCAGATAGAAAATCGGCGGAAACATGGCAGCCTTTTTCTCAAATCGGAAAGATTGAATCAGCACGCCAACGAGCAGCACCGCAATCCGCGCCCATTGGACCATTGCGATATGCAATTCCGATGCGTCGCCTGGCGCCTGCATTGCGGGGTGAATATCCGCGATGCCCCCAATGATGGCCACTCCGCCGATCGAGGCGCGAAAGAAATCCACATAGTTTCTGAACTTAGTGAACTCCGTGCGAAAATAGATCGTGTGATCCCTAGAGCCGGCATCGAGATCCGGACGGTCACCTGGAAACCAACTGCGACCTTTGTTGCGACGACGCTTGAAAAACCTTACGCCTGCGCGCAGCCACTGGCGGGGCAGCCAGAGGAGGACAACAGCGACAGCAAACTGGGGCCAGAGGATGTTCACGCGAGAGGTTCAGCAACTGATAGCACTAGGAAACATCGCACAAGGCTATTTACCGGCCGCGGGCCGATACGCCCGGTCCGCTGGAATCTTCAGTTCACGCTCCAGTGTCCGAATCCGCGCCAGCACCAGATTCGCCGCCGTGCTCTCGTCATGCGCCGGCAGGGCCGGGTGCAAGCGGGTGAGCCATGCATACGCTTCGGCTCGGCGGCCCAGTTGCCATAGCAGTTGGGCATGCAGACGCGCCGCATAATACGGCGCCCCCGGCAGGCTCCAGGCCCGCCGGTAACTTTCGGCGGCGGCCGCGCGGTCATGGAGTCGGTTGAGTTCGATGTTGGCCCGCTCGATCCAGAATGCCGCGTCCTGGGGATGCTGCGCCCGGCCGCGCTCGAGAAAAGTCAGCGCGAGTTGCGCCTGCTCGGTGATAATGCGCCGCTGCCACGCAGCCGGCACGGCGTCGTAACCGCCGGCCGCCGCGACGCGCCAGCCCGGTAGGTCGTAGGCCAGCATCCGCGCTCCGTTCAACCAGAAATAAACCGGCCGCGGGTCGATCGTCGTCGCGAGGTTCAACAAAGTTTCCGTCTTCGGTGCATCCCGCTGTTCCCAGACCACGTAGGCGCGCAGCCACACAAAATCGGCGACAATGCCGCGAAAACCTCCGAGCACGCCGAGCGTCAATCCCTGCGCCGCGGACATCGAGGTGGTTGCCACGCCCGGCGCCAGCCGGTCGGACGGCGCGGCGGCATTACCCAGCGGCCGCAACAACAGGCCGGCCAGCGCGAGTCCGCCCAGCACCAGGCCCCAGATGGCGACTCTAGATTTCACGCCGGTGAAAGACCCAGCCCGCCAGGCCGCAGAACACTGCCACATAACCGGCGGCGTAACCCGTCACCTGCAGCACGGTCATCGCGTCGGGCCCGTTCGCCGCCCCACTCCAGTCCGCCTCGGCAAACACCTGGAAATCCGGAAACACCAGCGCCAGCAATCCGGCAAACCCCCGCGCCACCACCCCGCCCGACCGCGCGTAAGCCTCTTGGAGCAGAAATTGGAGGTGACAGATCACGAGCACGAAAAACCCCATGACCACCGTGAACAACTGGCTCTGCGCAAAACTGGCGAGCAGTAGTGTGCATGCCGCCAACACGCTGAGCTTGAGAAACTGGAAAAAACCGACGGCAGCCACGCCCGCATAGGCGACACTATGCTGCACCGGCTCGTGGAGTTCACGAGACAGCGCCGTCTCGCGCGTCCACAAAATCGCCATCAGCAACCCCGTCAGCAGCGCGCAAAACACCGCCACGAAGGCCGCCACGCCAAGAAATTTGCCGAGAATAAATTCCAGGCGCCACACTGGCTTCGCGAGCAGCGTCTGCGCTGTCCGCTGCTCCAGTTCGCTCCAAAAAAGCGAAGCCGTCGCCGTGATGCTGAGCGCCGAGCCAAAAAACGCCAGCGCCCCGAATCCGAAATCGGCGATGAATTTCAGCTCGCTCGCGCCGAAGTTGAAATCGCGCAGCGATTGCGCACCGAGCACTAGCCCCAGCCCCAGCAGAAGGAACAGTTGCAGCAACCGCTGCCGCGCCGCCTCCTGCAACGTGTTGCCCGCGATGAGCCACACGCGGTCCAGGGAAAAGGGCACGCGGCTCATGGAATCCTCTCGGTCGCCGCCGCCTCCCGCTGGCCCGTGCGCGCCAGAAAAACCTGATCGAGCCGGCCGCGCGCCGCCTGCACCGCTTCGAGCGTGTGACCGCGGGTGGCCAGCCACGCGCGCAGCTCTTCGAGTTCTCCTGCCGGCAGACGATCGACCAGCAGGGATTGGCGGTTCCCCAGTCCGACCACCTCCGGCACCGTGCCCGTGAGAATCAGCCGCCCGCGGTCGAGGATGGCCACGCGGTCGCAGATCTCCTCGATCTGCGCCAGCAGGTGCGACGTGATCAGCACGGTCTTGCCCTGGGCCTTCAGTTTCAGGATGAGCGCGGTGATGGCGGCGGCGCCGGCCGGATCGACGCCCGCTGTCGGTTCGTCCAACACAACAAGCCGCGGATCGTGCACGAGCGCCTGGGCGAGGCCGATGCGCTGGAGCATGCCCTTGGAATACGTGTCCACGCGCCGGTCGGCCGCCTCGCTCATCCCCACCCAGCCGATGACCTCGTCCACCCGTCCATCGAGCGCAGCGCTCTTCTGAGAGCTCAACCGCGCATAGAATCGCACCAGTTCCCGCCCGTTGAGATGCCGGTAAAAATAGGGCGATTCCGGCAGATAGCCGACGTCGAGCCGCGCCTCCACGCGGGAGCTTGGCACTCCGAAGACCGTGCAATCACCCAGCGTCGGGCGGATTAGACCCAGCAGAATCTTGATCGTCGTGCTCTTGCCGGAGCCATTGGGTCCGAGCAGTCCAAAAACCTCCCCCCGCGCAATGCTGAGGCTCAGATGATCGACCGCCCGCTGTTTCACGCCACGCAGTCCGACGGCAAAGTCCTTGACCAAATCCCGAAACTCAACCGCTGCCATCGTCTCAGCGCTCATTTTACTTGATTGCAAACCCGGTAAACTGCGGCGTCCGTTTGCCCCCGCTCCGCTCAGTCTTGCGAATGTAGCCGTGCATCCGTTCCTCGAG
Source organism: uncultured Opitutia bacterium (assembly GCA_903877135.1). Classification (GTDB taxonomy): domain Bacteria; phylum Verrucomicrobiota; class Verrucomicrobiia; order Opitutales; family Opitutaceae; genus CAIRCN01. The sequence goes on from CAIRCN010000044.1 coordinate 87,541, forward strand.
CGCGGTCACGAACGCCGCGACATCGGCCGCCCGGCCCTCCGCCTCAAGCTGCACGCGCCCGTCGGGCACGTTTCGCACAAACCCGGCCACGTCGAATTCCTTGGCCACCTGCAAGGCGGCGTAGCGGAAACCGACGCCCTGAACGCGTCCGGAAAAATAAACTGCCTCGTGATACACTTCAACCATGGGCAGGGGAAAGGTAGTCGCGGCGCGCACGGCTGTTCAACTCGCAAAGTGACGCCGCGCGCCGCGCCGGATTTTGATTTGCCTTTGCCAAGACGCGCCCCTCAGTTTCCGCCCACGAATGAGCAAATTTGATTCTGACGGCAGCGCGGAGAACGAGTGGGAGGATCGTGGCGATCTCGCGTGGAACGAATTTGATTGGGAGCGCTACTTCCGCGAACAGGACGAGGCGGTGCACCGTTATCTCGGATTTTATGAAGCCTGCAAAGGCAGCCCGGACCGCATCGACGATGTCGCGGAACTGATGCATTGGGATAGCGCCGAGTTCGAGACGGACGACCCACCGGAAACCCATGGAGCCAGCGACGGCGACGACGAGGAAGACGCTGCGGATTACGGCGCGTCGGGAGAGATCTACACGCTGCACAAGAATCCGATATTCGTCTCCACCAAGGCGCTCTGCCTCAGCCTCCGGCGGCAGTGGGAACTGATCGCCGTCGACGGCCACAAGGTCCCCCAGCCTCTCGCCGTGCGCCTGCTGGCTTCGCTCGCGCAAGGTGAGGAACAGGCGGTTCAGGCGGTGCACGCGCTCGACTTTGGCGACTACACGATGGCCGTGAGCCTCTTCAAGCGGGCGCTTAGCGCGCTCAACGCCACGCTCGCCCTGCTCAACGACTCCGCCATCCCGAGCCACCGCGCCGTCCTCGCCTATCGCGAGGAGGCGTTGCCCCGGTTGTTTGATCTGCGGGAAATCTGGCTCCGCGTCATCGCCGAGTGTCGCGACGAGACGGATCGCCCGGTCGACGACGAGACTTAACCGACCGGCCTGCGCTCAGCCCGCGGCCACCGCGGCAAGGATCCGTTTGGTGGTCTCGATACCTTTTTTCATGATCTCGAGGCTGAAACCCTCGTTCGGCGCGTGCAGGTTGTCCTCGGGCAAAAACAGCCCGAACATCACCGAGTCGAGCCCGGTGACGCGCTTGATGTCGGCGATGATCGGCACGCTGCCGCCTTCGCGCAAATAGAGCGGAGGGCGGCCCCACACCGCGGTCACCGCGGCATCGGTCGCCCGAAAGGCGTGCGCGAGGACCGGCGACTGGTTGGCCGGCGTGTTCGAGCGGCCGGGCGGCACGACAATGTAGGGGTCGCCCTTGTGCTGATCGACGAACTCCACCTTCACACCGCTCGGTGTGCGGGCGCGAATCGTTTCCATCACGATCCGTTTAATTCGTGCCGGCTCCTGGTTGGGCACGAGGCGGCAACTGATTTTCGCGAAGGCCTTGCTCGGGATCACCGTCTTTGTCCCCTCGCCCTGATAACCGCCGCCGATGCCGTTAATTTCCAGTGTTGGCTGGAAACGCTGCGACTCGAAAGGCGAAAACCCCGGCGTCGTGTAGAACGTGTCGATGCCGAGGAACTTCTTGTAGGCGGCCTCGTCGGCGCCGAGCTTGCGCAATTCCTCACGCTCCCATGGGTGGACATCGAGCACGCCGTCGTAAAATCCGGGCACATTGACCCGGCCCTCTGGCGTGTGGAGCGTCGCCAGGATTTCCGCAAGCGCCTGGATGGGGTTGCGCAGCACGCCGCCATGCAGGCCAGAGTGCAGGTCGCCCTTGGGGCCGGTCACATGCACGTCGAACAGCGCCAGTCCGCGCAAGCCGCTCGTGATCACCACCTGCTGCTCGTTGGGAATTCCCGTGTCAGAGAGATAGACAAAATCCGCCGTCTTTAGCCGGTCCTTGTGCGAGACGAGGAATTTCTCGAAACTCGGGCTGCCCATCTCCTCCTCTCCCTCGACGAGGAAGGTGATCCGCAGCGGCAGCGCCGGGTTTTCCTCCAGCAGGCGCGCCACGGCCGTGATGTTCGTCATCAGCGGCCCCTTGTTGTCGGCGGCGCCACGGCCGTAGATGCGGTGGCCGATGATGGTCGGTTCGAACGCCGGGGTTTTCCAGAGGTTGAGTGGATCGGCCGGCTGCACGTCGTAGTGGCCGTAGATCACCACGTGCGGCCAGGCGGCGTCGCCGCCGCGCTGCGCAAAGATGATCGGATGCAGGTCCGTTTTCACGACCTCTACGGTGAAGCCGAGCGAACCGAGCAGGCTCGAAACGAACTCCTGGGCGCCCTCCATACCGGCTTTGCACTTGGAGTCAGTGGAGACGCTTTGGTGGCGGATGAATTCCTTTAGTTTCTCGACGGGATCAAACATCCATGGACTCAGCCGGACTTTCGCCCCCACGCCAATCGTAAAAACCACAACCCGCGGCAGGGCGCATCCCAGCTTTTTAGCGGAGCCGCTTCCGGCTCCGCGCAGAACGGGAAGCCGTTCCGCTACGCCGTCACTTCGGAACGGCGGTGAAGAGCTGGGCTTTTTTCGAGCCAAGAAACTCCGCAGCAAGCCGGTTGATCTGCGCGACCGACATCGTGCGGAAATCCTGCTCACGGGTGCGCGGCCAGTCGAGACGCACCGGGTCCTGCTGCGCGGAGTCGAGGATGTAGTATAGCCAGTAGCTGTTGTCGCGCAGGCGAGTGGCGTTGTCCGCCAGCCGCGGCTGCACCACCTCCTGCATCTCCTCCTCGCTGGCGCCGTGCAGCGCGAGATCGTCGGCAAGCGCCATGATGCGTTTGGAGAGCAGACGGGCATCGGCGGGCAGCGCCGAGATCTGGATGATCAGGTAGCCGTCATCGCGCAGGGTGATGCCGCTCCACACTTCGCCGGCGGGGTCGTAGGTGGCGCCCATTTTTTCGCGAATCTCCCTACGGACGCGTTCCTGCAGGACGCCAGCCAGCACTTCGAGTGCACGCCGGCGGTGGATGTCGCCGCAGCCGCGCACAGGCCACTGGGCTCGGACCGCGCCGCGGGGAATAGCGGAATCCACGGTGCATTCCCAGCGGCCGGGCTGGTTGTGAAATGGCAGCGGCCGCAACCGCCGGGCGGCGCTGCGCTCAGCGTGCAGCGGCGACACGCCCACCGTGCGGGCGGCGAGCTGGATCGCGCTCTCGATGTCGAAGTCGCCGACGAGCCCGATTTCCACCGGGCCACCGCGGAGCGAGGAATCGAGCCAGGCCATCAGGTCCTCGAAGGAGTGGCGGCGGAGTTTCACCGGGTCGGGCAGCGCGAGGCGCTGGTCGTCGCCGGAGACGACGCGCATGGCGATGGCGTTGAGCGCGCTGTTGGCCTCGTGGTCGGTGTCGCCGTAGATGGAGCCGATGCGGTTCTTGACGGCGATGAGATCGCCGGGGCGCCAGGCGCAGTCGTCGAGGTAGGCGGCGAACAGCGTGAGCAAATCCGCGAGAGCGCGCGCATCGGAACTGCCCGTGAAAGCAAACGCATCCTCCTCGGCGGTGAAACCGAGCGACATGTTTTGCTGGTTGAGAAAGCGCCGCAATTCGTCGCCGAGGTGGCGCCCGACACCCGCTTCGTTGAGGTAGTAGCTCGCAAGCAGGCCGAGGCCCGGCAGCTTGGCGGGTTCGCTCTGTTGGCCCCAACCGACGCGGGCGCGCAGGTCGACGAGGTTCTTGCTGAAATCGGTGTGCTTGAGATTGAGGCGGACGCCGTTGGCAAACTCCACCTGTGTCACGTCAAGGTCGCGCACGAGGTGGCGGCTCTTGATGGCCCCCGGCCGATCCGCGAGGTGGTAGTCGAGCGTCGCCGGTTTGGGCCGGGGCGGCGGGTTCAGTTTCAGCATGAGGCCGCTGGCGTAGGCGTCAGCGAGTTCCTTGGCCGGATCAACGAACGCGAGGTTGCCGGCGACGAACAGCCGCGGAGCGCCCGGTTGCCCGAGGCCGCGAAAAACCCGCCGGGCCTCGTCGGGCGTGAACGCGGCGAGCACGGCCTCCATCTGCGCCTCCATCTGCCGCCACGAGGAATACACGCGTTCCTCCGCCAGCAACGCGACGAGCCGGTCGGCGAGGTGCTGGGAGGGGTCGGTGGGCTCCGCGGCGACCGCATACTCGTATCGCCGGCGCACGATCCGTGCGGCCTCGGCAATTTCCTCCGCGCTGAAACCCAGCTCGCTGGCCCGCCGCCACTCGCGCACGAGGGTGGTCACCGCTTCGCGCCACGTCAGCTGGGCGGTGTCGATGTGCAGGCAGGTTTCTGTATAAACCTGGCCCCAGTCTTCGCAGGTGGCAGCGGCCGAGCCGAAGATTTCCGCGCGGTCGCGGCGGATCTGGCTGAACCGCTCGTTCAGCATCGTGAGCACGATTTCACGGCGCAGGGCGGCATCGCGCGAGGAGCGTGTCTCGGCTCCCTGCGAGCCGGCGATGACAGAGCATAGCACGGCGGAGACCGCGCCCGCGGCCGGATCGGTGTGCAGCAGGGTGCTGAGCGTCGCAGGATTGCCGACCCAGCCGAGATCAGGAGTCGGTGGCAGCGGCGTCGCAGGCGCCGCCATCGAGGAAAACTCCGCGCGGATCATGTCCTCGAGTTTCTCCGCCGGCAGATCGCCGACGGCGATGACGCAAAGGTTGTCGGCGCGATACCATTGGGTGTAGAACCGCCGGAGCTCGGTCGCCCCGGCGGCGCGCACGGTCGCCTGGTCGCCGATGGGATTGCGCAGTGGCAGCCGGTTCATCGGCAGCAGAAATCGCTGACAGGCATCTTGGGCGCGCGCCTGCCAGTTGTCGCGGGCGCGGCGCTCGCTCTCGACGACGTGGCGCTCTCGGTCGATCCCGGCGGGATCGAAGGTGACTCCGTCCGCGAAGTCGCGGAGCACGCGCAGGGCCTCGGCGAGCCGGTCCGGGGGGCTCAGCGCGGCGTCGAGCTGGTAAACCGTGTAATGCGGAAACGTGAACGCGCTGATGTCCGCGCCGAAGGCGAAGCCGTGGCGCTGGAGCGCGTCGATGAGCGTGTTGTCGGGAAAACGGCGCGTGCCCTTGAACGCCACGTGCTCGATGAAGTGGGCGAGCCCGCGCTCGCGGTCGGTCTCCTGCAGCGAGCCGGCGCGGACGAGCAGGCGGAGCACCACGCGGCCGCGCGGCTCGGCGTGAGACAACACGACATAGCGGAGACCGTTGGGCAGCGTGCCGAAATGCGCCGCAGGATCGGGCGCGAGGTCCCCACCCTTCTGCGGCCACACGGGCGGTTGCGCCCGGGACGCCAACAAGAACGCGGCGAGAAAAAGGACGCAACCGAAGCGGGACATCCCGCCTACTTTGCCGGCGCGGGCAGCACCGTCACGCGGAAAACACGGTCGGCGCCGAGGTAGGTCTTCGCTAGCGCGGAGATGTCGGCAGTGGTGATGGAGGCAACGTCTTTTTCGCGCGTCCGCGCCCAGTCGAGCACCTCGGGTTTCTCCTGCGCGCGGCCGAGCGCACCGAGCCAGTAGGAATTGTTGCGGAGCGATTCGTGGATGGCGGTGAGCAACGGTTTCTTCGCGCGAGCGAGTTCGTCCTCGGTGGCGCCGTGCTGGTTCAGGTCGGCGGCGAGTGCGATGGTGACGTCGGCGATCTGTTTCGCCTTCGCGGGATCGACAGTGATGTTGGCCACCATGAAACCGTAGCCAGGGTAAAGGTCGCTCGACGAACTGCCGGCACTGGGACTGTAGGCGCTGCCGAGCTCCTCGCGCACCTTCACGCGCAAGCGGTCGCTGAAAGTCTCCGCCAGGACCGCGAGCCGGCGGGCGCGGCTGACGTCACGCGAGTCCGTGGTTGGCCAGAAGAGTGCGACGAGGCCTTTCGGGATCTCCGTCGCCACGGTGTAATCCTTCTCAAACGGCTGCGCGGGGCAGGACACCTTGCGCAAGTCGTCGAGCGCGGGTTTCGGTTCGCGCGCCGGCAGTGCGCCGAGGGTGCGGGCGACGGCGTCGATGGTGGCGTCGAGATCGAGGTCGCCGACGACGGCAATTTCGAGCGCACCGTGCGCGAGCTGCGGGGTGAGCCAGGTTTTCACCTCGTCGAGCGTATGCGAGAGCATAATGTCGCGCGCCGGCAGACCGAAGCGGGTGTCGCCGCTGGCGAGTAGGCGCTGCACCTCGAGGGTGAGCGGGCCGCTCGGCGTGTGCTCGAAACTCAGGTAGACTTGCTCAAATCGCTTGCGCGCCTGCCGCATCGCTTCGGGCCGGTAGCCGGGATCGGCTACGTGCGCGGCGATGAGCTGCATCTCGAGGAGCAGATCCTCGCGGTTAGTGCTGCCATTCAGATCAAAGGCGTCACCGCCGACTTTGAAGCCAGCGCCGACGGTCTTGCCGGCGAGAATGCGGCGGAGGTCGTCGGCGCTGTGTTTCCCGAGGCCGCCGGCGCTAAAGGTGCTGCTGGCGAAGGCGCCGAGCCCCGGCTGGGTGCGCGGCTCGGTGAGCTGGCCGTTGCCGACGCGCACGCCGACGTGGATGCGGTTGGCCTCGAAATCGGTTTTCTTGAGGTTGAGGCGGACGCCGTTGGCGAAGGTGACCTCGGTGATGTCGAGATCGTCGATGTGCTCGCGTTTCACGACTTTTCCCGGCGCGCCGAAATCGGTGTAGGCCCATTTCAACTCGGCGAGGGCGTCGGGCGCGGCGACCGGCGTGGCGTGGGATTTTTCGTAGGCAGCCATGATGGCGGCGCTGGCGGCGCCGGGGATTTTGGCATTGCCGGTCACGAGCACGGCCGGGTGCGGCGCAGCCCAGGTAGTTCGGAGCGCGGCGAGACAATCGGCGGCGGTGACGTGGTCGAGCGCAGGTTTGTAGAGCGCAAGGTCGGCGGCGGGCGTCGTGAAAACTTCACGTTGCACGAGGCTGTCGGCGATATCGCCCGCGAGTTCGTCGGAGCGGCGCGTGGCGGCGGTTTTCACCGCCTGCTCGAGGCTGTTGAGAAAATTCGCCACGACTTCCTTCAACTCGGCGGGTTGAAAGCCATATTGCAGAGCGCGGCGGAGTTCCTGGTCGCCGACGCCGAGCGCGGCGGCCCATTGGTCGGCCTTGCAGCTGATTTCGAGTCCGGCCTGGCGGAAGAGGTCGTAGCTCTCGTCGGCCCCGGCGCGGGCGTTGATGAACGGCGCGTTTTCCTTCTTGGCGAGGATCGAAAGGCGGCGGTTGAGCATCGCGTGAGCGAGGGTGCGCGGCAGGTATTTCAGACGGTTGGCGGCGTTGTCGGGCTCGCCGGCGAATGCGGAGATATCCACGAGGGCGACACTCGTGCCGGGCGACTCGGGCTCGGGGTGATAAAACACGCGCGGTGCGGTGGCCTCTGGCACGTGACCAAGGTCGGGCTTTGGCTGGGCGGGCGCTCGGGCAGTGATGCCGGCAAAGGCGGCGGCAATCTGTTTCTCCACCGCGGCGGGATCAAAGTCGCCGACGGCAATGACAGCCATGAGCTCGGGGCGATACCAGGTGTTCCAAAAATCCGCGAAACGGTCGCGCTGGGCGTGCTCGACGATCTCGGGCAGGCCGATCGGGATGCGCTGCGGCAGCCGCGTGCCGTCGAGAAGAAAGTTGAGCCGGGCGACGAAGGTGCGGAACTCGACGTTGTCGCGCGCCCGCTTTTCGCTGAGGATGATGCCGCGTTCCTTCTCGATGCCGGCGGGAGGAAGGAGCAGGCCGCCCGCGTAGTCGGAGAAGACCTGCAGGCCCTCGTGCAGGGTGGCGTCCTTGGTGTCGGGCAGTTCGAGCAGGTAGATCGTTTGGTCGAAGCCGGTGCTAGCGTTGGTGTCGCCGCCGAAACTCATGCCCATGCGCTGGAAAAACTCGACGAGCGTGCCGGGCGCATAGTGCGTGCTGCCGTTGAACGCCATGTGCTCGAGGAAGTGCGCCAGTCCGCGCTGGTCTTTGGTCTCGTTGAACGAGCCGGCGAGCACGAGCAGGCGGAGCGAGGCGCGGGCCTTGGGCTCGTGGTTGGCCATGACAGCGTAGCGGAGACCATTAGGCAGCGTGCTAAAGTGCACGGCGGGGTCGGGTTTGAGGTCGCTCTGCTCATGCGCAAACGGCAGGGCGGCGCGGAGAGAGACGGCGAGCAACGCGAAAACAAACAGACGTAGCAAGAGCTTCATCCACCGAGGCTGAGCGGTCCCGCGGGCGACCAAAAGCACAAAAGTCTCGGCAATTTCACTTGGACCTTTTGGACTACGGTCCCGCTCATGCTTTGGTTGTATCGACTCTTGTTTTTGCCCACGCTGATTTTGATGACTCCTGCCTACGTGCGGCGCATGCACCGGCGCGGGGGCTACCGGGAGAATTTCAAGCATCGGTTTGGCGCGCATGAGGTGCCGGCACGCCGACCAGGCGTGCGCAGGATCTGGCTGCAGGCGGTGAGCGTCGGCGAAATGTTGGCCATCGGGCCGCTGCTGGAAGGGTTGGTGCGGCAGGATGGTTGCGAGATTTACCTGACCACCACCACCAGCACCGGCTACCGGCTGGCGAACGACCGCTACCGCGGCCTAACCATCGGCATCGGCTACTTCCCGCTCGATTGGTGGCCGTTTTCCTGGCGGGCGTGGCGGCGCATACAACCCGACTTTGTCATTCTGACGGAGGGCGAGCGCTGGCCCGAGCACATGCACCGTGCGGCGCGGCACGGCGTGCCGGTCGTCTGCATCAACGCCCGGCTCTCTGACCGCACCTACCGGCGACTGCGGGTGTTTTCGTCGGCCGCGCGGCTGATGTTCCGCGACATCACGCGCCTGCTGCCCTGCTCGGCGCAGGATGAGGCGCGGTTCCGGGAACTCGGTGTGCCATCGGCCCGGATGTGCAACACCGGCAATATCAAACTCGACGTGGCCATCCCACTGCTGAGCACCGAGGAGAAGGCGCGGCTGCGGCGCGAGCTGGGCCTGGGTGACGGACTCGTGCTGCTTGGTTCCTCGACGTGGCCGGGCGAGGAGCAGGCGCTGCTCGAGGCGTTGCGCCAGACGCGGGAACGCGGCGTGCGCTGTTCGCTCCTGATCGTGCCGCGGCACGCAGAGCGACGCCTCGAAATCGAGCGGCTGCTTCAGAAGGTGAAGCTCTCATTTCACTTCCGCTCCCGTGGCGTGCCACCGAGCGAGGTCGATGTGTCGGTAGGCGACACCACGGGTGAGCTTCGCAAGTTTGCTCAACTGGCCGACCTCGTGTTTGTCGGCAAAAGCCTGCCGCCGCACACGGAGGGGCAGACGCCCGTTGAGGCGGCCTCCTTGGAAAAGCCCATTATTTTCGGCCCGGGCATGAGCAATTTCCGTCTGATCGTGAATGACGTCCTGGAGCGGGGTGCGGCGTGCCAGGTATCCGATGCTGCGGGGCTGGTGGCGCTGGTGGCCGAACTCATGCGCGACTCCTCGCGCCGGGAGGCGCTGGCCGCGGCCGCCAATCAATGGCACCGCGATAACGCCGGCGCCGTGGCCCGGACTCTCGCGATCATCCGCGAGGAGCTGGTAAAATTGAAAAGCTAGGTCGCCCCGCTTAGATCCGGGTCAGACTTTGGCGGCGGCGCGGGTGGCCCGCGCGAGTTCCTTGATCGCGTCGTCGATGGCAGCCCGGACTTTTTTCGTCATGCGGTCGATGAACAACACGCCGTTGAGATGGTCGCTCTCATGCTGGATGCAGCGCGAGAACAGGCCGTCGCACTTGAGCACATGGGGCACGCCGTGCTCGTCCCGGTATTTCACCGTGATGGCATCGGGTCGTTCCACGTCTCCGCGGATATTAGGAAACGAGAGGCAGCCTTCCTCGAAGATAACGTCCTCGGTGCCGGGAACGATCGTGATCTGCGGGTTCGCCATGGCGATTGGCATGATGAGGTCGAGCGGCGGCTTCGCGCCGTCGAGCTCCCACGTGAAGTCCGGCTCGACGGGCCGCAGGTCAACAACGCACAGTTGCAGAGCGCGGCCGACCTGCTGCGCCGCTAGTCCGATGCCCTGCGCGTCATGCATCGTGGCAAGCATGTCGGCGGCCAGCTTCGCCAGCGCAGCGTCGAAGACGGTGACTTTGTCGCCCTTTTTGCGCAAAATGGGGCTGTTGTAGTGAACAATTGGGAGAGACATCGGTCGGTGATAAGAAAGCGTGGGTTTGCCAACGGCCACCCGCAAATAAATACTCCGCCTCATGAGCACATCCGCCGCTACCGCCAACCGACCGCTCTCTGCGCCCGTGCTGGTGGCAGCCGGGCTGGGGCTGGCGCTGCTGGCGTGGTCGGTGCCGGTGAGCCTCAAATCGGTCAGCCCGGCGCTGCTGCGCGAGGCGGGCGCGGGCACGCCATCGCTCTCGGCGTTTGGCCGGCAGCTCGTCGATTCGGAGAAAATCGGGCCGGCGGCGCTGACCCTCACGGCGGCCCGCGCCATCGCCGAGCCGGGCGCCCCTGCGCTCGACGCCGCGCTTAAGGTGCTCGTCGCCCATCAGCCCGAGATGGTCGCCTGGGGCGGCTGGGATCCGTTTCTCGACCCGATCCTCAATCTGCGTAAAAATAACGGGCGCAACGAGAGCACGCCCGTGCTGGCGTTTTTCATCACGGAGAAAACCCGGAGCGCACTGTCCGATTATCTCGCAAGGTCCCGCTCGCTAGGCGTTCAGTCGCTGCTGAAAACGCGCGAGATTCAACTGACCGGCCGTTTCGTGCCCGCAAATCGTCCGGGCGGGCAGCCGCTCGACGCCGTGGTTTTTCTCGCCGCCCTACTCTATCAGGGCGAGCACCTCTCACCTGCGCTGCAACGCGAAGTGCGCGGCCTCGCCGACACGGCGCTCGAGCGCAAGGATCTGGGCGAGCTGGAACCGTTTTATGTGGATCTGCTTTCGCTCGGCAAACGCCTCGACTGGGTGCAGCTCGACCAGTTGCTCCGGCGCACAGAGAGCACAAAGACCGTCGGCGAATACGCCCAGCTGGCCCGCGTCGCGCCGGATCAGTTGCCAGTCATCTATGCCGCGGCGCTTTTCTCCGGTTCGGCAGATCGTGTCGCCAGCTATCTCCTGCAGTATGGCAAGTCCGGCCTCGGCGATCTGCGGCTCGCGCTTGCGAACGGACAGGGTGCCGTCAACCAACTCATGCTCTGGCAAGTGCCTGTGAATCACAGCGCGGGCGTCGGCTTCGGCCTCGCCGCGTCCCTCGTGCTGCTCCATCCGCTTGTGATGTTGTCCGTCAAATATCTTGGTTACGTCCTCGGGGCGTTTCTGCTCCTGCTTGGCCTCGACCGCCTGATCGTGGCGCCCGCCACTGCAGGCGGCCATCCACTGCCGCACATGAAGAGCGGTGCACTTGCGTTGCTGTTTTCGGCCCTGCTGATCGTCGCGACCGAGCCGTTCCTGCTGAAGGCGGCGCCGCCCTCTGAATATCGCGCCCGGCTCGTGCTGCCGGTGCTCGTCGTCAATTCCACTCCTTCCTCCACGCCCACTGCCAAAACCACTCCTACCATGGACTCCTCCACGCTCATCTCCATCGGCTTTTTTGCGTCCCTGCAAATCGCGATGTATTTCATCTGCCTTCTCAAGATCCGCGAGGTCGCGCGCACCACGTTGCCCCCGCTCGTGAAGCTCAAGCTCATGGAGAACGAGGAGAACCTCTTTGACGGCGGCCTCTACGTCGGCATCGGCGGCACCGCCACCGCGCTCGTCCTGCAGGTGCTCGGCATCATCGAGCCCAACCTGCTCGCGGCCTACTCGTCGAATCTCTTCGGCATCACCTGCGTCGCGCTGGTGAAAATCCGCCATGTGCGCCCGTTCAAGCGCCAGCTCATCCTCGAGGGCCAGGCTGAGTCCAAGATCGCGCCATGAACAAGACGCTGCTGCTCATCCTCTGCGATTTTCTCCTGCTGAATCTCCTCGCGCTCACCCGCTGGGAGAAGGCGGAGCCGGCTCGCGCGAAACAGCCGCCCGTGCCCGAACTCGCCGCCAACGCTGCCACCAAGGACCAGGACCTCGTCGAGACGATGAAGTTGTCGCTCGCCGACGAGCGGGCGACGCGGGACCAACTCGCGCAAAAACTTTCCTCCGCCGAGGTGACGATTTCCACTCGCGAGCAGAATCTGGCGCAGCTGCAGGCCGACAAAACCAAGCTCACCGCGACGCTCGGCGATTCGCAACGCGCCGCTTCAGATCTGGGTCAAAAAATTGCCGCCGCAGCGCAGGAGGCCACTATGACTAAGGAGCAGCTCGCCCGACTCCAGCGCGAGCTCGAGGACAAGCGCACCGAGGCTGAGCGGCAGAAGCAAGCGCTCGCTGCGCTGGCGCAGCAGCAGGCGGAGGCGCGCCAGAAAATTGAAGGCTTGAGTGTCGCGGTCCAAGTGGCCGAGCGGGAGAAAACCATGCTTAAGGAGGCCGCGGAGTCGCTCAAGGCGCAGGTCGAAAGCGAGCGCCAGGAACGGATCAAAGTGCAGTCCACCACCGCACAGCTTGCGCAGGGCGTCGGCCAGCTCGCCGAGAAATCGGGTGAGCTCACGAAGGAGATTCGCGACAACCGCCCGATCAACGCCAACGTGCTCTTCAGCGATTTCCTCGCCAACCGCGTGACCACGAAGTTCACCGCGGTGCGCGCCGGCGTGTTCAGCCCCAACACCCGCGAACGGGAGACGGCGACAATCTTGGTGACCGACGGAACGAAAATTTATGCGTTGCTGCACATCAGCGACACGCCGTTTCCGCTCTCGGAAACCAGTCTGGACTGGGAACAACTTACGGTGGAATTCAGCCGCCCGCCGTCGTATAGCAGCCGCGCGGGGACGTTGCTGTTTCTCGCGGCCGACCCGCGCTTGGTAGCCGTGCCGGTCGATGCAACGCAGGTCGCGGCGCTGGGAGTGAAAGTTTACCAGATTGCGCCAGAGCCGTTCAAATTTCCGGATGCGGTATTGGTAAGCGGTGGCGGCAAAGGCTACGGTGAGGTCGGGTTCAAGCTCGACGCGGCGCAACCGGGCTACGTGAGGGTCGATAACCGGCTCTTCAAGCGGCTGTTTGGCAACTTCGCGCCCTCGCGCGGCGATCTCGTGCTAAGCAAAACCGGCGAACTGCTCGGTATCATGGTCAACAGCGATTATTGCGCGCTCGTGAATGGTTTCGCATCCGCCAGCCGGATCGACACGGGTGCCGATGTGCGGGCGCAGCGCACGGGCGACCTGCTCAACGGGATCTCCGCCCGAGTGCTGGCGATGCCGCTCAAGCTGCAATAAACGCCGCCGCGACGACGCGCGCGTTCACCGGCAGGCGTCGACTGGGAAGGCGGCGGTGAACTCGCGGTCGACTTGCACGGTGCCATCGCTGAGGCGCGGCGAGAGGTGCAGCATAACTGGTAGCGGAGTTTCGAGCCGGTAGTGCAGGCCGGCGGCGTCCTTGGTCCAGGAGACCATTATGACGCCGTCTTCGCCGGGAATCGGAAGGGACCCTTCGGTCGTCGCCAGCGAACCGGTGTGCAATTCCACCTTGTAGTGGCGCACGCCCAAGTCGAAGCGCGGCTGCAGGCCGAGCAAGTGACGCGAGAGCTGCCACGTCGGGCAGCCGGCCCATTGGTGGCAGTGGCTCCAGCGTGTGTCGAACACCTCAAGCCAGGTCGTGCGGCCGCCACTGAGTGACCAGCCCCAGCAGGTGCGATACTGGCCAAGAACAAAGTCCATGTCGCCGTGCTCGATGAGTTCGGGCAACGCGAAGTGACCGAAGTAGGGCGTGATGAGCTGCGGGTTGTTCGCGGCCGGATCGCTGAGGCGCGGAGCGGAGGCGTTGTTGGGGAAGCAGCGCAGCATGTGCGCCCGGAGGAAGGCGCGGCCGGCCTCCGCCTGCGCGGCGTTAAAAAACCCGAGCCGCAAGCCCAGCGCTGCGCGGTGATACCCGATGCGCGTCCACGCGTCGCCGCCGACCCCGAACTCCGCCGTGTAGTAGCGCGCAACGATCGCCGCCAGATTGTCCGCCAGCGCGCGGTGGTGCGTCGCGCGGTCGCCGTGGCCTAATGCCTCGCACCAGCGGGCCATGTCGCGCATCGCGGCGACGCAGTGCAGGTTCACGCCTATGTCGCTCGGGCCGGGATTGCGGACGTAGCCCCAATCCACAAAACCCCAGCCCATGCTGTCTTTCAGGCCGTCGGGGGTGATTTGTTGTGCAAACGCGGCGATATTGCTCTCGGCGTAGGGCAGCATCTCCTCGAGCAGGGCACGGTTGCCGGTGAGTTCCCAATAGTGCAGGCAGGCCGTGATCCACTGCGCAGCGTAGGTGGTGAGATACTCGGGGACGCCGGGGCTCAGTCCGGCCACAAGCCCATCTTCGCGAGCGCGCTGGGCGCATTGCACAAGGCTGCGACGGCACATACGCAGATCGGCAAACGCGACTGCAGCGATGTCCATACCCACCGTCACCACATCGCCCGCCCATTGGGCGCGTTCGCGGGTGGGGTTGTCTGTGAGGGCGTCCTCGGCGCAGGCGCGGTGCGTCTCAACGCCGATGTGCCAAACTTGGTCGAGGAGCGCATCGCCTGTGTGCAGCGAGCCACCGGCGGCACCGTAGTAGGCTCGCTCGACGACGGTTTCGCGCAGGAATTTTACCTCGGCCGGCAGGGCGATGACATGCACCTCGATAAACCGGCCGCCGCGCGGGGCGAGCGGGAAAAACTCCTGCCGCCCGCCACGGGCGACATAGTGGTCGAGGTTGCAGGAGTCGCCCGTCGAGAGCATGATCCACGGGTGCACCCGGCCGTGGTGCAGCGCCTCGCAGTAGGCAAATTCGACGCTGGCTCCGGCCGGCAGGTGAAGTTCGAAGCGCGGGCGCATCAGCCGCACGCGACCGAGATCATAGCGGCGCCACACGCCCTGCGGTGGTAATTCGGCGGGCGCCAAATCGCGCAGGAAAAAACGCGCCGGAATGTCGTCGCGTTCGTAGCCAAAGATCTCGACCAGATTGCCGGAGGCCGCGGGCGTCAGCTCGTGCACCAGCGCGAGGGGGTTGGCACAGGGAAGTGGGCGCGTGGGTCCGACGGGGCGGCTCACGAAGACGGGTTCGCTCCATTCGTGATCGTTGAACCCAGCAGGCAGCCAATCCGGCACCTGCCGCGTATCGCACCACTCGACGAAGCCAAGCACAGGATTGATGCGCCGGACCTGCGAGGCGTAGCCGGTGAGGCGGCAGCACTTCCAGCGAAGAGAAATTTCTTTTCCGGCCACCAGCAAGGTGCAGGCCAAGAACGGCTCAATCACCAGGATGCTCCGGCTGAAAACGCCGAGATGGAGAACCTGCACCGCGAGCGTGTGGCGGCCCGTGCCGAGTCGCTCGCGACAGGTTTGATATTCGGGGAACGCGAGTGGGTAGCGCGGCGGCCCGTCGCAGAAATATCGCCCGTCGATCCAGCCGTTATACCACGATGAGCCGAGCAGGCGAAACTCCACCTCGCCGGCGACGGGCAACTCGAACTCGGCGCGAAAGGCGACGCGGTAGTCCTTCTCGTCCGGCTTGGCGTCGGCGATCCAGAGCAACGGCATGACGTCGGCCACCGGTGACATGTGAGTTTTTGAAGACGCGTCGTCCGCCGGTGGCATTTGGGATGGTGCTGGTGGTTTACCTCAACTCTTGGTCACCGCAACCGCCTTCACGAAGGCCTGGGCTTTTGCGGTGATCGCGGTCCAGTTCTTCTCCTTCAGCGCCTTCGCCTCGACGAGCGAACTGCCTGCGGCGGTGGCCATGGCGCCTGCCTTAAGGAAATCGCCGACGTTTTCTGCGTTTACGCCGCCGGTGGGCAAGAGGTCGATATGCGGAAATGGTGCTTTGACGGACTTAATGTAGGCCGGTCCGAAAAATTCTGCGGGAAAAACCTTGGCGGCGTCGGCGCCGGCCTCCCAGGCCGCGAGGATTTCTGTCGGTGTGAAGGCGCCGGCAAAGACCGGCACACTATAACGCTTGCAGATCGTAATGACGTCCGGGCGCAGGGCAGGTGTGACGATGAAGCTGGCGCCAGCAAGTATACCCATGCGCGCCGTCTCGGCGTCGAGCACGGTGCCGAGGCCGAAGAGAAAGTCGGGCAGCTCGGCGGTAGCCTTTTCGAGCATGCGGATGGCCCCCGGTGTGGTCATCGTCAGCTCGATGCTAGTGAGCCCGCCAGCGGCAAGGGCCTTCGCGCAGTCGAGCAACCCATCGGGATTGTCGGCACGGATGAGGGCGATCACCCTCTCGGTTTTGATCTTCTGGAGGACGGCGTCTTTTTTCATGGCAAGGCCCACTGTGGGTGTGCGGGGCAGCGGAGGGAAATCAATTTTCTTGCGCCGAGTGGCGAGGGCGTGTCTCTTGCCCGTCCGCCTGTTGCCCGGGTGGTGGAACTGGTAGACACGCAGGTCTCAGAAGCCTGTGCTTAACCGCATGGGAGTTCGAGTCTCCCCTCGGGCACCAACTTAATCCAAGTATGAACTTTGATGTCGCCGTTCAAGGGCGCGCATCCCTCGGATGTAGAGTGGTTTTCAGTTTAGTGGATCTAGCACTCTTTCTGAAAGTTCAGGTTTGCGGGCCTCGTTCGCGGTCCGACGGACCGTCTTTAACGAGTTTCAAGCGCAGGTGTTAAACGGTCTCGTGCGGGCCGCACAATTCGCTCCAAGCCGAGCCATCGCCCAATTACCCCTCATGAACCGGTGCGATTCGTTTAACACCAGGGACGGGCGGTCGATTTTCGAGCACCACGACATAGGGGCGTCGATCCAGCACCACCCCCGCCGCGGCCGTGTGCGGTGACGCGCTGTCGGCAATCCCTGGGCGTCGATTGGAATGGCCTGATGTTCCGGGGGCCGGCTTGACGCAGTCTACCCGGCCTGACGAATCGGTGGGAGATCCTGCAGGCGCACCCGCTACACTCTCCCGTTTTGAAAAGACTCCAAAGCCACGGCTAAGGCCGCGTTCCCGTCCGGCATCCGGACAAGCACCAACAGCACAGTGGTGCCCCTCTCTTTGTTCCAGTGGTAGAAGAACACGACGCGGCCCGCAAGACATGCGCGAATGGCGCGCCTCGAGTAGCGGACAAAATCGCGCTGAGCCATCATGAGCCATGAGGGGCTCACGCACTACTGGATATATAAGCGCGGGTGCGGTTTCCCTACCGCAAACTCGTCGGCCTGTTTTGTCTGCATATCGGCCGTTTGCTCGCGTTTGCGAGGGTGCATGCTTATATCGCCGTCAGACCTTCGCGGATGGCGTAGCGGGTGATCTCGGCTACAGAAAACAGGCCCAGCTTATGCTTCAGGCGGTGGCGGTATGTTTCTGCTGACTTGAGTCCGATCCCGAGCTTCTCCGCGATTTCTCTCGTGCGCTGGCCGGCTGCTATCAATCGCACGACCTCATGTTCGCGCGGCGAAAGGGGTGTCGTGGTGACCGGCGTTTCGCGCAGTCGTTGGTAACCGGCCAGCAACGCCGCATTGGCCTCGGGCGACAAATAACGAGTGCCGCCGCCGACCGAAGTGATCGCCCGCCTGAGTTCCTCGGCCGCGTTGGTCTTGAGCACATAGCCCATGACCCCGGCGCGCAATGCCTCATCGATCCGCAGCGGATCGGAGTCCGCCGACAGCACGATGATCCGGGTCTCGCGGTGTTTTTCCAAAATGCGGCACGCGAGCCCTATACCATTGGCGTCCGCCAGATGCACGTCCATCAGAACAAAATCGAACACCTCGCGTCCAATCTGCGCCAGCGCCTCCGTCCCCGTCTGGGCCTCGGCCACGGTCAGCCCCATTTGGGATTCAAGCAAGAACCGCAGGCTTTGCCGGAACATCTGGTGGGCGTCGACCAATAGCGCCCGCTGACTAGGTAGCACCGCACATGTTTCCACCGCTGAGTCGCGTGCTGGGGTGGCCCTATCTTGGTCTTCGGCGCAGAGCAGGTCTGGTGGGACGTTCATGGTTTAATTGGTTAAAGAGTGCGGCTGGTCTGCAACTGCTGTGCCGGCCAGCCGGTCATCCGTAGTCGGGGTTTCTGAGCGTTCTGATCTCTCAGACCGCTGCGGCAAGAGTCTGGACGGTGTCGGGCGCGACGACGCGGTCGATGTCGAGGAGAGTCTTCACTTGGCCCTTCACCTTGGCCATGCCGAGGATATATTCGGTGTTGAGCCGGGCGCCGAAGTCCGGAGTCGGCTCGATCATGTCAGCGGCGAGTGTGACCACCTCCTCCACGGCGCAGACGATGAGGCCCATCTGCACGACCTGCTCGGCGTTGAGTTTGACGGTGACGACGACA
>CAIRCN010000045.1 GCA_903877135.1 uncultured Opitutia bacterium
CGCGCCACGGCTGGCAACGCCTCGAACTCGTTGCTGCCGATACCGCCGCCACCGCCGCGCTCGACCGGCTCGGCATCGACGCCTCTGACGTGGTCACCGACGGCCGCCCCGCGGTCCACCGCATCCACGCGCTCCAACTCGTCGCCGAGGCCGACCTGCTCGAAGCGCGCGACGCCCGCCTCGCCGAGAATCTGCGCCAGCGCACCCACGCTATCGCCGCCGTCGTGCCGCCGCCACTCCCCGCTGGTCTGACTGCGACGCTGCGCCCCTATCAGGTGGAAGGTTTTCAATTTCTCGCGCACCTCTCTGCGCTTGGCCTCGGCGGCGTCCTGGCCGACGATATGGGCCTCGGTAAAACCGTCCAGACGCTCGCGTGGCTCCTGCACCAGGCCGAACTCAATCGCGCCGAGAACCGTCCGCCGCTCCGCGCGCTCGTCGTCTGCCCCAAGAGCGTGATTCACGGCTGGCTCACCGAGACTGCCCGCTTCGCCCCGTCGCTCCACGCCGTCGCCTTCAACCCGCTCCGCCCCGGCGCCGAGTCCTCCGTCGCTCCCGGCCCGCAGCTCCTCGTCGCGAACTATTTCCAGCTCCGCCTCAACGCCCCGTGGTTCCGCCAGCAGAATTGGGACGCCGTCATCCTCGACGAGGGCCAGTTCATCAAAAACCCCGGCAGCCAAGTTGCCGCCGCTGCGCGCTCCCTCTCGAGCCGCCACCGTTTCGTGCTCACCGGCACGCCGATCGAAAACCGCCTCACCGACCTCTGGAGCCTGTTCGCCTTCGCGCAGCCCGGGTTGCTCGGCACGCAGACTTCCTTCCGCCGCCAACACGATCAGGCCGATGGCGCCGCGCTCGCCCGGCTCCACCGCCGCGTGAACCATTTTCTCATGCGCCGCACCAAAGCCCAGGCCGCGCCGGAACTGCCCTCGCGCACCGAGGACGATATCATCGTCGAACTCGAGGGCGAGCAACGCGTCCTCTACGACGCCGAACTCAAGCGCGCCCGCGCCCACCTCCTCGGCGTGGACACCAACCGCGCCCTCGCCGCCGTCCGCTTCAACGTCCTCACGAGCCTCCTGCGCCTCCGCCAGATCTGCTGCCACCCCGCGCTCGTCGACCCCGCGCACCGCGATCTCCCAAGCGCAAAGCTCGACGCCCTCCTCGAACGCCTCGAAGAACTGCGCGACGAGGGCCACCAGGTCCTCGTCTTCAGCCAGTTCGTCGGCATGCTCCAGCTCATCCGCGCCCGCCTCGTCACCGCCGGCATCGACCACCTCATTCTGACCGGCGCCACGGAAAACCGCGCCGAACTCGTCGACACGTTTCAAAGCGACAAGAGCAAAACCGTCTTCCTGCTCTCGCTGAAAGCCGCCGGTTTCGGTCTCAACCTCACTGCTGCGAGCTACGCGATTCTCTACGACCCGTGGTGGAATCCCGCCGCTGAGGCGCAGGCGATCGACCGCACCCACCGCATCGGCCAGACGCAGCCCGTCGTCGCCTATCGCCTGCTCGCCGAGGGCACCGTGGAGGAAAAAATCCGCGCACTGCAAAAAGACAAAGCCGCCCTCGCCGCTGCCGTGGTGCAGGAAGAGTCCCTCGAAAGCGTCCTCGACCTCGACAGCCTGCGGCAGATTCTCGGGTGAGCGGGAGGGTGAATTTGTTTCGGTCGCGAAACCGTGACGCTGGTAAACGTGCTCGCCAACAACCGTAGGTGGCGATGTTTTTGGCTCATGTCGCATTCTCGGTGCCGCAAAATACCGAACGCAATTACCGGGACCATCGCCGGTGCGCTGCTTGGGGTCTTGCTGTTTTTCCCCACATCGGTGGTTCACGCCACGATTGTCGGGCTCAACCAGATCGTCACACCGGAGATTCAGCCGGCGGGCGTGCTCGGATTGAGCGCGCAGGTCCAGCACGCCGCGATCGGTAACAGCCAGCAGATCCAGTTTGAGCTGGGCGTGACTCCTCGGTTCGAGGTCGCGTGGTTTCAGGGCCTGACGCCCGGCGAGGGATTGTTCAGCACCGAGTTCAACCTCGTGCAGCAGGGGCCGCACCTGTTGACCGTCGGCGCCCTCAACGCCTCTACGCGCGGCGGCCGCCTCCAGCCCATGGTGGAATACGGCTATTACACCGAAACCGATCGCTTTATCGTCGGCGCCATCCGGGTCGACGGGCGCGACGAACTGTTGCTCGGCTATCGACGGCAGTTGTCGGCGCGCCTTCTGGGCTTGGTGGATTTTCAGGCGGGGCCGTTCAACTCCGCCACGCTGGGTCTGACTTATAATTTCACACCGGAGTTTTCGATCAACCCGGCCGTCTATCGGACCAACACCCACCCACACCACCTGCTCGGCTACGTGGTGTTGACGTGGAACATCGCGCTCTGGAAATAGCGCGATGAGCCGCCCGCAGGCCTCACGCGTTCACCGCGTCCAGCATCGCGACGATGTTTTCTAGGGGAACGTCGGTCATGATGTTTTGCACCTGCTGAAAGACAAAGCCGCCCTCGCCGCCACCGTGGTGCAGGAAGCGTTCCTCAAGGGCGTCTTCGAACTCGACAGTCTGCGACATATTCTGGGGTGAGCGCCACTGCGTCTCCTAGCTGCCCCACGCGCGCCGACCGACTATCCGTCGCCGATGTTTGATAACCGCGGCGAACTCCGTCCCTTCAGGGCAAACGGTTCAACCGCGCTCAGTCGGACCCCGGTCCGAAAATCCAAGACCAACCTCCCACCATGAAACGCTCAGCCACCGCCGTCTGGAACGGCTCCCTCAAAACCGGCAACGGCAATCTCACCGCGACCGGCGGCGTCCTGCACGCCACGCCCTACTCGTTCAACTCGCGCTTCGCCTCCGGGGTGGGCACCAACCCTGAGGAACTGATCGCCGCGGCGCATGCCGGATGCTTCGCGATGGCGTTGTCGGGTATTCTCGGCGAAGCCGGCTTCACGCCCGAGCGGCTCGAAGCCACCGCCGAAATGAGCCTCGACAACGTCCCGCCCGCCGGTTGGACGGTGACCGCCTCGCACCTGAAACTGACCGCGAAGATCCCCGGTATCGACGCCGCGAAGTTCGCAGAACTCGCCGCCAAGGCCAAAGCCGGCTGCCCTATCTCCCGTCTACTTAACGCCACCGTCACTCTCCACGCCACGTTGGCGTGAGCCCTCCAAATACTTGCCTCGCCAGTGGCGCCGTTCGCTCCGACCCAGCTCCGCGGCGAACTCCGCCACGTAATACTACAATCGCTCCCGAATCTCTGCGATCTACCTGACTGTCATCATGTCCGCGGAGCATGCCCGCCGCAGACAATCACCCAAGCATTACTTAATGGAGTAGTGCGAGGCTGGGAAAACCAAGCCCACCTCCAAGCCTAAGAAAAAAACTGATCGACGGCCAGTGGACGAAAGCCAGCGCCAAGGTCGAGGTGTAATCGGTCCTGATAATAATCTGAAACTTCGGACCAGCGAGGAAGGAAAAATTGCCTTGCGCGAAGGGAGGTGCGCCGTAGGGTGCGCCCTCCGCGGTTAGTCCCCATCGTCTAGCCCGGTCAGGACACCACCCTTTCACGGTGAGAACCGGGGTTCGAATCCCCGTGGGGACGCCA
>CAIRCN010000046.1 GCA_903877135.1 uncultured Opitutia bacterium
GAGCCGCGTGACCAGCACGCCGCGCTTCGCCAGTTCCTTCGACCCGACGGCCATGCTGACAGTGAACATGACGGGCAGGGAGAGTGGTATCGCGCTCGTCAACAGGATAAGCATGAGCGGGACCAGCTCGAGCACCGGCGAACCGCGCTGGAGGGACATGATGATCACCATGACCAGCAGCGCGCTGACGACGAGGAAGAGCCAGCGCACGACCTTGGCTATCACTTCATCGATGTGGAGCTTGGGGCGCGCCTGTTGGACAAGTTCTGAGGTGCGGCCGAAACCGGTCTTCGCCCCGGTCAGCACGACCACGCCGTTGCCCTCGCCGCGGCGGACGACAGAGCACGACGAAAGCATCTCGCCGGCCGACTTGTCCACGTCCTTAGATTCGCCGGTGAGTGCCGACTGGTCGATGGGCAGTGCTCCCGCGAGCAGTATCACGTCCGCCGGGATGATGTCGCCCTGGCGCACGCGGACGATATCGCCCGGGACCAGATCCCGGGCGGGAATTATCCGCCAGCTTGCCTCGCGCAATACGCGTGCGCTGACCTGCAGGCGCCGTCGCAATGCCTCTACGACGCCGGCGGCCCGGCGCTCCTGCATGAAACTCACAACGGCATTGACGACCAGCAGCGAGGTGACCACCACGAGGTCCGGATATTTCCGGAGAATGGCCGAGAGGATGATGATGAACTCGAGCATCCACGCTGACATTCCCCAAAACTTCCGGAGAAATTCGCTAACCGGATGCCCTTTCTTTTCGGCTACTTCGTTATAGCCGTGCGCTTTCCGGCGGATGTCCACCTCCGCAATTGTGAGTCCGGTATCGGGATTGACCTTGAGCGCCGCAAGGGTCTCAGGAACCGATGTAGAGGCGATGTCCGGGGGCTTGGTGTTGTTCGAAAGGGCCATTTTCCGTTCACTCTCCTCTCTCCGACTGACGAATCCTCCCGTCAGCCAGAATTCGCACCCGCTGCGGCGACGGCGCGACCGATCTGCCGTCCCTGATTGTAATGCGTTCCGATCTTCGCGTCGAGTTGGACCCTGCCAGCTTCGAACAGGGTCACGATGTCGGAACCGCCAAACGAAAAGAATCCGAACTCCTCCCCCTTGGCGAGGGTCGCCCCCGGCTCCGCGGTCAGGTTTACCGAGGAGACCTGCGCCATGCCGATCGGCAGCACGGCCACCAATCCCAGCGGAGAGTCGATGACGATGAGCCCCCGGTCTTGGGTGAATTGGTAACCAGTCCCGTCGACAATATCGAGCGAACCGTCGGGCTTTCGGATCACGTCCATCGTCACCTTGCCCGGAATCTTGCGCACTTCCTTGATCATCCCGCCCACCGGAACGTGAAACCAGTGGTAGTCATTCACGTTTAAAAAACTGTGAGTGAATACTCCTCCTCGGAACCGGTCTTGGTAAGGACTGCCGGCGAGGAGATCGATAACGGACCACGTCAATCTCTTTACCGTGATCTTCGAGTCTCCATGGATCGGCCATTGTCCCTGATAGACACTGTCAGCCGGGGAAACGATGATGCTGTCGTCGCATCGGTCATCCACGGGCCGTCTCCCGGGCCGAACCTGCCGGGCGAAGAATTGGTTGAACGTCAGCCATCCGCTCGGCGCCACAAAATAATCTTCGATGTGGTAGTTCGGGTTGGCAAAGAAGCCCTCGATTCCCCGGGCTGATTCCGTGGTGTCAAGAAAAGCGCCCCAGTCTGCGGCGAACTTGCGGGTCCAGCGCTGAAACGATGCGTCCGTTTGCAGGATGTCGCCCGGCGACAGATCGATTAAGTAGTAGAATTTAAGGACAAACGTGTTCAGGTCCCTGTCCGTCGGGATCAATGTGACCATCGCATTCAGGAAGTCGTAATATTGTGGCAGGGTCGCGACATCCGGGCGGTCTGCCTTGCGGATCGATTCTTTGAGTGCATCCGCCAGACCCGGGCTCGACTTCAGCAACGCGGTCAACTCCTCGACGATAGGCTGATTTTTAGTCATGGTTTCACTCAGTGGCCAGCGGGCATTGCACCGCCGCCAGCAGTTCGGACGTAGTGAACGGCTTGCGAACTAAGGCATCGAACCATGACCACGGGTCGCGTTTCAGTTTCACCACATCCGCCGCGTCCAGCCTCTCCGAAGCCACAATGACCGGCAACGTTATGTTCGCTACCCGAATCCGCCGGACCAAAGCCAAGCTAGAGACTCTGGGCATGATATCGTCGGTTATGAATGACCGTGTCCAGCAAGGTGCCACTTACGGAGGTTAACCCAACAAGCCATACGCCGGCAATGGGGTGTTCAGGGTATGACGATGTTCAATGTTGGAGAGAGCCGCGGCGTCAGCCAGCTTGGCCTTCGCGGGGTCAAAATTAAAACTCTACCGTTCCCGCACTCGCCAGAACCCTAATGCGGCACGGCATGGAGACTTACCACCACACCTAAGCGCGCGATCTGGCTTGAACAGAGCGAAGTCGCCGGCCTCGGCGAGTTGAATGGGCTGAATGAATCCACTGGACAGGATAGCGCCCGGATGGGTCAGTTAAACACCGCCTCTCCTCTTTCCCAGTTCGTCGGTCCTCCGCCAGAGGGCCTGGGCTGATTCAACCCACTTGAGTTCGTGTTTAATTCCAGATTGGGGCACCAAATAGTCACCGTTTGCTTTCCGCAGATGTGGCCGGCGGCTTCGGTTGAAGCGCAGTGGCTGGTTTCTTGGATTCTCCCACCAAATCGTTCACTGTGCTCCTCGAGCCTGGACTAAAAAAATCGAGCAGCTTCGTTTCCCCAAGTTCCACGTTCGGTTTGTATTTGTCCGACGCATTGACCCACACCGGCCGGCTCGTCTCCCGCCCGAGGTTGGGACCGGCGATCGCCAGCATGGTCGGCAGAACGTCGTGCATCGCGAAGCCGCGAGAAGGACAGCTGATCCGCGTCATCCATAGCAGTTTCCTCTGTTTCGCCTTGAATGCCTTCAGGTCGTAGGCCGACACAATCGCCATGTAGAAATCTTCCTGAGCCAAGTCGTAGAAATCGCGCTGGTCGAAATCGAAGAAGTTCAGGCCAGCAACCGGGGGCATCGCCGCATCGAAATCCCGGTCGGAAAAACCCACTTTGTAGCCGCCCAGGAACTTGAGGATCTGCTGCCGGTTGCGCTGTCGCGGGGGCTCATCGGGGTTGAAACCGTAGTCCATGTCGGCATTGAGGGTGCCCCAAGTGAAGGCCAGCGCGAGGGTCGGTGGGGGCGTCGCTTTGCTCGCAGGCAGAAAACCCCGCTTCGCCAGCGCCGTCGTGATTGTGCGGAGAACATCCTCCTCCGGCGGTGGCTTGTCACCGCCGACCGAGCTGAGGTCCTTAAAACCGAGGCTGGCCGCAACGTAATACACCGGCTCCCCGGCAGTCGGCGCGCGTTGACGCCGGCCTTCGGGAGTCATGTCCGTGACGGTGATTACTTCGATGTCCCGGTGGCCCGTCAAAAAGTCCAGCAAACCTGCCCGGGCAGAAACCGCCGTTGCCGGCAGCAGCAGGCTCAAGGTGCAGGCGAGACGTCCATTCATGAATGTCGCAACCATGACGGTGCAAATTGACGAAAGTAACAGGGCAAGCAAAGCCAGACTACAGCACATCCGGCCCTCCGGCAGGCGAGCATTGATGGTGATCAGATCGCCGGGTCCAGTTCGAGCCGGAAGTAGTCGCGAGCGTTGCCGAAGCAAATTTCACGCACCATGGCGCCAATCAGTTCGCGGTCGGCGGGCATTTCGCCTCGCTCCATCTCCCCACCGAGCAGATTGCAGAGCACGCGCCGGAAATATTCGTGCCGGGTGTAGGAGAGGAAGCTGCGCGAATCGGTGAGCATGCCGACAAAGCGCCGCAGGAGACCGTTGTTCGAGAGCGCATTCAGCTGCCACTCCATCGCCTCCTTTTGGTCGAGGAACCACCAGCCGCTGCCGAACTGCACCTTGCCGGCCACCGTGCCGTCCTGAAAATTGCCAGCCATGGTCGCGAAGACATAGTTGTCCGCCGGGTTGGCATTGTAGATAACCGTGCGCGGCAGCTCTCCGGTCGAGTCAAGCGCGTCGAGGTAGCGGGCCAGGGCGCGGGCCTGGGGAAAATCGCCGATGGAATCGAAGCCGGTGTCGGGTCCGAGCCGGCGTAGCAGGCGGGTGTTGGCGCTGCGCAGGGCGCCTAGGTGCAGCTGCTTGGTCCAGCCGCGGGCCGCGTCCCAGCGGCCCAGTTCGAGCATCAGGTAGGTACTATAGCGGGCATGCTCGTCCGGCGTGGCGGCGCGACCATCGCGAGCGGCGTCGAAAATGGCCCGGGCCTCGGCGCCGGTGCAGGGTTCGCCAAACGCCATGTCCAACCCGTGGTCGGAGAGCCGGCACCCGAAGGTGTGAAAATCATCATGCCGTTTCTTCAACGTCGCGAGGAAGCCGTCGAAGGACCGGATGGTCCCCGCGCCGGCCGCGCCGGCGAGTTTTTCCAGGTAGGGATTGAAGGTGGCCGGTTGATGGACGTTGAACACCTTGTCGGGCCGGAAGGCCGGGTAGACGCGCGTCTTGAGTCCGCTTTTCCGGATGCGTTCGTGGGTCGCGAGCGAATCCGCCGGATCGTCGGTCGTGCAGATGACCGCCACGTTATTCGCGGCGAGGATGTCGTGCACACGCAGATTCGCCAGCCGGGCGTTCGCCTTTTCCCAGATTTCCCTGGCGGTGGCCGGGCTGATGACGGCATCGATGCCGAAATAGCGCACCAATTCGAGGTGGGACCATTGATAGAGCGGGTTGCGCAGGGTGTAGGGCACAGTGGCACACCACGCGGCATGCTTATCCCAGGGCGACGCGTCGCCGGTGCAGAGGCGTTCGTCCATGCCGTTCGCGCGCATCAAACGCCACTTGTAGTGGTCGCCGCCAAGCCAGATTTCGGACAGGTTAGCGAAGAGGTGATTGTCGGCAATCTGCGCCGGCGGCAGATGGCAGTGGTAGTCGTAAATGGGCTCGGCCTTGGCGAACGTGTGATACAGATCGCGGGCCGCGTCGGTTTGCAGGAGAAAATCGTCGTGAATGAAGGGACGCATGGGAGAGAGAGCGGAAGATCGAGGGAAATGGGTTGGTCGAAGACTCCGACAGCGCGGTGGCGCGGCCGGTGGGAAAGTTGGCGCGTTATCGGGAGATATCTCCCAGCATGCCGTCGAGCGTGGTGTAGCTCGCGAGGAGTTTGAAGGCGGCGGCGCAGTGGGGCGCCGGGGCAAGGCCGGTGGTCTCGGCGAGAAAGATGAGGTAACGGGCCACGCCCTGGGAGTAGTGCAGGCGCGTTGCCGGACTGATGGCGTAGAAGCGCGCCCGCTGCCGGTAGCCCGCCGCAGTGTGGTCGCCCAGCGCCGATTTTTCCGCGCGGCCGCCGGCGGCCAGCACATAAAGAAAATTATACTCGAAGAAAAACATGTGCTCCGGGCTCGGCGGCAGGGCCTCCAGCGCGGCCCGGCAGGCCGCGGGCGTGCCAAAGACCAGCCCTGGGGTGTTCGCCAGCGGGCTGGCGCACTTGGCGAGCGGATCAAGGATGAACGTGCGCGCCATTTTCCGCTCCGTTGCATCCGGACTGAACGCACCGGCGAGCGCCATTTCCAGGGTGAAGCGATACCAGTCGCGCCACAGCGCGCGGTCACTGGCATCCTTCGACTGGGCTATCGCCACGCCCATTTCGTAGGTGTAGCGGCCGCTCGTCTTGATTTCCAAACGGCTGCTGGTCACCTCCCCCATCACGCGGTAATTCTCCGCCGACTTGCCGGAGCCGGAGTGGAAGCCGATGCTGACGCCGAGTTTCTCGCACACGGCCCACTGGCGCGCGATCAGGCTGCGCAGCGCGACGTTGTCGGGATACGGCATGTTTTTCTGGAAGCCGAAGGCCGGTGCCACGAAGTTGACCGGCATCCCGAGCACCTCGCAGAGCGCCAGCATTACGGCCGTGGTTTCCGGGGTGGTGAGGCCGGGGAGTTCGTCGATGGAGAGCTCGCGCAGGTAGGCGCGGCCCACCGCGGTGGTAAACGCGGCGGCGCGGGCGGCAGCGTATTTCTCGTCGCGCCGCTTCATCTTTCGCATTGCCGGCCAGATCATGCAGAGGAGTTTGCAGAATGCCTCATCGTTGAGCGCCAGACCGGTTTGGGCGACGCGGGCGCGCGTCTGCCGCACGATGTCGGCCGGGATGTCGGCGAAGATCGCCGGCTGGTTGTGCGCAAGTTCGGGCGACAAGTCGAAGGTGATATAGCTCGCCAGCAGGCAGCCGCGCACCAGTGCATCCTCGCGGCTGTCAAACTTGCCGCCGATCGGCTGATGGTCGGCATTGAAGCTCCAAGCGAGGCGGCGGTGGTGGAAGCCGGTCTTTAGTTTGGAGAGCACGCAGCCGTGACTCATGCCCTCGACGCTCTGGCCTTGATGACCCTCGGGCACGTTGGTGCCGATGAACGGAAACGGCACGGTATCGAGGCGGTTCTCCAGCATGGCATCGACGTCGTAGACCAGCTCCCGCGGAATGGAGTTCTGGTTGGCCGTCAGGCCCAACCCGAGCGCGCTCATCGCCCACTCGACCGCCGGCCAGTGCAGCGTGGTGAACCGCGCGCCGACGCCCAGTGTGCAACGACCAAGCTGCGCGCCCGCCGTCGGAAAGATCGTCGCGTCCGCGTCCTTTTCCTGCGCGAGATTCTTGAGACGGAGCAGGTTTTCCCACGTGGCCGGAAACACCACGAGCTCACCGCCCAGCGCGATGCCACTAGTGAGCACGCCGGTTTCAGTGCCGGGAGTCCGCGCCAGCAGACACCACGCGCAGTCACCGGTGTTTTCGTCCTCCAAGAGCGTCCACTCGCCCGCGGTGGTGGCAAAGCGGCTCTTGGGCCACTCTTTGACCGGCGCGCCGGAGACGAGCCGTGCGCTCAGCGCGGGCCAATCGAGACAGAAATCGGGACTGACGCAGGGATTCTGCGCAATGCGGATGCCGTGCTGCAGCAGGAACTGGTTGATGCCTTTTGTGCTCATGGAAATATTTCCCGTTTCAGATCGTCATCGCGTGGTAGCCGCCGTCGACGATCAGCTCCTCGCCGGTGATGAAGGAGCCCGCGCCGTCGCTCGCGAGCAGCAGGGTGGCGCCGATGAGTTCGCGCGCCTCGCCGAAGCGCTTCATCGGCGTGTGTCCCATGATATGGGAAACACGCTCGGGCGTGAGCACCTTTTTGTTCTGCTCGGCGGGGAAAAAGCCTGGCACGAGCACGTTGACGCGCACTTTGTGCGACGCCCATTCGCGGGCGAGGTTGAGCGAGAGGTTGTGGACCGCGCCTTTCGTCGCTGAGTAGGTGAACACCCGCGACAACGGCACCACGCCGGACATCGAGCCGAGATTGATAATCGAGCCACCCTGCCCGCGCTCGACGAAGTATTTACCAAACACCTGGCAGCCGAGGAAGACACCCTTGAGGTTGACGCGCACAATCCGGTCGAACTCCTCCTCGGTGATGTCGAAGAACGGCGTGGCGGAGTTGATACCGGCGCCATTGACCACGATGTCGACGCGCCCGCTGCGGGCGAGCACCGCGGCGAGCAACGCCTGCACTTCGGCCTTGCTCGTGGCCTCGGCGGCGTGAAACCACGCCTTGCCGCCGAGGGTGGCAATGCGGTCGAGGCGGATTTTCGCCTTGTCCGCATTGCGGCCGACGATCACGACCTCTGCACCGGCGCCGGCGAGGCCCTCGGCCATCGCGCCGCAAAGTTCGCCCGTGCCGCCAATGACGACCGCGACGCGGCCACTCAGGCCAAACATGTCTTTCAGGTAGGTTTCAGGATTCATAAAGTATGATTACGGAATTGAGGTGACGCGAAACGACAGAAAATCGGCGTGTCCTGCGGCTGCGTTGCCGACAGCATCGGCAAACACGCCGACCTTCGCGCCGACCCAGCGTCCGGCCACCGCAGCGAACTCGTCGCCCAGCGGGATGAACGCGCCACCATCCGCGCAGTAACTGAAACGGCAACGCGCGCCGTCAGTCACCGTGACACGGAGAGAGATTTTCACCGTTGTGACAGGGACAGTCGCGATGATCGTCTCTGGGTGATCCGCACTGGTGTCGCGGCATGCGGCTTGCACCACTTCCAAGCCGGCACTGGTTCGGCGCAGACCGATCCACGCGTAGTCCGCGCCAAACACCACCAGGCCGGCGCGCCCACCGGCGTCGCCTGCGGACGCGAGTTCCATCTCCGTCGTCGCTGTGAACCGCGGCGCGGAAAATTTCTGCATCAACAGATACGGCGCGGCCGCGAGGTTCGGGAGCGCGGATGGCTGGGCCTCCAACCGAAGCGCACCGTGCCGGCCCGAAAGTGAAAAACAATTCGCAACCGGATTAGCCTGCCATTGCCACTGGAGACCGAGACTCGGGGAGTCGAACGTATCACTGGTCGGCGGCACGGCGAGCGATTGCGTCGGGAGCGCGGGTTTCGCGTGCCTGAGGACGGGCTCACCCTTTCCGTCGCCATCGGGATCGTTCCCGATCACCGGCCAACTGTCGCGCCACACCACCGGCTGCAGATGCACGACGCGACCATAGGCGCCCTGATCTTGAAAATGCAGGAACCACCACTCGCCCGCCGGCGTGTCGACGAGCGCGCCCTGGTGCGGCCCGTTGATCGGGGTCTTGCCCTGATCGAGGACTATGCGGTCCTCGTAAGGTCCGCGGATGGCTCGCGCGCGGAATACCGACTGCCAGCCGGTCGCGACCCCGCCGGCGGGCGCGAACACGTAATACCAGCCGTCATGCTTGTAGAGTTTCGGTCCCTCAAGCGTAGAGTAGTTGGGTAATCTGTGCCCGTCGATGACGACGCCAAGGGTTTCCACGACGCGCGAGCCGCTGGCGTCGAGGCGCAGCAAGGTCAGGACGTTGTTGATACCGGCGCGGCTTTTGGCCCAGCCGTGAATCAGGTAAACGCGACCGTCGTCGTCCCATAGCGGACACGGGTCGATCAGGCCCTGCCCGCCTTGAACAAGCACGGGGGCACTCCACGGGCCATGTGGGTCGACCGCCGTCGTGACATAGAGGCCGAAGTCAGGATCGGGGTAGTAAATCCAATATTTGCCTGCGTGGTGGCGAATGGCAGGCGCCCACACCCCTTTGCCGTGCTGGGGCGTCGCGAAATTTTCCTCTGGCACGAGCTGCGGCAGCGCGTGGCCTTCGAGACTCCAGCTGACCAAGTCGCGCGAGTGCAGCAGCGGCAGGCCGGGGACATGGTTGAAGCTCGACGACGTCATCCAGTAGTCGCCGCCCACGCGCACAACGTCGGGATCCGAGTAGTCAGCGTAGAGGACCGGGTTCTGATACCGGCCGTCACCCAAATCGGGCACCCAGCGTGCGGCGGCGGGAATTGGCGACAGGGCGGTCATGAGCAAGAGAGTCAGAATCACGCGACGGAAACCGGCATCGGTGCACCGAGGCGGGGGACAAGGAGTTGGATCGCGAGAAGCGAGAGCAGATACATGCCGGAGAAGTAAGCGAACACCGGCACGTAGCTGCCGGTCCGCTGCAGAATCTCGCCGGTGAAACCGTTCACAAAGCCACCGGTGAAATACGCGACGAAGCCGCCGAGGCCGACCACAGAGCTGACCGCATCCCGCGGCATCGTGTCGGAGACGACACTGAAGAGGTTGGCCGACCAACCCTGGTGAGCCGAACCAGCGAGACCGACAATGAGGACAGTAAGTAACACCGTGCCGGCGAAAGGCGCGAGCAGCACAGGCAAGACGGCGAAGGCGCAAAGGAGCAGCGAGACCTTGCGCGCGGCATTGACCGTCCAGCCGCGGCTAAGCAGCCGACCAGCTAGCCAGCCGCCGGCGACACCGCCCACCGCCGCAAGGGCAAAGAAGGCGCCCGTCCACCAGCCCACCGCCTGCGTCGTGAGAGTGAAACGACGGCCTAGAAAATCAGGAACGAAAAACTGATAAAATCCCCAAGCTGGGCCGGCCAAAATGCTGGCGATCACGTAAGCCCACACGGCGCGATGGCGGAGGAGCAAGAGCCAGGGCACGCGGGCCGGCTGCGCCTCGTCCGCCGGCCGGTCTTGCCGGATGTAGGCGAGTTCGGCCGGTGTGAGGCGGCCGTGTTTCTCTGGAGCCTCGTAAATCAGCCACCACGCCGCCACCCAGACGAAGCCGGTGCCGCCGGTGATGTAGAAGGTCGATTGCCAGCCGAGGTGAGTGTAGAGCCAGGGCACAGCGAAGGGACAGACGATCGCGCCGACGTTCGTGCCGGCGTTGAAGACGCCGGTGGCGAGTGCGCGCTCCCTCACGGGATACCACTCGGCCACCGCCTTGATGGCACCGGGGAAATTTCCGCCCTCAGACATCCCGAGCACGATGCGCGCAAGCATGAAACCGGCCGCGGTCATCGGCATGGCGAGTGTCATCCAAACCACGCCCTTTTCAGCCCACGAAAACCACGGATAGGTCATCGTGAACTGCCCGCCGACCCCGATGAGATCGCAGAGACCGTGCGCCAACGCAGCACAGCTCCACGCGAGCACGAAGATGGGCAGCCCCTTCTTCACGCCCCAGCGGTCCATCAGCCGGCCGCCAAAGAGGTAGCCGAAGGCGTAGGCAAACGAGAACGCCGCGGTGATCCAGCCGTAATCCGCGTCGGTCCAGCCGAGGTCGCGGCAGAGATCCTTCTTGAGGATCGCGAGCACGAGCCGGTCGATGTAGTTCACCGCCACCGAGAAAAACAGCAGGCCGCAGATGACCCAGCGGAAGTTGCCGGGTGGCGCGAAAGAATTGTCGGGAGCGGAAGTCATCGGGCTGGACGGTCAGCGTTGATCGGCGTCGCGCACGAGTGGCGTGTTGGCGTGCGCCACAGCGGTGGTGAGGCGGGTGGCATCCACGGCTGAGCTGTTCTTGGTGACTAGCGCGGAACCATTCGCGGTATTGATGCGAACGTCGCGAAAGACGATGTCGCGGGCGTTGGTCACGGTGAAACCTGTCTGCGCGTCAATCTGCACGTCGGTGAAGGTGATGTTCTCGATCAGCATCTCGCGCAGGCCGGTGATCGAACCAGCGCTCTTCGCGCCACGAGCGGTGATGGCGCTGAAATGGAAATCACGGTAGCGCGGCGTGCCCTCGTCAACTGGGCACACGTCCTCCGGTTTGCCACCACTCGAATAAAAAGTTGTGATAGTAAACGGCGACGGCACACCGGTCATCACGATGTTCGAGACATTCAGCCCCTCGACCACGCCGCCGCGGCCGCGCTGAGACTTAATGCGGATGCCGATGTCGGTCTCCTGAAAAACGCAGTTCGTAACGACAACGTTGCGCACGCCGCCGGACATCTCGCTACCGATCGTCACGCCACCGTGCCCGTGCCTCATCACGCAGTTGGCGATTGTGATGTTCTCGTCGGGCCGGCCCATTCTTCGGCCGAGTTCGTTGAGGCCGGATTTCAACGTCACGCAGTCGTCGCCGGTATCAATGCGGCAGTTGAGGATTTGCACATTGCGGCAGGACTCGGGGTTTATGCCATCGGTGTTGTGCGCCATGGTCGCCGGCGCATTGATCGTGATCCCGTCGATGCGGACGTTTTCACAGAGCATCGGGTGGACGTGCCACTCGGCGGAGTTGCGGAGGTTGACGTGTTCGAGGACCACGTCCTTGCAGCGAACGGGCCGAAACATATGCGGCCTTCCGCGCGCCAGCTTCAAGGCCTCGGCGCGTTCGGCGTCACTCTGCGGACCGGGAGGAAATTTGCGCGGGTCATTCAGGCGGACGCGTTTCCACCAGACTGCACCCTGCCCATCAATCGTGCCGCGACCGGTGACTGTGATATTCTCGGCGTCGACGGCGTAGATGAGCGGGGCCATCACTTCGCGATCATCGCCCCAGACGCTCATGGTCGCGGGATAGTCGGCGGGGGTTTCACTGCCGAGAATGGTGGCTCCACCGGCAATCTCCAAAGTAATGTGACTTCTTAGTTCAATAGTGCCGGTTAGATAACGGCCCGGGGGGACGAGCACCATGCCGCCTCCTGCGGCGACCGCGGCTGCGACAGCACGTTCGAATGCCTTGGTCTCAAGCGCGACACCATCACCCACAGCGCCAAAGTCACGGACGCTGTAGACCGCTGTTGACGCCGTGCAGGACAAAGTAGTCGCAACCAGAAATAGGAGTGGCAGTTTCAAGTTCATGTGCGTTTCAGTGTGCCCCGGACATCCAGCACTTCGCACAGCCAGGCGATCATGCGGGTCTCGTAATCGGGCATAAATTTCTGCCATGCGTTCAATCCGTGCGGCGCGCTCGGAATCGTGATCAAGTCGCACCGCACGCCGCAGGCGCGCAGTTTGGCCTGAAATTCGAGCGACTGCTGGATCGGCACTGACTTGTCGGCGTCGCCGTGGAGGAGCAGGAACGGCGGCAGCCCCACGTGCACGTGGTTCAGTGGCGAGATGTCGCGGAGCAGGGCGAGCGACTCCGGGGTGAGCGCCTTCGGCCGGTCGAGCAGGTTCTGCAGCGAGGTGCTCAATCCACCGCGGATGGGCAGGTCCTGCTCGTGGTTTGTCACCGGCGCAAACCCGACGACGGCCTGCACTCTCGTATCGTCGCCGGCCAGCGTAGCCGCGAGGCAAACAAGATGTCCGCCGGCGGAGTGCCCGAAGAGGGCAATCCGCTTGGGATCGCCTTTGAACTCGGCGGCGTGCGCCTTCACCCAGCGAATCGCGGATTGCACATCTTCCAGGCAGGCGGGCCAGCGGTATTGCGGCGCAAGCCGGTAGTTGATGGAGAACCAGGTGAACTTCGCCTCGGTGAGCGGCGCAAACCAGGGTGCGATGTCCGCGCTGTCTCCAGACGGCACACGTTGCCTGTCGCCGCGACTCCAGCCACCACCGTGCACGAGGATCGCCACCGGGAAGGGTCCGATGCCATCAGGCACATTCACATCGAGCAGCAGGCGCTCGCCGCCTGCCAGACCGTATTCGATATTCTGGCGCAATTCAGCGCGGAGGTCGGCCATCGCAAAAACGGCGAGCGCACCTCCAAACAGCAGGTGGGAAATTGTGTTCACGGCGCGGGTAGAGGCGGAGCGAACGGCAAACATAGCCGACGCATTTCGGCAGCGGCCAGGTTCGCGATGAGACGGGCGCCTTTCTCGACCGAGTGCGTGTTGTCGGTCTTACCCTCGGGAAGGCGTGGGTGCTCGCCAGACGCGAAGTTCATGAAGAGTTTTTTAGAACCCTCGGGACCGTGGCCGGTGACCAACTGGCGCGTCACGGCTTCCATGTCCAGCAGCGGCACGTGCTCGCTGGCGGCGACTTCACGCACCGCGACCAGATAGGCACCGTGCATGTCTTTGAGGTGGCCGGATTCATCCCAAGCGCGCCGGACAACCGGAGTGGCGAGGACCGGATTGGCTCCATGGGCGCGCACATCCTGCACGAAATGCCGCAAGTTGGCGGGATACTCGGTTGACGGATCGGTGTAACGCGTAGGGTCGTCCTTCTTGGCGTCGTTGTGGCCGAATTGGATGACCACCCAATCATTCGGCTTCAGCTGCGTGAGCAGCAAGTCCCAATGGCCCAGGGCGCGAAACGATTTCGTGCTGCGACCGTTGACGGCGTAATTCACGAACCGCCAGGGCGGCCGGACGAGTTCGCGAAAAAGCTGGCCCCAGCCGCGCTCAGGGAAATCAAGTTCGGGTTTGTCCGCCATGGTCGAGTCGCCGGCAAAGTGGATCGTCGGAGCCGGCGCGGGATCCCAGCCATCTGGACCAGCAAGGACGGCGGCGGAGGTGAATCGAGCAGCCTCACCTGAACCCATCTTCTTGGCCCAAGCCGCGCGCTGCGTCGGTTGCGCGCCGGGGCCAGAACTTTCAAATTCGGCATAGTAAGTGGTTTTCTCCGCGTCGGGCTTTTTCCAGTTGTTCCAGCCTTCCGGGCGAACCACCGCCGACATTTCCGTGCGCACAAAAACCGTCTGGGCATAATTGCGCCACGGACGACCGAGGTAGGTCTGCACGCCCTCGGCTCCAGTGATGGTGCAATCGGAAAACACGAACCCGCAGGCTGCGCCTTGTGGCGTAGAGGCCGCCGTGATGTAGCCGTCCCGGAGACAATGGATGTGGCAGCGTTCGAAATACGCCGTGGCGGCACCGAAGATGAAATCCACGTGGCCCTCGATGTAACAGTCGGCAAAATAGTGGCGGCCGCGGTTGACGAGGATGGTGTCCTGCCAGCCGAGAAACCTGCAGTGACGAAAGACGACGCGGTCGCCATCCACGCGGAGCGCAAGCGCCTGGCCGACCGGGCCAGCGCTGTTCGCCATAGTGAGATTTTCCCAGACCATGCCGTCGCCGTCGACCTGCACGGTGGGGGTGTGGAAGGTGCCGATAGGCTTGCCGTCGGGTCCGGGCAGTTTGGCGTTGAGGTCGAACGTGATGATCGTCTTCACCGCGTCCTCGCCGATGACCGCGATGTAGCCTCGCTCGCGCTGAACGTAGATGCGTTCGCGGTATGTTCCGTTTTTGACGAAAATGGTCCAGCGCGGGGCGGCCGGGTCGGTCTGCAGGGGCGCGGCACTGATCGCTACTTGGACCGAGCGGAATTGACCGGAACCGTCGGTAGCGACGATGGCGTCTGGCGGCGCGGCGCTTGTGACGAGCGGCAGAGCGAGAAGAAAACAGAAAACTGCGAACCAACGCTTCATGTTTCAACAGCAACGTTTCAGCCAGCGCGCCGCCCATTCGGGGTAGTCGCGCTCGATGAGTTTCGCTGGTTCCTCGACATACCAGCGGTAACCGGCGCGCCGCTCCGGCTCAATTTCGGCGAGACTGTAACGGATGACCGCATCGCGTCCGCCGAAAATCGGGCGGTTGGTGCCGATCTCGTAAAAACGGGCCCACAGCGGCGGCGCGTGCGGATCAGGCACAACTTTGCGGTCGGCTCCGTGCGGCAAACCAGGTGCCGGCACCACGACTACGCGCAGGCCAGTGATCTTGACCAACTCAAACCAAGTCACCGCACCCTGCACCGCTGCGATAATTTCTGGCGAAGGATTCTCGATACCCATCAGGAAACGCACGACGCCCACACTCTCGCCACCAGAGAGGGATAGGTGCTCATATGTCCGCGCCGGCACGGGCTCGAAGGTGTTCTCATCGTGCTGCGCGCACCAGACGGTTTTCTTTCCGCCAACGACGATTTGGCAGCGCAGGATGCAGGTGATGCCCTTCTGGACCGCGCTGTCGGCCTTTGCGCGAGCCGTCTGGTCAAGCCAATCGAAGGGAGCGTGCCCTCTGGCAATGTCGCGCAGCAAGGTCATCACGCCGATCATGGCGTCGTCGTTGAACGTGATGTGCGTGTAGTAGCCGGGGATCAGCGGGTAGAACTGGGGCCAGCCGCCGTTATCGTATTGCGCGGCAAACAGGTAGCGGAGCCCGCGCAGAAACGCCTCGCGATAACGGGCCTCGGGCTGCGCCGCGTTCAACTGCGCGAGAAACCGCATCTGGGTGTAGGTGGCGTCGTTGTCGATCGTGGCTGCGGTGACATCCTCGTGATCGAAGTCATGCGGGCCGGGGGGCCGCGTCATGTCGTGGTTTTTCGGCCAACCGCCTGAGGGCGTTTGGTAGAGCAGAACATTGTCGGCGATGCTGCGCGCCTCCGCGGTTGCATACCATGCATCGGATTGGTGGAGCACGGCGCGCCAAGCCACCGCCGCCCTGGCGGACGGCGCAAAGAAGGCGGTGGTGAGCAGAACGAGCCGGAGGAAAAGGCGCATGCTCAGGGGGACTTGAGCTGGATCATCGTGAACTTAGGCGCGAGTAGGTGCATGATGATCCACGCGATCAGGTAG
The DNA here is from genome assembly GCA_903877135.1 of uncultured Opitutia bacterium. Taxonomy (GTDB): domain Bacteria; phylum Verrucomicrobiota; class Verrucomicrobiia; order Opitutales; family Opitutaceae; genus CAIRCN01. The sequence continues at coordinate 15,861 of CAIRCN010000046.1, forward strand.
GCGGTGCCGCAGACGACGAAGAGAATGCCGTAACCGAGCTCAATTTTGCCGATGGCCTGGAAATGCTGGAGCACCAGCCCGGCCACACGGGCAATGAGAATGCCGCCGACAGCGCCGGCCATGCCGCCGAGGCCCGTGACCGAAGCGACGGCCTTTTTGGGGAACATATCGGAGGCAGTCGTGAAAATATTAGCCGACCAAGCCTGATGGGCCGAACAGGCAACGGCGATCGTGGCAACGGCGAACCAGGTGTTGATCGCGCCCAGCCGGGACGCCAGCAGCACGGAGAGCGGAAGGAGTGCGTAGAGGAACATCGCGAGCTTGCGCGCCTTGCTGGGATCCATGCCCCCGTTGATGAATCGCTTCGGCAGCCAACCGCCGAGAATGGAGCCACCTGTGGCGACGGTGTAGACGAGCGCGACCGCGAACGGCCAGCTGATCACGCCGGGGATGTCGGCCTTGTCGCCCGTGTAGCCGGCATGGGCGGCCATGTAGCTGGCAACCTTGCGGGCGTTTTCCCCGGTGAGAAACGCAGGCAGCCAGAAAAGATAGAACCACCAGATCGGATCCGTGAGGAACTTACCGATGATAAACGCCCAACTCTGGCGGAAGGTGAGCAGCCGCGCGCCCGAGATGCGCTTCACGGCCGTGTCGGCTTTTTCCGCCGCCTGTTCGTCCTGGTCGCTGTGGATGTAGTCATACTCGGCCTGCTGGAGGTGGCCGCTCTGTAGCTTTGCGGCGGGGGAAGCATACATCGCATACCAGAACGCGATCCAAATCAGGCCGATGGCTCCGGTGATGATGAAGGCCCATTCCCAGCCCCAAGCATCCGCAATATAGGGAACGGCGAGCGGCGCCATGATCGCGCCTACGTTCGCTCCGGAGTTATATAATCCGGTTGCAAAGGCGCGTTCCTTCTTCGGGAACCACTCAGCCATGGTTTTGTTCGCCGCCGGAAAATTGCCGGCCTCGCAAAACCCGAGCGCAGCACGCCAGAACCCAAAGGTGACCGTCGTGTGGCCAAACGCGTGGCCGATAGCTGCAAAGCTCCAGCCGATGAGCGAATAGGCGTAGCCAGACCGAGTGCCGACCCGGTCAATTAGGCGGCCCGCCGCCAACATGCCGATGGCATAGGCCACCTGGAAGCAGATCACCACCGTGGAGTAGTTCAGTTCCTGGCCGGCCTTGTCCGCCCCGAACACCCCATGGTCGGAAAGGGTCTGTTTCAACAAACCTAGGACATTCCGGTCGAGGTAGTTGATGGTGGTGGCAAAGAAGACAAGGGCGCAGATCGTCCAGCGATAGCGGCCAATCTGTTCATTGAACTGGTTCAGCTTGTTCATCGCGGGGTCACTGGGGAGGGGCAAGAAGGCAGGGGTTGGAGCGTCTTAGTGAACCGGCGGGGGTGCGGAGGGAGAGTTTCGGCTACGCGCCTATTTTGCTGGTTCAATTGAGACGTTCTCGAAGGTAATGCGCCCCGCGTGGCGCACGAGATCGGTGTCAGTCACGTTGTTGAACGCGCAGTCGGTGAATCGGATGTTGTCAATCGTCGCCCCCTCGAAACCGGCGATCCACAGGACGCGGGGGCTGCCTTGGCTCGTGACATGGTCCAGCGACACGTTGCGCACGACGGGGCGATAAGGCCCCCGTGCGCCTTCCTCGTAGATAAGGTCGATCGTCAGCACTGCTTCGGCTACGCGGCCGATCTCTAGGTTGCGCATGAAAACATTCTCGAGCACGCCGCCACGCTGGGCATTGGACTTGAAACGCAGAGCGCGGTCGAGGTTGGGGCTGTCCATCTTGCAGTTTTCGACGAAGACGTTGCGAACACTGCCGGAAATCTCGCTCCCGAGCACGACACCACCATGTCCGTCCATCATCGTGCAGTTGCGGATGACAATGCTCTCGCTAGGCACGTTGACGCGTCGCCCGTCGTTGTTGCGGCCGGATTTGATCGCGATGCAGTCGTCGCCGGTGTCAAACACGCAGCCTTCGATGAGGATGTCCCGCGACGATTCGGGGTCGCAGCCGTCGTTGTTGGGGCCGTGCGAGTGAATCTTGACCCCGCGCACCGTGATGTTCTGCGAGAGCACCGGGTGAAGCTCCCACATTGGCGAGCGGACGATGGTGACGCCCTCGATCAGGATGTTCTTGCAGCGGTAAGGCTGAATGAAATTCGGCCGCAGGAAGCTGCCCTTGCCAAATATCCGCTCGGCGACCGGCACCCCAGCCTCACCCATCGCGTTGAGCCGGTCGCGCGCCGCTTTCTGCCGCGGTGGCTGGTTCTTTCCTTTCTGGTTCCAGGCCCACCAGGTGTCCCAATCTGCCTGACCGTCGAGCGTGCCCTCGCCGGTGACCGCGATGTTCTCCTGCTCAAAGGCGTAAATGAAGGCGGAGTAGCCCATGAGTTCTACCCCCTCCCAGCGCGTGGAGACGATCGGATAGTGAGCAGGGTCGGGACTGAACTTGAGCGTGGCACCCTTGCTCACGTGGAGGTTGACGTTGCTCAGCAGGTGAATCGCGCCAGTAAGCCACTCGCCGGCGGGCACGACAACGCGGCCACCGCCGGCGGCGTGGCAAGCGCCGATGGCCGCGCGTATCGCGGTGGTGGCATCGGCGCCGGGCCTGGCTCCAAAATCAGTGATGGGAAAATCCCGCGCGGCAAACACCGGTGCCTTGATGCGCGCGAGCACTGCGTCGATGTCGCCCCAGCCACGCACGACGAGCGGGGAATCCGCTGTGGCCAAAAGCTGCTCCACCTCGATGCCGGCGAGGATGAACGGGCCAACGCCCTTGAGGTCGTTGTCGATGATCGGCTCGTTGACGTAGTAGGCAAACGACCCGTCGCGCGTGCGACCGCTGGCTGACGTGTAACCAAGACCGGCAACCTGACAGCAGTGCGTAAGACTGACCGCGCCATTCTTATCGGTGCGGATCAGATCGCGGATAAGCCCCTCATAGCCGCGGCGGATCACCGGGAGGAATTTCTCACGCGGCAGATAGCCGCGATTCACGCCTTTCGCGAGCGCGTAGACGAACATGCTCGAGGCCGTCGCCTCGAGGTAGTTGCCCTCACGGCCACCTTGATCAACGACCTGCCACCAAAGTCCGCTCTTCGGGTCCTGCCAGCGCGCGATGCCGTCGGCGGTGCGGCGCAAAACCTCGTTGATCGCCTCGGCGTCCGGGTGCGTGGGCGGAATGAAGTCAAGAGAATCGACCATCGCCATCGCATACCAACCGATGGCGCGACCCCAGAAGTTTGGCGAGTGACCGGTATCCTTGTTCGCCCAGCTCTGGGTGCGCTTTTCGTCCCAAGCGTGGTAAAGCAAACCGGTCTTAGCGTCGTAGGCGTGGCGCTCCATCAGCAGGATCTGCTTCACCACTTCGTCGAACGCCGAGGGATCGCCGAAGGTTTTCCCGTAGTGCGCCAGGAACGGCGAACTCATGAACAGGCCATCTAGCCACATTTGATAGGGATAACGCTGCTTGTGCCAGAAGCCGCCGTCGCTGGTGCGCGGCTGGCTCGCGAGTTGTCGACGGAGCAACTCGATTGGCTTCTGGAGTTTTTCATCGTGCGCCTGGTCGTAGCGCAGCAGCAGCAACCGGCCCTGCGGGATCATGTCGAGGTTGCAGTCCGCCGCGTCATAGGTGCGGATGCCGCCCTCGGCGGTGAGAAACGACTCGGACGTGCGGTAGCCGAACTCCCCCATCGCTTTGTCCCCTATGCGCTCGCTGAGTTTCACGAGCGAGAGGCCGAAGAGCGCGGACGTATAATCCCAGCGGGCGCGCAGGCCACTGCCGAAAAAGAGCGAATTACCGCGCCGCGCCATTTCGGACTGCGCCACGCGCACGGACCACTCGAGCGGAGTGGTCCCGTTGAATTGTTCAACAGCGGCAACGGCACATAGCGGGAGGCTGACATTAAAGAGCACGCCAGCAGCGAGCACGATCCACGGTCGGGAAAAGCAAGTGCGGTTGAAGGTCTTCATGTTTTTCAAAGTGCAGAGTTCACGTTGCAAACACGGCGGCGCGGCCGAGAGCGCCGAGCCCATGCCGCGGCATCAGGGAGCGGCGCCGAGGGTGACAGTGATGGGAGAACGAAGGCGCGCCGCACACGCTGCAATGTAGGCAGTCCAATCCTGCTCGGAAGTGAATTCACCAGCAGCAGACCAGCTGGCGCCGATGCAGTAGCGCAACGGCTGGCCCGGGGTGACTTTGGCCAGCACGAGTTTGTTGCGGTCGTCCTCGGCATATCCGCAAAAGGCACCGGTGGGGACGATGATCGCCGTGGCGAGGGAGCCATGGGTCTTTTGCACTATCCACTGCGCGAGGGAGCCATCGGCCGGCACGGCAGTGAAATTGATCGCTGGATCCTGGCCTTTGTCGGTCGGACTCCTGTGGAGACCGATACCCACCGTCAGTTCCTGGGCGCGGCCACCGGTCACATTGAATGTGCTCTCAACCTGATCGAGATTATGCCCTGCATCGACCGTGAAGCGCTTGGTCTCGGTCACTTTCAAGCCGCTCGCCTCCCAGGCATCGTAAGTCACCTCGAACACCGCGCGGACCGGACCGTTGGCGTTGATTTTCCAGGTGTGGTAATTGCCGCTCACGGCGAGCTGGTGGCCGTCCCATATACCGGTGCCGCCGCATCCACGCGACTGACCGACATTATACATGTCCATACCCTCGCTCAGGTCGTGCTTGTGGTAGAAGTCGTGTCCTTTGTTATACCAGCGGTCGACGATGAGATAGCTCACACGCTTGGCCCAAACGTCGATTCCGCTGGTGACGAGCACTTCCTTCGTGACGCCGGCCGGCGCGGGGGCAGCGAGCCCAAGTCCGTAGATGCGATGGGCGATTTTGTCGTTCTCCCACGCAAAATCATCGAGGCGCTCGGGCACGTAGCGGGCAAAGGCTTTCGTCGGAAAGACCGGGGCCACTGCCTCGATTTTCTCGATGCTAAACACGGCGGACTTTTCCCCCGCGGCAAAATCATGCTGAAAGATGAGCTCGCCATATGCTGCGCCCCGTCCGCTGGGATCCTTAGCCGTGGGCGCTAGGTTTGTCACCTGATAGGGCAGCACATGGCCGGCCGCATCCCTGACCTCGAGGTGATACAGGAGCGCGCCGGGAAGCGCCTGGGCCAGGCCGGCCCATGGCACAGTGATCGTCTCGGCCGGCCGTGCGATGCCGAGCGTATGTGTAACCGTGACGGTGAGGCGCGCGGCCGAGAGGAGCGGCAGCCAGAGGCCGACCGCCAGAAAAGACATGGCGAAACGGAGGGTTTTCATGGGGAATCAGTGTTAGCGAGCCAGCCAGCCGCCATCGACCGGGAGAGTGATGCCGTGCACATAGTCGGACGCAGGCGAGGCAAGAAAGACAACGGCACCCTTCAGGTCCGCCGCCACGCCCCAGCGGCCGGCCGGGATGCGTTCGAGAATGGCACGGTGGCGGGCGGGATCGGCACGCAACTGTGCGGTGTTGTCCGTCTCCATGTAGCCAGGCGCGATGGCATTCACGTTGATGCCGAGCGGTGCGAGTTCGTTGGCCATCGCATGGGTGAGCCCGCCGAGCGCGCTCTTTGCGGCGGTGTAAGAGGCAACACGGATGCCGCCCTGAAACGAAAGTAGTGAGGCGGTGTTAATAATTTTACCGGGGGCCTTCCGCGCCGCCAGCGCCGCCGCGAAGCGCTGGCTCAGCCGAAACACAGCGCGGAGGTTCACATTCATCACGTCATCCCAGTCAACCTCGGTAAATTCGAGAAACGCCGCGCGGCGAATAATGCCTGCGTTATTCACGAGGATGTCGGGAGCGCCAAGTTGCGCCACGACCGCCTGCATAATGTGCTCTGCCGCGCCGGCCGATCCGACGTCGATCGGAACGTTACAATTGCGCCGGCCGAGTGAGGCGAGTGCACTTGTGACGGTCGACGTGTCGCCGCGCGCCACGAGGGCGACGTCAGCGCCGGCTTCCGCCAGGGCGACGGCCATATCCGCGCCTAGACCGCGCGAAGCACCGGTGACGATTGCCACCTTGCCCGTCAGCCGGAAAGTCTCAAGCACGGTGGCCATGGGCAGTTCAACGCAGCGTGGCGATTGGTGCGGGGTCCATGTCGGCGAATTCCTGATTTTCTCCACCCATGCCCCAGACAAAGCCGTAGTTGGAGGTGCCGACACCCGAGTGGATGGACCAAGGCGGCGAGAGCACCGCCTCGCAGTCGCGCACAACGAGGTGGCGGGTCTCCTGCGGCCGGCCCATGAAATGAAACACGGCCTGATCAGACGGCAGGTTGAAGTAGAGATAGACCTCGGAGCGCCGCAGGTGCGTATGCGGCGGCATGGTGTTCCACACGCTGCCCGGTTCGAGCAGCGTCACGCCCATCACGAGCTGGCAAGTCGGAAACGCCCCCGGATGGATGAGCTTGTAGAGGGTGCGCTCGTTTGCGTGATCGCGTTGACCGAGGCGCTCGCCGCGCACGCTTTGAAACACGATAAGTTTGGTTGGGTGAGCAACGTGCGCTGGGTAACTGAGGAACCAGAAACGCGCCGGCTGCGCGGGATCTTGCGAGCGAAACGTAATCGTTTTGGCCCCGCCACGGCCGACATAGAGCGCATCGAGGTGACCGAGCGGAAACTCTCGGTCGTCGACGCGCACGACACCGGGGCCGCCGAGGTTGATCACCCCCGCCTCGCGGCGTTCCAAGAAGCTGCCGCTGCGCAGTTCGGCCGGATTGGGCAGTGGCACTTCATGCGACACGGGCAAGATGCCGCCGAGCACCGCGCGGTCCATTCCCCAATAGTGGAAATCCGCCGCCTCCGGCTGGAACAATCCGGAAACGAGAAACTCCTTGCGCAGGTCCTCCGCCATCGAGGCCGAGTCGATCGTCTGATAAAGGCAGTCGTGTAATTTCATGGATGATTCTGGACAGAGTAACACCCCGGGCGGCGGTCTTCAAGCCGCCAGCCGCGCCGGTCTCGGCTACGAGACCGGCATCGCCGACCCGCCAGTGCGCTCAGAATGAGCCCTTCACGCCGAAGGTGAAGGCGGTGCCAAACAGTTCGCGCCGATAGAGCTTCGCATAGTCCGGCGTCACCCCTGCGGCGTAACGCTGGTCATCCTGCGGCACGTTGGTGAGATTGCGGCCGTTGAAGAAGAGGCCGACGTGCTGCGTCAAGCGGAACTCGAGGTTGGTGTCGAGATACAGGCGCGGGGCAAAATACTCGTAGTAGGTCACGCCGGCGACGGTCGTCGGGGCATCTTTTTCGCGGCCGCGGTAGTTCCAGTTGAGCTTCACGCTCAGCCGGCGGCTGTCGTAGGCGAGTCCCCAGTTCACAGTGCGCGAAACGAAGGCGCTGAAGTCGGCATTGGTGGCGCCGCTGAGATGGATTGCCGTAGCATTGACGAAGGCGGAGACGCCCTTGGTGAAGGGCGTCAGCGTGTCGAGCGACTGCTGATAGCTGAACTCCAGACCAGTGACCCGGGCCGTGCCGGAATTGACCGACGTGGAAACAAGGTCGCCTTGGTTGATGTAGTTTTGCGCTCCGGCAACACCGAGGCTATTAAGCACCGCCAGTGCGTCATTGCCGATCAGGTTGGACGTGCCCCAGAAGTTGCTGAAGTCCTTGCGGAATGCCCCGACGGAAACCACACCGACGTGGCTGAAATAATACTCAAGTGCCACGTCGTAGTTGTCCGCCTGCTCCGGCTTTAACAGCGGGTTCGACACCTTGATCGTCTGGCTGGAGAGGGTGCTGTCAGGGAGCGAGACATTGGGCACGAGATTGCCGATATCGGGGCGGCCGACCGCGCGGTTGTATGACGCGCGCAGCAGGAAGTTATCCTTGATGTCATAGGTGAGGTTCACGCTTGGGTAAGAGCCGTTATAGCTCGTCTGCGCCTGGGCCCCACGGCGCGTATAGGCGGTCGTCGCCCCGGTCTTCACCGCTAGCGGTCCCCAACCTTGGTCGCTGGTCCGCTCGAGCCGCACGCCATAGATCAGCCGCAGGTGACCGTTCAGGGCTTTCGTGTCACCCATGGCATAGGCGGAGGTGATCTGCTCCGTAAAGAAGAGCGAACCCTGGACCTCAGCCGAAGCGTTGGCGGCAGACGGGGTGAACAGTGAGGGCGTGGTCAGGGAGAGGCTGTAGAGCTTCGACGCACTCGGCCACACCACCGCATAGGGAATATAGGGAGGGGCCAGACTATAGACGTTGTCAGCCAAACCTAAGGCGGAGGCCGCGCCGGCGGCGGCCAAGGCGCCGGTAGGCGTCCAGGTGACTTTGAAACTCTCGACATCGCGGCGTTCGAACTGCCCCTGCACACCGACCTTAACAGTCGTCGGCAGCGCGAAGTCGAAGGTGCGCTTCAGACTCGCCTGCTGCGTGAAGAACGAGTCGGTCGCGTCCACCGGGTTGTTCTGCACTTGGGTCATGACATAGTTCGGATTGCGCACATCAAAGACATTGCCGAGCGTGTTGTTGCCCAGTTTGTCCAGCACTGTGATCGTCATCGGTGCGATGCCGTTGTAATCGGCGTAGTTCACCGTCGCGTTGCTGATCTGGTAGGTTACCGCCGAGAAATAGCCGTTCTGATAGTCGTGATAATGGGCCGAGGCGTGGGAGTAGTTCACGCCGCCGTCGAACGTCCACACGCTGCCCGTATGGGTGAATTGGGCACCGGCATTGTAGGTGACGCCGTATTTGTTGCGAAAGCTCGAGCCGAAATTGACCGTGCCCTTGCCCAGGGCTCCGGTCGTGGAGTTCGGGGTAAAGCTCGCGGGCATCACCGCACCGGTGTCGAAGTTCATGTTCCGATTGCCGAATTCATTGTTGTAAAAATTGTCCTGGAAGCGGAGCGAAAGCACGTCCCGGTCCGAGATCTTCCAGTCTCCCGTCAGTTCGAAGGCTTGGCGGTGGGTGACTTTTGGTCCGTCCTGCATCGTGTATTTTTCGAGGAATGGATTGGTGGCGATCGTGGCGGGGGCGCCGGTGATCGCAGTCAGCGTGCCGTTCTGCGCCCATTGCGGATTCGAGCGATACTGTGGGTTGAAGATGTTCGAATCGAGTGCGCTCACCGTGAACCCGAACCGCTTGTTGACCGGCACCGCGAGGGTGAAGTCAAAACCGGGCAGCACCTTGTAGCTGGTGGAATCGCTGCGGAGCCCGGGCGTGGAACTAAACGACCGCGCCTGGCTGTTCATCGAACCCACCACCCGATAGTCGAACACCATCGTGGAGTATTCGAATGCGCTCTTGCTGATGAGATTCAACGAGCCGCCCAGCGCGTCGGCGGGCAGATCCGGGGTCCTCGCCTTGATGATCTCGGTGCGGGCCGCATTGTTGATGGACAACTGCTCCAGCTCGGTCGTCCGGGTGCCGCCGCCCGTGGCGGAGTAGGTAATCGTGCCGGAATCAGCGCTGGCGACCCGGTAACCGTCGAGCATGATCGCGGTGTATTGCGAGCCGACGCCACGGATCGATATGTTGCGCACATCCGATGCGGTGTAGCCCACACTGATTCCAGGCAGGAATTTCACGAATTCACCAATGTTGCCCTCAGTGATGTCCCCGAACTGATCAGTCGCGACCACAGTCTCGACCCGGGGTGAAAAGCGTTGCTCGTTGATTGAAATCGATCGTTGGTTGGTGTCCTTGGCCGAAGCCACGACAAACGTGTCCAGCACCACGGCCTGCTCTTTTTTCCCGGCGGCGGCCTGGACCGAAAGACTGAAGTCCTGCCGGTCGCTCTGGCCGGCCACCACCGTGACTGGGCGAGACTGCTGGGTCAGGCCTGTGAAAAACACCACCAGTTTCACGTCGCCGGCCGGCACCGCGTCGAGACGGTATTCGCCGAAGCGGTCGGTGAAGGCTACGAGCTTCAGGCCCTCGACCTCGACCCGGGCGTTGGTGAGATTGGTGCCGTTGTCGGTATTCGCGACGCGGCCGACAATGCTCCCTGTCGCCACTACGGCGGCGGCCTCGGCAGCCGGAGCCGCCAGCAGGGCCAGGGCAAGCGTCAGGTATGGAATCGCGCGGAGCAAGCGGCGGCAACTGCCGCGGTCAGACGAAATGGCGGCGCAGAATGTGTGCCACCCGGAGCAGGAGTTAGTCATTGTTGTGGGGAGGTGAGGGGTTCACAAAGGTTCACTAATGAACTTGTCTTTCATATTTGAACTATTAGACCGATGGCAACAAAAAAGTGGCGGGCTTCCCGCTGGCAGTTTGCCCTTGGTCGCAGCCCAAAAAACCTATCCTTTTAACTCGTGCCGTTCTCCCAACATCGCACTACGCCTACGTCCAGAGTCGCTCCAGCCGCCGCGGAACGCTATGTGATTCCGAATCTGCGCAACGCCTGCCGCATCCTGAAAATGCTGGGCCGGCACCCCGACGGCCTCATCGCCGCCGATCTCGCCCGCAATCTCGGCATCCCTGTCACCACCACGCTGCGGATCATGACCACGCTCCACCTCGAGGGTCTTGCGCGCAAGGCCGGCGGACGCTACGAACTCGGTCCGATGCTGATCCAACTCGGCAATGCCGCGCTCGCCGGCACCGAAATCCGCGAACAGGCGCTGCCGCTGCTGCAAAAGCTCACGACCGCCACTGACGAGACTGCCCATCTGGCTATCCCCTGTGACGACCGGGCTCTCATCGTCGCGGTGCAGGACAGCCCCCATCCGCTCCGCGCCGCCTCGCGCCCCGGCTTCCTCGCCGATCTCTACTGCTCGTCCACCGGCAAGATCTTCCTCTCCTGGCTGCATCGCGACCGACTCGCCGATATCGTCTCGAGCGAGCGGCCCTCCCGGCGCACGCCGGCCACGCTCACTACGCTCAGCGAGCTGAAACGCGAGGTCGAGCTCACTCGCAAACGCGGCTTCAGCCTCGACAACGAGGAGTTCAATCTAGGCGTGCGCTGCCTCGCCGCCCCCGTTTTTTCCTCCGACGGCACAGTGACAGCCGCCCTTGGCATCACCGCCTCGACCATGCGGTTCACCAAGGAGCGCATTCCCGAGATGGCCGACAAAGTCCGGGCTGCCGCCTCGGAGCTCTCCCAGCTCATGGGCCATGCCGAGTCTCGACCGTGAAACCCTGCTAGAACACTGGGGCGTGCCGTTTGCGATAGGCGGATGGCGCGACCCCAAAACGGCGCCGGAAGGCTGTGGCAAAGACCGACGGGCTTTCGAAGCCGCAGGCAAAGGCGATTTCGCCGAGGGTCATGGTAGGCTCGGACATGAGTTCAAGCGAACGCTCAAAGTGCAGCCGTTGCGCCTCGCCATAGACCGAGGTGCCAAGCGCGGCCCGGAAACGCAGCTCCAGCACCCGGCGGGTCACTCCCGCCGCCCGGGCGACTTCCTCTACATAGATCGTGTTGCCCACATGCTCACGCATGTGATCGAGGGCGAGAGCGACCACCTCGTCATCCACCGCGAACCGGTCTGTCGAGCGGCGGGTCACGATTTTCTGCGGGCTCACGAGCGTCTCGCCTATGGGCTCGCATCCGCCGTCCAGCATCGTCTGCAGCGTCTCCGCGGCAACGAGACCAATCCTCTGGGTGTTGAGTTGGATGCTGGAAAGTGCGACATGGGCAAACTCTACGCGCGCGAGGTCATTGCCGACCCCGAGGATCGCAACATCCTCGGGCACCCGCAGACCGACGCGGGCGCAGGCTTCGTCGAGTTCGAGCGCCACGCGATCCGTGAACCCGAGGATACCCACGGGCCGCGGCAGGGTATTGAGCCACGCCACGAGCCGCGCCCGCGTGACGTCGGGATAGGGCGAGTTCTGGTCGCCCTGCGGCAGAATGTGCCGCGGAATGGCCACCGACAGGCCCAGCGCGCGTGCCTCGGCGCAGAAACCGCGGAAGCGCTGCACTGAGCCGAGATGTGTGCTGTTGCCACAGTAGGCGAAGTTGCGGTAGGCGCGGCCGTGCAGGTGCCTGAACGCGAGTTGCCCTACACGCAGGTCGTCGGTGTTGATCAACGGCAGCCGCGGGGTCGCAACCTGGCCAGAGACGTTGACCACGGGCACGCCGAGGGAGGCGAGGGTCGCCTCGTTGCGCAGCGTCGCCACCCGCGCGATGACGCCGTCGAGCTTGAGACGCTGGAGCACCGCGACGTCGTAGACCCGCGGATCGTTGAACTTCAGCACCGTGATCTCGGGTCGCTGGTGGAAGAACCGGGCGATGCCCCGTAAAATGCCCCGCCCGTGCTCGGTTGCGAGCGACAGGTAGACAGCAATGCGGCGGGGTTGAGTCATCGGGGCGGCTTCTAGGACTGGCAACCAAATCTTCATTTCGCAAAATATAAACTCTTTTTCGCGTTATCCGGTATGCGGCGGACCGCTTTTCCGCTATGCTGCGCCTCGACTAACACCTGAGATTTGCACCTTTTTCCATGAGATCCACCCGCGTCCTCCTCACCACCACTTCTTTTCAAGACACGCCCGGCGGGCACCACGACCTCCTCGCCGCCGCCGGGCTCGAGATCGTCCGCGAGCGCGGCCCGCTCCTGGAAGCGCGCATGCTCGAACTCGCCGGTCAGTTTGACGCCTTCTTGTGCGGCGACGATGCCATCACCCGCGCCGTGATCGAGAAGTCCCGTCCGCGCCTCCGGGTCATCAGCAAATATGGCATCGGGCTCGACAAGATCGACGTCAAGTGCGCCACGGAGTTAAAAATTCCAGTGCTGTTCACCCCCGGCGTCAATCACACCACCGTGGCCGAGCACACCTTCCTGCTCCTGCTCGCCTTGGAAAAACACTTGCTCTTCCACTGCGACTCCACCCGCTCCGGCGGCTGGAAACGCAAGACCGGGCACGAATTGCACGGCAAGACAATCGGCATCATCGGCGTCGGCCGCATCGGCAAGGAAGTCGCCATTCGCGCCCGCGCCTTTGGCATGGAACCGGTCGGCTATGACCTCTACTGGGATGACAAATTTGCCGCGCAGCACGGCGTGAAGCGGGCGGCCTCCATTGACGAGGCTTTCGCCTGCGCGGACTACTTGTCACTGCACACCAATCTGACTCCCGAGACACGCGATATGGTCTGTGCCGCCTCCATCGCCAAAATGAAGAAAGGCGTCATCATCCTCAACTGCGCCCGCGGGGAGATCGTTAACACCGCCGACCTCGTTGCCGCCTTGAAATCCGGTCAGGTGGCCGGTTACGGCGCCGATGTGCTCGATCAGGAGCCACCACCCGCTGATCATCCATTGCTTAAATTGCCAAACTGCGTGATTACGCCGCACATCGGTTCGCGCACCCACGAAAGCGTTCAGCGCCAGGCCACCTGCGCAGTGGAAAATCTCACGTTTTTTCTCGCCGGCAAGAAGCCGCACGCCCAAGCCAACACATTCTAAGCGCGGCTTCCTTGCCAAACGGCAGCCCCCACCCTCACCATCACTATTATGAGCACACCTGTATCCGACATCGGCCTGATCGGCCTAGCCGTCATGGGCGAAAACCTCGCCCTCAACATCGAAAGCAAGGGCTTCCCGATCTCCGTCTACAACCGCACCGCCGCCAAGATGGAGGCGTTCATGACCGGCCGCGCGAAGGGCAAGAAATTCCACGGCTCGACCAATCTGGCCGACTTCGTCGCATCGCTGAAGCGCCCCCGCAAGGTCATCCTCCTCGTAAAGGCCGGCAGCGCCGTCGACGAGCTGATCGAGCAACTCATCCCGCTGCTCGAGTCCGGTGACATCATCATCGATGGTGGCAACAGCCATTTCCCGGACACGATCCGGCGCACCAAATACGTCGAAAGCAAGGGCCTTCTTTTCGTGGGCTCGGGCGTGTCGGGTGGCGAGGAGGGCGCGCTCAAAGGTCCGTCCATGATGCCCGGCGGCAGTGCCGCCGCGTGGCCGCACATCCAGCCCATCTTCCAGACCATCTGCGCCAAGACCCCCGACGGCGAGCCCTGCTGTGAGTGGATCGGCGAGAATGGCGCCGGGCATTTCGTCAAGATGGTCCACAACGGGATCGAATACGGTGACATGCAGTTGATCTGCGAGGTTTACGACCTGCTGAAGCGCGCCACCGGACTCTCCAACGCGGAAATGCACGACGTCTTCACCGAGTGGAATAAGGGCGAGCTCGACAGCTACCTGATCGAAATCACCCGCGACATCCTGGCGGTGAAGGACGAGAGCGGCCACGAGGTCATCGATGTCATCCTCGACGCTGCCGGCCAGAAAGGCACCGGCAAGTGGACGGTGGTCGCGGCCCTCGACGACGGTATGCCGCTCACGCTCATCAGTGAAGCGGTGTTCGCCCGCTGCCTCTCGGCCGCCAAGTCCGAGCGCGTCGAGGCCGCCCGCCAGATCAAACCCGTCGTCAGCACTTTCTCCGGCGACAAGAAAGCCTTCATCAATGATCTCCGCCAGGCGCTTTTCGCCTCGAAGATCGTCAGCTACGCGCAGGGCTATCAGCTCATGCGCGCCGCGGCCAAGACCTACGGTTGGAAACTGAACAACGGCGGCATCGCGCTTGTCTGGCGCGGCGGCTGCATCATCCGCTCGGCCTTCCTCGGTGACATCAAGAAGGCTTTCGACCGCAACCCCGGCCTCGTCAATCTGATGGTCGATCCGTTCTTCCGCGAGGCGCTTGAAACCCGCCAGGCCGCCTGGCGCCGCGTCATCGTGCAGGGGGTGCAGCTCGGCATCCCGGCGCCCTGCCTCAGCTCGGCGCTTTCCTACTTTGACGGCTACCGCACTGACCGGCTCCCGGCCAACCTGCTACAGGCGCAGCGCGACTACTTTGGCGCCCACACCTACGAGCGCACTGACAAACCGCGGGGGCAATTCTTCCACACCAACTGGACCGGCCGCGGTGGTTCGACAACGTCCCAAACCTACACCGCCTGACCCGCTGCGCCAGCCCTTCCTCCCATGGCTGAGATCTTCTACGTCGTCCCCGAGGCGCAGCACAACGCCCTCGTCGCCGCCGCCTACCGCCACCGCGGCTACTCCGGTGCCGAGGCCGACGCCGGCGCGCGTTTCTGCGCCGAAGCCACGCGTCACGGCATCCGCACGCACAACGCCCTGAAGGCGCTCCATCTCGACCACCAGTTGGGCTCCGGAGCCGAGGGCTGCCGGCCCAAGGCCAAAATCGAAAAAATAAAAACCCGTTTCCGCGGTGCCCAGGTGTGGAATGCGAACCGCAAGCTCGGCCAGGCCACCGGCTACGCCGCGATCGAGACAGCCATCAAGCTCGCCGACAAATACGGCGTCGGCATGGTTTCCGTCGACAATGCCTTCCACTATCTCTGGGGCGGCGGTTACGTGATGGAGGCCGCCCGCCGCGGCTACATCGCCTACACCAACTGCACCGCCGCCCTGGCCGAGGTCGTTCCCTTCGGCGGCAAGTTCCCCACCCTCGGCACCAACCCACACTCGTGGGGCTTCCCGACTACCGCCGCCATCGGCTACCCGATCGTCATCGACTGGGCCACTTCGGTCGTCGCCATGGGCCGCGTGCAGCAGCTCGCCCGCGAGGGCAAGCAGCTCCCGCCCGGCGCCGCCGTCGACGAAAACGGCGTGGCCACCACCGACCCTCTCAAGGCTAAATCCCTCCTGCCCTTCGGCGCGCACAAGGGCTACGGCCTCTCGCTAATGAACGAAATCATCGGCGCGTTTATCGGCGGCTCGCTCCCGACCCTGCGCAACCGCTGGGGCCAGCAGCCCGGCGAGAAGCACACCTGCGCCTTCTTCTTCCAAGTCTGGCATCCCGACGCGATGAACGCCGGCGCTTTTGCCCAGGGCCGCAACCAGGCTGATAACGTCAAGGCCGTCATCGCCGACATCCTCGGCCACGGCAACGAAGGCTGCATGCTTCCCGGCCAGATCGAGGCACAGGCCGCCGCGCGCTCCGCCAAGAACGGCGGTCTCCTCTTCTCCGAGGCCGAGATCACCGCATTTAACGAGGTCGCCGCCGAGTGCCGCAAGACCCGCTGGAATCTCGCTGAGTTCAAGGTCGCGGAATGATCTGTCCTTCTCGTCACTTGTCACCCGTCACTCATCATTTCCTATGAGCCTCCCCATCAAACCCGCCAATTCTTGCGCGTTCGACCAAATCTCCCTCGGTGAAGTCATGCTTCGCCTCGATCCCGGCGAGGGCCGCATCCGCACCGCGCGCCACTTCCAAGTCTGGGAAGGCGGCGGCGAATACAACACGTCCCGCGGCCTCCGCAAATGCTTCGGCCTGAAAACCGCTGTCGTTACCGCCTTCGTCGACAACGAGGTCGGCCACCTCGTGGAGGACTTCATCATGCAGGGCGGCGTCGCCACCGACTTCATCAAGTGGCGCGAGGACGACGGCATCGGCCGCACGGTCCGCAACGGCCTCAACTTCACCGAGCGCGGCTTCGGCATCCGCGGCGCCGTCGGCAATCCCGACCGCGGCAACACCGCCGCCTCGCAGCTCAAGCCCGGCGACATCGATTGGGACCACATCTTCGGCAAGCTCGGCGTCCGCTGGTTCCACACCGGCGGCATCTTCGCCGCACTCTCCGCCTCCACCGCCGAACTCACCGTCGAGGCCGTCAAGGCCGCCAACAGGTACGGCACCATTGTCAGCTACGATCTGAACTACCGTCCGTCCCTCTGGAAGACCATCGGCGGCCTCAAGATGGCGCAGGAGGTCAACCGCGAGATCGCCAAGTATGTCGACGTCATGATCGGCAACGAGGAGGACTTCACCGCCTCGCTCGGCTTCGAGGTGAAAGGGGCTGAGACCCTCGCCCATATCGAGACCGACGCATTCAAGGCGATGATCGAGACGGCCGTGAAAGAATTCCAAAACTTCAAGGTCGCGGCGACCACGCTCCGCCGCGTCATCACCGCGACGAAAAACGACTGGTCCGCGATCCTCTGGCACGACGGCAAATTCCACGAGAGCCGCAAATATCCCGAACTGGAGATCCTCGACCGCGTCGGCGGCGGCGATTCGTTCGCCTCGGGCCTGCAGTTCGGCTTCCTCCAGTTCAACGACGCCCAAAAGGCCGCCGAGTATGGCGCCGCCCACGGTGCCCTGGCCTCGACGACCCCCGGCGACACCTCAATGGCGACCCGCAAGGAAGTCGAAAAGACCTTCGGCGGCGGCGGCGCCCGCGTAGTGCGGTAAGACCAAAATCATCCGCTCTAGGCGAAGCAGCGCGTAGCGAAATACGGCGCGACATCCGGGCGCCAATCCGCAACCTCGGGTGTCTCGTGAATTCCACCCCACCCGCTCCCGTTGATACCGTCTCCCGGCGGCTGTGCGCGTTGTTCGCTTGGGGAAGCGTGCCGTGGGCCTTTCTGGGCCTGGTAGCCGTGGCGCTGGTGTTCCAATTGAATCCGGCCTGGCGCGGCGCGCTGATCTATGATCGCAGTTTGATTCAAGCCGGGGAAGTCTGGCGGCTCTGGACCGGGCATTTCATCCACTTTGGCTGGCCCCACTTCGTTGCCGACGCCGGACTTTTTCTCATCCTCGGGCGTCTGCTTGAGCGGAAGTATCCGACAGCCACGCGAACTGCCACCGTGCTCATGCCGCTTGTAATCTCCGGCGCGCTCTACTGGTGCGACCCGGAAATGGTCCGTTACGGGGGGCTGAGCGCGGTCAACCTCGGGCTGCTGCTCTTCTACGCCGCCCAGGGTTGGCAGCGCAACCGCTGGGACTGGTTCTGGCCAGGAATTCTCGCGATCTACATCGGTGAGGTGATTCTCGAAGCCACGCGCGGCCACGGCCACGGCGGCGGCATGATCCCTTTCGATGACCCGACGGTGCACGTCGCTACCACTGCGCATATCGCCGGCGGGCTCTACGGGCTCGCGCTCTGGTCGTGGCTGCTGATTCGCAACCGGACGAAACCGAGCGCCGGTTGAATTTGGCGCGACGGTAGTCTCAGCGATTCTCGACGATGAGCGTGGCGACCAAGCTGGTCGCTGTGGCCGGCACCGAGCCGGACACGAGGCGGTCTTTTCCTGGGTCGTAGGCGTCGAGCGCGGCGTTCACCACTGCGACGTACCGCCCGGCGGCGTCAGGCTGGACGTTCTTCAACTCCAGCTTAGCCGTCCCGGCACCCGACACGATCGTGCCGTCCGACTGCGGACCGTCGGCGAGCGGTTTGCCCTCGAAGGTCCAGCGCACGGTCGGGGCGATCGCGCCACTTGCGCCGCCACCGGCAACGACAATCTCAAACACCGCGGTGCCGCCGACATGGGCCAGTTGGTTTCCGGACTGCTGCACAATCGCGAGGGCGTTATAAGTGGTGAAGGGCGCCGCGCCACCGACCAGCCGAATGTCGGTGGCGGAAAACCCGATGTTACGCGCGTTGTAGAGGAGAAACCCCTTCTCGCCGGCATAGTGCAGGTTGATCACGTGCACGTCGGAAAAGAAGCCTTCGGCGAGCGGCAGGCCCCAGATGACGCTGTGGCCGCTGGCCCCGGTGATGGTGAGGTCGCGGATGATGATGTTGCGCCATGTGGGTATGGTCGACGAATCGAGCGGGCTGGGTGGGGCGGCGTTCCACGCGGCAACCACCGCAGGCGTGGATTTACCGTTACCCGGGTTGCCGGTCTTGTTGTAGTAGCTGTAGAAAACAATCGGGTATTTCACGTCCGTCATCGTGAGGTTGGTGTAGATGATGTTGCGCACGGGACCGCCCTGGGTGGCGTCAGCCTTTAGGCGCAGGCCGCTGGTGGTGCCGTTGAAGGTGCAGTTCGTCACGATCATGCCGTCGAGACCGCGGTTGCTCTGTCCGCCGACCGACAGGCCGTGACCTGTGCCAAAAGTGCAATCGGTGATTCGGATGTCGCTGCAAAACGAGCCCCCGGCTTTGACCGCGATGTTGTCGTCGCCGGTGGAGACGCGGCAGCGGCGGATGAGATAGTGCGAACCCGCGGGGTCGATGCCGTCGGTGTTGGGTGCATCCGCGGGGGCGAGGATCGTGATGCCCTCGACGGTCACGTAATCGGTGCTGCTAAACGCGAGGTGGAAGCTGGGGGAATTGGTGAGCGTGACGTCGGCCACGAGGACGTTGGTGCAGCCGGAGAAGCGCACGAGATAAGGGCGATGCGGCATTTTCTTGTCAGCCCGAAACGCCGCCCACCACGCCACCCCCGCTCCGTCGATGGTGCCTGCACCCGTGATGGCAACGTCGTGCACCTTCTCCCCCGTGATGAAGTTAGCGTAGGCCCGCCCACTGAGTGGATAAGTTCCCGGTGTGTTGCTACCGGCACCGTAGGGCAGCGGCTGCAGTGTCGCGCCCTTTTCCAGATGAAATCTGACGCGACTGCGCAGGTGCAGCGGGCCGGATAGATAAGACCGTGTGCTCGGCGGCAGGACCACGACACCTCCGCCTGCATCGGCGGCGGCCTCGATGGCGTTTTGAATGGCATGCGTGCCATCGGTGCGGCCGTCGCCGACAGCCCCAAACCTGACAACATCAAATCTCTTCTCGGGGATCGTGGGGCGTGCCGGATCGGCACGGGCGGCCAACGCAAAGGCCGAGACGAAGGCCAGCAGAACCAAGATTGAGCGAATCATAAAAAATGTGCGGAGAGACGGATCCCCTGTGGCGACACGGTCTGTTGTGCAGACAGCAGTTCACGCCACCGCTGCCACCCAAACCTAGGATTTCCAGGGCAGGCCACCGTCCACCGCTACAAATCGAATGTAGTGGTGATGATAAACTGTCGCGGATCCACGATGCGGTAGGCGCTTGGGGTGCCGTCAGGGAAGGCGCGGATGGGTTTAATACCACCGGACTCCTGAATGTTTTTCACGTTGAAACGGATTGTGGCGGAGACCTTGTCGAAGAACTTGATCCGGTAGCCGATGAACGCGTCAAAATAAAAGTGGCCGGAGTCATAGACAGGATTATTGGCATCTAGGCTCGTGATCGGCTGGTTCGCCGCCAGCAATTGCTGCCAGTTCTTGCCGAAGTAACCGATGGCGCCTTTGTCCTCCCAGCGCACGGCGCCGCCAACGCTGAAATTGCGCGCAACGTGATTATCGGTGACACCGGCGAGTTGAAGGTTGGTGCTGAGTTTGAAGCCATAGCGGCGGACGGCAGGCTGCGACTTGCCCAGGGTTTCGCGAATGACGCTGTAAGGCGCATCAACAAAACTGAGGTAATTGGAAGCGGCGGTCTGCGAACCGCCATAAGTGGTGTTGGTCCACCAGAGGCGGTTCGGGTCGCCGGCCGGCAAACTGGCAAAGCGCGGATCTTGGATGGTGGTCCAGAGTGGCATGCGTTCGTCGATGTATTTCTGGATGGCGGGGGAAACGTTGGTGTTGATCGCCTGGGTGTCATTGGCGTTGCAGGCGATGGTCCAGAATTTCGTGGGGTTGTAATTGATTTCGATTTCCGTGCCCCTGCCCGTGACGTCGTTGGTGGCGGCGAGTGTGCCGTTTTGATAATTGGTCACGAGGGCATTGTAGCGCGCAGGATCGAGCTTGATCTCGCTGAAGACCTCGGCCTGAACTTGGGCCGTGGTCCATGCCGGATTCATCGCGGTTACCCAGTTGGTTGCCTGGGTGTAAAGTTTGAAACCGTCACTCTGTCCGCCGTCGATGTCGTGGCGCAGAACGCGCTGGGCAATGGTGTTCGCGTCGCCATCACGAGCATTGAACTGGGTGTTAGTGTATCGGTTGACGCGGATGACGAGTTTGCCGTCAAAGAGGTTCAGCCAGAAACCGTAGTCCTTGCCCTTGCCGGTGGTGTTGGGCAGCTGGTTCAGATATAGATCCACGGCAGGGGGCGCTGGGATGAAGTTGTCGGACTGGTTATAGGTGAAAGCCATGCCCCGCAGCACGTCGCCAAAAAATCCCTTCACGCCGGTATCGGATTGCATGCGGCTGACAAAGTCCATGTCGCGGAAAGCCCGGACGACCACACCCGCAGTCTGGGTGCGACCGCTGCTGACCCGCCAGTCAGGCTGCCAGTGATCGATGACGCTGTAATCAAATGCCGTGTTGTTATTCAGCATCTGCTGCGGCGTCTGGCCGTTTTTCGAATATACGAGGTCCTTGCGGACACCGAAGGTTGTCACGATGGAATCGTTGAGGAAATGGCTCTGGATCACCGCCCCGGGGGTTTTGATGATCTGTTTCAGATTGGCGGTGCCGCCAGTGCTATCAGTGGTGGGAAGCTGGCCGAGGGTGATGGGGTCATAGTGCCAGTTGCCCGTGTTGCCCCAAACAAACGGATATGAACCATAACTGAAGGCCGCGGGCGCGTAATCCACGTTGGAGCCTTTGTTGTCGCCGACATAGTAGCGAAAGAAACCGCGCATGATGTTGGGCCCCGCCTGCGGACCGCCGATCACGTTGCTTTGATTGGCGCGCGCATAATTGGGCACAATCCCGCCCACCCCGACGGCTGACCACGCGGTGTCGGTGGTCATGACATCGCGATATGAATATTGGCGGTTGATGCGGTATTTGTAATCGCTGTAGACGCTCATCTGATGCAGTCCGAGCCATTTGAGCCAGCCCTTCTCTTGCGTGAGATCGAGGCTGTAGGCGAGCTGCGCCCGGTAGGTGTCCCAGCGGGCCGGTTGCAGCATGGTGCGCGGTTCAAGGATACCAAGGTAGGGCCGGCCGAAATTAGGATTGGGCGTGCCATCGAGGTTACGTAGGTTGACATCTACAAAGAGCTGGCCTGTCTGGCCACTGACGCCGGAATTGCTCGCCGGGGTGCGCCGGTAGCGTTCGGCGTCCTCGCGGAAAATCGAGGCCATGCCGGCCAGGCGCTGACGCGGAGTGTTGAAGAAGATCTGATCGAGTTGGACAAGATAGGTGTCGGTCTTGTCGCCGAACTGGTCGATGGAGGAGAGATTGATCTTCGACCAGTCGTATAGTTCCTGACTGCTGACCGTGGGCGTAGTATTAAAGAGCGGCTGGCTGTCAAAGCGGCCCGGCACCGTCGAAGTGTAGAGCGTGGAGGAACTGGGGCCCATCAGGCGGACAGTGCCGGCGTTGGCGGCCGGGCTGTTGGCGGTATTGGCGGTCGGCGCGGTCCAGTAGGTGATGCCAGTCTGATCGATAAAGATGTTACTGCGCTGGAAGGCTCCGCCGGCACGACTGAAGTAGCTGGGTAGGATAGTGTCGGGGATGGGAATCGTCGAGCCGGCCAGCAGACCCGTCGGGCTGCTGCTGGCATTCGCGCCGTAACTGACCCCGTTTAAGGTGATCAACTGTGTGACCGGATCCCAACCGGGACGGCCCGCACCAAGCCAGGCGGACACGTAGTCGCGGGGTGTGGTGTTGTTGGGGCGGTTGCCGACACCGTAATAACGAAGATAGCTGGCGCTGAGCGTGGTGTATTTGAACGGCCGGTATTTGATCATGGCGTCGAGGCGCTTAGTATTGAAGCCGGATGGTTTGCGCACGAAACCGTCGTGCTGGGTGGCGCCATTGACCCGGAATGCGAGTTTGTTTTTCAGGGCCACTTGGTTGAGATCGAAGGTCATGCGCCAGCCGTCGTAGCTATCGCCGCGCAACTGAGTCGTGTATTTGCTGCGCGAGAGGTTGGCCGAGATCGGCACCTGATTCACAGTGCCGGACGGGTTGCCGAGACCAAAGACGTTGGCATTGGGGCCACGACTGACTTCGACTCCGTCGATGATGAGTGGATCGATGGGTGTGCGGCCCATCATCTCAAAATTGCCGTAGGATATGTTCGCGGCAGCGATGCCACGGACACGATTGGCGCCGGTCGGATTGCCCTGGGAGTTGTCCGTGGCCTGACCGTTGCGGTCGATGGTCATGTCGGTGTAGGTGCCGGTGCCCTCGGTGTTGCCGGTATAGAGGAAGATGTCGTTGATATCGAGCATTGCGAAATCGGTCATCTGCTCCTTGGTGATCACACTGATCGATGAGGCAAGGTCCTCGATCTTGGTGTTGAGACGGGTGCCCGACATCGTGTTCGAGGAGAAATAGCCCTTGGTGTCAGAAACGACTTCGAAGGGCGAGAGGGTGACGACTTCATCAGCCATGTTCGCTTCAGGACCAGTCTTGACCACTGCGGCTTTGGGTGGAGTGGCAGGTGCGACGGAACTAGGCGTTGGGGCCGGTTGCGCGAAGGAGAGCGACACGGCAAGGCTGGCCAAGCAGATGGGCAGCAGGATCAGTCTGCCCAGAGATTGAGAGGATGGTTGCGTCGTCATTGAGGTATTGGAAGTGCACGGAGTTTGGGCAGCACGGTGAGAAGCAATCCAACGGGCCAGGGCGACCAGACCAAGAGCGAGATAGAACCACTCGCTGGGAGCGCCACCACCTCCACCGCCACTCGATACGCCACCGGTGGCAGGGGGCCCACTCACCGCCAGCGTGGCTTCATTGCTGGTCACGCTGCCTTGGGCATTGGTAGCCACCGCGGTGTATTTGCCGGCGTTAGCAGTCTGGACATTCGACAGAGTGAGAGTGTTGCTCGTGGCACCACTGATGGCCGCACCATTGAAATTCCACTGGTAGGTGGGTGCCGGCTGGCCGGTGGCCGTCACAAAGAACTGCACAGTGGCCCCGGCCGTGACTGACTGGCTCTGGGGTTGAGTCTGAATGACCGGCGCGTTGGGGAACACGCCCTGTCGAAGGATGTGATTGGTGCTATCGGCAATATAAAACTCCCCAGTCAAGGCCTGGGTGATGCCCGACGGATAGTTGAACCGCGCTGTGGCTCCAGCGCCATCGGCACTGCCAGCAGTGCCCGCCAGCCCCGCCACGGTGGTGACCACACCGGCGGCAGAAGTGATCTTGCGGATGGTGTGGTTGTTGGTGTCGAGCACGTAGACGTTGTAGGCGCTGTCAACCACCAGTGCGGTCGGTTGATTAAACCGAGCCGCACTCCCGGTGCCATCAGCAGCACCGATGCTTCCCGCCAATCCTGCGAGGGTCTTGACAGCACCAGTTGAGCTGATCGAGCGGATGGCGTTGTTGTCGGTGTCGGCGACGTAGATGTTGCCATTCTTGTCCACCGCCACATCCGAGGGGCCATTAAACCTCGCGGCACTGCCTGTGCCATCAATGTTACCCGACTGACCAGCGAGTCCAGCGAGCGTGCTCACCGTGTTGGTCAGGAGATCAATCTTGCGGATGGTATTGTTGTTGGAGTCGGCCACATAGAGGCGACTGCCCGTCGCATCGAAGGCGATACCTTGCGGTCCGAAGAACCGGGCGGCGGTTCCGACACCATCGGCACTGCCGGAAGCGCCGGCCTGACCCGCGATGGTTGTGACGGCACCAGCAATAGTGATCTTACGAATCGTGTGATTCAGAGTGTCGGCAACGTAGAGGTTGCCGGCGCTGTCGATCGTGATCCCAGAGGGAGCGTTGAATCTTGCCGCCGCTCCGGTGCCATTCGTCGTGCCGGAGCTGCCAGCTGTGCCCGCAAAGGTCGTGACCACACCACCCGCCGCGACGAGGCGGATGGTATTGTTGTTGGTGTCGGCGACATAGACGTTGCCAGCGCTGTCGACCGCGACGGCCAAGGGATAATTGAAGCGCGCCGCACTGCCAGTGGCATCAGTGCTGCCTCGCGTAAGCGCCAGGCCTGCGATCGTGGAAATCGTCATTGGCGTGGCAACGGCGGGAGCTGTCTGAACCGTGAGTGTGAAGGGCTGTGTTGCATTTGGAGCCGCCCCATTTTGCGCCGTAATCATCAGCAGGAACTGTCCGCCAGCTGTCCCCGTGGGTGCCGTGCCGGTGAGCACACCGGAGTTTGGATCCAGTGTGGCCCACGACGGCAAGCCTGTGGCGGTGTAGGTGGGCGCGGGAATACCTGTCGCCGTCACGGTGAACGTCGACACCAAGCCAAGGGTGAAGGTGGTGCCGTTTGCGCTCGTGATCACGGGGGCCACGGTCAGCTGAGACGTCGTCACCGAGATCGTGGCAGAATTGGGGCTCGGCCCGACGTCGTTGTAGGCGCGCACCCGGTAGTAATAATTCGTCGTCTGGCTCAAACCGGCAATGTTCCGGCTCAGCGTGTTGCCAACATCAAGGCCCTGATAGCCGCTGAGAAAACTGCCGAAGGCGCTGTCGGTCGACAGGTCGAGGAGATAACCGGTGGTTTTCGCCGTGGCGCTCCAACTGGCAGTGAAGTGCGCGCTGGTGATGTTGGTGGCGGCGTTGGCCACAGGAGCAAGCGGAGGCGCCGGCACCGGGCTGACGAGCAAGTTGGCGCTGGTCGATGTCGCCGTGCCCGCGGGATTGCTCACACTCACAGTGTAAGTGCCGGAATCCGCCACAAGCACACCGGTGAGCGTCAGCGTCGCTGTCGCGGAGCCAGAAACTTCATTGCCGTCAGTCATAGCTGAGCCGCCCTTCATCCATTGGTAAATCAACGGCGTAGTGCCGGTGGCGGTGATTGAATAGGTAATGGTGGTGCCTTCAAAGACGGCTTGGTTGCTGATGGGCTGAGTGGTGATAGCTGGCGGCACGATCACGGACAGAGTGGCCACGGCGCTGGTGGTAGTCCCGCCGTCGTTGACGATGACGACCGTATAATCGGCGGCGTCACTCGTCTGGGCACCAGTGATCGTGAGCGTGGCGGTGGTGCTGCCAGAGATGCGCCCGCCATCGGTAAGCGCGGTGCCACCTTTGCTCCATTGATAATATAGCGGAGTGGAGCTGGTCACGACGACGCTCAGTGTCGCCGTGTTGCCTAGGTTGACCGGCTGAGTGGCCGGCTGTGTCGTGATCGCCGGAGCCGTGCCGACGCCATTCACCGTGAGAGCGGCGGCGCTACTGGTGGCGGAAACGGGCAGGCTGCCCGCCGCAATGGCACTGGTGGTGGTGTTATAGCCGTCGAGCGAATTGGAAACGGTGCAGGTGTAACTGCCGGCATTGGCGCTGCGGGCGGCGGTGAGCGTGAGCGTGGCAGTTGTGGCACCGGAAATCACTGAGCCATTCGGCATCGTCCCATTGGTCACCGCCGTGCCGTTCAGCTTCCACTGATAAGTGGGCGCGGTGCTGCTGACGCCACTGGCTCCCGCTGTGGTGACGGCGAAGCTGACCTTGTCGCCTGGATTTACTGTAACGCTCTGCGGCTGACTGGTGATCGCGAGGGCGTTGGCGGTGGTGAGCGTGCCGACACTGGTGGTGCCGGTAAACTGGACGCCGGTGGCGTTATAGATTTCGAGGCCCGAGCCGCCGGAGATTGAGACGTTGTTAAGCGTGACGTTGGAGATCAGCGCACTGGCCAGCGGGAGGCCCCAGATAGTGCTGTAGCCGGTCGCACCGGTCGCGGTGAGATTGCTGATCGTGATGTTCTTCCAAATCGAGAGGGTGGAAGAGCTCAATGAATCGGGCGGCGTGGCATTCCATGCATTGACTTTGGCGGGCGTGATCTGGTTGCTGCCCGAGGTTGCGCCCGGTGTGCCAACGTCGTTGTAATAGCTGTAGAAGACGATTGGGTATGCGACGTTCGTCATCGTGAGCGTGGAATAGGTCAGATTCTGCACGGTGCCGCCCTGAGTGGCGTCTGCCTTGAGACGGATGCCACTGGTGGTGCCGGTGAAGGTGCAGTTGGTGACCGTCAGGCCGTCGAGGCCGAGATTGGTCTGCCCGCCGACAGAGACGCCGTGGCCGACGCCAAAGGTGCAACCGGAGACAGTCATGTTACCGCAGTTGCCGTTCTGGGCCTTGATGGCGATGTTGTCGTCGCCGACCGCGATGGTGCAGCTTTGCACAAGCACGTTGACAGCGGTCGGGTCGAAGCCGTCGGTGTTGGGCGAAGTGGACGGAGCGGTGATGGTGAGGCCGTAGGCGGTGACATTGGTGTTTGGCGTGCCGCCGCTGCCACTCATCGCGATGTGGAACTGGGGCGAATTTTGCAGGGTGACGCCGCCAAGGTAGACGTTGGTGGCCTTCGTAAACTGGATCAGGCGCGGGCGATTACTGATGGTATTGTTGTTGTAAGCATTCCACCAAGCCGTGCCGTCGCCCTCGATCGTGCCGGTGCCGGTGACGGCGACGTTGGTAGCACTGCTCGCAAAGGTGATGAAGTTAGCGGGCGAGGTGGCGCTGTTCGGATAGGTGCCGTAGGGGAGCGCGCGGAGGGTCGCGCCGCCGTCGATCTGGAGGTTCAGGTTGCTGCCGAGCGTGAGCGGACCCGAGAGATAGGAGCCGGTCGCGGCCGGAATCTCGACGGTGCCACCGCCAGCAGTCTGTGCAGCGCTGATCGCGGTTTGGATCGCGGTGGTGTTGTCCGTCGTGCCGTCACCCACCGCACCGTAATCAGTGATTTTGAAAACGCCGGCAGGAATCGTCGGCTGAGTGGGCAGCGTGACAGCCGGCGCAACCAAGGTGAGCGTGGCGGCAGAACTGGTGGTCGGGCCGGTCACATTGGACACGGTGACAGTGTAGCTGGCGGCGTCGGCGGCCGCGAGGCCAACGAGCTGGAGAGACTGGCCCGTGGCGCCGGTAATCGCAGTTCCGGCTTTGTTCCATTGGTAAGTGAACGGACCGACACCAGTGGCGAGCACGCTGAAGCTGACTTGCGTGCCGGTCAGAGCAGACTGGCTCTGGGGCTGAACGGTGATTGTGGGAACCGGGATCGTGACAGTGAGGGTGGCGGTCGAACTCGTTACGGTGCCGACGGAATTGGTGACCTTCACCTTGTAAACGGCGCTGTTGTCGGCGACCTGCACGGAGTTGAGCGTGTAGGAAGCAGAGGTGGCACCGGTAATGTCGGCGTTGTTGCGCTGCCACTGGTAGCTGAGCGTGGTCGAGCTGGTGGCCGCAACGGTGAAGGTGGCATTGCCGCCATATGTCACAGTAAGGTTGGCTGGCTGAGTGGTGATGACCGGAGGTGCCGCCGGAGTGGTCGCGGTGATCACATTGGAAGAAGGGCTGGCACCACCGACATTGACCGCACGCGCGCGGTAATAATACGAAGTGTTATCAGTAAGGCCGTTCACGGTGGCGGATAAATTGGCGCCGACGTCGAGATCCTGATAGCCGGTGGCAAAGCTGCCGAACGTGTTGCTGGTCGATACATCAAGCCGGTAGCCGGTGGCACCGGTCACGCTGCCCCAGTTTGCGGTGAAACCGCCCGCTGTGACGCTACTGGCTGCTGTCGCAGTCGGAGCCGCTGGTGGCGGTGTAACCGCCTGAACGGTCAACGTGGCAGTGGAGCTGGTGACGTTGCCGCCGATATTGGAAACGACAACTTGGTAATCGCCGGCATCAGACGCCTGCACACTGGTGAGCGCGAGCGAGGCCGAGGTGGCACCCGAAATGTCGGCAAATGAGCCGCCGACGGGTTTCTTCTGCCATTGATAAGACAATGGCGTGGTGCCACTCGCCGCCGCAGTGAAGGTGGCATTGTTGCCCACGGTTACAGTCTGCGTAGACGGCTGAGCCGTCATCGCCGGGGCAGTCACGGGAGTATTTTTAACAATATTGAGATCCTTCACCGCCACTGCCGCACCTGTGGCGGAATAGATCATCAACGAATCAAAACTTGTGATCAAGGTGCCGGTCGTCTGACTGACCGAGTAGGACATCAACGTCGTGCTGCCGTTCTTCACGGAATAGGAGAGATTGACCTGCGTCGCGGAGACATAGGTGATCGAAAGATTAAGCGTATAGACGGTGATGCCGTCATTCACCATCGCCGCAGCCGTGCCGCCACCTGTGCTGCCAATCTGACCAAAGGTCGCGGAGGGAACGATGGTCGTGAGGTCGGCGGTATTAGGACCCAGGATTTGGGTGCTTCCGCCGGTGGCCGAGGCACTGCCTGTCCGTTGCCAGAAAGAGAGCGTGTTGTTGGAGGATGAACCCCACGCGTTGGTATCGACGATGTAGCCCGAGTAAGCGCGGGCAGTATTGCCTGTCGGAGTCCCAGTCAGGCTGTTTGAGGTGCCCGGAGCGTAGCGTGCCGAAATCGCCGTATTGTTAGTCGCCGCACCGTTGCCGCCGCTATTCAATAATCCAAGTCGGAAATTGCCCGCGGTGGCCGTCTGCGTGCCGCCCGTCAGTGTCATTTGCACCGTCGCTGAAAGTGTCTCACCCACCGCCAGTGACGTGTAGTAGGGCGAGACAGTAGAAGGCATGAAATAGGTGATGAGTCCCCGGTTGGTCCCCGCGCTCACTCCGAGCGATGTGTTTTGAGTGTAGGCAATCGTGCCAGTGCCAAACGAGGCCCAAACCGCCTGAGTGCTGGTCGGCGCTAGAAAACCGTTGGTGTCCGTCGTCAGGCCGGCATGCAACGTCGCGGCCGACATTGCATCGTGGACGACCGATGCAGATTGCACCGCGGAAGGTGTCGTCACGGTAATGGCGTTGGAAGAAGCACTGGCACCGGCACCATTATAGGCCCGCACCTGGTAATAATAAGTCGTGCTGCTAGTCAGACCGGTCACACTGGCAGATAGATTCGAGCCTGCGTCGAGATTCTGATAGCCGCTGACAAAACTGCCAAACGCAGGGTCGGTCGACACGTCGAGCCGGTAGCCCGTGGCTCCGGTCACGCTGCCCCAGTTCGCCTTGAAGCCGCTGATCATATCATAGGTGGCCGCCGTGGCAGCAGGGCTCACCGGGGGAGTCACAACCGTGAGTGTCGCAGTAGAACTGGTGGTTGAGCCACCGCCGTTAGTGACTATGACTTGGTAATCACCCGCATCGGATGCTTGCACGCTGGGGAGCGTAAGCGAAGCCGAAGTCGCACCGGAGATGTTGGCAAACGAACCGCTGACGGGTTTCACCTGCCACTGGTAGGTCAGAGTGCCGCCACCAGTCGCAGCCGAAGTAAGGGTAACGACTGTGCCAGCGTTGGCTGACTGAGTGGTCGGCTGGGTGGTGATCGTCGGCGCAGCTAGGGCGTTCGTATAGGTCACCTTGAATTGAGTCGTGTCGAACGAAGTCGCTGCGAGCGTTGTGGAACTGGGCCTGATATCATATGTATCAAATGTGAATCCATTTGGCGTCGTATCGACAAAAGAGACCGTGGCTGTGCCTGTGCCGTTGAGGTTGCCACCGGCCATCGTAACGGTGACGTCCATAGATGACGGCGTGGTCGCATCACGGGTGAGCGTCATGGTGAACGTGTAGGTGGTGCCGGACGCATATCCCACATTGCCCGACGTAGCCCCGTTTGCCAGGGCGGTCCAGTTTCCCGATGTCCCCAGTAGCGCACCTGCGGTCGACCCGAGGCCCCACCGCCGCAACTGAAACGGATTGGCGTTCCCCAGCGTTGCACCCATGTTCATAAACATGGAGTAACCGGCGTAAACTGCCGTCGGCAGGCTCGTATCTGTTGACACGCGCGTCGCGGCAGGCGATTGAGCCACGGCGATTAAAAAGCCCTGACTGGTGTTGCTGGCATTGACGCCACTTGGCGTGAAAACCCAAGTCACCGTCATGCTATCGCCAGGATTTGTCAGGGTGACCGGTGTCGCCGCCGGGGTGAAATAAGTATAAAAGGACTGCGAGCTGGATCCTAGCGTCGCGACCAAATGCCCGGTGGTCGCAACCAGCGTTGAGCCAGTGCCTACATTGAACCACGCCGATTCCAAATTCCCATCACTGTCAATATCCGTGCCGACGACGCCGTTATTCTCGGCGTAAACCGGCGCCGCCGGATCAGTGCGCGTGCCATCCTGCCACGTATCATTCACGAGGGTATTGGTCAATGCGGCCTGAAGGCCAGATGTGCCGCAGAACAGCGCGACAACGACGACGAAATTCAGGAGAGCGGACTTGCTCATGGAGAAACGGGCCGGGCCGGGCCGCCGGGTGAGCCAGCGCGCTGCAACGAGGAGAACGAGTGCGAAGTAGAACCAGCCACCCGGGGCACCGCCGCCGCCGCTGGGCAATCCGACGGCGGACGCGTAGGTGGAGTTGACGACCAAACCGGCGCGGTTGCTCGTCACGCTGCCGAGCGCATTGGTGGCGGTCACAGTGTAATCGCCGGCATTCGCCGCGGAGACTGCCGAGAGGCTCAGCGTATTACTGGTGGCACCGACGATCTGAGAGCCGTTGAGCGACCACTGGTAGGTGGGCGCCGGACGGCCAGTGGCCTGCACCGTAAACTGCGCGCTGCCACCGGTCGCAACCGACTGGCTTTGGGGTTGGGTGGTTATGACCGGAGCATTGGGCAGGCCACCGAGGCGCAGGGTGCTGTTGTTGGTATCGGCAATGAAAAGATCGCCCGCCGAGTTTACAGCGATGCCGGTCGGATAATTGAAGCGGGCGACGGAGCCAATGCCATCCGTGCTACCCGTAGTGCCGGGCAAGCCAGCGATGGTGGAGACCACGCCTGCCGCCGACACGATCTTGCGGATGGCATGATTGTCCGTGTCGACCACATAAACATTGAACAAGCCGTCGACGTCGAGTGCCGACGGTTGATTGAATCTAGCGGCGCTGCCGACACCATCAGCCGCACCGGTGCTGCCCACCAATCCGGCAAGAGTGGTGACCACGCCGGCAGAAGTAATTGAGCGAATGGTGCCGTTGTCCGTGTCGGCCACGTAAAGATTGCCGTTCTTATCCACCGCGACATCGGAGGGAGCAAAGAATCGGGCGGCGCTGCCTGTGCCGTCGGCGCTCCCGGGCTGGCGGGCGAGACCCGCCAATGTGCTCACCGTCGCGGAGGAGATGACGATCTTGCGGATGGTGTTGTTATTGGTGTCGGCGAGATAGAGATTGGCCCCGGTGGCGTCGAGGGAGAGACCCTGCGGCCAGAAGAAACGGGCCACGTTGCCCACGCCATCGGCGCTGCCGGTCGCGCCGGCAGAACCAGCGAGCGTGGTGACAACACCAGCAGATGTGACTTTGCGGATCGTGTGGTTGAGGGTGTCGGCGACATAGACGTTACCCGCGCTGTCCACGGCAATGCCCGAGGGAGAGTTAAACGTCGCCGCCGTGCCCGTGCCGTCCAGACTGCCTGATATGCCGGACTTGCCGGCCAAGGTCGTGACCACACCGGCGGCAGTCACCTTTCTAATGGTATGGTTGCCGGTATCGGCCACATAGGCATTACCGGAGCTGTCAGCCGCGACGGCGGCGAGATGATTGAACCGCGCTGAGGTGCCGGTGGCATCAGTGCTGCCAACCGTGCCAGCCAAACCGGCGACGGTGCTGATCGTCAGCGGCTCGCTGACGCTGGGGACCGCATTCAGGACGAGCGAGAAAGCCTGCGATGCATCGGGAGCTTTGTCGTTTTTGGCTGCGAGCGTGATGGCAATCTGGGTGCCCGCGGTGCCGGCGGGTGGCGTGCCGCTCAGCACACCACTTACTGCATCCAATGCGGCCCAAGTCGGCAGGCCCGTGGCGCTGAATGTCGGCGGCGGCGCCCCCGTGGCCGTGGCCGTGAAACTGCCCGCGACACCAACAGTGAAAACGGTAGTATTGGCACTGGTGATGATCGGCGCCACGGGTGTCTGCACCCGCAGGGCGATGACATTGGAGTTTCCACTGGTGCCGGTGCTGTTGTAGGCGCGCACCCGGTAGTAATAATTGGTGTCGATCGCCAAGCCCCATACATTCGTGCTCAGAGTGGAGCCGACATCCAAATTCGTATAGCCGGTCACAAAATTGCTGAACGCGGCATCCGTAGCGACATCAAGCTGGTAGCCGGTGGCGTTGGCCGACCGGGTCCACAGGGCTGTAAAACCGTTCTCGTTGATGTTACGTGCGCTCAGCGCCGCCGGAGCGAGCGGTGTCGGCGCTGCGTTGACGGTCAGGACCGCTGTCGCCGAGGTGATAGTCGCAGCGAAATTTCCCACCGAGAGGGTGTAGTTGCCGGCATCGGTCAGCCGCGCACTGGGCAGACTGAGCGTGCCCGTGGTGCTGCCGGTGATCCGGCCATCATCAGCGAGATTCACCCCGTTCTTCATCCACTGGTAGACGAACGGTGACGGTCCGCTCACCGTGGCAGTGAGTGTGACATCCGCACCTTCATAAACGGTCTGGCTCGACGGTTGGGCGACAAACGCCGGCGGCGTGGACGGATAGATCGTAAGCGTAGCAGAGTTGCTGGTGACAGTGCCATAACTGTTGGTGATCACCACCGTGTAGACGCCTGCGTCGCTGAGTTGACTGGTCGTGATCACGAGTGAAGCGGTCGCGGTGCCGGAGAATTCGCCGGTATCGGTCAGCGCAACTCCGTCTTTCTTCCATTGGTAGACCATCGTTGGTGCGCCTCTTGCCACCACACTCAGGGTAACGCTTTGTTTTTCGAAGATGGTCTTGTCCACCGGTTGAGTAGTGATCTCTGGCACGGTCAATACGGTCAGAGTCGCCACCGAGCTCGTGACGCTTCCGACGGCGTTGGTCGCAATGACAGTATAATTGCCCGCATCGGCCAGTTGCACGCTGGTGAGCGTCAGTGTGGCGGCGGTCGCGCCGGAAATTGCCACGCCGCCTTTCAGCCATTGATAGGCGGGCGCAGGCGCACCGGATGCAGCAGCGGTAAAGGTAACGTCGGTGCCGGCCGCTGCCACCTGCGAGGTGGGTTGCGTCGTAATCGTTGGCGCAACTGAGGTCTTGGTGACCAGGAAATCCGTCACGGCCAGCGCTGCGTTGTAGGTGGTCAGAATCATGAACGTATCGAAGCCAACGTAGGGCAAAGTGGAGGTCTCCGTTAGCGAATATGACATCACCGTCGTGGCACCGTTTTGCACAGTGTAGGACAGCGTCATGTTGGTGGCCGAAACTGCTGTCACCGACAACGTGGCGACATAGATCGTGCCGTCGTTAGTGATGGCACCTACGGCACCACCACCGTAACCGGGCAGGAGCTGGCTGAGGGTGGTGTTGGCGGCGACATCGCTCGAAGTCGGCCCGAGCCACTGCTGGCTCTTGCCTTGGCCACCATCACGCCGCCAAAACGACAGCGAATTGGTTGATGCGGTCGGCGACGCCGTGGTGTCGACCAAGTATCCGGAATATCCGCGCGGAGTGTTGCCACCTGCCGTCAGGCTAAAATTATCGGCAATGAGGCGGGCGCCCGGAAGCGGTTCTCCTGAGGGGCGTGGGCTAGCACTGGCACCATCGTTCGTCGGACCGCCGTTGCCGCCGCTGTTGAGGAACCCCATGCGAAAATCGCCAGAACTCGATGCACCCGTGCCACCGGCAAACTTGAACGTCACCGTCGCGGTGAGGGTCTCCCCTACGGCCAGGGAGGCCAAGGTGGTAGAGGGTTCGAAATAGGCCAGCAGGCCGCGATTGCCTGCAGCCAAACCGATGGACGTGTTAGACGTATACGTAACAGCAGCTCCACCGCCAAACCAGACCGCTTGCGTGCCGGTCGGTGCGCGATAGCTGTTGGCGTCGAGCGCGAGACCGGTGTTCACGGCTGTCGCCGAGAACGTGTCGTGGAGGATCGTCGTAGTCACATTCGCGGCCGGAAGCGGGGAGACGCCGCGGAGCAACGCGAAAGTGAAAACGAGGTTAAGCAGCTTGGATTTGCTCATGATAGGTTGGGCTCTGAAGGGGCAGTTACCGCGAATATTTGCGACCCGCGGGTCAAATGAAGGCCTGAATTGATCGTGTGGTTTCGACCGGATGGGGTTGACGAACGAGGGTAGGAACGCCGGATCGGGGCACATGGCGGAGCGGGAAACCAGCCTATTTCTCGGAGGGAAAACAGGATGTCTGCAGCGATTGGGATAAGAGTTGGCGGAGGGTAGGACAATTTCTCATCCCCGGATCGAATTGAGCCGGGGAGCGGGGGAAGGCACAGGCAAGGATCAATATGAGCGAAGGAGCACGTCTCGTCGTTCACAAGAGGCTCAACGCGCACATCGTTGACTAAAAATCGGGAAAACTCGCCTGCTGACCCTGTGCGCTATCTTTTTATGGGGTATGCAGTTGACTGACACTGCCGAAGGTTGCGGGGCAATTGTCGTAGTTTCATATCCCATGCGAGCAATAGGCCATCCTTAGCGCACGCAACTCTCAAGACCGCACAACCCTCCACGAACCCCCGCGATCCGGGC
>CAIRCN010000047.1 GCA_903877135.1 uncultured Opitutia bacterium
CCCTAAGGGCATGTTCATAATTAAGTGCGCGCATGGAGGCGTAATGCTGCCAAAAAGCGATAGTGGGCAAACGCGCGCCGACCGGCTCGTATCATAGGTGAATGCAGCCGATGTGGCGGGTCCCCTAGATTTGGCAGGATAACGCTCGACGGAGAGCCGGCGGGCGGTATTCTGCCAATATGAACTGCATTCACTACGCCACGGACAACCTGCGTGAACTTTTTCGCCGGCAGATCATCGCGACCTTTCCCGAGCTGGTGGCGGCCTTGGGGAACGCAGCGCCCCGCACCGTTTTCCGTAAGCTTGCGGAACTTGATCATCGCACCAGTTATTCCCACCGGGGCGCGTACTACACGCTCAACGCGGTGGCGCGTTTTGACGGTCACGGCCTGTGGTCGCACCGCGAGGTCCGTTTCTCCAGTTTCGGGACCTTGTTGGATACGACGGTGGCGTTGGTGGAGCGCTCGCCCGCGGGATATTTTGCCGACGAGTTGGAGGAACTTGTGCAAGTCACGGTCAAGGACGCCCTGCGTCAGTTGGTCGCCACGGGACGGCTGCAACGTCGCTCCTGTGAGAGCCGCTACCTTTACGGCGCCGCGGATCGCGGCCGCTGGCAGGAGCAATGGACGGCCCGGCTGGCCCAAGCCGACGAACTGCCGGCCGCCGTCGCGTTGTTCTATGGCCTGCTCGACGAACAACAACGCCGGCTGTACGCAGGACTGGAGAGCTTGGAGCGGGGTCATGGTGGCGACCAACGCATGGCCGCACTGCTGGGGTTGGACGTGGCGACCGTCGCGCGGGGGCGCCGGGAACTGCTGGTCGGAAAGGTCCTCAAGGATCGGGTCCGGCGGGCGGGCGGCGGGCGCAAGCCCCTGGAAAAAAAACGGCCAAGCTCTTGAACGCGCTGCGCGCGTTGCTCACGACGGATACCGCCGGCGATCCCATGGGCCGGCGGGGACTGTGGACCGGACTGCGGCTGCGCCAGATCAGCCGCTTGCTGCGCCGGCTGGGCATCCACGCGTGTCCCAACACCGTCCGTCGTTTGTTGAAGAAGATCGGCTACGCCCTGCATGCCAATCGCAAGAGCCTCTGCGCCCCATGTCCGGAACGCGACCGGCAGTTCCACTACCTCCAGCGCCAGCGGCGGCGTTTCACTCAAGAGCAGGCGCCGATCATCAGCGTCGATACCAAGAAGCGCGAACTGATTGGCCGGTTCAAAAACCCCGGCCGGGTTTGGAGCCAGGCGGCCGTCGAGGTGCATGACCATGACTTTCCCTCCTTGGCTGATGGCGTCGCCATCCCGTACGGCGTGTACGATCTCCAGGCCAACCGGGGCAGCGTCAACATCGGCACCTCTCGCAACACTCCGGCCTTCGCCGCCGAGTCGATTGGCCAGTGGTGGCGGCGCGAGGGACGCCAACGTTATCCCCACGCCTCTCGCCTGCTCATTCTCGCCGACAACGGCGGCAGCAACGGGGCCGACACCTATCTCTGGAAGCATGCGTTGCAGGAAAAACTCGCCGACCGCTTCGGGCTGTTCGTCACCGTCTGTCACTATCCCACCGGCGCCTCCAAGTGGAATCCCATCGAGCATCGACTCTTTTCCGAGATCAGCAAACGCTGGGCCGGTCAGCCGCTGGTCGATTACCCCACCGTCCTGCGCCTCGTCCGCCAGACCCGTACTTCCGCCGGGCTTGCCGTCTCCTGCTCGCTCGACGAGCGCAACTACCCGAAGGGGATCAAGCTCACCCCAGAACAGCTCAAGCAGATCAGTCTCTACAGACACTCGGTTCTCCCACAGTGGAATTATACGATTCTTCCCAACCAAAGTCGGAATTAGTTTTTGCACGCGGCCTAAG
>CAIRCN010000048.1 GCA_903877135.1 uncultured Opitutia bacterium
GCGGTGAGCTTCACGGCGCTGACGGAGGATTTGCCGCCGATGCGGCTGCGCGGCGCGGCGTATTACGCGGCGAGTCCGCTGGCGATGGGCGTGCTCGGTTTGAACCCGGAACGCTGGAAACAAGCGCTGCCACCGTGGCTCTCGTCGCGCACCTGGGAGCAGGTGGCGCGGCTGCAATGCCTCGCCGCGGACCACGGGCTCACGCTGCCCGCGCTGGCACACCGTTTTGTGTTTGGCGTCGCCGAGGCCGACCGCGTGGTGCTCGGCGCCTGCACGGCGGCGGAGTTGTTTGACGCGCTCGTGGCGTGGCGCTCGGGTCCGCTGCCGCCGGAGGTGTTTGACGCCGTGAGCGCGATCACGAACGGAGCGTGATTGCACTCCGGCCTTGCGCGACTCCGGCGGAGGGCGTGCAGTGGCGGGCATGAAAGCTTCGTTCACGCCCAAGGAATACACGCGGCTCCTCGAACTCGTGCACCTCGGCCTGTGGGTCACCGGCGCGAGGCCCGACGATCTGGCGACGATGCCCGAGCGCTACGGCGACCTCGCGCAAAAAGTCTTCGCGCTGGCGGAGCCGTTTGGCTGCGCCGACCTCGTCGAGGCCGACGTGAACGGCGAATATTTTCTCAACGAGAAACTCACCGGCGGCGTGGCGCAGGAAAAACTCGATGCGTTTGTCGAGGACGTGTTCTGGGGCGAACTCGCCGGCCGGCTCGCCGCGCGCGACTTGCGGGCCGAGATCGGCGCCGAGGCGTCGGAGGCCGAGGAACTCGCGCCGGAGCACGAGGAGAAACTGTCCGAGCACGAAGATTCCTATTGGCGCGAGTTCGAGGCGCACGGCGTCGATCACCTCGTCGTGCTGCGCGGCGGCCAGGGATAAGCCAATGATTCAGCTGCGCGAAGTCTCGCTCCACCGGCTGCAACTGCGGGCGCGGATGCCGTTTCGCTACGGCATCGCCACCATGACGGAGGTGCCACACCTTTTCATGTGTGCGACGTGGGAGATCGACGGTGCCCTGCACGATGGCGTCGCCGCCGACCATCTGCCGCCGAAGTGGTTCACGAAGGACCCGGACCGCGCGCTCGGCGAGGAGATCGACGAGATGCTGGTAGTTATTCGCGCGGCGATTGGCGCGGCGCGCGGGATCAAAGCGTCGACGCCGTTTGGCGTTTGGCGCGAACTCTATGCAGCGCAGGCGGCGTGGGGCGCGGCGAATGGCCTGCCACCGCTGCTCGCGCATTTCGGCACGGCGCTCGTAGAGCGGACGCTGATCGACGCGTTTTGCCGCGCGCGCGGCGTGCCGTTTGCCGCCGCATTGCGGGAGAATAACTTTGGGATCGAGCTGAGCGCGGTGCATCCGTTGCTCTCGGGCACGGCGCCGCGCGACTGGCTGCCAGCAATGCCGCCGGAGGAGGTATTTGCGCGGCATACGGTGGGTTTATCGGACCCAATCACCGACGAGGAGATTCCGGCCGGCGAGCGGGTGGGCGACGGGCTGCCGCAGTCACTGGTGGCGTGCATCCGTTTCTATGGGCTCAGCCATTTCAAGCTGAAGATCAACGGAGACGCCCCGCGCGACCGCGCTCGGCTGGCGCAGATGGCGGAGGTTTTTGTGCGTGAATGCGGTGGGGACTATGCCTTCTCGCTCGACGGCAACGAGAGTTTTAGGGAGGTCGCGGCATTTGCCGACTATGTGCGCGGGTTACAGGCGGGCGCGGGCGACGCGGCGTTTTGGGCGCGCCTCCTGTTCATCGAGCAGCCGTGGCACCGGAGCGTGGCGCTCACGCCGGCGATTGGAGAGCTGGCCTGCGCGTGGCCCGACCGGCCGCCGATCATAATCGACGAATCCGACGCCGAGCTTGTGAGCCTGCCGACAGCGCTTGCTCTCGGTTACGCGGGCACGAGCCACAAGAATTGCAAGGGCGTCTTCAAGGGCGTGGCCAATGCGTGCCTGCTCGCGCAGCGCCGCGCGGCTGGCCTGCCCGCAATGCTGAGCGGCGAGGATCTGACCAATGTCGGTCCGGTAGCGCTGTTACAGGATCTGGCGGTGGCGGCGTGTCTCGGTGCGACGAGCATCGAGCGCAACGGCCACCACTACTTCGCCGGTCTCGCGCAGTTTCCGGCGGCGATGCAGGCGCATGTGCTGGCGCATCACGGCGATCTCTACACGCGCAGCGCCGCGGGCTGGCCGCGGCTCGATGTGCGGGCCGGCCGGTTGCAACTCTGTTCGGTGCTGCGCGCGCCTTTCGGCTGCGTGCCCGGGTTGGATTTTGCCGGACTCGAAACGGTTCCAACGACCTGAGTGAGGTCAGATGATCCGGCAGCAGTCGGCGGGGCGGCCCTGCGCGCCGGGCTGGGCGCAGAAAACGAAGCCGCCGCGCGGCGCACCTTCGGGGGCGGTGGCAGTTTCGGGGTCCGCGGCGGAGGAGATGAACAGCCTGTCGAGCTTCGGCCCACCGAAGGTGCAACTCGTGACGCGCGGAACGGGCAGGTAGAGCGTGTCGATGAGTTGCGCGCGCACGGGATCCCAGCAGGTGACGCGCGCGCCGTCCCAGTGCGCGATCCACAGGCGGCCCTCGGTGTCGATCGTGCAGCCGTCGGGGCAGCCTGGAATGCTTGTGAGATCGAGCGCCACGCGCGGGCGGGAGATAGCGCCGGTTTCGTCGTCGTAGTCGAACGCCTGCACGATGCGCGTCGGCGAATCGATGTAGTAGAGCGTGCGCCGGTCGAGCGACCACGCGAGGCCGTTGGAGATCGTCACTCGCTCGCGCATCACGTGGACGGAGCGGTCGGCATCGATGCGGTAGAGCCGGGCAGTGTCGGGAGTTTCGGCGAAGGCGAGCGTGCCAGCCCAGAGCCGGCCGCGCGGGTCGCATTTAGCGTCGTTGAAGCGGAGTAGTTGCGAGTCGTGGCCGGCCGGTGTCGCGAGCGGCGTGGTCGTGCCGGTTTCGGGATTAAGCCGGTAGATGCCGCGGTGCAGCGCGGCCACGAGCCCGCCATCAGCAGTGGGCACGACGGCGCCGACGTATTGGTCGAGCGCGAGCCGCCGCGTAGTTACGCCATCGAGCCGAGCCTCGAAGATGGCGCGGCCGAGGATATCGATCCAAAACAGCGACTGGCGCACCGGATGCCACATCACACCCTCACCCAGCTCGGCGGGAATGGCGCGAAACAGTGAGACGCGGGAATCGGAGTTCATGCGAGCGGACTAACGGTGCTCAGTCAAAAGACAAGGGCGGGGCAACCGAGCCGCGTGCGCTCTAGGAGTATCGCAACAATGGGAAAGCTGCTTTACCAACGGCGTGGGCAAGCTTATCGTGCAATTGACAAGCAGAGGATTCGTCACCCAACCCGTCGCCGCGCGCGTTTTCCATGAATACCCCGAAACAATTTAAAAAACTCCCACTGACCGCTGCGTTAAGCGAAACCTTCGGGTTTAGCCCAGCCGTGGCCACAACGGTCGTGCTCTCCCTTATCCTGGTCTTTCTCCTGATGGTGTTCTGGGTGGTCCAGTCATCCCCGCCGCGCACGATCGCGCTCACTAGCGGTCC
>CAIRCN010000049.1 GCA_903877135.1 uncultured Opitutia bacterium
CCGAACCATTGCGCGAGTTCGACGCGATTCTTCGGGTAGGGTATCGTAAGTTGACTGAAAGGAGTCGCGCTTAACGGACTAGGCATGTAGTTGACCTACAGTGTCGCCTGCGGATCAGTGGCAGTCAAGTGCATAGCCCATTTACAATATAACCCGCCGCGACGTTCATGGAGACAATCGAGACGTCATTTTCGCGAAAATAAGTCACGCGAGCCTTCAGGAAGCCGCAAATGGCGAAATTGAAGTCGCGGACGCGAGAGATGAAGCCTAGGCGAGCATTCCGGCGGATGTTTGGACGGTCATGGCGAAGGGCAGAGCGACGAAACAATCGTGTTGATCGATGGCCGCGTTGCTTCGCTCTTCGCCATGTCAAAGTCGAGGCAATAGCAGACGTTGCTGTGCGGAACGGAAAGTGCCGTTCCGTTCGATTACGGCGGCATTCGACCATGCCGCGCACAGCCGGCGGGGTGCCGGCCCTACCGTCCAACTTTTACGGTAACCACATATAGAAAGTGGAGTTTGTAGTCTATCCTACTTCAGACATTCAGGTCTTCAGCCTTTCCAGCCCCATGCTCTCTCTCCACTCTGTCACCAAGCGCTATGGTGCGCTGACCGCGCTCGACGACGTCTCGCTCGACATCGCCCGCGGTGAGTTCTTCGGTCTGCTCGGCCCCAACGGCGCCGGCAAGTCCACCCTCATGTCGCTCGTCGCCGGACTCCGTGCGCCCAACGCCGGCGCCCTCACCCTCGACGGTGTCGCCATCACGTCCGCGGACCCCTCCACCCGAATCGCGCTCGGTCTCGTGCCACAGTCGATCGCGCTCTACGAGGAGTTGAGCGCCGAGCAGAATCTGCGGATTTTCGGCGAGCTCTACGGCCTCCGCGGCACCACCCTGCGCCAGCGCGTCGACGGCGCCCTCGAGGCCGCCCAGCTCGCCGACCGCCGTCGCGATCCGGTGAAAACCTTTTCCGGTGGCATGCAGCGCCGCCTTAACCTCGTCGCCGCCCTCCTGCACCGCCCCAAGCTGCTCCTCTGCGACGAGCCCACCGTCGGCATCGATCCACAGTCGCGCAACGCCATCTTCGAATACCTCGAACGCCTCAACCGCGAGGGGCTCACAATCATTTACTCGACGCACTACATGGAGGAGGCCACGCGCCTCTGCTCACGCATCGCCATCATCGACCACGGCCGGATCCATGCCCTCGGCACGCTCGACGAACTCCTCACTCGGCTGCCATTCGAAGAGGAAATCGAATTCCCGGCCAAACCCGCCACGGTCCCGTTCGCCGCGCAACTCGCCGCCTATGGCGAGCTCGCCAAAGGCGAGGGCCGGCACCGATTCCATCCCCGCGCCGACTACCCGCTCTCGGCCTTCTACGCGCTGGCCGAGTCCCACGCCCTGCCCCCTCGCCTCTTCACCATCTCGCGACCCAGCCTTGAGGCTGTCTTCCTCCATCTCACCGGCCGCAACCTCCGCGAATAACCGCCCGACCGCCGCCTTTCGCCTTTCCCCATGCGCATCATCTTCACGCTCGTCAAAAAGGACCTCGCCAACTTCCTGCGCAACCGCGCCGCAGTGAGCCTCACCTTCATCGTGCCCATCGCGCTGATCTACATCTTTGGCTTTGTCTTCGGCCTCAACTCCAAGGACACGGGGCCCCGCGGCATCTGGCTCGGCGTCGTCAACGAGAGCACCAACCCTGCCGCCCAGAAACTGGTCGACGCCCTGAAGGCCGAAAAAGCCTTCGACGTCCGCACCACCTTCACCAAGCCCGACCAGACCACGCGCCC
>CAIRCN010000050.1 GCA_903877135.1 uncultured Opitutia bacterium
CCGCGCGCGAAGCCCGGCGACGCCTCGTGGGGCTACGGCGACCGCCCGAAGACGCTCGAGGAATTTTTCACCCGCTTTGAGGGCCTGTGCGCGGCGCTCCTCGAAAACCCGCGGATGCTCGGCTACTGCTACACGCAGCTCACCGACGTTTATCAGGAGCAGAACGGAATTTTTCGGTTCGACCGGAAAAAGAAATACGACCTCGCCCGCGTCCGCGCCGCACAGCAGCGTGTCGCAGCCATCGAGCGTGGCTAAAACTGTTTCGGGCCCCGCCCGAGTCTATTGCTTGCTCCGCTGGCGCACGGGAACGTGCACCTCGGAGCGTTTGACGAACCAGAGGGTGAACGGGCTGTTCCAGTAAACGGCGTAAGGCTCGCCGGCGACCTCCACGCCGGGTTGTTTCGCCAGCCAGGCGAGAAGCGCATCGCGGGTTTTCTCAAAATTCTCGCGGGAATAGCTGCCGCGCGCCCCGAGGCTGGCGACGCGGCGCTCTGGCAGGTTGATCACTTCGACGCCCGCGCTGTTGCCGGCGACCTTGGCCTGCTCGCCGGGCGCGACCCAGAAATACATCGCGGCCTGGTCGATCTGCGCCTCGACTGGCGTCGTCATGGCAATCTTGTGCGAGGAGATGTAGCTAAAAAGCGGGCGGAAGAGTCCGTTGGCCTCGTCGAAGTAGCTGCCTTTGCCCGACGATTTCAGGAGCATGCCGGCGGGCAGGGTTTTGAACTCGGCGATGCCAGGCGCGGTGGGAGGGAATGCGGTTTCAGCAGCCATAAGGGAAGACAGCGTGAGCAGCAGGATTGGAAACAGGAGCGCGAGCCGCATACACCTACTCTAGCGCGATTACTGGAAGAGCAAGCGGTAGACCAGTTTGGTGCGCAGCAATTTTGCCCAAGTTCGCTGGTGCGATGGACAGCACCGGCCTAAACCCAAAGATGAGGGCGAGACTAAACACCTATTCGTGAATGCGAATAGACTACAGCTTGGCCACGGCGGATTTTTCCAAGGCTTTCAGGTTGATGTCGTGGCCGAGGCCGGGGGCGGCGGGGGCGCGCACGAAACAGTCCTTGCCGATGTCCGCGTCGACGACGATGGGGTTGGCCTTGATCAGCGTCTCGTAATAGTGGTTATTGCGGATCGCGAGGCAGAGGTGGGTGTTTTCCACGCCCA
This sequence comes from uncultured Opitutia bacterium, assembly GCA_903877135.1. Taxonomy (GTDB): domain Bacteria; phylum Verrucomicrobiota; class Verrucomicrobiia; order Opitutales; family Opitutaceae; genus CAIRCN01. Next base: position 1,171 of record CAIRCN010000050.1, read on the forward strand.
TGCCGTGGACCTCGGCGCTGAGCTGGAACGAGTCGGCGAGGTGCGCCACGCGCAGCGCGCCGGTGATGCCGCCCTTGTAGTAGAAACTCGTGCGCACCATGTCGGCCGCGCCCTGCGCGATGAAATCGGCGACGTTGTAGTGGCAGCCGTCGGAGGTCTCGGCGGCGAGCACGGGGATGTCGAGCTGCTCGCAGAGCCGGCGGTAGGCGTTGATGCTGAACTCGCGCATCGGCTCCTCATACCAGAGGTAATCGGCCTCCTCGAGGGCGCGGCCGAGGTAGAGCGCCTCGTAGGGATCGAAGCCAGCCGAGCCGTCATACATGAGCGCGATTTTCGGGCCGACGTGTTTGCGCAGTGCCTGGCAGAGGGCCGCGTCCTTGCGCGCGTCGCCCCAGGCGTGGAGCTTGATGGCGCGGAAGCCGCGCGCAAGGCACTGGTCGGCCACGTCGAGAAACTCCTCGGTCGTCGCGTAGGTGACGGTGCTGGCGTAGGCCTCGATCTTGTCGCGATAACCGCCGAGCAGTTGATAGAGCGGGAGCTGGGCGGCTTTGGCGGTGATGTCCCACAGTGCGGCGTCCACGACGCCCATCATATACATCGGAAACTCCTCGATGCGGTCGATCTCCCAGAGCTCGTGCCAGAGGAGTTCCTTCATGAGCGGGTTCTTGCCGAGCAGCCACGGCTTCAGCCGGCGCTCGATGAGGTCGAGCGCGATCGGGCCGCGCATGGCGCAGCTCCAGCCCTCGATGCCCGCGTCGGTCACGAGGCGCAGCCAGGTGTTTTCGGCGAACGGGTCGCTGCCGGGCAGGCCCTGGCGCCAGATGAAAGGAATCTTGGTCTTGGCGCGGGTGGAGTAGGCGTGAACGGCGATGATTTTCATGGGGAGGGGCCCTTGTAGTCGGACGATGGCGCGCGCTTGGCAACGCTCGAGCAGGTGAAATATCAACCGGCGGCGGCATTTTTCCCACGACAACGCCGTGGCGGCACGCTTAGCGTGCGAACCATGTTCGATCTCACGGGTAAGGTGGCGCTGGTCACGGGTGCGGGTTCCGGCATCGGCCGCGCGATTGCGCAGCGCTTCGCCCAAGCCGGGGCGCTCGTGCACGTCGCCGACATCGACGCGGTAGGTGGCGCCGAGACGGTGGCGCTGGTTACCGCCGCCGGCGGCCGCGCGGAGTTTATCGCGCTCGATGTGGCAGACGAAGCTACGGCAGGCGCGCTGGCTTCGCGACTCGGTGCACTCGACATTCTCGTGAACAACGCCGGCATCGGGCACGTCGGCACCATTTTGCAGACGACAGGCGCCGACCTCGACCGACTTTACCGTGTGAACGTGCGCGGCGTCTTCAACGTCACCAAGGCCTTCTTGCCCGCCATGCTCGCGCGCCGCCGCGGCAGCGTGATCAATATTGCCTCGATTGGCGGCGTCATGGCCGTGCGCGACCGGTTCGCTTACGTGACGACGAAGTTTGCCGTGGTCGGCATCACGAAGCAGCTCGCGCTCGACCACTCGGCCGAGGGCGTGCGGTTCAACTGCATCTGCCCGGGCCGCGTGGAGACACCGTTCGTACAGGCGCGGTTGAAGGAGTATCCTGATCCGGCGAAAGCCTACCGCGAGATGAGCGCCACTCAGCTCATCGGGCGCATGGGCCGGCCCGACGAGATTGCGGCGGCGGCGCATTATCTCGCGAGCGATGAGGC
>CAIRCN010000051.1 GCA_903877135.1 uncultured Opitutia bacterium
CATTTCGACGTTTCTCGCTCTGACGGAAGGCACGGTGCACGAGGTCAATCTGCTCGACGATATTCCCATCGAACCGGGTTCGATTTACGTCATGGACCGCGGCTATTTGGATTTCGCGCGACTGGCACGTTTTACCCAGGCCGGAGCCTTCTTTGTCATCCGCGCCAAATCGAACCTGCATTCCTACGTGAGCGCCAGTCGCCCGGTGGACCGCGCCACCGGCTTGTGTTGCGATCAGTCGATCCGGCTGCGCGGATTCTATTCCCGCCAAGGTTATCCCGAGGCCTTGCGCCGTTTTCGTTACCTGGATCCGGAGCACGAACGCTCGCTCGTTTTCCTGACCAATCACTTCGCGTTGCCAGCATTCAAGAACACCGAGATCTTCAAGGCTCGCTGGCAGATCGAACTGTTCTTCCGTTGGATCAAACAGCATCTGCGGATCCGCTCCTTCATGGGCACTTCGGACAACGCCGTGCGCATCCAAATCTAGTCGGCGATCGGGAGAGCGCCTCCGATGTGGGTGGGATTCTAACAAAAACATTGCGCGCCACCATTAGGCGAACACCCCATTATGAGGCCACCTGTCAACAATACGTTCGATTACAGTGCCGATTTATCTATTTCCGCCCGTCCGACCTCTATCATCACGGCCGTCCTGAGCGCCGCAAACTGCTCGCTGAGGTTGGCTAAGCTGGTCCGGGCATCAGCCAAGTCGCCGGCCTTGCCCGCTTGCTCGATTTTGGCGGCCGACTCTCGCAGGCGCTCTCCTCCTACGTTGGAAGCTGCTCCCTTGATGGTGTGAGCCTTGAGTTCGATCCCAGCGGCATCTCCGGATTCCAAGTAAACTTGAAGTGCGGCGATCTGTCGCGGAATATCTTCCAAAAAACCATTGAGCACGACGCGGACTAGTTCCTCGTCATCCATCAGCCGCTCCATCATGCCCGCGTGGTCGAATACCGGGACGGCCGTTTTCTGGGAGGAAACAGGCGCGGTCGTATTGGCCACGGGTTGCGATGCGGTCCCGGTCTCCTCGGTCAGCCACAGTCTCAGCACATCCGCCAGCGCTTGGGGCGACACTGGTTTCGTGACGTAGTCGTTCATCCCGGAAGCCAGGCAACGCTCGCGATCGCCCTGCATGGCATGGGCCGTCATGGCGATGACGGGAACCTGATGATTTAAGACCGCCGATTTACTATCTCGGATCAGTCGGGTGGCTTCGTATCCGCCCATCACCGGCATTTGCACATCCATCAACACGAGATTGTAGGGAATGGTTTCCAGCGCTGTGAGCGCTTCTGCGCCGTTGGCCACGGCATCGGCGCGCAGTCCCATTTTTTTCAAAATGCCCAACGCCACCTGCTGATTGGTGATATTGTCTTCGGCAAGCAGGATGCGCGCCTTGCAACCGGCGAATGGTTGCGGTTTCACGGAGTTCGCAGCCGGTGATTGGTTGGTCGATCCCGTATCGGTCCGCTTTGCGAGCACTTGGGCTAGGGTAAGTCTGAGTTCCTGCTGCCGGATCGGCTTGGTTGCGCAGGCCGAGAAGCCAATCTGCTCGAAAGAGGCGGCCCCGCCCCGCGATCCCAATGATGTCAGCATCACCATCGGTATGCCGCGCAGTCGTGGGTCAGCCTTGATGGTGCGGCCCAGCTCCTCGCCGTCCATTCCCGGCATCTGCATGTCGATCACAGCTACCTGATAGGGATCATTTTCATCGAGCGCACGGTTAAGAGCCATGAGCGCACCAGGACCATCTGGCGCTTCGGACAGGCGCATGCCCCACGAAACCATGCGGGTAGTCAGGATTTCACGGTTGGTGTCGTTGTCATCTACAACCAGCGCGCGCACTCCACTCAATTCGGCGGGCGGGCGAATCATCACCTCGTTGCCTGCCGTTTCCGTGTTCAGACGAACGGTGAACCAGAACTCCGAACCACGGCCCGGCTCACTGTTCACGCCAATATCGCCGCCCATCAATCCGGCGAGTTGCTTGGAGATGGCCAGACCCAGGCCGGTCCCGCCGTATTGCCGTGTGGTGGAAGCGTCCACCTGGCTGAATTTTTCAAAAAGCAGACCGATCTTGTCTTGCGGGATGCCAATGCCGGTGTCGCGGATCGAGAAGCGCAGGAGGACGTCGTTTCCCTTCTGTTCAACCAGAGCTACTCGGATCACCACCTCGCCAGCCGTAGTGAACTTGATTGCGTTGCCAGTTAGGTTGGTGAGGATCTGGCGCAGTCGGCCGGGATCGCCGCGCAGCAGCGCAGGCACATCGAGGTCGGCGGCACATAGCAATTCGGTCCCTTTCTCCTGAGCGCGCACCGCCAGAGTGGCGGCGAAATCCTCCAGCAGGCTCGGCAAATCGAAATTCAGCGTCTCCAAGCTGAGCTTATTTGCTTCGATTTTCGAGTAATCGAGGATATCGTTGAGCAGGCTGAGCAGGGTTTCGCCGCTCGTGCGCACGATGTCGGCATAGCGGCGTTGATCGTTGTTCAGCTCGGTATCCAACAGCAGGCCGGTCATGCCGATGATTCCGTTCATCGGTGTCCGGATTTCGTGACTCATGTTCGCCAGGAATTCACTCTTGGCGATGCTGGCCGCCGTCGCCTGCACCGCCATGTCATTCGCCCGGACGATGGCTGCTTCGAGTTGCAGGTTGGTCTCCTGAAGGTGAACCTTGGTTTGCACGCTCTCAGTGATGTCGCGAACTACCGCTTGGACAACTCGGCGCCCATCGAGCTGCAGGGAGTTGAGTAGAACTTCGGTGGGGAACTCCGCTCCGGTGTCGGCTCGCCGATGCACCCACTCAAAACGCTGGCTCCCGTTGGACATCGCCGCGCCGATCCGCTGCTGCGCCAGCGTCATGGAATCCGTGCCGCACGGCTGCTGTGGCGGGGAAAGATCTGCAGGGTGTTTCACGCAGAAATCCTCGCGACTTGAACAGCCAAAGACGCGCAGTGTCGCCGGATTGCAGTCAAAGAAACCTTTCTCATCCAGTAGCATCACCGCATCGTCGGTTGAGTCAAAGAGCGTGCGGAACTTCGTCTCCGATCGGCTCAACGCATCGTCGATCCGTTTGCGCTCGGTGATATCCTCCTTGACTGCCAGATAATGCGTGATGTTTCCCGCGCTGTCTCTGAATGGCGAGATCGTGGCCGACTCCCAGAAGAACGTGCCATCCTTCCGGCGATTCTGAAGGTCTCCGCGCCAAGTCTCGCCGGCCTTTAGTTTACGCCACAACTCGCGGTAGGTCTCCGCAGGCATCAGACCCGACTTGATGACCCGCGGGTTCTGGCCCAGCGCCTCAGCCGACGTATAACCGCTCAATTCAGTAAAGGCCGGATTCACGTATTGGATGGTGCCCGCCAGATCGGTGATCACTACCGACGCAGGTGTTTGCTCCACTACCGCCGACAACTTGCGCACCTCCGCTTCGGCCCGCTTTCGATCGGTGATATCTTGAATGATGGAGTGATGCAGCGCGCGCCCGCCAATGTGGATACGGCTCACCGAAACCTCGACCTCGCGCAACGCCCCGCTTGCCAGGCGATGTTGAAACTCAAACCGCGCCCCTTGTTCTGGCGTCACATTCGCCAGGACCTTGCGGCGAGCTGCCTCAGGCATGGTGTTGATATTGGCTGTCCGCATGGCCAGAAATTGCTCCCGCGGATAACCGTAGAACTTAATGGCGGCAGCATTGGCATCAATGATTGCGCCATCACTCGGCTCGACGAGCAGCATCACTGATGAATTGCGCTCGAATTGATCGCGGTAAGATCGCTCGCTGTCGCGCAGTGCCGCCTGCTGGGTGCGGATGCCAGAATCAGTGCGACGGAGCAGGACGTAAACAACGCCGAGCAGGAACACCAGCAGCGCCCCAATGGCGGTTCCGCCAAGCGCACACAACCGCTTGAAGGCGGCATTGGCGTCGGTAACGTCGCGGATCGTCAACAAGTCGGCAACCTCAGTTCCAGAAACTTCACGCAGCGGTGACGCACCGACGCTCCAGTCCTTCCCGGCAAATTTGATTTCCTGGTCAAATTCGCCCAAGCCCCCGCCTTTCAACGTCCTTTCAGCCCAGGCAAAAACGGGGTCAGGCAGCTGGCCTTGCGATGCATAGATCACCAAGAGGCTAGGTAGCCGATCCCAATCGGCCTTACGCCCAATGCGCCGCATGCTTTCTTCCCACCACTGTCGGTTCAAATGCTCCTTGTGGACGATCACCGCAAGTTCGTGCCCAAACCGGTTTTGAATCGACCGCAGCAAGCCGCCAATTTCCTTTCCTAGCTCCACATAACCAAGCAGCACGCCGCCTGCATAAATCGGTTGCACTGCTCGCAGGGTGAATGCGATGTTGCCTCCGAAATTTCCGATCTGCCCCAACTCGATGCCAGTAGCAACGCGACCTGTGCGTTCGGACTTCAAGGTCGTAAGATAGTCGTCCCGGTCCCCATGCACGGCCGGATTGTGGACTCGCAGCAGGCAGATCCGGTCCGCGGTTAGAAACTTCAGATGCGAGACGTTTTGTTCCCGTTGCAGGGCTTCGAAGACAGGCCGCCATGCGATCAGGAGACGATTCGCGTCGTTCTCCCGCAGGGCCTTTTGCACGCTGAGATCGTTGGCGATGGGTTGAGTTGCAGTGACTAGGCCGTTGGCCTCCTGCTCCAGTGCGAGTTGCAAATCGCGAGAAATATCGGCCACGTCGTCCGCATTATTCGCGGCCATTTGCAGTCGATGCTGTTCATAGAGCAGCCACCCTGCACCAACTGTCCCGATGATCACGATGAACGCCAGAGGTATCAGCAGCCGCCGCGTGACTGGCCGAGACTTCGCATTATTCAGCCGAATAGCCACCCATTCGTCGAGGAACGACAGCACGCTGAACTGAGCCCGCAGCAATCGGTAGAATGAGGGCTTGGTCATTACTTCGTTGGTGCGATGGCCTATGTCTGGGTTACCACTCATCCGTCACCCTTCTTTTTTCTGGTAGAACACGGAACGCAGGTGCCGCTTCGGCTCAAACTCCGGGCACAAGCCGGTGAGCGACTCGGTGGAGCCGATGATCAACGCACCGTCGCGGGCGAGACAGCGGCCGAGACTCTGGAAAAGTCGGATCTTGTCCGGCTCGGTGAAATAGATCGCAACGTTCCGGCAGAAAATGATGTCAAATGGCGCCGGAAAGGAGAATGCCTGCAGCAGGTTCATCGTGCGAAACGTGGCCATGCCCCGGATGTCGTCCCGAACTTTCCAGCGTTCACCGTTCCGCAAGAAGTAGCGGTCGATTTTCTCGCCGGGCATGCCGCGCTCAAGTTCCAGTCGCGAATAGTGACCGTAGCTCGCCTGAGCTACGGCTTTGTCGGAGATGTCCGTGCCGATGATGCGGACATCGTAGCTGTTGGCGTCGACCAGCAGTTCCTTGAGGACGATCCCGGTGCTGTAGGCTTCCTGTCCGGTGGAGCAAGCCGCGCTCCAGATGCGGATCGGCACAAGCCGCAGGCCGGCCTTCTTGCGGCGGTCGATGAGCTCAGGGATTAACTTGTGCCGCAGCAGATCGAACGGAGCGCTGTCCCGGAAAAACGAGGTCTCGTTCGTCGTGATGGCATCGACGATTTTGCGGCGTAGCGCGTTGGTCAGATCAGATTTTGCCTTGTAATAGAGTTCTGAAAAGCCCGCCACGCCGACCTCGCGCATCAGACCGCTCAGCCGGGTCTCAACCAGGTAACCCTTGGAATCGTCGAGGAAAATCCCGCAAATCTCGTAGATGTAACGAGACCACACGGTGAATTCGTCGCGGGTGATGGTGGCGCTCATAAATGAGCTCCGCGCACGGTAGCGGTGATACGGGCCGCGATGGCTTCGAGCGGTAAAATCACGTCCGTGACCTTGGCATCCACCGCCGCCTTGGGCATGCCGTAAACCACGCAACTGGCCTCGTCCTGCGCGATCACAAAAGCATTGTGTCGTTTGAGCAGCCGCAAGCCGGTCGTGCCGTCGCTGCCCATGCCGGTGAGAATCACCGCCATGGCGCGGCCCGGAGAATGGGTGGCAACCGAGCGAAATAGATAATCCACTGCCGGGCGGCAGTTGTTTTCGGGCGGATCGTCGGTGATCTGGATGACACGACTGCCGTCGGGGCCGGGTGCCACCCGCATCTGGCGACCGCCTGGGGCGATGTAGGCGATGTTGGCCGCGAGAACGTCGCCGTGAGCGGCCTCGCGCACTTTCACCGCGCATTTCGTGGCGAGACTTTCGGCGAGTGATAGCGTGAAAACCGGCGGCATGTGCTGCACGATCAGGATCGGCACGCCGAGGTCCTTCGGCAGTTGTGGCAGCAGCCGGGCTAAAGCATTGGGCCCGCCGGTGGACACTCCGATGAGCACCATTTCCGGTCGTTGCGAGGACGCCAGCCGGTTCATCCGATCGGCGATGCCGCTCAAATTTGCACTAGGTGTTTTTTGCTCTGATGGCGGCGGAGCAGCTGCCGTAGTCGCCGGAGTTGCCGCTTGGGGCCGGTGCAGGAGATTGCGCACGGCAAGCCGAGTGGCGAGAGCGCGCAAGCGGGGGGCCAGTTCGCGTCGGATTGCTTCGCGGCTTTCGTCGGCACCGGCGGTGTCGGGCTTGGTGATGAAATCGAACGCGCCCTTTTCCAAGGCGCGCAGCGTCATATCGCCGCCACGGCGGGTCAGCGCACTGACGACGATCACGCTCATCTTGCTGCCGCTCTGGCGGAGCGCGTCGAGCACGGCCAGCCCATCCATCTCAGGCATCTCGAGATCGAGGGTCAGCAGATCAGGTTTGAGTTCGCGCACTTTCTGCAGCGCCAGTTTGCCGTTGGACGCGCTCCCGACTACTTCCACGTCGGGCAACGCGACCAGCGCATCGCTGATCGCCCGGCGAAACAAAACCGAATCATCGGCTACGACGACGCGCAGGCTCATGCGTTGAGTTTTTCCTGAGTCACGCCCTGGCCCAGATCGGAATGGAGCACCGTGGCGAGATTTAGCACAGCGACGAGGCGTTTGCCGCCGCGAAACACGCCACGCAGGTTGCGATTCTGCACGCCATTCACGTTGGGCGGAGCGGGCATGATGTCTTTGGGCTTAACCGCGATCATGTCGTCGACGCGGTCGACCAGCAGGCCGACAGGTTCGCCCTCGCCTTCGACAATGAGCACGCGGCTGTCGTGGCCGATCTGCACCGAGCCCAGTTCGAGTCGGATGCGCAGATCCAACACGGTGATGACGCGGCCGCGCAGGTTGCGAATGCCGATCACGCAGGCAGGGGCATGGCGCACGGGGGTGATTTCGCCCACTTTCGCCACTTCCTGAATCTGCTGGGCATCGATGCCGAAGACGGCGTCACCGAGGGCGAAACTCGCCAGCAGCAGGGCGTCGTCCGAGGTGTGTGATTCACCGTTCATGGGTGGAGGTGGGTTCGTTGGCGGTGTCGAGGGCGATTTCGTCGAGGAGCGTGAAGAGGCGCGTAGTCATCGGAATCAACTTGTCGAAGCGCTGGCGCGCCTCGGTCTGCCGTCCACCGTTCCACATCTGCACGATCTCGGCGACGAGCGCGTGGAACGCTGCGTGGTCAGTGCCCAATTGCTGGAACTTGGGCATCTGTTGAAATTTTTCTTGGCCGCCGTGGTCATACCACTTGCCGAGCGCACAAGCATGGTGATCGACAACGTCCGTCGAAGTGAGATTTTGCCGGCCCTCAAACATGTCGATCAGCCGGTTGCGCCACTGAAGGTGGCCCTTCTTGATGGCGGCGAAATCGGTCTGCTGGCCGAGTTGGAACCGTGCGGTGAGCTGCTTGAGCCGTTCAGAAACGCCGCGCAGCATGTCGGCATCTTCCTGCAGCCGAGTGCTGTCGTTGTTGATCGCCCGGCCTTGACTGCTGACCTGGGCGATGTCGGCGGCGATAGATTTCGAGACGGTGGCGGTTTCCGCGACGCGCTCGTTCGCTTCGTGAATTCCGGCCGAGGCCTGCGAGATGTTCAAGGCCACGTCCTTGGTGACGACGGTCTGCTCCTCGATCGCCGTGGCGATGCTGGCCACCAATTGGCCCACTTCCTGGATGACACCGGAGATTTTTTCGATGTCGGTGATCGCGCTGGCGGTGGACATCTGGACGCCGGAGACTTTGGACTTGATGTCTTCGGTCGCCGCGGCCGTTTGCCGCGCCAACTCCTTGATCTCGTGAGCGACCACGGCGAAACCTTTGCCGGCGGCACCGGCGCGGGCCGCTTCGATGGTGGCATTCAGCGCGAGGAGGTTGGTCTGGGCGGAGATCTTGGTGATCGTTTCCGTGACCTTTCCGATGGCTTGGGCGGCTTGGCCCAACTCCTGGACGACGGCCGCCACGGCTTGCGCCTGCGCGCCGGCTTGTTCGCCGACGAGGCGGGCGCGGGCGGAATTGCCGGCGATCTCGGAGACGGTGGCGCTGAGTTCCTCGGTGGCGGCGGCCACGGATGAAAGATTGGCCGAAGCCTGCTCCATGCCCGTCGCGACGGAGGCGGTGTTGGCACTGGATTCCTCGGCGGCGGCGGCGACGGTATCGGCGCGCTCGGAGGTGCTGCGGGCGCTGGTGGTCAGGCGTTGCGATGTCGTGTGCAGGCCATCGGACAGGACGCCGAGGGTGCCGGTGCTGCTGAGCACTTCGAGCAGCGAAGTGCGGAGCGCGGTGCTCAAATCGCGCAGCGATCGGGACAAGTCGCCGATTTCGTCGCCGCGCGTCAACAGGTTGCCGGAAATTTCATGCTTCAGATCGCCGTGGGCGATGGCAGTCGTGCTGTCCTTGAGCGCCTTAACCGGTCGCCCGATCGACACCGTGATCAGGTAAACAAAAAGGGCTATGACGATCACCAGCAGCGGGACCGTCCAGGCCAATCCGCTCAGCAGAAAAGCCGTCACCTGCTCGCTCACAGGTGCGAGAGGCATCACGACGTGGTAGCTGCCATGCATGTCGCCGGCCTTCCAATTTTCCATGACGTGGCCGGTCAAATCCTTGCCGTCGTGGTTCAAGTCCCACTTGCTGCCGGGGGCACCATGGCACATGAGGCAGTTTTCGGTGAGTTTCACGGCGCGCATCACATGCAGCGTGTTGTCGGCCGGATTGACGGCTTGGATAATCTCACCCTGATTCGCGGCCACTTGGTCCGTGAGTCGACGCAGCAACTGTTCGTCGAACGAACCCGGTGCCGGCTCGTGGTCCTTGTTGCGCGAGTTGAAGGACGTGATGCGGAACTCGATGTTCTCGCGTTTCGCCGCTTCCTGCGCCGCCGTCCAACCGGCGACCACCGGGATGGTGGCGAAAAACTTGGTGTCCTTGACGGCCTTGCCAGCGGCGAGGTCGGCCTTGAATTCTGCGGCGAGGACTTTGTCGTCAATCGCACCGGTGCGGTGCAGCAGGCTGACGTGGTTCTTGGCCTCGTCGGCTACCGCGCTGAAGGCTTTTGCCTTCTCGACCATGGCGGTCTGGGCGCTCGCGCGGTAGCTGCGAACGAAGATCGCGTAGTTCACCGCGACAACGCCGATCACGATCAGCAGCGTGATCGCGACGATGCGGGTGGCCAGTTTCAGGTTGTTCAGTGATTTAAGCATAGGGATATCTCCGGTAAAAGGGTTTCAGTGATGGGTCGCGTGGGCGTTGGCGCGGGCTTTGGCCACTTCGCAGACCGTGGACATACAGGCCTTGTCCTTCCGCTGGATGTGGTTCACCAGCCAGTCGCGAAGCATATTGAGCACCTCGACGCCCAGACCCTGTTGACCGCTGGCAAACTGCTGACGTAGTGCGGTGACTTTCTCGACTAAGCCGGTGTGAGCCGCGATTTGGTCGGCCAGCCCTGAACAATGGTGCTGCTTCATGAGCTTCTCTTCAGCTGCGAAGTGATAATTCACATAATTCGCCAACTCCTCCAGTGCCACACCGAGCGCTTCGCGGCTCTTGCCGGCGCGCATGGCGCCGTGGAGATTGTTGATTAGGTCAAACAGCTTCTTGTGGTGCTGGTCCATCGCCGGCACCCCGACGGAGTAACTCGCGGACCACTCAACGAACGGGCGATGCGCCCGCTCGGCCGGCGGTGGGGATACCCGATCGGCGGATGCCGGGCTGCTCGTGCCGTTCACGTGGGCATGCTGGCGGACAGTCCTCGGTGCGCTCGGCTGAACAGTGGTTGTCTGGTTGATCCGGAATTGTCCCACCATCTGCCGCAGATCGTCGGCGAGCTTGCTGAGTTCAGCGGCGCTTGCTTCCACCTGTTCACCACCGGAGCGAATGTCGCTCACCGCGGTGCTGATGCCGGCCACATCTTGGGCAATGGTTTTCGAGACGGTGGCGGTCTGCGCGACGCGCTCGTTGGAGTCTTTCACTCCGGCGGTGGCCTGGGCGATATTGCCAGCCACATCCTTCGTCACCGTCGCCTGCTCCTCGATCGCGGCAGCGATGTTGGAGACGATGGCGCCAACTTCCTTGATCACACTGGCGATCTTGTCGATGTCGGCGATGGCGCTGCCAGCGGATGACTGCACACCGCCGATCTTTGCCTTGATGTCCTCTGTGGCGGCCGCGGTCTGGCGGGCGAGTTCCTTGATTTCGTTCGCCACGACCGCGAAGCCTTTGCCCGCGGCACCGGCCCGGGCGGCTTCGATGGTGGCGTTGAGCGCCAGCAAATTGGTCTGGGAGGAAATTTCGGTGATGGTCTCGGTGACCTTGCCGATGTCGCGGGCGGACTGCCCGAGTTGCTGCATGAGGCCCGAGATGCTCTCGGCCTGCACGGTGGCCTGCTCGCTGATGTTGCGGGCTTTTTCCGAGTTGGCCGCAATTTCGCCGACGGTGGCGCTCATTTCCTCCGTGGCGCTGGCGACCGAGGAGAGGTTCGTGGCCGCCTGTTCCATGCCGGCGGCGACCGACATAGTGTTGGCACTCGCCTCTTCGGCGGCGGCCGCGACGGTGGTCGTCTTGTCCGACACTGTCTTCACACCGTTGGCCGTTTGACTGGAGACGGTCGAGAGCTCCGTAGCCGATGAGGCCAGCGTTTCCACGCCGCCTGATACATCGCGCACCAGTTTGCGCAGGCTGTCTGTCATGGACTGCAAGGATTGCGCGAGTTCGCCCACTTCGTCCTTTCTGGCAAGCAACGCGCTCGGCACATCCTCGGTCAGATTGCCGCGACTTACTTCATTCAAGAGGCTAACACCGACCGAGAGGGGGCGGACAATGCCGCGGGTGATGTAGATCGCGAAAGCAATGCCCAAGGCCATGCCGATGAAGATACCAATACACAGCACCCTGTAGAATACCGGCAACAGATCGACGGCGAGTTTCTCCGACGCGTTAACCGACTCGACCTCGTAAGCAGCGAAGGCGTTGAACGATTCGTCGATGCTGCGCCTCTTCTGGTCGCCTTCCCCCAACATCAACGGGATAGCCTGGTCCTCCCGGCCGTCAAAGGCCATGGGGAGAATCTTTCTGTTGATTTCCCTGGCGGGGGCGAGGGCTGCCTCCAGTTTCTCGATCAGGCGCAATTCCTTTTCATTCAGGTTGGACGCTTTGAGATCCTGGATGCACTTCATGTAACCGGTGCGAGCCTTATCGATACCCTGCTTCAGTATTTCCTTCTGCGCCGGGTCTTTCTCAAGGAGAGAGTACCAGAGGTCGAGGTAGAGGTCGTTCAGGTTGCCCCGAATCATGCGGACTTGGTCCAATTTCCGAGAATCGACAATGGCTTTATCCATTGAGTCTCCGGTCGCTTTCACGGCGAAGACCGCGAGTCCGGTGCCGACACACATCATGGCCACCATGGCTCCGAAGCTGAGTCCGAGCCGGCGGCCGATTTTCATGTTATTTAAGTTAATCATGAGCATGTTTTTTTACTGAATTGCCTTAGTGAGTGGTGGCGCGGGCGCGGGCCATTTCGCAGAGGACGGACATGCAGGCCTTGTCCTTCCGCTGGATGTGGTTCACCAGCCAGTCGCGAAGCATATTGAGCACCTCGACGCCCAGGCCCTGTTGACCGCTGGCAAACTGCTGGCGTAGGGCGGTGACTTTCTCGACCAAGCCGGTGTGAGCCGCGATTTGGTCGGCCAGTCCTGAGCACTTGTGCTGCTTCATGAGCTTCTCTTCAGCCGCGAAGTGATAATTCACGTAATTCGCCAACTCCTCCAACGTTGCGCCTAAGGCGGTGCGGCTTTGACCAGTTCGCATGGCGGCGTGGAGGCTGTTGATCAAATCAAACAGCTTTTTGTGATGTTGATCCATCGCGGGCACACCCACGGAATAACTCTCGGACCACTCGATGAACGGGCGATGCGCCCGTTCGGCCGGCGGTGCTGACATCCGATCGACGGATGCCGCGCTGCTACTACTGTCAGCGCCATTGGAATGAGAGTGCGAACGCGCGGTGTTGGCGGCGCCTGCGCCCGTATCGTTGGTTCGGAAGCGGCTCACCAACTGCCGCAGATTGTCGGAAAGTTGGGAGAGTTCGGCGGCACTGGCCTCGACTTGCTCGCCGCCGGAGCGGATGTCGCTCACGGCAGCGCTGATGCCGGCGACATCCTGCGCGATGGATTTCGAGACCGTGGCCGTCTGCGCCACGCGCTCGTTGGAATCCTTCACGCCGGCGGTGGCCTGGGCGATGTTGCCCGCGACATCCTTCGTGACCTTGGCCTGTTCGTCGATGGCAGCAGCGATATTGGAAACGATGGAGCCCACCTCCTTGATCACGCTGGCGATCTTGTCGATGTCGGCGATGGCGCTGCCGGCGGAAGTCTGCACACCGGAAATCTTGGCCTTGATGTCTTCGGTCGCGGCGGCGGTTTGCCGGGCGAGTTCCTTGATTTCATTCGCCACGACGGCGAAGCCTTTGCCGGCGGCACCGGCGCGAGCGGCTTCAATGGTGGCGTTGAGCGCCAGCAAATTGGTCTGCGAGGAAATTTCCGTGATGGTCTCGGTTACTTTTCCGATGTCGCGGGCGGACTGCCCGAGTTGCTGCATCATGCTTGAGATGCTCTCAGTCTGGGCCGTGGCCTGCTCGCTGATGTTACGGGCTTTTTCCGAGTTGGCGGCGATTTCGCCGACCGTGGCGCTCATCTCCTCTGTCGCGCTGGCGACCGAGGAGAGGTTCGTGGCGGCCTGTTCCATGCCGGCCGCGACGGACATCGTGTTGGCGCTTGCTTCCTCGGCGGCGGCCGCGACCGTGGCGGTCTTGTCAGACATCGATTTCACGCCGACAGCCGTTTGCCCGGACACGCTGGAGAGTTCGGTGGCAGATGCGGCGAGGGTTTCCACCCCGCTGTTGATTTCGTGTAATAGCTTGCGCAAATTGTCTGTCATTGCGTCGAAAGCGCGCGCCAGATCGCCCATCTCGTCGCCGCGCGAACGGAGTGTCTCCGGCACTGCTTTGGAAAAATCACCACAGGCCAGCTGCCCGGTGAATCCGACGTAGTCTCTGATCGGGATCACGATGCTGCGGGTGATGATGACGCCGAAGAATATCACCAGTGCCAGTGCGACTACACCGCCGATGATCAGAGTCCAGCACGCCTGCCTGTAAGCTATGTTTGCATCGTTTACCACTCCCTGAATGCGCGTCTGCCGGTAGCTGATCAGCGCCTCGATCGCTGGATCAATTTTCTCGAACATCGCTTTCGCGCCTTCGACTTGAAACAGCTCCAGCGCCTTGGCGTCTTGGCCATCACCTTGGAACGCAAGATCGATGACGCGCTGATTGAGACCCTCTACCGAGGCGATTGCCGTTTCCAGCGCGGCCAGCAGATCCTTATCCTGCTGGTGTTTCGCCGAAGATTTTAGTTCGCCTAGTATGCGCTGAAATTCTTCCCGCTCCTTGGCAATCGCAGCCTTGTGCGACTGTTTTGCCGCTGGATCATTGGCAGTTACGAGACTCCAGATTTCCAAATTGATGGTGTTTGTCAGGCTGTCGATTTCCTTGGTCATCGACATCTTGTTTGCCTGTGCCACTGCAGTGTCCAAGCCATCGTCGAGGGCGGTCATCTGCCGCCACGAGTTAGCGGAGAGCAACAGGAGGAGCGCGATCACAATGCCGAAACCTAGCGTGAGTCTATTTCCAATCTTGAAGTTGTTGAGATTCATGATTTCGAGACGTTAATTTGTTTGTTCAGTAAGGGGCTGATCAGTTGGAGAGCAGGGCGGTTTCGGAGGCGGAGAGCTGACCGGAGTGGATTCGCACCCAGGCGAGCAGTTGGTCGCGGTCGAGTTTCACTTGATAATCGTCGAATCCGGCGGCCTTGCCTCGGGCTATATCTTCCTCTCCCGCGAGGGAGCTGAGGCCGACAATCGGTAGTTTGGCGGTGCGGCTGTCGGCACGGATTCGCTGGGCGAGGCCCAACCCGGTGAGCCGAGGCATCTCGATGTCGGTGACGACGGCTTGCACTTCGTCGAGATGCTCGAGCAGCAATTCCCAAGCGCTTTCGCCGTCGGGCGCGTCGAGCACGGCGTCGCCATCTTCCTCGAGGTAACGTTTCACCTGCGCGCGGAAGAAATCCGAATCCTCCGCGAGCAACACCACGAATTTCTTCCCGGCGGTGCTGGCCTCGGGCAACGCCGGCGGCAAGATGCCCCAGTCTGCGCAGGCGCCGTCCACCAACTCAAACATGTCGGTGACCATGGCGATGCGGTTGCCGATGATGGCCGACCCCGCGACACCCTTCTGCCGGTGCGTCGTGAGATCGATGGCCGCCTGGGTTTCGACGACATCCACCGGCATCGCGCCGAGCAGACCGACTTCGCGGCCGCGGACGTTGGTCACGATGACGACCAAGTCGGAGTCATCGCTGATGGCTTTCACCTGGGCGACATCGGCGAGCGTCACCAGCGGCAACAGGGTGCCGCGATACTGCATCGTGCGGCGGCCGGCCACAGTTTCCACCTGCTTCGGTTTGATCCGCTCGATGCGCAGGACCGAAGCCAGCGACGTCGCGCAAAGTTCGTCGGGGGCGTTGTGGAAGAGCAGCAGCGACTGCAATTCCTCGGTGCGAGTAGTTTGGCTTTCCTCGATCGTGGTGTGCGTGGCGAGCGACTTGGCCACCGCCACCAACTCCGCTTTGTTGGCGACGCCGCCGATGTCCAAAATCAGCGCCACGGCGCCATCGCCGAGAATGGTGGCACCGGCATACTCGTGGAGACCCTTGAGATGACGGCCGAGCGGTTTGACAACGATTTCCTCGGTGTCGTGAAACGCGTCCACCACTAGGCCGTAAGTCAGCGTGCCCGTGGTGACGACGGCGACTTCGAGTTCGCTGTTGGGTGGGCGATCCGAGGCGAGGCCCAGCAGCTTGCCGAAGCGCAACAGAGGCAAAATGCGATCGCGCAGGAGCAGCACTTCCGCATCGCCAATCACATCGATCCGCTTGGCTATGTCCTCGACGTTGATGTGGAGCAACTCTTCGACGTTGACCTGCGGAATCGCGAACCGCTCGCGGCCCACCGACACGATCAACGACGGCATGATCGCCAGCGTGAGCGGCAGTTTGATGCGGAATAGCGCGCCCTTGCCGATGACGGAATGGATTTCCACTTTGCCGCCGAGGCGGTCGAGGTTGGTCTTGACGACATCCATGCCGACGCCGCGGCCGGAAATATCGGTGACCTGTTCCGCGGTAGAAAACCCGGGTAAAAAGATGAGGGCGAAAAGATCCTGCTCCGAGAGCTCCGCCATTTTCTCGGCGGTCATCAGGCCCTTCTTGACGGCGGACTTGCCGAGCTTGCGCGGGTCGAGGCCTTTGCCGTCGTCGGCGATCTCGATGACGATCTGGCCTGCTTCATGGCGCGCTTCGAGGCGGACGGTGCCTTGGCTTTTCTTGCCGGCGCGCGTCCGCTCCTCGGGCGTCTCAATGCCGTGATCGACGGCGTTGCGCACCATGTGGGTGAGCGGATCGGAGAGCCCTTCAATCAAACTCTTGTCGAGCGCTACGTCGCGACCGTGGATGTCGAGTTGGACATCCTTGCCGAGGGCGTTGGCGATGTCGCGCACGACGCGGGGAAACTTGCCGAACACCGTGCCGATGGGCTGCAGTCGCGTCTGCATGATCGCGTCCTGCAATTCCGAGGTGACCTGGTTGATCCGCTGATCGGCTTCGGTGAGCGAGCGGTCGTCGTCCTGCGCAATGGCGGCGCGGAGTTGGTTGCGGCTCAGGACGAGTTCGCCCGCGAGATTCATCAGGCTCTCGAGCAGGGTGACGTTGACGCGAAGCGTCCGATCGCCGGCCGCGGCGGCCGTGCGGGTGTCTGTGGAGAGCTGCGTCTCCGAGACGGCCTGTTTGGTCGAGGTCGCTGGTCCGGGTGCAGTAGGCGGCGGGGCGAGCGCAACGGAGAGCGGCACCGGCGGGGGCGGCGCGGCAAAATTCTGCGCGGGTGCGACCGGGGTAATGATTGGTTGCGGCGGGTTTGTCGTCTGGCCCGGATCAAAGAGGACCTTGAGTTTTTCTTCGCTGACCTCGATGAGCACACCGATGTCGGCCGGGGCGACGATGGTGGCGAAAACGAGTCGCAGCGGCAGTTGATTGCCGAGCTGCGAATTCAGATCGCCGACGGCCACATAGTTTACCGCGCAGTCCAGAATTTCACCAGATTCCCAAATGTCGCGGAAGACGGACAGGACGGTTCGGCCTTTGCGCTCGATGTCGTGGATGAGGTCCAGGTCCACGCAATACACGTGCTGGCCACTGCGGCGCGCGCGGTCGAAATCCACCTGCGGGACAGTGACGGTGGTTTGCCCGTCGCCCGGCGGATGGAGCGCCACGCTCTGCGTGAGCGAAGCTTTTTGATCGGCCGGCAGGTAGGACGAGGCGAGTCCGGAGAGGGCGACCAGCAGATCGGCAATGTCGGCCTGCTCCTGATTGGCGACGTTGTTGACCATCTCCCGGAGCTTGTCGAACGCGGCGAGGAGGACGTTGGTGATTTCAGCGTTGGGAACCATTTTCCCGGAGCGGAGCATGTCGAGGACAGTCTCGGCCTTGTGCGCGAGTTCCTTGACCTTCGTCAGGCCGAAGAAGCCGCTGCCGCCCTTGATGGAGTGGGCGGCGCGAAACACTTTGTTGACGAGATCCTCGTCCACATTGGCGGCGCCTTCCTCGATCGTCAGCAGATCGGTTTCGATCGTCGCGAGATGTTCGCGGGACTCGTTGAGAAACTCGTTGAGCAGTTCGTCTTCCATGGTGGTGCCGGGGTTTAGCGACCGCTGGTGTTGAGCCGCGCCGTCAGCCGCATGCTTTGCAGCAATTGCAGGATGTCGGGGGCGACGTTGACGACGCGGATGCGACCGCCGCGCTTCGCAAGGGCGTTGCTCGTGGCAATGAGCAGGCCGATGCCGCTCGAGTCCAGCATCGCAGTGTGCAACAAGTCGGCCACGACTTCTGTCACGTCGGCGCCGAGGGCGGCGCGCAGGGCGGCTTGCAGTCCGGGCACGACGCTTGCCGTCAGGTCGGCCGTCAGGGTCAGATGGAGAACGTGGTCCCGTTTTTCGATGGTATATTCAGACATAGTCATTGCTCCTTTTTCGATTTCGCTAACCAAAGGGTGATGCGGTTGCCGCGCTGGTTGAACGCGACGCGCTGGGCGTAGAGGGTGCAGATGGCGAGGCCGCGGCCGGATGTCTTCGTGCCTTCCGACAACGTGGCGGCCCGCGCGCGGCGCCAGTCATAGCCGCGCCCCTGATCCGTGACTTGCAGGCGAATCCATTTCCGACCAATGCGGAAATCGAGGCCGATGCGCTTGGTCGCCAAGCGGCGGTTACCGTGCAGCGCGGCGTTGTTCAGGCACTCACGTGCGGACAACTCCACCGGGAAGGCGACCGCCGCGAGACCGTGCTGCTGAAGCAGCGCGCGAATCACGCGACAGAGGGATTCCACCGCTGGAAGGCGCGAGGGGATTTCGCGGCGCAAAACCCGCGCGGGAATCGGGGGGCGAGTTTTCATGCGTCCACTCCCAGCAGCACCACATCGTCCGAGGCATCGTGACCGGCGCTTATGTCGTTTACGAGCGACGGCACCAACTCGGCGAGCGGGCCGGCGGAGCCGGCTCGGCACGCGTCCGCCAGACGCCGCACGCCGGCAGCGGCCGAACCATCCGTCTCCACTAGCCCGTCAGAATAAAGGAACAGTCGGTCACCCTGATTCAACTTTACTTCCGTGACCCCGAAAACGGCGTCGGCAAAAGCGCCGATCACATCACCCTCCTGCTGAACGACGACCACCTCGTTGCTGCGCCCAAGCGTGACGATCGCGGGCGGATGTCCGGCGTTGGCGATGCTAAGGCGTCGGCTCCGGCGATTCAGCCGGGCATAGATGACAGTGAAAAATGCGCCCGCCGGCAGGATGCGCAGCAGCGCGTTGTTGAGCGCGCGCAGCACATCGGCCGGAGAGTTGAGCGGGTTGGCGTATTCCGACACCAGGGCCTTGAGCGCCGCGGTCCAGTAGGAAGCACCCAAGTCGTGGCCGCTGGCATCCGCCACCAGATAGTCCACGCTATTGTCACCGGAAGGGATGACGTCGTAAAAATCGCCGCCCGCCTGAAGTTTCTGCCGGATCGCGACCGTGAACATGGCCTCCGGCAGATCCGCGGGCTGCGGCATGGTGTTTTTTTGGGCGCTCGCCAGCCGTTCCATGCGCTCCGCCTGCAATTCTACGAGCGCCTCGTAAGCGCGCTTGACCCGCAGGTGCGTGCGAACGCGAGCGAGCACTTCGGCGCCGGCGAGCGGCTTGGAAATGTAATCGACGCCCCCGACTTCGAAGCCTCGCACTTTCGCCGCCAACTCGTCGTTGGCGGAAATAAACAGAACCGGGATCTGCCCCAGCCCAGGTTCCTTTTGCAACTTCTGGCAAATCTCGAAGCCATTCCCGTCCGGAAGATTTACATCCAACAGCATGAGGTCCGGACGATGCGCCCGAATCTCGGGCCAGGCACCGGCTTGAGTTTCTGCCGTCGAAGTCCGAAATCCCGCGCCCGCAAGCAGACCCTGCAACGTCCGCCGCGTAGTCGGATCATCTTCCACCACGAGCACCATTGGGGGCAATTGCCGCTCGCCGTTCGTCGTCACGTCCGCGATTCCTTGGTCAAGATGAGCTTACCCTGCGCGATCATCCGATCGCAGAAGGCGCTGAGTTGGGCGACGGCGAGTTTCGAGGGCCGGGAGTGCCCGTTCTCCCAGCGGTTGACCGTCGCGTAGCTGACCCCGAGTTGCCGCGCCAAGTCTTCTTGGCTCATAGCCAGTTGTTGGCGCACACTGGCCAGCATCGGCAAGAGATTCTGTTGTTGTAAGTTCATGAGATGTTCCGGTAGCGCTTCAATCTGCGCAGCAATATGCCCAGATGCTGATGCACATGTCATAACATCGGCTCCCTCCCGGACTCACTTTAGCGCAATTTCTTGGTGTGGAATTGCTGGGAGGTTAGCCCGGAAATTCCATGAACGCGATTTCATCGGGGCTGATAGATTCCCCCGGGTGAATTCCGCGGATTATATACGAAGCGCAATCGTATCGTGCGCATGCGCCAGCGCGTCAGGCGCAGGCCGATGAGTCGACGGCTCGACCGAAGCTACCTATTTTTTCGCGGCTCTGGCGCATGTCGTTATTCTGATCAAGGACATCAGTTGTCGGACTAGAATGATCGACTGCTAGCAGAACTTACGGACCTTTGGGTTTGTTAAAGTCGCCGGTTCCTTCAGACCAGTTGACCAATTCGGTGGCCAATCCCTAGCCGCCATCATTCGTCTCCATTGTGACCTCCACGACCTCATTGAGGGGGAGTGGGACTACTGGGCAGTGGCAGCATAGGCATGTATGGATTAGTATGCCTTAGTATTTTTTCTGAAAGAACCGGCGACACCGCACAACTACGGCACCGCCCCCGGTTTCTTTAGCCCGATTATTTCTCGCGCCTGCGGTCGCGAAAGCACGATGCGCTCACGCTCCTAGCTGCATCGGGGCGATTTTGGCGCGCAGCGCCCGACACCGATGCCTGCGCCGCATATGCAACGCGCTGTGCGCTCTCGGCGCAGACCCGCAGCAACCGGAATTTGAAAAACCGCCATGTCAGCGCTTCCTTAGCTTCATTGCTTTACCTTGTGTCTGAGGAAACGGTGGCAATACCGGACCTCTGCGTTCAACTTTGCCCACGATGAAACCAAGCGACCTCGTTGCGAAAAACAGCGAGTTTTATAATGCTCTTTGGGCCAAGACATATCTGACGTCTCCGAAGCGCTTCAACACGTGGCAGTTGATTTCCGCCCTACTACCCTCGGCCGCCATGCGATTGGAAGTTGGCCCTGGCCTGCGACCGCGCCTACCGGTCGGGGGCACGCATTTTCTGGATCTCAGTGCGCCGGCGGTCACGCGGTTGCAAGCCGGCGGAGGGCTGGCTCGGATCGGCCAACTTACCGAACTCCCCTTTGCTGATGGCAGCTTCGATCTCGTGGTCGCCTGCGATGTGATCGAGCATGTCGAGGACGATTCGCGGGCTTTTGCCGAATTGAGCCGAGTGCTGAAAGAAGGCGGCCGCCTGATTTTTTCGGTGCCGTTGCATCCTGCGCGTTGGACTGAATTTGATGCCGTTGTCGGTCACGCGCGCCGCTATGTCCCCGCCGAATTATTAGGGACGATCACCGAGAATGGATTGGTGGTCGAGAAAAGCGCGGTTTTTGGGATGCAGTCCAACAATCCCCGCCTGTTGCGATTCGCGGTCAAAGGGCTCACCGAACATCGGTCGGCCGCCATTCGTTGGTATAACTGGCTGTTCCTGCCGGTCGGAATGTTGCTGCAGCAACGGCTGAAGTTGACGGACGGTTTGATCGACCTGGCCGGCGTGCACGAGGTTCTGTTGGTCTGCCGCCGTCAAAAACTGACCATGACGGCGCTCTGAGCAGGCCCAGTCGTGGCGTTTGCGGTTGCCCGCCTTAAATCACGTCAATGTCACGCTCTTCGCCTTCGCCGCGCGGAGGAGGGCATCGGCCATGTCGCTCGGGGTGACGGCGACTTCGATGCCACATTCTTTGAAAACGGCGATTTTCGCGGCGGCGGTATCCTCGGCGCCGCCAACGATCGCGCCGGCGTGGCCCATGCGACGGCCGGCGGGCGCGGTCGCACCGGCGATGAAGCCGGCGACTGGTTTCTTGCAGTTGGCCTTGATCCAGCGCGCGGCTTCGACTTCGGCGTTGCCGCCGATTTCGCCGATGAGAATGATGCCGTGGGTGTCGGGGTCAGCGGCGAAGAGCTTGATGACGTCGAGGTGCGAAGTGCCGTTGACGGGGTCGCCGCCGATGCCGACGGTCGTGCTCTGGCCGATGCCCTTGGTGGTGAGTTGGAAGACGGCCTCGTAGGTGAGTGTGCCGGAGCGCGAGACGACGCCGACATGGCCCTGCTTGTTGATGTAACCGGGGGCGATGCCGATGCGACAGCCACCGTGGGAATCCTGGCCTGCGCCGGGGCTGACCATGCCGGGGCAGTTGGGGCCGACGAGGCGCGTCTTGCGGCCTTCCATGGCGCGCTTCACGCGGACCATGTCCTTGATCGGAATGCCCTCGGTGATCGCGACTGCGAGGTCGAGGTTGGCATCGACGCATTCGAGAATCGCGTCGGCGGCGAACGGCGGCGGCACGAAGATCGCGGAAACGGTGGCGCCGGTGGCCTTGGCGGCGTCGGCGACGGAGTTGAAGATCGGGACGCGGTGCGCGCCGTGTTCGAAGAACTGGCCGCCCTTGCCAGGCGTGACGCCGGCGACGACCTGTGTGCCGTAATCGAGCGAGAGCCGGGTGTGGCGCGCGCCGAATTCGCCGGTGATGCCTTGGATGAGAATCTTCGTTGCGGGAGTGATGAGAATGGCCATCGGGATTTTCGATTTGAGATTTTGGATTTTCGATTTCGCTCCGACCGCTTAGGCGACGAGCTTCACAATTTTCTGGGCGGCGTCGGCCATGGTGTCACCGGAGACGAGCTTGAGTCCGGATGCGGCGAGGGTGGCTTTGCCGGAGGTGACGTTGTTGCCCTCGAGGCGGACGACGAGCGGGAGCTTGAGGCCGACTTCCTTGACGGCCTCGACGATGCCTTGGGCAATCACGTTACAGTCCATGATGCCGCCGAAGATGTTCACGAGGATGCCCTTCACGTTGGCGTCGCCAAGGATGATCTTGAACGCGGCCACGACCTGCTCCTTCGTCGCGCCGCCGCCGACGTCGAGGAAGTTGGCGGGCGTGCCACCGAAGTGCTTGATGATGTCCATCGTGCTCATCGCGAGGCCGGCGCCGTTGACGAGGCAGGCGATGTTGCCGTCGAGCGCGATGTAGTTCAGCGAGTGCTTGGAGGCCTCGATTTCCTTGGAGTCTTCCTCGTTGAGATCGCGGAGGGAGACGATTTCGGGGTGGCGGAAGAGGGCGTTGTCGTCGAAGGAGACTTTGGCGTCGAGGGCGAGGACTTCGCCGGTGGGCGTGGTGATGAGCGGGTTGACCTCCACCATGGCGGCGTCGGTTTCCCAGAAGCAGGTGTAGAGATTGCGGATGAGTTTGGCGGCGTTCTTAGCCTCGGTGCCGGCGAGACCGAGCTTGAAGATGAGTTCGCGCACTTGGAAATCGGCGAGGCCGTAGGCGGGGTCGACGAACACCTTGGTGATTTTCTCGGGCGTCTCGTGTGCGACTTTTTCAATTTCAACGCCGCCCTCGGTCGAGGCGACGATCACGGGACGCGATGTCGTGCGGTCGAGGAGGATGGCGAGGTAGTATTCCTTTTTGATGTCGCTCGCGACAGTGAAGTAAACCGTCTGGACCTTGCGGCCGGCGGGGCCGGTCTGGAGTGTGACGAGGGTGTTGCCGAGCATCTTGCCGGCGATTTCACGGGCGTCGGCCTTGGTCTTGCAGAATTTCACGCCGCCCTTGTAGCCGTCGGTGAAGGTGCCCTTGCCGCGGCCGCCAGCGTGGATCTGGGATTTTACCATGGTCGGGCCGTCCGGGAGGTCGGAGAGCGCGTTGATAAAATCCTCGGGAGTCTTGGCGGGGGCGCCCTTAGGCACCGGAACGCCGAATTTCTCGAAGAGAGCCTTGGCCTGATACTCGTGGATATTCATAGAAAAGAGGAAAGGCAGGCAGTAAGTCAGAACCTGGTGGCCGGACGCACGAAAAAAAACAGGCCGGAACACGAAGTTCCGGCCCTGATTTCGGCGGGGAAGTTCCGCTAATGGCGCGTGGGCTCAGGGTTCCCGCTTTTCCATGGTGTTTTTGAGGGCCGGCACCAAGGAGGGGTTTGCAACCGCGCACCCGGCTTGCCAAGCGGCGTGGCCTCCGCACGCTGAAGGCACCATGGATTCGCACGAGGTCATGAGGGAGGTGTTGAAGAAAACGAGCGCCAAGCTGATTGCCGCCGAAATGGGGCTGTCGCTTTCCTTGATCTACAAATGGGCGGAGCCGCCTGTGGACGAGAGCGGCAGCGGGGCGGGCAGTCCGCTCGACCGTGTGGGCGAGCTCATCCGGATCACGGGCGAGGTGCGCGTGGCGCAGTGGGTGTGCGAACAGGCGGGTGGTTTTTTCATCCGCAACCCGAAAAACCTCCCGCGTTCGCAGGCGCTCATCCCGGTCACAAATGACATCGTGCACGAGTTTGCCGACATGCTGGCCACGATCGCGACGTCGTCGGCCGACAGCGTCATCACCAAGGACGAGGCGAAAAATATCCGGGCGCGGTGGGAGGAACTGAAAACCGTGACCGAGGGATTTGTCGCCGCGTGCGAGGGTGGAAATTTCGGGACTGTCAGCCGTGGGTGATGCCGTCCCGGCCGGCTATCCGACCACGGTCTTGATCACCTTGCCCAGATCGGACTCGCGGTAGGGTTTGGTGAGATAACCAAGAAATCCCAATTCGTCGAAACGGCGCACCGTGTCGTCGTCGTCGTAGCCACTGGAAACGACGGCGCGGACATCGGGATCGAGTTGGCGCAGGATCTTGAAGCATTCTTCGCCGCCCATGCCGCCGATCACCGTGATATCTAGGAAGACGACATCGTAGGGCCGGCCGATGTTGAGGTAGCGCTTGTAGAACCGGATGGCTTCGTCGCCGTCTTTCGCAAGGTCGAACGAATAGCCGAGGTTCTTGAGCATTGTTGCCGTGAGCGTGGAAATCTTCGGATCGTCGTCCATGAGAAGCACGCGACCGGTGAAATTGCGCAGCGCCATGGTGCGGCGGGCCTTGACCTCGACAGGCTTGTCGGCCTTGGGCAGCAAAACTGTGAATGTTGTGCCGACACCGACAGTCGAATCAACGCCGATCACGCCGCTATGCTTGCGCACAAGGGAGAGCACGGTGGCCAATCCGAGGCCAGTGCCGTGTTTCTTCGTGGTGAAGAAGGCGTCGAAGATTTTTTCGAGATGCTCAGGTTTGATGCCGCTGCCGTTATCGGCGACCTCGATTTGCACGTAATCACCGGCGGGGAGTGGGGGCACCTCGTCGGCGCCCAGGGTAGTGTTGGCGGCGCGCAGGTGCACCACGGGCCGGTGCGGTTCGGGCGGCATGGCCTGGAGGGCGTTGACAATGAGGTTTTGGAAAACCTGCAATATCTGGGAGCGCTCGACGTTGACCGGATCAATACAGTCGGGAACCTCCACCGTGACCGTGGCGGTGGAGGCGGCGGCGGCAATTTGCTTCGCGTCGTTGAGAATTGCTTTGACGGCGCAAGGCACGCGGACACCGGTGCCGCCCTTGGCGAAGGCGAGGAGTTGCTTAGTCAGGCCTTTGGCTGTGTCGCAAGCCGTCTCGGCGTCGACCAGCATGGGATTCTCGCCGTTGGCGCGCGCCAGCGACACGGAGCCGAGGATGGTGGTGAGGAGGTTGTTGAAATCGTGAGCGATGCCGCCGGCGAGCAGGCCCAGCGACTCGAAGCGGCTGGCTTTGACGAGTTCCTCAGGCGTGAGGCTCATTTCCTCGGGATCACGGAAGATGATAACGACGCCGGACGGCCTGCTGGCGGCATCGTAGGCGGCGCGGGCGGTCCACACGATCGGGCGCGGCGCGGCACCTTCGGCCGCTGGAGCGAGGGCGTCGTCGCTGATGAGCGGCAGCGGCTGGTTCGTAGTGAGGGCGCGCTCGCAGGGATCGTCGCTGATGCGGCCACTCAAGCGGTTGACCAGACGAAATACATCGCTGACGGGCAGGCCTGGCACGGTTTCACGCGTGAGCTTAAGGATGCGCGCTGCGGCGGGATTGACCGAGAGGAGTTTCCCGTGCGGATCGACCAAGAGCACGCCTTCGGAGACGGCGGCAAACATTTCGGCTGCAAGCGCGGCGGGCAGGCCCGGATCGGCCGTGGTCGTAACCGTGCCGCCGGGCATCGTTGGAAGCGCGCAGATGAAGCCAGTCACCCGTGCGAGGTCGCGCCGGCGGGTGAGGGTGCGATTGGCGCCGAACAGGGCCGGGATGATGCGACCCTCCTTGCCATGGAATGAGTGGACTTCGACGAAGGTGGACTGTCCGGGCGCGCGTGCCAGCAGCCAGGTTTGCGCGCCATCGCGGGCCTCGCCCGGCGGAAGCACCTCCGTGAAGGCGCCGAGCACATCGGGCAGCTCTTCGCTGCCGTAGCCAAGAATTTCCTTCCACGTCGGCGAGATCCAGAATTTGTGGCCGCTGAAATCGAGATCAAAGGCGCCGAGCGGGCCCGGCGCGCTGAGCAACTGCATCCGCTCATCGTTGGCGAGGCTCGCCTCCTCGATTTCCTTTCTCTCGGTGATGTCTAGGTGCAAGCCAACGATACGCTCGAGTTCGCCCCCGGCGTTGAGCACCTGCACGCCGAGGCACTGGATCCACACCCAGTGGCCGAGCCGGTGTTTCATGCGAAATTCCACGCTGAACGGACGCGCGCCGATGGTGAGCTTGCGGCCCACCTGGTCGGGCGCCGCAGCAGAGTCGTCGGGGTGGATCAGCTGGCGCCACATGTCGAGCGTGTCGGGCAGCTCAGCGTCGACGTAGCCGAGGATTTTTTTCCACGCCGGGGAATAGACCGCGCGGCCGGTCTTCAGATTGAGGTCGAAAAACCCGGCCGCCCCTTTTTCTGCTAGCAGGGCGAAGTTGGCGCCAGCAGCCGCCGAAGGAAGCAGAGGTGGCGGGGGTGGCTGCACGGTCGCGAGATAAGTGCCCGCGGGGAGACGCTCGAGGTGCACGAGCACGTCGCGCGGCGCGCCTTCGCGTGGCTGGGCGCTCAGGGCTGCGGTGCGATCAAGCGCGATGCCGAGCAAGCTCTCCCACTGGGCCTCCAGCCAGTCAGGCGCGTCGGAAACGACGTCGAAACAGAACAGTTTGGAAAATGCCGTGCCGACGATTTCGGACTCACCCATGTGCCACAACGCGAGGGCAGCCACACT
The DNA here is from genome assembly GCA_903877135.1 of uncultured Opitutia bacterium. Taxonomy (GTDB): domain Bacteria; phylum Verrucomicrobiota; class Verrucomicrobiia; order Opitutales; family Opitutaceae; genus CAIRCN01. The sequence continues at coordinate 26,365 of CAIRCN010000051.1, forward strand.
AGCGGTTGTGACACACCCGGTGTCGTCGAGCATGAGCACGGCTGCGAGCTCGGCAGTGGCGGAGCGCGGCGGGGGGGAAGAGGAGTTTGACGAGGCTTCGTTCAACTGGGGGCATTCGTTAGCCAGCTTCGCGCGCGGTTGGCGAGAAAATCAATGTAGGGCGGCTGGTCATTCAGGCAGGGGATTTGCAGAAAAGTTTCCCCGCCTGCCGCAAGGAACGTCCTTTTCCCCTCGCCACGAATCTCCTCAAGCGTCTCCAGGCAGTCGGCGACGAAGGCCGGGCAGAGGACCAGCAAGCGACGTTTGCCCTCGCGCGGCAGGCGCACCAGTTCGTGGTCGGTGAACGGCGTGAGCCAGGGCTCGCCTGCGAGCCGGGACTGAAAGGAGACGGAGTATTGGTCGGCGGAAAGACCGGCGCGGGCGACCAGTGCGCGGGTGGTAGCGAGAATCTGCGCCTTGTAACAGGTGGCGTGCAACGGCGAGGCGGTGGCGCAGCAGTCGGCGACCAAGGTGCAGTGGGCGTGCGACGAATCGGCCCGGCGCAGGTGTCGCTCCGGGATGCCGTGGTAGCTGAAGAGCACATGGTCGTGCGGCTGGGCGAGGAACGGCGCGGTGACGGCGTAAAGCGCCGCGATGTAGTCGGCGTCCTGGAAAAACGGTTGCACGCAGGTCATGCGCAGCGCCGGCGCCAGGCGCGCGGCTTCCTCGTAAACTTTCGCCACCACGGTTTCCCACGAGGACATCGCGTAATGCGGGTATTGCGGAAAGAGCAGCACCTCGCTGACGCCATCCGCCACGAGTTGCCCGAGGACAGAGGCGATGGACGGATTGCCGTAGCGCATCGCGAGGTAAACCGGCGTGGCGGGGCCGAGGGCGGCGGCGAGCTTGTCCCGCACGCTCCGCGAGGTAAGGACGAGCGGGGAGCCGCCCGGCTGCCAAATCTGCGCGTAGGCATGGGCGGACTTCGGCGCACGAAAGGTTGTGATAAGGCCGTTGACGAGCAGCCACGCCGCCCAGCGCGGCTTGAGGTCGATCACGCGTTCGTCGCCGAGGAACTCGCGCAGGTAACGCCGGACATCGGCGACCGACGTGGAGTCGGGCGAGCCGAGATTGACGAGGAGGACGGCGCGTTTGGGCATGCTGCCGGAATTCGGAAGAATTTCCCGGCGAAGTCAAACGGGGCCAACGCATTCGTCCCCGCCCACGGGGCGCGCTGCGCGCTCCTGCTAACCAATTCATGCCGTTTGTCATTGCGAGCCCGGGCCGCCGGGCGCGGCAATCCCGCGGGAATTTCTGATGGATGGCTGCGTCGCTTCGCTCCTCGCCATGACCGGGGGAAAAGTTCATGGCCCGTTTCACGCAAGTCGCTTTGGGCTTGGTTGGGTTCTCGCAATGACAAAGTCAAGAAGCTGCCGGCCGAAGGAATTAGGCACAAGGGAGTTGGTGGCAATTTTCACGCTCCGATGAAAAAATCCTGCAATCGGTGGCCCAATTAGCCGTAATACATGTTTGGTGAAAGTTATGTTTCTACGCTCTGCTCCAAACTATGCAGTGGGATCGCTGCGTGAGCGTCCGATCCCGCGCCGCCACGGTTATACGCTGGTCGAAATCATGGTCGTGGTCGTGATCATCGGTTTGCTGGCGGCCATTGCGATTCCCGCCTTCAAGCGGGTCCAGGAACGCTCGGCGGCTTCACGGATTGCCAACGACCTGCGCCAGTATGCCGAGGCCATTCAGCGCTACAATCTGGAGAACGGCCAATGGCCGCCCAGTGGTGCTGTGGGGACGATCCCCGTCGGATTGGAGAGCTACTTGCCCGCTGGCTTCACCAACCCCTCTCCGATTGGCGGACAGTATTCGTGGTCCGGGTTGCCCACACTCGCGATTCGCCTGACCGGCGCCACGCCCAACCCGGCGGTTATGACACGGGTCGATGCCATACTGGACGATGGAAACCTGTCGATGGGCGACTTTCAGCAGATGATGACGCCGGGCAGCTACCACCTGCTGCTGCATTAGCCCGGCTGCCGTGTGCCGTGAGCTTCCGTCTGCCTTAGAGACAGGACGGATCGGGGCGGGGGAGTGGATACGCAGAGCATTGACCGTTACGAAAAAATTGCTACATCGTGCCGGTCGTCAGTAACTCCCAACCCCAACAGAATTCCATGCAAACATTCGGAAAATTTATCCTCCTCGCCTGTGCCCTGCTGGTCTTTTCCCGCGCGGCGTCCACCGCCTCCGGCGCCGATTCCAAATACAAGGTCCTCAACAAGGACGGTTCCGGCAACATCATCTTTGCGAGCACGAACATCGTGAAAGGCGAAGAGGACAAGGCCGAGCTCAAGACCTCCTTCCAGGAAGGGGAGACCATTTATGCCCGCGCGTATTTCTCCGCCCCGATGGTCAAGCTCAGCGGCGAGGAGGAGGGCTTCATGGACCTGTGGATCGACGGCAAGCACGCGAAACGGCTGAGTTTCACCAATGACGATATCGCCCCCGGCAAGGACCAGACGCTGATCTACGTTTACAAGACCACCGACTATGCGCCGGATTTCAGCGACAGCCTCTTCAGCGACCTCGACGCCGGCGCCCACAAGCTGCGGCTCATCGTCGGCGTGACCAAGTTCGTGCGCGAGGGCGCCTCGCTCCGGGATCAGGGGGACAAGATCGCCATCGTGAAGGACGACGTGCACAAGGCGGTCTATCTGTCGGACTCCACCTTTACCTTCCTGAAGAAATGATGGTCGCCCTGACTCCGCTGCGCCACGGTCTGGCGGCGCTGGCGCTCATTTCGGGCGCCACGGCTTTTTCCGCCAGCTCTTCCGCGCCCCGCCCCCCGGCTTCGGACCGGCCCGCCCAGCTCCTGCCGGCGGCCCCCGCCCGCACGCTGACCGGCAGCTTCTCGATGGAAATCGACGGCGTCAACGTGGCGGGAGTTCACACCATCGAGATCAAGTCGCTGGGGAACCTGCCCACCGACGGCCCCACGCTGGCCGCCGTGCGGGATTGCCAGAGCCACTCGCGCAGCGAGCTGAACCGCATCGTGATCGTCAAGGATTGGAGCAATACCCTCGAGTGGTATACTTGGCGGAGGAAAACCATCGACGGGATTCTGGACGAAAGATCCGTCAGTGTCATTTTTCATGATCAGAAAGGGGCGGAGACGGGCCGGCAGAATTTTTACCGGTGTGTCCCGGTGAAACACACGCTCCCGTCGTTCAACGCCAAGAATTCGGGCCATGCGACCGAGACGATCGAGCTGGTAGGCGCGGTCAGTTCCACCTAAAGCGGCGGCCTGAAAGCGGTCGGGCTGGCGCCGTTGCCGCGCATGCCCCGCTCGACCGCACGCCACTGGGATAAGCCACCGCGAGAAACGCCTTGGGAGAGGCGGCTTTCGCTTGAAAATCCAAGCAGTCGAGGGCTGAACTTTTCGGCTTCCGCGCCGGGTGGTGTGGGAATCGGTAGCCAAATCTCACCGGCTACCTGATTGGGCATTACATTCGACGAGTTTCCGCAATCCTCCTGGAAGCAAAGTCGACCACCTCATCAGTGTTGAGACCGAGGCGTGTGGCATTCACATGGAAATCGCCGCAACCTGCGGTGCACAAAACCTCCGATAGCTTTCGCTCGACTGCATTGAGTCGTCTCCGATACGAATCCTGATCCCGGAGCAAAAAACAAATGAGCTCTCGATTGCCTTCGCGCCGAGCAAAAACATCTTTCATGTCCGCCCACCGCACAGTGCCAATATCTCGCTGCAAATCGAGAATTCCGTCGTGATCGATGATCAACTGGACGCGTCCTCGAGCAAGGAAACCAGCAGATGCTGACGCCCACACGAAGAAGACAACCAGCGCGACCCAAGCTATCAATGAATCGCGCTTCCCTAGGATGAGAATGCAAACGAACACGATCACCAGAGATCCGATTAGTGGAATACCGTAGCGCCAGAATGAATAGCGAACAACTATCGGTTGCATTCGTCTTTTGCCAAAAAGTTATTCGGCCTCAGTCGATTGCCTTACCACGCGGGAGTTCATGGGCGCCTGTCAGGCTTGCAACGTGCGTCGGGGCAAGGCTCTGGTTCCAGAGGCAAGTTTTCTGACGGTGTCGATTCGTCTGTGGAAAGCCCTACCCGGCGCCGACATGTCGCCAGCCCCGGGGGGGCCGACGACGCCGAACATTTTCATGGTTCACGCCGCAGGCGCGGGTTTCCAGCGGGCGGTGAATTTGTAACGGCCGGGGGCGAGGGTGCAGGTGATGGCGTGGTCGGCGCGCTTCACGGCGCTCACGCCGCTCGTGCGGGCGAGGGAGGTCTTGCCTTCGGTGACGACGGCGTCGGCGGGGACGGGGAAGCGCGCGGTTGCGGTCGTGTTGGGCGGGACGGTGACTTCCCAATCGAACCGGCCGGCGGCGAGTTTCCACGCGCTGACGATCTCGCCGTGAAGCGAGGCGAGGGTGCCGCGCGCCGAGGTGAGTTCGCCGCCGGGCTGCGGAGCGAGGCGGATGTGCTTGTAGGCGGGCTGTGCGGGGTCGAGGTCGATGCCGGCGACGACGGCGTAGAGCCACGAGCCGATCGCGCCGTAGGCATAGTGGTTGAAGGAATTCATGCCCTTGTCCTGGAAACCGTTTTCCTTGGTCCAGCCGTCCCAGCGTTCCCAGATGGTGGTGGCGCCCTGCGTGACGGCGTAGAGCCACGAGGGCCAGGCTTTCTGGTGGAGGAGCTTGTAGGCGATGTCGGTGCGGCCGAAGCGCGAGAGCACGAGTGGCAGGTAGGAGGCGCCGACGAAGCCGGTGGTGAGCTTGTGGCCGCGCGCCTCGATGTCGCGCACGAGTTCGTGGAGGAGCTTCGGGCGCAGGGCCTCGGGTGCGAGGTTGAACTGGAGCGTGAGCACGTAGCTCGTCTGCGTGAGGCCGGTGGCGAGGCCGTCGTCGGTGAGGAAACGTTTCTGGTAGGCGCGGCGCACGCGTTCGAGGAGCTGCTCGTAGCGGACGGCGTCCTTCTCGCGGCCGAGCACGCGGGCCATTTTCGCGACGAGGCTGGTGCTGTAGGCGAACAGGGAGGTGCCGATGAGGTCCTTCGGGGTGTTGCCAAAGACGTTGCCGCTGCCGTCGAGGGCGAGCCAGTCGCCGTAGCCGTGCCAGACCTTGGTGTCGGGGTGCGAGCGGATGAGGTCTTTGGCCTTCACCTCCATGTAAGCGATGAAGCGCTGGAGCGACTGGAAGTGGCGGGCGAGCAGGGCGCGGTCACCGTAGCAGAGATACATCGTCCAGGGGCAGATGACGGCGGCGTCGGCCCAGGCGGGGCCGCCGTCGTCGCCCACGCCGTCGATGTGCGGGGCGACGGAGGGCATCTGGCCCTCCTTGCCTTGGGCGTCGGCGATGTCGCGCTGCCATTTGTTGAAGAAGGCGGCGACGTCGCGGTTCCAAGCGGCGGTGCGGCAGAAGACCTGGGCGTCGCCCATCCAGCCGAGGCGCTCGTTGCGCTGGGGGCAGTCGGTGGGGACTTCGAGGAAGTTGCCGCGCTGACCCCAATCGATGTTGCTCTGGAGCTGGTTCACGAGCGGGTCGGAGCAGGAGAACGTGCCGGTGCGGGGCGTGTCGCTGTGGAGGACGATGCCGGTGATGGCGTCGGGCAGCGGCTGGTCCTCGTGGCCGAAGAGCTCGACGTAGCGGAAGCCGTGGAAGGTGAAGCGCGACTCCCAGGTCTCGCCGGCCGGGTCGCCGCGCAGGATGTAGAAATCGGTCTGGCGGGCCTGGCGCAGGTTGTCGGTGTAGAACGAGCCGTCCTTGGGGTTGAGCATCTCGGCAAAGCGCAGGCGGAGTATTTTTCCGGCGGGGCCTTTCACGTGGACGCGGACGCGGCCGACGAGGTTCTGGCCGAGGTCGAAGAGCCACGCTGGGGCGGGCCACGAGTCTACCTTGACGGGTGCGGCGACGGGTTTGAGTTCCTGCGCCGCGCGCACCGGCAGGCCGAGCGGAGGAGAAAGTTCGATGCCGGGATCGGGCGCCACGGTGACGGCCGGCCACGCGCGGTCGTCGAATTCGGCGGTGGCCCAGCCGGGCAGCTCGCGGCGGGCGTCGTGCGTCTCGCCCATGATGAGGTCGTTTTCGACGACGGGGCCGAAGGCGGTCTTCCACGCGCCGTCGGTGGCGACGGTTTGGGTGGAGCCGTCGGAATAATGCAGCACGAGCTGCGCGCGGAGCAGGGGGCGCTCGCCATAGTAGCCGCGAGTGCGCCAGCCGAGGTGGCCGCAATACCAGCCGTCGCCGAGGAGGGCGCCGGCGGCATTGGCACCGGGGCGGAGGAGCGCGGTGACGTCGTAGGTTTGGTATTGGACGCGCTGCTTGTATTCCGTCCAGCCGGGCGTGAACACGTCCTTGCCGACGCGCGCGCCGTTGAGATGAAACTCGTAGAGGCCGAGGGCTGTGACGTAGAGGCGGGCGCGGGCGAGGCGGGGCTCGACGTTGAAAATGGTGCGCAGCAACGGGCTGGGGATGGCCGTCTCGGGCCCGCCGGCGAGCGCGGCGCCGATCCACGCGGCCCGCCAGTCGGCGGCGGCGAGCAGACCCATTTCCCAGAACGCGGCGGTGCTGGTGGCGGCGCGGTTGCGCTCGTCCCAGATCGCGACCGTCCACCAGGCGCGCTGGCCGGAGGCGAGCGGCGGGCCGGCGTAGGCGAGGTTGTTGGTGGCGTCGGAGCGGACGCGGCCGCTGTCCCAGAGGTCGGCGGGGCCGTGCTGCGCGGACGCGACGCGGATTTGATAAGCGGTCTGCCGCGCGCCGCGGTGGCCATCAGAGGCAAGACGCCAGCTGAGGCGCGGGGCCTGATCATGCTGGCCGAGCGGGTTTTTGAGGAAATTGCAGCGCAGTTCGGTGGGGCGGGTCGTGGAGGGCATGGGAGAAGTGCGGCCAACAAAGCGGAATCGCCCCGGCAAAACAAGGGCGGGGTGGTTGAATGTTCGGGCTTGGCGTCGGCGCGGCGGGCGCAACACACTGGGTCATGAGTTTGCAGGAAAATCCCCACGCCTACGTTTGCATCATGGCCGGCGGCAGCGGCGAGCGCTTTTGGCCGATGAGCCGCCAGCGCACGCCGAAGCACCTGCTGAAACTGTTTTCCGAGCGCACGCTGGTCGAGGACACGGTGCGGCGGCTCGATGGCGTGGTGCCGCGGGCGAACATCTTTGTGCTGACCAACGAGGTGCAGCTCGCCGGAACGCGGGCCGTGCTGGCGGGCGTGCTGGCCGAGGCGAATATCATCGCCGAGCCGGCGAAGCGCGATAGCGCGCCGGCCGCCGCGCTGGCGACCGCGCTGGTGCGGGTGCGCCGGCGTGGGGCCGTGATGGCACTGTTGCCGGTCGACACATTGATCAAGGACCATGCGACGTTCGCCACGCAGCTCGCCGGGGCCCTGGCGCATGCCAAGGACTCGGCGACACTGCTGACGTTTGCTATCAAGCCGAGCCACGCTGCGACTGGTTTTGGCTATCTCGAAATGGGCGCGGAGACCGGTGACGGTTTCCGGCGCGTGAACCGTTTTGTGGAAAAGCCTGATGCCGCCACCGCGGCGCGCTATGTGGCGAGCGGCAACTACGCGTGGAACGCCGGCATGTTCATCTGGAACACAGAGGCGTTTCTGGCCGAAGCGGACCGGCACGCGCCGGAGCTGGCGGCGTTTATCCGCGACTTTCCGGCCGGCGATCCGGCGGCATATCTCGCAGCGCGTTTCCCGACTCTGCCGAAAATCTCGGTCGACTATGCGATCATGGAAAAAGCCGCCGCGGTCGAGACCAGCATCGCTGACTACGACTGGGACGATGTCGGGCTGTGGACGGCGCTGCCCACCCACCTGCCCTCCGACACGGCGGGGAACACCGTGCGCGGCGCGGTGGTGGCGGTGAACGCGGCGAACAACATCGCGATCAGCAACGGCCGCATGATCGCGCTGGTCGGGGTGAAGGACCTCGTCGTGGTCGAGACGGCGGACGGCGTGCTCGTCTGCCACCGCGACGCGGTGCAGGACATCAAGAAGCTGATGCCGCTGTTACCGAAAGAACTGCTGTAGAAGGGAGCCGTAGCTGCGTTTGAGGCCAGGAGGCCGAAAACGTGGCATGGCCACGCTGTCGCTCAGCTCCAACGCGGCTACTTTACCGTGCGGCCCAGAGCATGCCGCGGAGGGTGATTTCGAGTTGCTCGGGGTGGGCGGCGAACTCGGCGCACACGTGGCCCATCGCGGAGTAGAAGACGCGGCCCGAGCCGTGCATTTTCTTCCAGACGAAGGGCATGACGACACCGTTGGTCCACGGCGCGCTGACTGACTGGTGCGTGGTCGTGGCGAGCACCTCGTTGCGCGGATCGACGAGCATATAGTATTGCTCGCTGCGCACCTGAAAATCGGTGATGCCCGCAGTGATCGGGTCGGTGTGGTTCACGATGTGGATCGTGTAGTCCTTGAGGTTGTCGGGGTGAGCGAGGAACTGGCCGCCGGTCATCCACTGCCAGTCGATGTTGCTGCGGAAGGCGTCGCACATGCCGCCGTGAAAGCCTGCGAGACCGACGCCGGAAGAGACGGCAGCGACGACGTTCTTCGTCTGGTCGGCGGTGAGCGTGCCGCCGGTCCAGATGGGCACGATCAGCGAGAGCGACGCGAGCTTGGCGGCGTCGTTGAACGCGTCGAGCGTGGCGGAAACCTCGACGGCGAAGCCGCGTGCGGTGAGCTGGGCGGCGAAGAGGTCGGCGCATTCCTTGGGTTGGTGGCCATCCCAGCCACCCTGGACGATGAGGGCATTTTTCATGGGAAAATCAGGCGTCGAGTTGCGTGGGGCTCAGGCCGAGGGGGAGCGCAGCGGGGCGGGTGCAGGTGCTCTTGAGGAGGACGTGGCGATTGGTGGTGGAGGATTTTTCGAAGGACTCCATCACCTCGACGACGTGCTGGGCGAGCCGGCCGCTGGCGCGGTGCGCGCGGCGGCGGCGCAAGATCGAGTAGGCCATGTCGGCAACGCCGGCGCCACGGCCGCGTTCGGTGGTGTGCGTGTGCGGAATCTCGTCGTAGGTTTTGCCGTCCTTGCTGCGGAGGCGCACCGGTCCGCCGAAGCTGTTGGGGTCGGGGACCTCCATCGTGCCCTCCGTGCCGAAGACGACGATGCAGGGGAGGGGGTAGGGCCACGTGTCGAAGCTGGTGACGATGGTCGCGGTGGGGCCGCTGACGAAATCCATCGTGCCGGTGATGTGAGTGGGCGTTTCGACCGGGATTTTGGTGCCGGCAAACGGCTGGCTGGTGATGAGCCGCTTGGAGAAGGCGGACTGCGTGGAGCCGCCGACGCGCCGGACGGGACCGAGGAGGTTGACGAGCGCGGTGACGTAGTAGGGGCCCATGTCGAACATCGGGCCGCCGCCTTTTTCGTAGTAGAACTGCGGGCTCGGGTGCCAGCTCTCGTGGCCGCGGCACATCATGAACGCGAGCGCGGCGATGGGTTGGCCGATGGCGCCACGGTCGAGGGCGTTGCGGGCGGTCTGCTGGCCGCCGCCGAGGAAGGTGTCGGGCGCGCAGCCGACGAGGAGTTTTTTGCGCTGGGCGAGGGCGAGGACGGCGCGGCCCTCGCGGGAGTTGAGGGCGAAGGGTTTTTCGCTATAGGCGTGCTTGCCGGCCTTGAGGGCGGCGAGGTTCACCGCGGCGTGGGCCTTCGGCACGGTGAGGTTGAGGACGAGTTCGACCTCTGGGTCGTGCAGCAACTCGTCCACCGAGCAGGCGCGGATGCCGTGCTCCGCGGCGCGGGTCTGAGCGCGGGCGGGATCGAGATCGGCACAGGCGACGATCTTGATGATTTCGGAGTTTTTGCTGCCGGCAAAGTAGGCGTGGCTGATATTGCCGCAGCCGATGAGGCCGACGTTGATGATGCGGGACATTTTTGTGGGAAAACTACGCGTGAACCGGACGCGCGGACGGGTCAAGCGAGGCGTGGCGCGCGGCGTGAATAATAGCGGCGCTTCGCGTGGCGTTTAGCTGGCGGCGCGGCCCTGGCGGAGGCGGTCGAGGAAGACGGCGACGATGATGACGAGGCCGATGATGATTTCCTGAAAATAGGTGGGCCAGCCCATCTGCTGCGAGCCGTTGCGGAGGACGGACATGATGAGCGCGCCGATCATCGAGCCGAGGATGCTGCCGGCGCCGCCCGAGAGGCTCGCGCCGCCGATGATGACGGCGGCGATGATGTCGAGTTCGAGGCCGATGGCGACGGTTGGGTCGCCCTGGCGGAGGCGCGAGAGCTGGAAGAGGCCGGCGAGGCCGAAGAAACAGCCGGCGAGCGCGTAGGTGGCGATCTTGATGCGGGCGGTGGGGACGCCGCAGAGGCGCGCGGCGGACTCGTTGGAGCCGAGGGCGAAGATGTAGCGGCCGAAAACGGTCTGCCGCAGCATGACGGCGGTGAGCGCCGCGAGGGCGAGGGCGATCCAGACACCGGTGGGCAGCGTGCGGTCGAAGGCGTTGGCGGTGGTCATCCAACCGTTGATGGCCGAGGTGTCGTAGTTGACGGTCTGGTTGTCGGCGAGCCACTTGGCGCCGCCGCGGGCGACACCGAGGGAGCCAAGGGTGATGATGAAGGGCGTGAGGCGCAGGCCGGCGATGGCGGCGCCGTTGAGGAGGCCGATGAGGCCGCCCGAGGCGACGACCGTGGCGAGGACGGCGGCGGTGGCCCAGCCGCGCTGGATCAGCAGCGCACCGACGACGCTCGTGAGGGCGATGGTGGAGCCGACGGAGAGGTCGATGCCGCCGCTGACGATGATGAGTGTCATGCCGAGCGCGCCGATGGCGACGATCACGGTCTGTGTGAAGATGATTTTGAAATTGTGGAAGGTGAGGAAGAACTCACGCGTCTCGGCGGGGAGCGAAAAGAGCACGATGACGACGGCGAGGCCGAGGAAGGGGCCGGCCTGGGCGATGAGTTTTTTCACGACGGGGTGCATGGAAAGTTTCAACCGCTGCCGGTGGCGACGCGCATGAGCTCGGGCTCGGTCCAGTCGGCGCAGGGGCGGACGGCAGAGAGTTCGCCGCGGCACATGACAGCGATGGTGTCGCAGAGGCCGAGGAGTTCGGGGAGATAGGAGCTGACGAGGAGCACGGCTTTGCCGGAGGTCGCGAGGTCGCCGATGAGGCAGTAAATCTGGGCCTTGCTGCCGACGTCGATGCCGCGGGTGGGCTCGTCGAGGAGCAAAATGCGCGCGGGGTGTTCGAGGAGACGGGCGAGGGCGATTTTCTGCTGGTTGCCGCCGGACATTTCCGCGACGGGCTGGGCGGCGTCGCGGCATTTGACCTTGAGCGCGCCGATCCAGCGCTCGGCGGCGGTGTGTTGGCGGCGGCGCGAGACCCAGCCGTAGCGGCCGAAGCTGCGGAGCTTGGTGAACGTGAGGTTGTCGGCGAGCGGTAGGCCGAGCATGAGGCCTTCCTCTTTGCGGTTCTCGCTGAGGAAGCCGACGCCGGCCCGCCAGCGGTTGCGCGGAGTGGTGCGGGCGGCAGTGGAGCCGACGACGAGGACTTCGCCGGCGTCGAGGGCGTCAAGACCGAACACCGTGCGGACGAGATCGGTGCGGCCGGCGCCGATTAGGCCGGCGACGCCGAGGATTTCGCCGGCGCGGAGCGAGAAGCTGGCGGTGCGCAGGCGCGGGACGCGGGCGGCGGCGCGGACGGAGAGGACAATGGCGCCGGGCGTGCGGGCGCGGCGCGGATAGAGGTCCTTCACCTCGCGCCCGGTCATTAGGTTGACGAGGAGGTCGATGGTGGCGTCGCGCATCGCGCCAGAGCCGGCGGTTTCGCCGTCTTTCAGGACGGTGTAGCGGTCGGCGATGCGGCGGCATTCTTCCAGAAAATGGCTGATGTAGATGATGCTCACGCCCTGGGCGCGGAGGCGGGCGATGACGGTGAAGAGTTTCTCGACGTCGGGCGGTGTGAGGCTGCTGGTGGGCTCGTCCATGATGAGGACGCGGGGCGGCGTGAGGAGGGCGCGGGCGATTTCGATGATCTGCCGCTCGGCGATGGAGAACGCGGCGACGGGGCGGGCGAGGTCAAGGTGTTCGTGGCCGAGTTGGGCAAGGGCGGCGCGGGCCCGCGAGCGCGATTCGGCGGAGTCGATCCAGCCGAGGCGCGCGGACTCGGCGCCGAGGAGGATGTTCTCCTGCGCGGAGAGGTGCGGGGCGAGCGTGAGCTCCTGGTAGATCATGGCGACGCCCAGGAGGCGGGCGGCGTGCGGGCTGGCGGGAGCGTAGGGCCTGCCATCGAGCGCGAGCGTGCCCGCGTCGGGGGCGTGGGCGCCGCTGAGGATTTTCATCAGCGTGCTCTTGCCGGCGCCGTTTTCACCGATGAGCGCGTGCACCTCGCCGGACGCGACCTCCAGCGAGACCGACCGAAGCGCGCGCGTGGCCCCGAAGGCTTTGGCGACACCGGTCAGGTGAAGGCGGGGGGCAGGCATGCGGAAAGCGTTTCTCCGCGGATTCCAAGCATGGCAAGACTAAGAACGCGACGCCAGTGAAGTGAAACCGTCGCAAAGCTGCCGCGCATCAAGATCCGAGTCTGCGTCAGATCAGGCCGAGCTTCATTTTTCCCTCTTCGGAAATCATCTGCTGGTTCCACGGCGGGTCCCAGGTGATGCGCACGTCGGCGTCACTGACGCCGGGGACGAGGAGAATCTTGCCCTTGGCATCCTCGGCGATGGCCGGCCCCATGCCGCAACCGGGGGCGGTGAGTGTCATGGCGACGTCGACCAGATAACCGCCATCGTCCTTTTTCGACACGTCCATCGAGTAAACGAGGCCGAGGTCCACGATATTCACGGGAATCTCGGGGTCGTAGACTTTCCGGAGCTGTTCCCAGACCGCGGTGGGGTCGGGGGCGCCGTCGGAGAGCGTCGCCGTCGTGACGGCGTGGTCGATGACTTGCTCCCCGATCGCATCGCCGTCCCGGCCGTCGAGGCGGAAGAGGCCGAAGTCGGTCTGCACGGTGTAGCTGCCGCCGAGCGTCTGATGGATCATGACCTGCGTGGCGGCGGGAAGCAGCGTCTTTTCGCCCGAGGGGATCTGCGTGGCGGTGACGTCGCGGGTGAGGGTGCGGTCGCGGTTCATGGGAGCGTCAGTTCTTGAACTTGATCTTGATCATCTCGCGGAGGGCGGCGCGCAAGCCCTCATGTTCGAGCTTGAGCAGGACTTCCTCGAAGAAACCGAAGACGAGCAGTTCGTCGGCCTGGGCTTTCGGAATACCGCGGGACCGGAGATAGAACTCCAACTCCGGATCGATGCGCGAGGTCGTGGCGCCGTGGCTGCAGCGCACGTCGTTGGCCTGGATTTCGAGGCCGGGGAGCGAGTTGGCCTCGGCGTCGTCGGAGAGCATGAGGTTGCGGTTGCTCTGATAGGCGTCGGTTTTCTGAGCATCGGGATCGACGACAATGAGGCCGGAGAAGATGGTCTTCGCATGGCCGAGGAGGGCGTTTTTGTAGAGCAGATTTGAACTCGTGTTCGGGGCCTGATGGGTCTGTAGCGTGCGCTGGTCGAACTCCTGCGTGCCGTGGGCGACGGTGAGGGCGAGCATCTCGCTGTGGGCCCCCGGAGCCTGAAGCTGGCTGTGGCTCTCGTGGCGGGCCTGGCGCGCGCCGAGATGGACGTTGAGCGAGAGAACTTTCGCGTCGCGGCGAGCGATGGTGGAATTGAACTGGAAGGAAAGTGTGCAGCGGCTCCAATTCTGCGCAGCGACATAGGTGACCTGCGCGCCGTGCGAGGCGTAGATGTCGTTTTGGCCGCAGGCGAACTGCGCGCTGGCATCGGTGGAGCGGAAAAAATCTACGACGGTGGCCTTGGTGTTCTCCTCGGCGATGACGAGTGTGTGCGGGAAAACCGCGGCCTCGGCGCCCGCGGTGCCGTGGAAGACCGCTAGCGGATCGGCGAGGGTGACGCCGCGGGGGACATAAACGAACGCGCCGTCGGCGAGAAACGCGGTGTGCAGGGCGGAAAATTTCTCCGAGCCCTGCTTGACGGACTGGGTGAGGAGGTGGGCCTTTACCTGCGCGCCGTGGGTGAGGAGTGCGTTTTGCAGAGTGTCGAAAATGACGCCACGGGCCGCAAGTTCGGCGGTGAGGGGTTCGCGGGCGACGAAGCGGTTGTTGGAAAACACCAGGGTGCCGGCCGTGGCGATGCCGAGGGGCGGGAGCGGAGCGGCGGGGGCGGGGGCGGGCAAGGCAAAGCCGTCGAGGGTGAGCGAGCCGAGGTTGCTGAAGCGCCACGATTCGTCGGTGCGCGCGGGCATGGGCAGGGTGGTGTAGCGCGCGAAGGCCGCGCGCTTGCGCTCCAGCCACCAGGCGGGGAGATGGGCGAGGGATGCGAGGTGCGCCTCGAACATTTCGGCGGTGAAACAGCCGACGAGGGACTTTGTTTCGGTAAGAGTGGACATGGTTTTATGTCGTGGTGTGGGAGCGGGTTTACCCCGCGACCCGTCAGGGCATAAAGCCCCCCACAGTTTCTCAGCTCAGCCGACGCTGCCTTCCATTTCGAGGTCAATGAGGCGTTTGAGTTCGACCGAGTATTCCATGGGGAACTGGCGGGCGAGGTCGTTGATGAAGCCGTTGACCGAGAGGCTCATCGCCTGCGCCTCGGTGAGGCCGCGCTGCTGCATGTAGAAAATCTGCTCGGCGCTGACCTTCGAGACGCTGGCCTCGTGCTGGACGCTGTTGGCGTCGCCGCGGACGGTGATGGCGGGATAGGTGTCGGTGCGGCTGTTAGTGTTGATGAGGAGGGCGTCGCACTCGGTGTTGTTTTTGCAGCCCTTGAGGTGCTTTGGAATATGGACGACGCCGCGGTAAGTGCTGCGGCCCTGGCCGACGGAAATGGATTTCGCGATGATGTTCGAGGTGGTCTCGTCGGCGGCGTGGATCATCTTCGCGCCGGTGTCCTGGTGTTGGCCGTCGTTGGCGAGGGCGATAGAGAGGACTTCGCCGCGGGCCTTGCGGCCCCGGAGGACGACGCCGGGGTATTTCATCGTAAGGCGACTGCCGATGTTGCAGTCGATCCACTTGATCTCGGCTTCCTCGTGGGCGACGCCGCGCTTGGTGACGAGATTGAAGACGTTGTTGGCCCAATTCTGGACGGTAATGTATTGGATCTTCGCGCCTTTGAGGGCGACGAGTTCGACGACGGCGCTGTGGAGCGTAGAGGTGGAGAACTTCGGTGCGGTGCAGCCCTCCATGTAAACGACCTCGGAGCCCTCGTCGCAGATGATGAGCGTGCGCTCAAATTGGCCGAAGTTTTCGGCATTGATGCGGAAGTAGGCTTGGAGCGGCTGGGCGACTTTCACACCCTTCGGCACGTAGATGAACGAGCCGCCTGAAAACACGGCGCTGTTGAGCGCGGAGAACTTGTTGTCGCCGGTGGGGATGACCTTGCCGAAAAACTTGCGGAAGATTTCCGGGTGCTCGCGGAGGGCCTCGGTGGAGTTGGCGAAGATCACGCCCTGTTTGGCAACGATCTCCTTGATGTTGGAGTAGGCGGCTTCGGAGTCGAACTGGGCCTCGACGCCGGCGAGGAACTTGCGCTCCTGCTCGGGGATGCCGAGACGCTCAAAGGTCTTCTTGATGTCGTCGGGCACCTCGTCCCAGGTGCGCTTGGGTTTCTGACCACTGGAAAGGTAATAACGGATCTTGTCGAAGTTGATGTTCTCGAGGTCGCGGGTGGCCCAGTGGGTGGGCATCGGTTTCGACTGAAACGTCTTCAGTGCGTTCATCCGGAACTCGCGAATCCACGGCGCCTCTTTCTTAACCGAACTGATGTAGTCGACGGTGCGCTCGGTAAGGCCGGTGCCGGCATCGAACTCGTAATCGACATTGTAGGAGAAATTGCCGGCGGTCTGGTCGATGCCGACAACGGGGTTGTCAGTCATGACCTCGGGCGGGGGCGCAGTGTCGAGTTCAGAGGGCGGTTTCATGAGGAAAGGTAAGGGACAGAGAGGCGGTGTCAGGCGTGGACGAGTTCGGTTTTCACCCAATCGTAGCCCTTGGACTCGAGTTCGAGGGCGAGGGACTTGTCGCCGCTCTTGACGATGCGGCCATCCCACATGACGTGGACCTGGTCGGGCACGATATAGTCGAGCAGGCGCTGATAGTGCGTGATCAACAGAATGCCGAGCTTGGGTCCGCGCATGGCGTTGACGCCATCGGCCACGATACGGAGGGCGTCGATGTCGAGGCCGGAGTCGGTCTCGTCCATCAGGGAGAAGAGGGGCTCCAGCATGGCCATCTGGAGGATTTCGCAGCGCTTTTTTTCGCCGCCGGAGAAGCCGTCGTTCACCGACCGGGAAGTAAATTTACGGTCGATCTTGAGGAGATCCATCTTCGAGTAGAGCCGCTTGTAATAGGCGGTGGCGTCGAGTTCATCGCCTTCGGCCAGGCGGGCCTGGACGGCACCGCGGAGGAAGTTCGCGATGCTCACGCCGGGAATCTCGCTGGGATACTGGAAAGCAAGGAAGATGCCGGCGCGGGCGCGCTCGTCGGGCTCCAACGCGAGGATCGAGCGGCCGTCGATCAGCACATCGCCGGAGGTGATGGTGTAGTCCGGGTGACCAGCGATCGCCTTTGCGAGGGTGGACTTGCCGGTGCCGTTCGGGCCCATGATGGCGTGAACCTCACCTTGCCGGATGGTGAGGTTGAAGCCTTTGACGATTTCCTTTTCGCCGATGGCGATGTGAAGGTCTTTGATTTCGAGCTGGGACATTTTTAGAAAAATCGTGAGGGCAGTGAGGTGATGGCGAGTTTGGCAGGAAGCGCTCCGTAGAGCGGGATTGACCCCAGTAACAAATAGGAATGGTTCTCAGTAGCAAGTGAGGATTGGAACTATTCCAATGATATCTGCCTCCAAAACACGATCTCTCCACGCCCACCGGCCGCAGACATTTCAGGTGCCTATTCCCAAAGCGCGAATTCGTGGCAACCACAGCCGACAGCCAAAGATGCCAATAACTCAAACTGGGTATCCATTTGACTCAAGTGGATTAGCCGGGTTAATTCTGGCCGATGGCCGCATCGCTCTATCCCGCCAACCGCCGCGAGTTCGATGTGATGTTCGAGACCGAGGAAAACTGTCTGCGCTACCTGGCTGAGATACGTTGGCCTGCTGGGTTCGAGTGCGTCAAATGCAAGGGCAAGGTGGCGTATCTCACCGCCCGGCATCTCCTGCACTGCAGGGAGTGCGGCCGGCAGCAAAGCGTCACCGAAGGCACGCTCCTCCATCGCACGAGGTATCCTCTGAAGAACTGGCTGGAGGTGGCGTGGCACATCTTCGAGCAAAAGCACGGTCTGAGCGCCTTGGGGTTGCAGCGTGCCATGGGCTTCGGCAGCTATCACACTGCCTGGGAGTGGCTACACCGGATGAGGCGCGCCATGGTCCTGCCTGGCCGGAACCTCCTGACGGGTGAGATCGAGGTAGACGAGACGTTCGTCGGCGGAATAAAGAAAGGCGGAAAGCGCGGGCGCGGCGCCCCAGAAAAGGTGCTTGTCATGATCGCCGCTGAGATCCGCGGCACCCGCATCGGCCGGATTCGACTCCAGCTAATCCCTGACGCCACCGGCCAGACCCTGCTTGATACCATCGAGGACTTGGCTGAGCGTGGCAGCGACATCGTAACGGACGGATGGATGGGTTACTCGGGTCTGTCGAAGCGCAGTTTTAATCATACAGTGTCCAGGTATGATCCAGCCGTTGGCGATAATCTGCTACCGCACGTCGACCTGGTGGCCTCACTTCTCAAGCGATGGCTTTTGGGCACGCATCACGGGGCAGTCGGGCATCACCTACTGCAGTTCTATCTCGACGAATTTGTCTTCCGATTCAACCGCCGCGCGTCCGGCAGTCGAGGGCTGCTGTTTTATCGATTACTTCAGCAGGCCGTGACTCATCCACCGGTGCCGGTTGCCGATTTGAATCCGTGAGGCGCCAATAATAGGCGCCAAAGAATTCGTGGTTAAATTTGGCGCCTAATTGAGAAAATAACGATTAGGCGCCAACGAATCGTATCGATATTTTGGCGGCTAATTTGAATGTTGACATTTAGCCGCCCAATTAAATAATAAATTCATTGGCGCCTAATCTCATTAACAACGATTAGGCGCCCAAAACACATGGCCAAATTGTTTATTGGACGAGAATCCGAGGAGGCGGAATTTAAGCGCCTCACAGCCAAGTCGACCGCTTCGTTGATTGTTTGCCAAGGGCGTCGGCGTATCGGAAAGAGCACCTTTTTCCGGCACTGTGCTCAAGATGCAGACCTCTTTCTGTCATTCGAGGGGCTGGCGCCACGCGATAAAATTGACAAGAATGCACAGCTCGAAGCGTTTGCTATAGCTCTCAATCTTCAAACCAAAGCGCCGAAGGTTACCCTCGATTCCTGGCCACAAGCATTCGATCTTTTGGACAGCGTCCTGCCGGCAACGGGCACGATTGTCATTCTCTTTGATGAAATCTCATGGATGGCGATCGGTGATCCTGATTTCCCTGGGTATGTGAAGTCAGCTTGGGATGCCCGTTTCTCGCAGCGTCCCAAGCTGATTCTTGTCCTCTGCGGTTCCGTTTCGTCTTGGATTGAGGAAAACATTCTCAAAAACACCGGCTTCGCCGGCAGACCATCCTGGCATCTAAAGCTGCCACCGCTCGCGCTGCCTGCTTGCAATCAGTTTTGGCGCGGGAAAGCCGTCGGCGCGGCCGAAAAATTGAAGGCTCTGGCGGTCACCGGCGGCGTTCCGCGCTACTTGGAGGAAATTGATCCTGCCCAAACCACCGAGCAAAACATTGAGAGACTGTGCTTCAATGCCAGCGGGCTGCTGTTCAATGAATTCAATCTGATCTTCCACGATATCTTTACCAGAAGGGCGGATACCTGCCGGGACATCATGGCAACCCTGACTGATGGGGCAAAGACCTTGGCCGAAATTGGCGCAGCCTTGGGGAAGAAGAATACGGGCGGTTCGTTAAGTGCCATCCTTGAGGATTTAGAATCGGCAGGATTCCTCCATAGAGACGGCTCCTTCAGTCCGGACACAGCGAAGACAATGCCGCGTAAGGTGCGCTACCGCATTCTGGATAATTATATCCGGTTCTACCTAAAATTCATCGAACCGGCAGCGGAGCAGATCAAGAAAGGCATCTATCAGGTGTCCCCCTTGGAGACCCTCCAGGCCTGGGACACGATCATGGGGCTGCAGTTCGAGAACCTGATACTCAGCAACCAGAGTCTACTTATTGAGCGGATCAACCTCGGCAACGTGCCAGTGCTCAATGCTGGACCTTATTTCCAGCCCGCTACAGGCAAGGTTCTCGGCTGCCAAATCGATCTGATGCTGCGCACAAAAAGCTCGGTCTACGTTTTCGAGATAAAGTTTCGGAAGTCGATCGGCACTTCTGTGATGGATGACGTTCGAGAGAAGGTGAAACGCCTGAACGTGGATTCATCTCTATCTGTCCGCACTGGGCTGATCTACCAGGGAGAACTGGATCCGAAAATCGCCGAAGCCGACTATTTCGATCATCTGGTTAAATTCGCAGACCTTCTGAAATAGCGTCGTTCGCCGCGAACTGTCATCTGCGGCCGAGACCTCCTCCGCTGCGGCGTTCCGGTAGGACGCCTGACGACAAGCCGACAATCTGCCTGCTGCTAATGGCCCATTCCCCGAAGTTGGACTGCTTGAGTCAAATGGATACCCAGTTAACTCAATTTACATCATAAACTTCGAGGAGGGCAATGCCAGCGGAACCGTTGACCCCAACGACCTGCGCCGTATAGACGCCGGGCTCCAAGGTGACCAGTAACTCCGAGTCTTTGCTGGCCGGATTTATCAAGGTGAAGGCACCGACACTGGCGCTTACACTGGCAAGTTGTGCATCGCCACCCCAGTTGTCGTTGGAAAGGATCAGTGTGCTGACGCCGTTATGGGCAGAATAAACAACCAGGCTCGGATCGCTGAGGTTTGCGTTGCCAACGGCGGCCGCGAAGGCCGCATCGGCACCGATGCCGCGGATCAGCACGGTCTTAGCGGTCTGCCCCGAGATGACGAAGCCGGCGGTGAGCGTGTCGGTGGGGCCGACGTAGGCGCGTGCCGAGACGTTGATCAAACGGGGTGTGGTGGCGCTGAACCCCGAGGGGTTGGTGTCGTAAATCTCGGCAAGCACTGAGCCAGTGGTGCTGTTGTTGCCGCTCACAATCACCGAATAGACATTGCGCGGGAAATTGCCCAAAAGGGCAGCGTCCAAGCTGGTGTTGCTGGCCAGAGGGAACGCGCCCGTCGCAAGGGCGGCGGCCTTCAGCGCCGCGGTGCCGCCCCAATTGTCGTTGCTCGCAATCGCCGTGGCGCTGCCGGCTGGAATCACCGATATGGCAGGATCGAGCATAGCATCGGTTACATTGAAAGGTGCCGGAATGAGCGTGGGGCCGACGCCGCGAATCAGCAACGGGACGGATCCGCTCGTGCCGGCACCGCCGGCGACGAAGCCCATGATCAGAACCTTGGGGTCGATGCCCGATGTCCCCCGGATGGACCAATTGATGACTCGGCCGGGATTTGAAGTCGTGATCACAATGAGTGAGGCGCTGTTGCTGGTGATGGAGCCGCCGCTGGAGTTACCCACCATGACGGTGTAGTTAGCCGCGTCGGCTGCCTGGACATTGGACAGAATCAGGCGCGAGAACGTGGCACCCGCGATGGGCTTGCTGTCTTTTTGCCACTGGTAGGTCAGTCCGCTGCCGGTCGCCTCGACGGCAAAGATCATTGTCGCCCCGATCGTGCCCGTATGAGACTGGGGTTGGGTCACGATGGACGGCGGGACCGAGCTGACCGTGAGCACAGCCCCGCTGCTAGTGAGGCTGCCAAGCGAGTTGGTGGCGATGGCGGTGTAGGTGCCAGCATCGGTGAGCTGGACGTTGTTCAGGATGAAGGTGGTGCTCGTGGCGCCGGCGATGGCAGCACCGTTTTTCTTCCACTGATAGGTGGGTGCCGGCGAGCCACTGGCCGCCACGGTGAAGGTGACGGTGTCGCCTGCAAACGCGGACTGACCCAGCGGCTGTGCCGTGAACGCTGGGGCCACCGGCGTGGAATTGACGGTAAGGACTGCAGCGCTGCTGGTGGCGCTGCCAGCGGAGTTGGTGGCGATGACCGCGTATGTGGCGGCATCAGTGAGTTGGGCGTTGCTCACGGTGAGCGAGGCGTTGGTCGCAGCGACGATGGCGGCACCGTCTTTGGTCCACTGGTAGGTGGGAGTGGGCGTGCCGTTGGCCGCCGCAGTGAAGGTGACCGAGGCTCCGACGAGGATGGTCTGGCTCGCAGGCTGGGTAGTGAAGGTCGGGGGAACGGTGACGGTGAGGACGGCGCCGGTGCTGGTGGCGCTGCCCGCGGAGTTAGTGGCGGTGATGGCGTAGGTGGCTCCGTCGGTGAGTTGGATGTTGCTCAGGGTGAGCGTGGCGCTGGTGGCGCCGGCGATGGCGGCAGTGCCCTTCATCCATTGGTAGGTTGGCGTGGGCGAGCCGCTCGCGGTGACTGTGAAGGTGACGGTGCCACCAACCACGGCAGTCTGGCTTTGCGGCTGAGTCGTGAAACTGGGAATAGCGGTAGCCGCGTTGACGGTGAGTGTGGCGGCGGTGGAGGTTGCGGAACCGGCGCTGTTGTTGGCTACGGCAGTGTAAGTGCCAGCATCACTGGCTGCGGCACTGGCGATGGAGTAGGTGGCGCTGGTTGCGCCGGCGATGTTCACGCCGGCTTTCAGCCATTGATAGGTCGGTGTGGGGGTTCCGCTCGCGGTCACGGTGAATGAGGCCGAGCCGCCCGCCGTCACTGTCACGCTGGCTGGCTGAGTCGTGATGGCCGGAGCGACCGTCGCCGCGTTGACGGTGAGTATGGCGGCAGCGGAGGTTGCGGAGCCGGCGCTGTTAGTCGCGACGGCAGTGTAAGTGCCGGCATCGCTGGCTGCAGCACTGGCGATGGAGTAGGTGGCGCTGGTTGCGCCGGCGATGTTCACGCCGGCTTTCAACCATTGATAGGTCGGTGTGGGGGTTCCGCTCGCGGTCACGGCGAATGAGGCCGCGCCGCCCGCCGTCACTGTCACGCTGGCTGGCTGAGTCGTGATGGCCGGAGCGACCGTCGCCGCGTTGACGGTGAGTGTGGCGGCGGTGGAGGTTGCGGAACCGGCGCTGTTGTTGGCTACGGCAGTGTAAGTGCCAGCATCACTGGCTGCGGCACTAGCGATGGAGTAGGTGGCGCTGGTTGCGCCGGCGATGTTCACGCCGGCTTTCAGCCATTGATAGGTCGGTGTGGGGGTTCCGCTCGCAGTCACGGTGAATGAGGCCGAGCCGCCCGCCGTCACTGTCACGCTGGCTGGCTGAGTCGTGATGGCCGGAGCGACCGTCGCCGCGTTGACGGTGAGTATGGCGGCGGTGGAAGTTGCGGAGCCGGCGCTGTTGGTCGCGATGGCGGTGTAAGTGCCGGCATCGCTGGCTGCGGCACTGGCGATAGAGTAGGTGGCGCTGGTTGCGCCGGCGATATTCACGCTGCCAAGCTGCCATTGATAGGTCGGTGTGGGGCTCCCGCTTGTCGCCACAGTGAATGAGGCCGAGTTGCCCGCCGTCACTGTCAGACTGGTTGGCTGGGTCGTGAAACTGGGAGCCGTAGCTGACCCGCCGGTGATAGAGAAAGTGACCGTAATTCTAGCACTATTGCCGCCCGACCCGCCTGTTCCATCCCAAGCAGTGATCGTGACCGGAAAGCTGCCTGCGGCACTGGGCGTGCCTGTGATTGTCATCTTGTAAGGCGCAGCTACATTGACCCAAGTATTCACCCCTGCGCCGGTGAGGCTCAGCCCGGTTGGAAGCGTGCCCGTGACACTAAACGATTTTGGATTGCCAGGTGCGCCACTCACCGAAACACCCACGCTCATGGCTGTGCCAGAAGTGCCAGCGATTGTGAATTTGGTGTTGGCGGCTCCACTGGTCGGGCTGGCGGCCACTGGAGTCGCAGTGACGTTAAAAACCGTGGCACCGGCCAGCGAATTGTAAGCCCCCAGCGCCACGACCCCGAAAGCGGAGCGTAGAATCGCCGGCGCGTTTTCGGCGAGTCCGCCCTCGAACTGAACCACCACCACCCGCAGCATTGGTGTGCGCTGAAGCAACAGCACCAAGAGGCCTGTTGGCATTTGCAACCAACGGAAACGGTGAGCAAGGGCGGTAATGTTCATGAGGGGGCGAAGAATGAATGCTTAGATCCAAACGCTAGGTTCAGGCGGGCGACTCAGTTGCAGCCGCAACCGCTGCCACCGACACCGCGGCCACCGGAGGAGGCTTCGCGGGAAAAATAGATGTGCTCCATCATGGTGTTTTGCACGGAGTCGCGGTCCGGACGCATGGAGTAGTCGGCGAGGGTTGCGCGCTCCCAAGGTTGCACGGTGGTGCAACCGGAGAGGAACGCGGCAAGGCAGACGAGCAACAGGAGAAGGCCGTGATTTTTTTTCATGATTTTTCCTCCAGCAAACGCGTGATTTCCTCGCGCAGACTCTTTATGGTCGCAGCGTCGTGAAAGCCGCTGTGCACGCTGCGCAAGACGCCTTTGCGGTCGATCAAGTATGACGTTGGCATCGCCGGCACCCGCACTTCGGAGACGAGCTTCTGGGTGCCGTCCCGCACGGTTGGAAAGGCTGGGGCGTAGCGCTTGAGGAATTCGGCATAGGGGCCGCTGGTCTTATCGATGCTGACAGCGAGGAGGACGAAGCCGCGGCCGGCCAATTCGCGCTGAAGTTCGGAATAAGCCGGGAAAGAGGCTTTGCACGGGGCGCACCAAGTGGCCCAGAAATCGACAAGGACTACTTGGCCTTCGCGGACCGGCAGCGTGCCCTCAAGGGAATAGTTGGCGAGGTTGGGGAAGGGTTGACCGACCTTGACCTCAGCCAGCGCCGAGCCGGCGAGGGCCAGGGCGCAGGTCAGCCCGGTGATGATTTTGGTTGATCGTGTCATGATGGGGAAAATTAAGGTTGGTGGTACGCCGGCGGCGGCTCAGTGGGTGAACTTCACGCCGAAGGTGAAGGTGTTGGCCTTGCAGAAGGCGCCGGAGGGCGTGAGGCTGTCGAGCCCCCGCGAGGTGTAGCGGTCATACGCCACGTCCACCGAAACCCACGGCTTGATCTTCCAGATCAGCTTCAGGCCCAAATCGATGGTCTCCATGTGCGACAGCCGGTAGTCGGAGGAATAGAAAGGGGCCTTGCCGGTGCCGGTCTGAAAGAGCACCGGGTCGTAGCTGGTGACAATCTTTGCCGCGTCGAGACTGGGGTAATAGAAATCAGCCGCCGACTGTTCGTAGAGCCGGACCGAGGGCTGCACGATGAACTTGTCGCCGACCTTCTGAATCCAGAGCAACGAGAGGGTGTGGCTGCTGATGCCGAAGGTGTCGTGGTAGTAGCGGTAGGAGGCATCGAGCGCGCCGTTGAGTTTCTCGAAGTTGTGGTTGGCCGCCAGAAATACGCTCACCTTGTTTTTCTCCGTCGGCCGGTTCTCCGGCACCGTGTAATAAAATCCCGGATCCAAGTTGAGCATGGTTGTGGAGACGATCTTGTAGGGATCGCTTAGGAAGCCATGCGACTGGCCGTAGGAGACATTGGCCGAGACCGAAGTGTTCGGATCGAGTAACTGTCCAAGGCCGATCATGAAATCGTTGCCGGTCTTCGGGCGCTTGATCGTCCAGCCGATCTTCTCTTCATTGATCATGTCATCGGTCCGACCGTAGCCCAGCATCAGATTGGTGTTCTTCTCATTGAAATCGGTGACGGTGTTCAGCGACCAGCCGTTCGAGACGTAGTCGCTCTCCCGACTGTTGGCGAAACCGGCGGTGACGCTGATCCGGTCAAACTGGTGGGAAAGCTCCGAGTCCCAGGCTTTGCGGCGATCGTGCATGGGGGCAATCGGGACCGGGCCGCCCGGCGTGAGGGGGGCTTCTCCAGTTGGGGTCGCGCCCGCGATGGAGTCGATCAGCCCCATCAGTTTGAGGTGCGTGCTGGTGGTAAGATCGGACTCCAATTGCGCGTATTGGGAGTCGACCCGGATGCGCTGGTTATCCTCCTGCCAGGATTGTGCCTTGAAGGTCAAGGTGTCTTCGCCGCGACTGCTCTTCAGCAAGCCGAGCGAGAGGAGCAAACCAAGAAAAATATCGCGGACCGAATTTGTGAGGCGAGTGGTAGGATGAGGATGCATAGAAAACCGTGTGAACAGTTATTTTGTCTCGGACTGTCGGTGGCGAACTTTGTTTCGCCATTTCCCGTCAAAAAGGCGTGAAGTTTTCGAGGTGCGTGGGCCGTGACAGCACGCTCCTTGAGACGTTGAAAATAATTTTCCCTCGCTAGAAGCGGCGGCAAGAGGAGCCATGGATCGTGTTTTCACGCATGGTGAGAATACCTCATGGGGCGTTAGAAACCGTCCAGAGAATAATTAGATTTCTCTAATTACGAAAACGACCAGCTGTGCGCGTGACTTCCTGGGGCGGAATTGAGTGGTCCGACCTGGTGGAAGTTTTTCCGACTGTGGCGGAGTTGGTGCGGGATTCAGCGCCAGCGGAGTTCGGCCACATGTTGTGTGCCTGACCGCTGTGCGGTGAAAGCCAACTGGGGTTGCAGCGCGACGATTGCGCGCACGATCCGCAGCCCAAGGCCGGTCCCTTTGTCCGCAGAGACCGGCCGTGCTGCGATCGTGTTTTCGATCCGGCAGACAGTCTCGGCCCCCTCGCGGGCGACGGTTACTGTCAACGGACCGGTACCGTGGCGCAGGGCGTTGGTGAGCAGGTTGTGCAAAATCTGCCGGAGGGTGCGCACATCCGTCGGCACGATGACTTCTTCAACCGCGACGACATGGAGCTCGCGATTCCCGGCGCGCGCCAGCAACTCGTAGATCTCGATCATCTCCGTCACCAGCGCGCGCAGCGGCACAGGTTTGATATCCAAAGTCAGGCGACCTTGCTCGGCCGTCGCGAGCAGCAGGCACTGGTCCACATATTCGGAGAGGCGGCTTAGCTCATCCTGCAGGGACTCCGCGAGCGCAGGTTCAATGCGGCCGGCGGCCTCCTCGACTTGCAGGCGGAGGAGCGTGAGGGGCATGCGCAATTCATGGGCAACCCGTGCGGAAAATTCCGTCAACTGGCGGAAGCTGGCGTCGAGCCGGGCGAGCAGCGCGTTGACGTTGTTTTCGATCGCACGGAACTCCTCGTCGGCCTGTTTCAGATCCACCCGCTGATCGAGACTGTGCGCCCCGATCGCCTGCAACTGCCGGTTCATTTCCACGACGGGTTGAAACGACCGTTTGGCGAGATAGTAGCCCGCGCCCAACGCCAGCGCGATGACCGGCGCCGCGTAGAGCAACGCCAGGTGCCAGAGCTCCTCCGTGATGTCATCGACCTCCGACTTGTCGTAGCTGCCGTGGAGCCGCCAGCGCTCGTGCCCCGGCTGCAAACGCTCCATGCCCTCGTCCCGCAGCTCGTAAAGCAGGTGGGTGTAGGTGACGCCGACAAAGGTGAACATCACCGCCAGTAGGCTGACGGTGAACCAGACGGCAACGCGCCAGCGGAGCGATTTCATGGCGCGGCCTCCCGTAGCGCATAGCCGACCCCGCGGACCGTCTGAATCAAGGGGGGGAGCCCGGCGCGGTCGATCTTAGTCCGGAGGTAGTTGACGTAAACGTTCACGACATTGGTGCCCGAGTCGAAGTGCTGGTCCCAGACGTGCTCGATGATCGCGGTCTTGCTCACGGGTTTGGGCGACGAGGTCATCAGGATTTCCAACAGCGCAAACTCCCGGTTGGTGAGCGGAATCTCCGCTCCGGCCCGTCGGGCGGTGCGTGCGAGCAGGTCAAGTTCGAGGTCGGCGACGCGCAACTGGTCGACCGCATCGGGCCGCTGCCGGCGCAGCAGGGCGCGCATGCGGGCGAGCAGTTCGCTCATCGAAAACGGCTTGGCGAGATAGTCGTCCGCGCCGGCGTCGAGCCCGGCGACGCGATCCTCGAGTTCATGGCGCGCAGTGAGGAAAATCACCGGTGTGCGCACGCCCTTGCGGCGCAGTTGCCGGACCACCGTCATGCCGTCCTGCCCCGGCATCATCACGTCGCACACCATTGCATCGTAGGTGTGGTTTCCCCCCAACCAGAGCGCCTCTGCTCCATCGGCGGCGACGTCGACGGCGTAGCCCGCTTCCTGCAACCCGCGGCGGATGTGGGCAGCGACCTTCTGCTCATCTTCGGCAACCAGTATGCGCATGGCCAAGGTGTAGCATTCCCGCACCGGAGTGCGAGACTGGATGCGTTCAGGTGGCGGCGGGCGCTGCGGAGTGACGCAGGAGGCGCAAACCGTTCAGACAGACCAGCGCCGTGCTGCCCACGAGCGCTAGCATGCCGAGGGGCAGAGTCACGTGACCCGTCAGCGCGGCAACGACCAGCCCGACCGTCACGCCCAGGGCAAATGTGAAATTTTGCGCGACCACGCGGTGGGCCCGCCGGCTGATTTCGATGGCGAAAGGTATGCTCCTCAACTCGCCGTTCAGCATGGCGACGCCGGCCGTCTCCCTAGCACCATCGGTGCCGTCAGCGCCAAGCGCAAGGCCGAGATCGGCGGCAGCAAGCGCCGGTGCATCAAGGCCGCCGTTTCCCACCATGGCCACCGGGCCGAGGGCCAGGAGGGCGCGGATCACACGAACCTTGTCCTCGGGCATCAACTGCGCGTGCACTTCGTCAACGCCGGTTTCGCGCGCGATTACCTCGGCGACCCGATGATGATCCCCAGTGAGGAGCACGGTGCGTTTCACGCCCAACTGGCGGAGACGCGTGATCACGGCTGCCGCTCCTGGGCGCAAACCGTCGGCCAAGGCGATTACGCCGAGCATGCGGGCCTGATCCCCGCCCGCGGTGATCTCGCCCACAAGCACACAGGTCTTGCCGGCATCCTGCAGCGCCGCCAGCCAGCCCTCGGTTTCGGCCAGACCGCAGCAGTGGAGCAGTTTAAAATAGGCGATGCTTCCCACGGCAATGCGCCGATGGTTCACGGTCGCTGCGACACTCTTCCCGGAAACCGATTGAAACTCGGTACACTCCAACTGGCCGAGCCGGCGCTCCCGGGCCGCTTTGGCAATGGCGCGGGCCAGCGGATGCCCTGAGGGTGCCTCGACAGCCGCCGCCACGCGCAACAGGTCGAGTGACTCGCCGGTCGGCTGCCACAGAAAGGCGCTGTGCCCGCCGGAGGCGATGATGTCTGTGACCTGCGGCTCACCACGGGTGAGCGTGCCGGTCTGGTTGAAGGCCAGCACCTGGACCGTGGTCAAGCGCTCAAGTTGAGCGCCGCCCTTGATGAGAATCCCGCGCCGGGCTGCGCCGCCGAGCGCCGCGAGATTCGCGACGGTCGTGCCGAGGATGACTGCGCAGGGCGACGCGACCACCATCACGGTTATGGCGCGGTAGAAAACTTCGTGTAACGCTTGGTGAAGGCCGAGCCATGGCACGAAAATCAACGCCGCCGTGAGTATGAGGACAGCAAAGATGTAAGGTTGCTCTGACTTTTCCAACAGGCGCTGGATGTCGGTCTTTTCGCCGTGCGCCGGCTGCGACTTTCCGAGCGGGCCGATGGCCCTGTGGGCGCGGTTGATCGCCCAGTCCTGCAGAACGTTGGAGAGCGAGAGCAAAAACAGGCCCCATGCGCCCTCGAAAGGCACGCCGACAAAAGCGGCGCCGATCGCCGCCAGCACGACGAGCAAGTCCACATTGACCGTGCGTTGGCGCAGCGACCGCCAGCTCGCACGCACGCCGAAGTAACCGCCGGTCAGGTAGGCCAGAAAGCAACTGGTGGCACTGATTGCCGGCAGCGGGGGCAGGGCATGCGCCGCGCCCCAGCCCAGCACCAGGAAAACCAGCGTCGCGCTGGCGCATACGACTTCGGTCTGTTTGTGCAGCAGCCAATCATGCCAGTCCGCGGGAATGGCCGTGCGGTCGGCCGCAAATGGGGTTTCTGGCTCACCGATGGTCATCAGCTTTTTTGGATTCGGAAGGCGCCGAAGGCGGGGAGGCGGAGGAGGGAACTCGGCGAAGGCAGTCGCACTTCTACCGAACCACCGCGGGCTAATCGTTGTCGTCTTTGCGTTGCTTCTTGGGTTCAGGAGAAGCCGCTCCGCTGGATGAGTCAGTGTTATTGGCCGCTGAAATTATCGCCCCTGCACCTTGGCCGTAAACGAGCTGACCGCCGTTGTGCCCGGTCTCAATCACACACCAGGAGGCCGCGAGCGCCCCGGCCGCCGCCGCGATGCCGAGAGCGCGCGCCGCGGCCGGCCGGCGCGAGGCGACGACGGTGCCGGAGGCGAGCAGGGCCGCAAAGACGGCGGCGATTTGGGTGCGCTCGGCCCAGCCCTCATGGCGTTCGAGTAGCTGTGCGATGGCTGGTGTCGCCTTGAATCGACTGTTGCCGCTCTCGCCGCTCTGTGCCGCCACGGCTGCGCCGAAGGCGCCCAGCACAAGAAGCGCGGCGGCGATGCCGGGCAGCCCCCAGCGCGGTCGGCAGGCCGCAATCATGGCGACGACAGCACCGAGCAAGAGCAGCACGATAGGAAAATGCACCACCGCGGGATGCAGGGGTTTGGGCAGGGAAAAGAGCGCGAGCATGGGACGGCGGCTGCGAAGCAGGACGGGCGCGGGGCGAATTCCGGTCAGGCCACCGGCGCGGCTGAAGGCCGAAAGGCAACGTGGTGCCGGAGGCAGGGGATAAACCGCCCGGCGGCGGTCAGGACGCCGTCGATAATGTGGAATGCCATACGCCGGCAGACTAGAACTTCCCGGGTTAGAAACCGACCTGCGCCAGATTAGATTTTTCTAAGGAAACGCTGATTAAGTCCCACGGTCTTCGATTAATTGCAGACGGCGAGCAGGGATTAGCCAAACAGCCTGGCATGAACCAGCAGACCAGTTATGCCCAGGCCGAGTTTGCGGGGCAGAAGAAGCGCACCCGGCGCGAGCAGTTTCCCGCGCGCATGGCGGCAGTCCTCCCGTGGGCCAAGCTGCTGACCGTCATCGTGCCGTATTAGCCCAAGGGGGCGCGCGGCCGCCCGCCCCTTGGGCGGGAGCGGAGGCGGCGGGCCTATGGCCTCCAGCAATGGGAGGGCCTGGCCGACGAAGCCCTCGCAGATGCCCTCTAAGATGACATGAAGCCGACAGGTTGGTGGTTTTCCGCCGCCTGTCGGCTTCATGTCATCTTAGGTGCCTTTCCGCGCTACAGAACATTTCAAAATAGCCTATGGGTCAAGCCTGCCGGTGGGCAGATAGCCCTCACGCAAGACGAGAGGTTGGTCGAGCATCGCTTGCACAAAAAAGTCAACACTTGGCGCCGACCAGCAAGTTGGTGGTGCAGGTGTCGAATGGCAGCCCGCGAAAGAGCGGTTCGCAAGTCTGCGGTCCGGTAACGAAATTCTGATCGAACCGGCCGGTGGGCAGCTTGAGCCCAAACTGCAGGCTGAAATTTTGGTAGTGGGCGATCAACCGCATATGGCGGAGTCTGCTAGCGCGGGAAGTGGAGAGGTCTGTGTCGCCCGAGGCGATGGTGGTGTGGAATCGGGTTCCCTTGCCCGCGGTGGTGTGCTCAGTGGTGGTGATCGCATGAGTGCCCTTTCGCCCGAGCCGTCTGTTAGTCTCGCCGAGCTTTTCGCTCGCGCCAATGCGCTGCGGGAGCAGGGCCGTTGGGATGAGGCGGTGGCGGCGTTCCGGGCGGTGCTGGCCCGCGCCCCGGCGCAGGCGGAGGCGCTTCTGAACCTCGGATTGGTGCTCGAAAAGCTGGGACAGTTCGAGGAGGCGGAGGCGACGTACCGGAGTGCGCTGGCTGCGCAGCCGGAACGGCCGGAGGCGTATTTCAACCTAAGCAACGTGCTGCTCCGGCGCGGCCGCCCGGCCGAGTCGGTGGCGGCACTCGAGCGTGCCCTTGCTCTGCGGCCCGATTTTCCTGAGGCGCTCGTCAATCTCGGCAATTTCCTGCGCGTGAGCCAGCAGCTCGATGCATCCGAGGCCGCCTATGCGCGGGCACTGGCGTTGCGACCCGACTATGCCGAGGCGTGGGTCAACCTCGGCAACGTGTTTCGGGCGCGCAACGACATGCCGCGTGCCTTTGCCGCCTACGAGCGCGCACTGGCGTTGCATCCCACCCTGGCCCAGGCGCACCTGAACCAGGGGCTGGCGTATCTCGTCACGGGCGAGCTGCTGCGCGGCTGGCAGAAGGCGGAGTATCGCGGCGACGTGCCGGGCACCACGCCCACGCGCCGGCTGCCTGCGCCGCGTTGGCGGGGCGACGAACCGTTCGCGGGCCGGACGATTTTGCTGCACGCCGAACAGGGGCTGGGCGACACGCTGCAATTCGTCCGCTACGTGCCGATGGTGGCGGCGCTCGGGGCGACGGTGCTGCTGGAGGTGCAGCCGGCGCTGCGCACGCTGCTAGCGGGATATCCGGGTGCCGCGGCGGTGTTGGCGCACGGGGAGGCGCTGCCGGCGTTCGACTACGAGTGCCCGTTGCTCAGTCTTCCGCTGGCGTTCGGCACCGAGCTGGCGACCGCGCCGGCGGCGACGCCCTACGTTCACCCACCGGCGGCGCATGCCTCCCGCTGGCGGGATTGGGCGGCGCGCATTCTGCCGCCGCGCGTCGGCGTAGTCTGGGCCGGCAAT
The DNA here is from genome assembly GCA_903877135.1 of uncultured Opitutia bacterium. GTDB lineage: Bacteria > Verrucomicrobiota > Verrucomicrobiia > Opitutales > Opitutaceae > CAIRCN01. Next base: position 58,076 of record CAIRCN010000051.1, read on the forward strand.
CCGGGTCATCCCAACGACGCGAACCGTTCGATTCCGCTGGAACTGTTTCGGACGGTGCTGGCCGATTTCGCGGCGGCGCGGTTTGTGTGCCTGCAAAAGGAGATTGCCGAGCGCGACGCTGCGGCGATGCGCGCGTGCCAAAACCTTCTCCTGCGAGCGCCGGAGTTGGTGGACTTCGCCGACACCGCCGGGTTGGTGGCACAACTGGATTTGGTGATTGCGGTGGACTCGGCGGTCGCGCATCTCGCCGGGGCGATGGGCCGGCCAGTGTGGTTGCTGGTGCCGTTTTCGCCTGACTGGCGCTGGCTGCTGGGGCGCACGGACTCACCGTGGTATTCGGCGACGCGGTTGTTCCGCCAGCCGCGTTTGGGCGACTGGCAGACGGTGCTGACGAATGTGCGCAGCGAGCTACAGCAACGTTACGGTCCGGTGTTGGGCTGAGTCGGCATAAAGTTAATCCTGTCAGGTTAAGAAATTTCGTCGTACTTTCGAGTGTCGCAGCCATCTTACCTTCGATGTCTGGACCGTCACGCTTTGCCTTCACCGCGATGGGCTCGGAGTGCGTGCTCTATCTCCATGACACGGACGCTATGACGGCGCAAGCAGCCGAGGAAGAGGTTCTCCGGATTGAACACCGCTATTCCCGCTACCTTGAGGAAAGCGTGCTCACGCAGATTAATCGTGCCGCAGCCGAGGGCCAGCCAATTGAGGTCGACGCCGAAACCGCCGCGCTTATCGACTATGCCTTTGCGTGCTATCGCAAGAGCAACGGATTGTTCGATATTACCACGGGTATCATGCGCCGCGCGTGGGATTTCTCTTCTGGGCGCGCACCCGCTCCAACAGCGATCGAGCGGTGGCTGCCATTTGTCGGACTCGACAAGATACGTTGGGAGCCGCCGCGACTTTCATTTCCACTTGCGGGAGTCGAAATTGATTTGGGCGGGATTGGCAAAGAATATGCCGCGGACCGAGCGGCGGCGGTCTGCGTCGAAGCGGGTGTGGTCCACGGGCTGGTGGATCTCGGGGGGGATATTCGTGCCATTGGTCCGCGACCCGATGGCACGGCCTGGCCCGTCCATATCCGTGATCCACGGGCGGCTGGACAGGCAATTGCGGTCATTCCGCTCGATAGTGGTGGGCTGGCGACAAGCGGCGATTATGAACGCTGTGTTTTCATCGACGGCCAGCGCCACAGTCACATCTTGGATCCACACACCGGTCGGTCGGTGCGAGGTCTTGCCGGCGTCAGCGTCGTGGGTGAGACGTGCCTTCTCGCCGGGAGTATTTCGACGATCGCCATGCTCAAGGGCCCAGCCGGTGCGGCGTGGCTAGCCGCACTCGGAGTGGGCTGCGTGTGGGTTGATTCCGACGGCCGTAAGGGCGGTTCACTGCTCTGACCGGCCGGGGTTTTCCTAAGCGAGCAAATCGAGAATCGACCCGGCACTGCTTGTGTTGGATGCAGTTGGGCTTGAGGAGCCAGTTGAACTATCCAGCGCTGCCAGCAAGTTGCTGGTCTGCGTCACCGATTGTGCACCAGCGACGCTGCCGCCATGATGATGGCCCCGCAGCTGTTTCATCATCGTAGTCATGCCGTTCACAAAATCCTGTTTGGACACGCTTCCCGTGCCGTTCGGATCTAGTTTGCTCCAGACGGCGTCGGCACCTGCGGCCTGAAAGGAGCCGGGCGGATTCATGTTCTGAAACGCCTGCTCGAACTGACTCTTGGTTATCGTGCCCGATCCGGTCGTGTCGATCTGGTCAAACAGGTTCGACATCTTTGTGGATGGTGACATCGGCGGACTTGCACTCGACCAAATTTGGGCAGCATTGGCTGAGCCTGAATTTGAAATGGGTATGCTCATATTGTTGGGGTTGAATATGACCGCGCAATTGCTTATCGGCACCCAGTTGATAATCTTAAGAAAATAGTCATCAA
>CAIRCN010000052.1 GCA_903877135.1 uncultured Opitutia bacterium
ACTGCGCTTCGATGGCGCCTTGAGTAGCGGGGTAAGCCGCTCTCTGGTCGCCTCAGCGCACGGTTGAACCCTGATGCGTCCCAGCAGGGTGAGGACGGCGGAAACGCCATCACTCTGGATATTGACCGACGCGTTGGCGTCGGCGTGGGCCTGATGGCCGCACTTCTTACAGGTAAAATGGGATCCCTTGCGGTTGTCCGACTCGGTGTGGCCGCAGCAGGAGCAACGCTGGGAGGTGCCGGCGGCCGGCACCTCGACGACCAGCTTGCCGGCGCGCAAAGCCTTGTAGCGGATGAACCGTAGGATCAGGCCGAGCGACTGATGGAGCAGCGATCGGTTGAGGGCTGACTTGGCGGCGGCCCCGTTCTCCTCGTAATGGTCGCCGGACTCGGCTAGGACGGGCTTTGCCCGCCGGGTCATGGCGCGCAGCTTGAGTGCCTCGAAGGCCAAAACTTCGGCCGGGCTATGCTCGACGATCCGGTGTGAGACCTGATGCGCGTGGTCGGTCCGCAGGCTGGTAATTTGGGCGGAAACCTTGGCCAACTTGACCCGCGTGCGGCCGCGCCGGCGCGAGGACTTGTCGGTCTGCCGAGAGAGCTTCTTTTGCAGCGCGCGCTGGCGGCGCAGATATTTGGCGAAGCGGGCTTTTTTCTGGGCATCGTATCCATGGACCGACCCATCGCTTCCCGTTACCTGCTGGGTGATCCCGCGGTCGAAGCCGACCGTCAGGGCGGCGAGCTCGGCGTCGGTCTTGGTCTCCAGCCGGGCAAGAATGGAACCTTCGGACTGCTTCTCTCGGCCGTCGTCGAAGGTGAAGGAAAGCCACCAGCGACCGCAAAGATCTTTGGAGATCGTGACCGAGTTGGGTTCGCCGCAGGGACGGTGCTCGTGATACTCGACGACCCCGACCGGAAACCTGAGGGTGCCGATCAACACCAACCCCGCGCCCCAGAACTGAAACAGCTCGTTGGTCAGCAGGACCGAGTCGTTCTCGCCTTTCTTCCGGCGGCCGGGGCGGCCGACGTGGGCCGGGTCGTCCCAATGTTTGGCCCACGCCAGGCCGCGTTGATACATCGCGTTGCGGTAGATCTGCGACGGGACTTCATGGAACCACGGCGCCTCGTTCTTGGCTGGCTTCAGATGCGAGTAGGCCTGATCGAACACGAAGTCCGACTCACCCTCGTCCGGCGCAAAGGACCGCGCGGAGAACTTGGCGTAGCGTCGCAGCCAGTTCTGATACGAATGGCGCTTAGTCGGAACACGTTGGTTTCCAGCGATTGCGATGAGGGGTTTCTTTGTACTGATGACGGGGTTTGTTGAGCAGAGCATAGGCTTTTGGTCGTCGTTTCACCGCGCGTGGTTCGCGGCGATGTGGGCGCAAGGGCACTAGATCAGCGGCAAGGGTGCGGAGTAATTCCGCCCAGACGCGGCGGCGTTGACGCGAGAGGCGACAGCGTGCGAGCGCGGCACTGAAGTGCCGAAAGGCATCGAGGGTGCCGGTGAAGCTGATCCGTTCCAGCGGGACGTCATGCTGGCCCGCGGCCTCCGCCATGATACAGCGGGCCAGATTATGCGCGATGAGCAGGGCGAGGATCTCGCGGTGGACCATCGCGGGGCTCTTGCAGCGCAAGTGATCCAGGCCGAGGGTGGTTTTCAAATCGTCCAAGCACATCTCCAATTTCCAGCGGCGGGCGTAGGCTTGGGCGATGTCCTCCGCCGGATATAGCTTTGGGTCGAGCAGCGTGGTGACCAGCGTGAGTTCGCGGGTGCGAAACCCGCGTTGGCTGACGCACACCCGCACGACGCGCACGGTCAACGTGTCGGGCAATTGGGCCCACTCCGCCGGCGACAGATATTTCGGCTTTTGCAGGCCCCTGTGCCACTCGACCAGCCGGTCGCCACAACCCAGTCGCCGACCCTTGCGCCAGTCAATTTTGCGCACGGTCACCCGGCTGATGAGGTCGGCGTTTTGCGCGCGCACTTGCGCCGCCCCGACGAAGTGACCGGCCGCGCGGTCGTAGATGACGATCTCGTTGGCGGCCAGCGTGGGCCGGGCGGCGTGAAACAGGCGCATCTCGTTCTGGAAGTAGTTGCCGCGGACGGTGTGCACCACGGCGCCGCTGCGCAGGGACCCGATCACCATGAGCTTCATGATGGGAAAGCCGCAGCCGGGTCGCTGGCATTTTGGCTGGGGATACAAGGCTTGGTTTTCCTCGGTGTCGGGCAAGGTCAGCGTGGTGCAATCGATGACTTTGACGGTGCGG
>CAIRCN010000053.1 GCA_903877135.1 uncultured Opitutia bacterium
CTAGTACGAGAGGACCGAGAATGACGAACCTCTGGTGTTCCGGTTGTCGCGTCAGCGGCAGCGCCGGGTAGCTATGTTCGGAAGGGATAAGCGCTGAAAGCATCTAAGCGCCAAGCCCATCCCAAGATAAGATCACAATCCATCGCAAGATGGTGCAAGGTCCGGGTAGACCACCCGGTTGATAGGCCAGAGGTGTAAGTGGGGTAACCCATTCAGCTTACTGGTACTAATGACCTTGCCGGTTTATGCAGACTTCAATTCTAGGCGTTTATTTTACCTCCTTGGCTTGAGTTATTTTTCCTGAATTTTTCTTCAATTGCCCGATGCAAATCGGGCTTCATTTCCTGGTGACCACAGGCGAGGGGTTCCACCCGTTCCCATCCCGAACACGGCCGTTAAGCCCTCAGCCGCCAATGGTAGTAGGACGTTAGGTCCCGCGAGAGTAGGTTGTTGCCAGGTTTATGGCCCGGTTCTTCGAAAGAAGGATCGGGCCTTTTTTATGTTTTATGGTTCGTATCCCTGTCCGGCCCATGAGTTGATCATCACCGAAGCTCCAGGAAAATCCGGTAAACGGCCGGCGGGGGACCTCGTAGGCGACGAGTGAGATCTCATGTACGATGTCGCAATGGCAGTATGCGTCCGGGGGAGGACCTACATCCTGGACCTTGATGGTGACCATTGGGTGACCAAAGTTGTCACCAATGGGGACCGCGATGGGGGCGAGTTTCGATCCGCGCGGACTCCGCGACCGCTACACGAACTATTTTACCAACAACCGCGCCATCGCCCTCATCCAGCAGTCCTACGCCATCGACAACCCACGGAAGTTCGCCGGCTACTGTGCGTAAACGGTTGTCCTCGGAGCCGGCCAAGGCATCTCAACCGCGTTCGTCTATCCTAACTTAATCTCCTCGATCCGCTGTCCAACGGATGGGGACCACCTCACTCGGGGCGACGACTTGGGGCGTGTTCGGCTTCCACGACAGTTTCAACGAGACCCAAAACTGGTTCGAAGAGGACTACATGGCGCTCAATCAGGCACCGATCGTGGTCATGATCGAAAACCACCGCACCGGGCTGGTCTGGAAAAACTTCATGGCCAATCCCGAGATCGCCACCGCGCTCAAGGCCATCGGCTTCCAGCCCGACCGCGATCCCGCAGTGAAGTGACGCGCACCCGCACCGCTGCGCCAGTAACCACCATCTCGATCTCATGGAATACCACTCGCGCCATGATTCCATCAAACGACTGCCGCTTGCCGTCCTCGCTTCGTTGACGGGATTGCCGTCGCCGAAGCAGGATCTTGATGACTCCAAAATTTGGGAGGCATTTCAGAACGAGGAAATTCGGCGGATCGCCCGCTATTGCGAATGGGATGTGGTCACGACCTTGAATCTCCTCCGGATCCTTCGTCCTCGTTAACCCGCCGTTCAACGTCAACGCCTTGGACCAGGAGCGGTTGAGGGACATGGTTCCTGTGCCTGGAGTCGTCTAGACCGGGCCACTTAAAAAAAATTCAGAACAGGTTAAGGTTGGTTTTATGGACCGGTGCGATGGTTGCGCAGGCTCTACGCCGTCTGCCTTTTAACCCCGGCCCAAAGTAGCTTATGAAAACCGCCATCAAAATTATCTGCGCCCTCCTGCTCAGCGCCACTGCCCTGTGGGCCGTCGACGCCAAGAAAAACTGGAAAGCACCGGCGCATAAAATCTACGCCCAGCAGCTGTCTGATGAGATCATGACCAATAACCCTGACCTAATCAGCATCACATTCCATGGCGTGCCCCCGGGTCTGTCGAAGGTCTACACGATGTTTGCTGGCTCCTATCTGGAGCGCATTGGCAATCCGGACGATCCGGATGACGTGATGATCATCGAGCTCGGCATCACCATGCTCGATCCCCGCTGGCACCGCATGAAGGACCCAGCCAAGAAATTCGTCATGATGATGCCTCTGCGCAATGCCTCTGGCGAAAATATCGGCCTGCTGGTCGCCGCCTACAAGAACCCCGAATTCAAGCCAAACGGCAGCAATGCCAAGCTTGAGGCAGAATTTTACGCTAAGGGCACCAAGCTGCGCGACGAGTTACAGGTGAAAATCCCCAGCTACGAAGGCCTGTTTACCCCGGTTAAGTAAGCCTAGGCGTGCCCTCATCATGAAATGCTTGTTCGCCGCGATCGCGGCCCTCACCTACCTCAGCCTCCCGGCCCAGCCATTCTACAGGATGGAGTCGGCACTTACCATCAAGAGCCCCACTGCGCCTTCCTGGGACTACCTCACCTACGACTCGTCGCGCGACTGCCTTTACATTGCGCGGCGGGACGACGGCATCCTCATTTACGATGCCAAGGCGAAGAAGATCACCGGGGTTATAGAGGACACCAAGGGTGGCAATGCTACTGTGCTAGTGCCTGAGTTCGACCGCGGCTATGTCATCAACCAGGATGGCAGCGCGACAGTCTTTCAGCTTTCCACGCTGATGAAGATTGCCCGCACGCCTTTTGGCGAGAGCGCGGACAACGGTTTCTATGACCTCGTGACGAAGCAGATTCTAGTCACACAGGGCGACAACAGTCAGGCCACGTTTATCGATGCGAAAACCGGCGCCGTTAACGGCGTCCTCAAGATTGACAGTGCGAGCCTCGAAGGCACGGCAGCAGACGGCGAAGGCATGACCGATGAGCCGCCCGCGCACGCCCTCGACTGGCAGGGCAAGGACTGGACGCCCGCGCTCGCGAAGGAGACCGGTGCCAAGGCCGCGCACCCCAACGCGCGCTTCACCGCCCCCGCCGCGCAATGCCCGACGATGGACGCCGACTGGGAAGAACCTGAGGGCGTGCCGATCAGCGCGTTCATTTTCGGCGGCCGGCGCGCGACGACCATGCCGCTCGTCTACCAGGCGTTCAACTGGAGCAGCGGCGTCTATGTCGGCGCCACCATGGGCTCGGAGATGACTGCCGCCTCCGCCGGCACGATCGGCAAGGTGCGCCGCGACCCGATGGCCATGCTGCCGTTCTGCGGCTACAACATGGGCGACTACTTCCGCCACTGGATCAACATGCAGCGCAACCTCTCTGAGACGCCGCGCATTTTCCACGTCAACTGGTTCCGCAAGGACAAGGAGGGAAAATTTATGTGGCCCGGCTACGGCGAAAACATGCGCGTCCTCAAGTGGATCGTCGAACGCGTCCACGCCGGCGGTCGCGCCAAGGAGATGCCTATCGGCTGGGTGCCACGCTACAAGGACATCGACTGGGCGGGCCTCGACTTTCCCCGCGAGAAATTTGAGGAGCTCCAGCACTTCGACCGCGCCGCCTGGCGCACCGAGGTGCTCGGTCACGAAGAACTGTTCCTCGACCTCCACTCGCACCTGCCGAAGGAGCTTCTGTTTGAGCGCGAACTCCTCATCTGCCGCATGTGAGCACAGCACCACTCCCGCCGCCTCATGACCGGTTTTCGCCGCTGGGAGAAAGCTATGCGAAATTTCGCCCAACCTATCCGCGCGAAATCTTCGACTGGTTGGCCAACCTGATCGACTTATCGCCGGGTCGTGAAGTGGCGGACATTGGGGCCGGCACCGGTCTCTTTACCCAGCTCCTGCTCGCGCGCGCCCTCAGAGTCAGGGCCGTGGAGCCAAGCGCACCGATGCTGGAGGAGGCCATTGCGCGCTTGTCGGGCTACGACGGTTTCACGGCCGTGGTCGGCACGGCCGAGCAGACGAACCTACCCGCGACTTCGGTGGATGCAATTTTCTGTGCGCAGGCATTTCATTGGTTTAACCACGAGGCTGCCGTCGCCGAGTGGCACAGGATCCTTCGGCCCCGCGGGAGCGCTGTCCTTGTCTGGAACAACATCGATCAGAGCGATCTGTTTGGGCGGAGACTCGCGGATCTGATGAAGCGCTATGCCGTCGATGGTGGACGGACGATCGCCCTAGCGCTCGAGGTGCAGGCTGAGAACGTTCTCTTTGGAAAGTCCGCCTCTGCAAGGAAGATTTTTTCTAACCGGCAATTCATGGACTATGCCGGTTTCGTCGGCCGCACGGAGTCAGTGTCGTATGCGCCGAAACCGGGCGACCCACGCTTTACTGCGATGATCGATGAACTCAGAGCTTTGTTTGAACAATGCCAGAGTGACGGGCAGGTCACGCTGCACTACAAGACGGTGGCACTTGTCGGACCCGTGCCCGCACCCTGACAGCGCCACTCAGACGTGCATGCACCGCGGGCTCACGACGATGCCGTCGTCATCCGCATAGAGCCACTCGCCCGGCCGAAAAATCACATCGCCGAAGCTCACCGGCACATCGATGGCGCCCGTGCCTAGTTTGGCGCTTTTGCGAGGATTGGAGCCGAGTGCTTTGATACCGATAGTCACATCTGCGAGCGCCGCCACATCGCGCACTGCGCCGTGAAGGATTACGCCGCTCCAGCTGTTGGCGTAAGCGAGCCCGGCTAGCACGTCGCCCAGCAGCGCCGTGCGCAGCGAGCCGCCGCCATCCACCACCAGCACCGCGCCAGCGCCAGGCGTTGCGAGCAATTGTTTCAGGAGGGCGTTATCCTCGTGGGTTTGCACGGTGCGCATCGGCCCGTGAAACGCACGCAGGCCGCCAAACTGAAGAAACTGCACGGAACAGCTCTGCAAGTCGGGTTCCATGCGGTCCATCAAATCCGCCGTGGCAATTTTCATGGGTGTCGAGGTTGATTGACGCTGCATTACCTCGCACTGCAAGTATGGATCAGGTCCTCCGAGTAAAAAGGGCTGAAATTTTCAGCTTTCGTTTTGACCGTCTGACCCTACGGTTCCCCGTTCCTGTGCCGGAGAGGTGGCAGAGTGGTCGATCGCGCCGCACTCGAAATGCGGTTTACCGAAAGGTAACGGGGGTTCGAATCCCTCCCTCTCCGCCAGTTTCACTTGAGCGAAGCCATGTCGATCACGAAGCGATATTTCACGTCGCTCTTGAGCATGCGCTCATAGGCTTCGTTGATCTGATCCATGCGGATCATCTCGATGTCGGAGGTGATGTTGCGCTCGCCGCAGAAATCGAGCATCTCCTGCGTCTCCGCGAGGCCGCCGATCAGCGAGCCTGACAGGCTCTTGCGGCCCATGATCAACGCGAACGACGAGACCGGCAGCGGCTTCTCGGGCGCGCCAACGAGCGTGAGGTTGCCGTCGGGTGCGAGCATGGAGAGATAGGCGTTGATGTCGTGCTCGGCCGAGACCGCATCGAGGATGAAGTCGAAAGTGCCCGCATGCTTCGCCATTTCGTCGGCGTTGCGGGAGATGACGACTTCATGGGCGCCGAGGCGGATCGCGTCGTCGCGTTTCGAGGGCGAGGTCGTGAAGACGACGACCTGTGCGCCGAAGGCGCGGGCAAACTTCACCCCCATGTGGCCGAGGCCGCCGAGACCGACGATACCGACTTTTTTGCCGGGGCCGACCTTCCAGTGACGCAGCGGCGAAAACGTGGTGATGCCCGCGCAGAGCAGCGGCGCGACCGCGGCGAGGTTGAGATTCTTCGGGATCCGGAGGACGAAGTGCTCATCCACGACGATGCCTTCGGAGTAGCCGCCGTAGGTCGGCAGGTTGAGATGTTTGTCCATCGAGCCGTAGGTCATGACCATGGTCGGCGAGAACTGCTCGAGGCCCTTGCGACACATCGGACAGGACAGATCGGCATCCACGAGGCAACCGACGCCGGCGATGTCACCGGGTTTGAATTTGGTGACCTTCGGACCAACCTTCGTCACGCGGCCGATGATTTCGTGGCCGGGCACGGCCGGAAATTGCGTGAAGCCCCATTCGTTGCGGGCGAAATGGAGGTCGGAGTGGCAAACACCGCAGAAGAGAATCTCGATCTGCACGTCGCGATCGGTCGGCTCGCGGCGCGGGATCGTGGTGGCGGCGAGCGGCGATTTGGCGGCGGTGGACGAGTAGGCTTTGACGGAGTAGGCGCGTGGTTTGGACATAAGAGTGTTGGTTTTAAGAGGTGGTGAGTTTGGATTCCGCGCAAGGTCAGGCGAGATATTGTTCGTCGGAAACTTTTTCGAGCCACTCGACCGGTTTGCCGTTGAGGGATTCCTGGATGGCGATGTGCGTCATCGCCGTGGCCAGCGCGGCGCCGTGCCAGTGTTTTTCGTGCGGCGCGAAGATGACGACGTCACCCGGACGGATTTCCTCGATCGGTCCGCCCCAACGCTGCGTGCGACCGCAGCCCGCCGTCACGATCAGAGTCTGACCGAGCGGATGCGTGTGCCACGCGGTGCGAGCGCCGGGCTCGAACGTCACGGCGTTGCCGGCCGTGCGTGCCGGATCGGTCGCCGGGAACAGCGGGTCAATTCGCGCCGTGCCGGTAAACCAGTCGGCCGGGCCTTTGGCTGACGGTTGCGATCCACTTCGTTTGATTTCCATGGTGGATGAAGTTGCTTCGGTTCTCACGGTTTCGCCAGCACTCAACGTCCGACCAGTTTTTGCAGGTGTTCCGGATAGCGTGCGCCCTGCAACGTGATCTTATCGGCGGCAGCGGTGATGTCCCGCAAATCGTCCACGGTGAGTTTTAGGGACGCGCCGCCGAGATTCTCCTCGAGCCGATGCAGCTTCGTCATGCCCGGAATCGGAACGATCCACGGCTTCTGCGCCAGCAACCAAGCGAGCGCGACTTGGGCGGGCGTCGCCTTCAATCGCGCGGCGATCGAGTTGAGTAGATCGACCACGGCCTGATTGGCCTTGCGGGCCTCCGGCGAAAAGCGGGGCACGACGTTCCGGAAATCCGTCGGGTCGAACTCGGTGTTTTCGTCAATCTTGCCCGTGAGAAATCCTTTGCCGAGCGGGCTGAAGGGCACGAAGCCGATTCAAAGTTCCTCGAGGGTCGGGATGATTTCCGCCTCGGGCTCCCGCCAAAACAGGGAATATTCGCTCTGCAGGGCGGTGACGGGTTGGTCGGCGTGCGCGCGCCGGATGGTCTTCGCGCCGGCTTCGGCCAGGCCGAAATGCTTCACCTTGCCGGCCTGGATCAGCTCCTTCACCGCCCCGGCCGTTTCCTCAATCGGAACATCCGGATCGACGCGGTGCTGATAGAAGAGGTCGATCACATCGGTCCGCAGGCGCTTCAGCGAAGCCTCTGCGACTTCCTTGATGTGGGCGGGCCGGCTGTCCAAGCCATCCATGCGCTCTCCGTTCGGCCCGATCTTAAAGCCAAACTTCGTGGCGATCTTCACCTACTCGCGGAACGGGGCGAGGGCTTCGCCGACGAGTTCCTCGTTTTTGCACGGGCCGTAGATTTCCGCAGTATCGAAAAAGGTGACGTCGCTTTCGACGGCGGATCGGATCACCGAGATCATCGCCTGTATTTCGCCCGCCGGGCCGTAGCCCGAGCTCATGCCCATGCAGCCCAGCCCGAGGACCGAGACCTTTAGATTGCTTTTCCCGAGTATGCGTTGGTTCATTTTCGCGATCAACGGAGCGTGATTTTCCGCATAAATCTACATCATGGAGCATACCGAGGTGGAGTTCACGCACGACATGTGTCCGGAGTGTTTCGCGAAGTATCACCCTTGATTTGCGCATCCATCGTAAGACTGAAGGTGGGCATGGGCAGGATGCCGGTGAGTTCAATCGACCGGGTAGACAGCCTGGAGGCAATGTTGTCGAACGACCAATGCCCTTCACCCGCGTTTGCCCCAGCGGCGGTCCTGCTTAAGTTCTAGGCGCTTCGTCTCGACCTGCACGCCGGCGACGGCGGGATGGGCGCGCAGTCGCTGGAAGGCAGCGGGCGTGAGTTTCCACGCCAGCGCGCCGCTCGCCTCGGCGACCGGAGCCACCCGGCCCTCGAACAGAAAGCCGAGTTCGAGGCGCGTGTCGCCGGGCGCGGTGGTGACGGTGTGGCGAAGCATTGTGAGAAACGCCGGCAGCTCGGGATGCTCGGGTCGGAGCAGCCAGGTCACCTTGCGGATGATGCCAGTCACGAAATTCTCCAGCGGATAGCACTCCTTAATGTTGATGCGCGCGCCGTCCTGGCCGAGGATGATGTTGCCCTGCACGAGCACGAGCGCGTTCTCGGCGAGAGCGGGGCCGTAGGCGGCATAGGCGTCGGCGAACATGTTGAGCGGGACGGACGCCTGCTTGGTCGCAAGCGTGAAGGCGGCCCACGGGCGGTTGTCCTTCTTCGAGAGTTTTTTCGTGATGTTGGAGGCGATGCCGCAGAGGCGGAATTCGGTCCGGTCGGGCTGGTGCGCGAGATCCTCCGCGCCGTACGTGTTGATGGCGTCGGCGAGTCCGTCGTAAACGGCCATCGGGTGGCCCGAGACGTAGAAACCCAAGAGCTCTTTTTCGAACTGCAGACGCTCGAAGGAGGAGAAATCGGCGGGGGGATTATCACTTTTTGCCTCCCGCTTTCCATTGGAGGCGGGTGGCGGCTCCTCGGCGAGCAGATCAAGGAAGCTGTGCTGGCCGGCGGCCTTGTCGCGCGCGGTGGCCACGACACCGGCCATGGCCGCGTCGATGCCGTCGAAGAGCTGCTTGCGCGAGGTGCCGCTGAAGTCGAACGCGCCGGTCTTCACGAGGTGCTCGAATACGCGTTTGTTGATGGCGCGCGCGTCAACGCGATGGGCGAAGTCGTCGAAGCTCTTGAACGGCCCGTTGGCGTCGCGTTCGGCGATGATCTTCTGTGCGGCGCCCTCGCCGACGCCCTTGATGCCGGCGAGACCGAAGCGGATTTTTCCGCCGACTGGGGTGAACATCTCGCGGCTCTCGTTCACGTCGGGGCCGAGCACCTTCAGGCCCATCGCCTCGCACTCGGCGACGAAGTGGGAGACTTTTTCCGCGTTGCCAAGCTCGGAGCTGAGCATGGCGGCCATGAACTGCACGGGGAAGTTGGCCTTGAGGTAGCCGGTCTGGTAGCTGAGGACGGCGTAAGCGGCGGAGTGCGATTTGTTGAAGCCGTAGCCGGCAAATTTGTTGAGGATGTCGAAGATCGAGTTGGCCGTGCGCTCGTCGATGCCGTTGACGCGCATTGCACCCTCGACGAATTTGCCGCGCTCCTTGGCCATCGCCTCGGGATCCTTCTTGCCCATGGCGCGGCGGAGCATGTCGGCGCCGCCGAGCGTGTAGCCGGCGACGATTTTCGCGGCCTCCATGACCTGCTCCTGATAGACCATCACGCCGTAGGTTTCGCGGCAGACCTCCTCGAGGAGTTTGTGCGGGTAGGTGACAGTGCTCGGCTCCTTCTTGCCGCGGACGTAGTCGGGAATCCACTCCATCGGGCCGGGCCGGTAGAGCGCGATGAGCGCGACAATCTCGTCGATCGAGGAGAGGCCGATCTGGCGGCAGAGGTTCTGCATGCCGCCGGATTCGAGCTGGAACACACCGGTGGTGCGGCCGGTGTTGAGCAGCGCGTAGGTCTTCGGGTCGTCGAAACCGACGGCCTCGAGGTCGAACTTTGGGTCGGCGGTGCGGTGGATGTTATCCACGGCGTCGGCGATGACGGTGAGCGTCTTCAGGCCGAGGAAGTCCATCTTCAGCAGGCCGAGTTTGCCGACGGCGTTCATGTCGTATTGCACGGTCACGTCGCCTTCCTGCAGCGTAAGCGGGACGAATTCCTCGAGCGGGCGGTCGGTGATGATGATGCCGGCGGCGTGCTTGCCGGTGTTGCGCACCATGCCTTCGAGCACGAGCGCCTGGTCGATGATTTTTTTGGCGGCCGGATTGCGGGCGACCTCGCCCGCCAGTTCGGCGGATTTCGCGATGGCGTCCGTCAGCGAGATGTTAAGCTCGTCGGGAATCATCTTGGCCAGGCGGTCGGCCTCGGCATAGGGGAGATTGTGCACGCGCGCGACGTCGCGGATGACCATCTTGGCGCCAAGCGTGCCGTAGGTGATGATGTTGGCGACGCAGTCGTTGCCGTATTTCTGGCGGACGTAGTCGATGACCTCGCCGCGGCGGCGCATGCAGAAATCGATGTCGAAGTCGGGCGGCGAGACGCGCTCGGGGTTGAGAAACCGCTCGAAGAGCAGCTTGAAGCGGAGCGGGTCGAGGTTGGTGATGCCGAGCAGGTAGGCGACGAGGCAGCCGGCGCCCGAGCCGCGGCCGGGCCCGACGGGGATGCCCTGGCGTTTGGCCCAATCGATGAAATCCCAGACGACGAGGAAGTAGTCGAGGAAGCCGGTGCGGTTGATGATTGAGAGCTCGTAGTCTAGCCGCTCGACGAGGGTTTGGGCGAGCGCGGGGTCGGAGGCGAGCGCGGGGTCGGCGTAACCGACGGCGTAGCGGCGCTTCAGGCCGGCGATGCAGAGGTCCTTGAGATAGCCGGCCCGGTCCGTCTTGACCTCGACCGGGAGCGGATAAATTGGGTAGCGCTCGCTGCCCTTTGGGAACGGGATCGCGAGGTCGCACATTTCAGCGACGAGCCGGGTGTTGGCGAGCGACTCGGGCACCTCGCTGAAAATCCGCGCCATCTCGTCGCGCGATTTCAGGAAGAACTGCTGGCTGTCGAAGCGCATGCGCTTCTCGTCCTCGATCTTCGCGCCGGTCTGGATGCAGAGCATGGCATCGTGCGGGCCGGCGTCCTGGGCGTGCACGTAATGGACGTCGTTGGTGCAGATGACGCGCAGGTTGAACTCGTCGGCGAGTTTGAGGAGGCCGGGTATGATCTTGCGCTGCTCGGCGAGGCCGTGGTCCTGGATTTCGACAAAGAAATTCTCGCGGCCAAAGATTTCGACGAAGTGGGCGCAGGCGCGGCGGGCATCGTCTTCGCGGTCGTAGAGCAGGTGCTGGGGCACCAGGGATGCAAGGCAGCCAGTGAACCCGATGAGGCCGCTGGCGTGGCGGGTGAGGGTTTCGAAATCGGTGCGGGGTTTGTAGTAGAAGCCCTTTAGATGCGCGTCGGAGACGAGCTTCAGGAGATTCTGGTAGCCGGTCAGGTTCCGGGCGAGCAGGCCGAGGTGAAAGATGCTCTTTCCCTCGTCGGAGCGGCCGTTTTTTTCGAGGCGGGAGGTTTCGACAACGTAGAGCTCGCAGCCGATGATCGGCTTAATGCCCTTGGCTTTGGCGGCGTTGTAGAACTCGATCGCGCCGTAGAGATTGCCATGGTCGGTGAGGGCTAGCGCACCCATGCCCAGTTCTGCGGTGCGATCCATCAGCCGGTCTATGCGGCAGGCGCCATCGAGAAGGCTGTAGTCGCTGTGGACGTGAAGATGGACGAAGTCGGTTGCGGCGGGCAGCACAAGTCCGCCTAACCAAAACCATCCCGCCGTCCGCGCAAGGCCCAATCCCGGTCCGGCGTGCCGCGCGGGAAAAATGCCATTGACGCGAACTAAACGGCTTGGCTTATTGCACAGCTTTTCCCTTTCCTACACCCGCCTGACACATGTCCATCGAAATCAAAATCCGCAAGAACGAGCCGGTTGATCGCGCGATTCGTCGCATGAAGAAGAAACTCGACCGCGAAAACATCATCAAGGGTGTCCGCGCCAAGCGTTATTACGAAAAGCCCTGCGAGAAGCGCCGCCGCAAGAACAAGGTCCAGGCCTTCACCCAGATGCTGCGCCGCCGCTACGAGAGTTGATTCTCGCAGTTTTTGACCATTATGGCAGCCGCGACTGTGGATCATCCCACGCGCGGCTTTTTTCGTGCAATTGCAGCAAGTTAGCGTCTGTCTATTCGCGTGAAACCTTTGATTTCACTCTCCACGAGTTGGTGCTCTACGCGTTTTACCGACGGGTATGAGATGGCGCAGGAAATGGCAGCGCTGGGGTTCGAATGGATCGAGCTCAGCCATGGCATTCGCATCACCCTGGTGCCTGGGTTGCTGCAGGCGATCGAGGAAGGTGTCGTTAAGATCAGTTCGACGCACAATTTTTGCCCGCTGCCCACCGGGATTGTCCACGCGGCCCCCAATCTTTTTGAGCCGTCTTCGCTCGACGCGCGTGAGGTGGAGCAGTGGCTGCGGCACACGAAGCGTTCGATCGATTTTTCGGCCCAGGTGAAATCGCCGACCTTGGTTTGCCATCTTGGCAGTGTGCGGTTTTTCTGGCTTAACCCGGCTCGGAAACTGCGGGCGTTCCCGCACCGGCATCCAGAGGTCAAGATCCCTGATGGGCTCGAGTATCAGGCTCTGCTCACGAAATCGCTCGCCAAACTGCGCAAGCGGATGGTCCCATATTGGGAGCAGATGAAGCTGAATTTGGGCAAGGTTTTTGAGCATGCGGCAATGAAAGGCGTGCGCCTGGCTTTCGAAAATCGCGAGAAGTTCGAGGAATTGCCGATCGACGAGGATTACGCGGAGTTTATGGCCGGACTGCCGGCATCGACCCCGGTTGGCTACTGGCACGATACGGGGCACGGCGACATCAAGGAGACCATGGGGCTGCTCAACCACCGGAAACACCTTGAGAAAATGGCGCCGCGTTTGCTGGGGTTTCACCTGCACGACGTGGATGCCCATGGGCAGGACCACCATGCGCTCGGCTCGGGTCACGTCGATTTCAAGATGGTCAGCACGTTCTGGCGGCCGGAGCATACACTCGCGCTCGAATTTGGGCCGCGGGTGACGGTCGAAGAGGTTCGGGAGTCGAAGGTGCGCCTCGAGGCGCTGGTGGCTGCGGCCGGACTGTGAGAGTCCTACGGCACGCGTCCTGCGAGAATCTCGCGCACCCAGCGGCGGTGCGGGCCTGAGAGCGAAAGCAGATCGAGGTCTTCCAAGGGCACCCAAACCAAGCCGGGCCGATGCCGGCCGCGCGGGGCTGGGGCGGCATGAATCGACTCAGTGATCTGAAACCGCGTGATGCTGCGCTTTTTCCGCGCGAGCAACGGTCGCCGGCGCGTGACATCTTCGGCGAGGCCGGCTTGTTTCGCGGTGGGCAACTCGTGCAGGTTTGCGAGGCGGTGCGCGCCGGCGGCGGCGCGATGCAGCAGCAGCGTGCCGTTGCATTCGCACCAGACGCGGGTGACTTTACGTCGCTCGATGGGCTTAGCGGAGATTCGCGGCAAGGCTTCGGGCGCTCTCTGGCGAGCGGCGACACAGAAAACCCGGACCGGGCAGGTAGGGCACCGCGGATTTTGCCGCATGCAAACGGTGGCGCCGAGTTCCATCATCGCTTGATTGTGGTCGCCCGGTGCGGCGGCGGGCAGGAGCGACTCGGCGAGCGGTGTGAAATATTTTGCGGCGCTCGCGCTGTCGCGAAACACCGTGCCGTCGGCGGTCAGCCGCGCGAGGATGCGGACGACGTTGCCGTCCACGCAGGCGGCGGGGGCGCCGAAAGCGATGCTCGTGATCGCCGCCGCGGTGTAGGGGCCGACGCCCGGCAACTCGCGCCACTCGGCAGGCGTGCGGGGCGGCGTGGACCGGGCGACGATTGCTTGGGCCAGCCGGTGCAGGTTGCGAGCGCGCGAGTAGTAGCCGAGGCCCTCCCAAAGCTTGAGCACCTGCGCCTCGGAGGCGGCGGCGAGCGCCGAAAAGTCCGGCAGCGCGGCGAGCCAGCGGGCGAAGTAGGGGAGCACGGTCTTTACCTGCGTCTGCTGAAGCATGAACTCGCTCACTACGGTCTTGTAGAGCGACGGCGCCTCGCGCCACGGCAGCGGCCGCGCCTGCAGGCTATACCAGGCGCGCAGCGCGCGCCGGAAAGCGGTTCGTCGGTCGGTCAGAGAGTGGGACACGCCGGTTCAGGACGCACGAAAGGCCGTTCCGGCCCAAGCAGAATCTTTTTGTGCTTCCCGGGGTTTTTGTGGCCAACTGAGTCCATGCCCCAAAAGCAGACCTACGACGAAGAGCCGCCCAAGAAGCTCGCCTCCTATACGACGAAGCTCGACGACGCGCAGATGGAGAAGCTCCGCGCGATCTGCGAGGCGCGGAGTTTCATGCCGTTCGAGGTCGCATACACGCGCTTCGCCTTTAAGTCCGATCCGGCCCGCATCAACGTCGCCGCCTACACCAGCGGCAAGGTCGTCATCGCGGGCAAGGGCACGGAGGAGTTTGTGACGATGACGCTCGAGCCCGAGGTCACCGGGGCGGCGAAACTGGGCTACGACGAGGTGCTGCATCCCGACTGGTTCGAGTCGCACGCCGGCCTCGACGAGAGCGGCAAGGGCGACTTTTTCGGCCCGGTAATTGCCGCGACGGTGATCGCGGACAAGTCCGCCATCGAGGAGTGGCGCAAGGCGGGCGTGCAGGACTCCAAGAAAATCACCGAGAGTAAGATCATCGAGCTCGACCGGCTCATCCGCGGGACGCGCGGCGCCGTCGCGCGGACCTGTTTTTGCGGCATGCCGAAATACAACGACCTGATGATGCGGCCCGGGGCGAACCTCAACCGCTTGCTCGCCTGGCAGCACGCCACCGCGCTGGAGCAGGCGCTGGTGGTGAAGCGCGTGCCGTGGGGGCTGCTCGACCAGTTTACCAAACAGCCGCTGGTGCAGCGGGAGCTCGCGAAAAAGGGCGTGAAGGACTTCGAGCTGAAAATGCGTACGAAGGCGGAGGAAGATCCCGTGGTGGCCGCGGCGTCGGTCGTCGCGCGGGCGGAGTTCGTGCGACAGATGCACGCGCTCTCCAAGAAATTTGGCGCGAAGCTCCAAAAAGGCGCCGGCCCGCTGGTAAAACAGCAGGCCGACGAGATCATCCGGAAGTTTGGCGCGCGCGCGCTGGGCGAGTTTGCCAAGCTCCATTTCCGCACGGCCTACGAGGTCGTGAAGGCCGCGGGCAAACTCGACGAACTGCCGCTGCCGGAGCCGAAGGAAAAAATCGAGTGGCAGTGAGCTGACGGTCCATGCCAAAACGCCGCCAGCTCCGCCGGTTTGACCTTCGGCACATTGAGGGCGTGACCAGCCTGATCGGCGTCGATGAGGCCGGGCGCGGGGCGCTCGCCGGGCCCGTCGTCGCCGGCGCGGTGCTGGTGACGAAGGAGTTTCTTGAGGGGCGCTGGGCCGTCGTGAAGTCCGGACGGGTGAACGATTCCAAGCAGCTCACCGCCGCCGGGCGCGAGGAATTGTGGGCAGAGTTCGAGACGCTGGCGGGGCTTGGCCAGATCCACGCACAGTTTGGCGTCGCCGACGTGGCGGAGATCGAGCACTTCAACATTCTCGGCGCGACCAAGCTCGCGATGCGGCGTGCCATCGAGGGAATTTATCCGCCGGGCGCGTTCGAGCAGAAGACGGAGCCGGACCTGTTCACGCCGGCCGAGGAGGTGCGGAATTTCCAGCCGACGGTCTCCGCAAAAATCCTGATCGACGGGCTCCCGCTGCGCCATTTTCCCTATCCGCACCAGGGCGTGGTGAGTGGCGATGCGCGCTCGCTCTGCATCGCGATGGCCTCGATCGTCGCGAAAGTGACGCGGGACCGGCTGATGAACGAGCTCGATGCGAAGCACCCGGGCTATGGCTTCGCGCAGCACAAGGGCTACGGCACCGAGGAGCATCGCGAGGCGGTCCTCCGGCTCGGCCGCTGCGTGCAGCACCGCGACCTGTTCCTCAGAAAACTCTACGCCGGCCGGATCGACCCGGCGCAGGGCGATTTTCTGGGCGAAGTCGGGGTTTGAGGCGCCGCGGGCGCGGCGGCCGCCGGCGAATTTTCATCAGCGATGACATGGGTGCGGGCATTATGTGATGGCCGGAACGCGCCGGATGCTGCTAGCGGTAGGAGGCGATCTTCCCCATCGGGCCGCGCCTTTGCGGGCGCGTTCGGACCGGGGAGGCAGCGAACATGAACCCCCGGATTTTCCTTATGGCTACCATTGCTGCTCTTGGTTCGAAGCTCGTGGCTGCTCCGGCGCCCAACCCGAACGACGATTGGGCCGGTGCCGGCCCGCCGCATCCCGCACTGAAGGTCGGCGAGATTCTGCCGCCGCGTGTGCGCACGCCGCAGTTTCCGCTGAAGGACGCGCGCACGCTGTTCACCGCCGCCGAGATCGCCCAGGCCCGGGCCAACGTCACGAAATATCCCGCGGCGAAAAAAGTGGCCGACGCGATTCTCGCCGAGGCCGCCTACTGGGTGGACTGGACCGACGAGGCGCTGCGCACGTTGATCTCCACCGCCGAGGTGCCGCGTTCGTTCGAGGTCTGCCCCGAGGGCTGCCCCGTCCACGGGAAAAAAATCTTCGAGAATACCACCAAGTTTTACCCGTGGATCGTCGATCCGAAAAAACCGTTCCAAGTCACCTGCCCGGTGGGGGGTGAGACCTATCCGAGCAATGACTACGGGAGGTTTTACCGCAGCGGCTTCAAGGACCGCAGCGATTTCAGCGGCCCCTACGTCGATGACGGGCGCGGCTGGGTCGCGTCGAATGGCCAACGCTACTGGTTCGTCGCGCACTGGAACCACTGGATCTGGACCCAGCACGACACCTCGCCGCATCCGAACATCATTGGCGGCCTCGCGGCGCTCGGGCGCGCCTACTTGCTGACCGGAGAAAAACGCTACGCGCACAAGGCCGCCGTCATCCTCCACCGCAACGCCGAGGTCTATCCGAACATGGACCACGAGAGCCAGTCGCGCTACGGGCAGCTCATGGCCGAGAGCGCCGGCTCGCGCTACACCGGCAAGATCATCAACGCCATCTGGGAAACCTATTTCGTGGCGCAGTTCGCAGAGACATATGACGCCATCTGGGAAACGCTCGACGGCGACACCGCGCTCCTGACGGCCGCCGGCCGGACCGGGGCGGAGCTGCGCGGGTTCATAGAGGCCAATGTTATCGAGGACGGCATCGACGCGATTTACGAAAAGCGCGCCCGCGGCAACTACGGCATGCATCAGCGCGCCCTGCTCGTCGCCGCCATCGTGCGCCAGCACGGCGACAATGCCCGTTATCTCGCCGACCTGCTCGACCGGCCCGAGGGTTCCTCCTACCTCGGAATGCGCCCCGCGCTCTACACGCTGGTGTGGCGCGACGGCCAGCCCTACGAGTCGCCCGGCTACAATCTGCTCTGGGTGCAGAATCTCACCGCCGTCGCCGAACTGCTCCCGAAACTCGGCGTGGACATCTCCACACTGCCGCGGCTGCACCGGCTCTACGACGCCCCGCTCGCAGCCATCGCCATCGGCCGGCACACGCCCGCCATCGGTGACACGACCAGTATCTATGGCGGGGTCGTGGGCGAGGCCGCCTCGGTTTACCAGCAGGCCTTCCGCACCTATGGCGATCCGCGTTATGCAGCGCTGCTGGCGGGCTTCGGCGCGGCAGGGGCCAACGGGTTCAAGGATTTCACTTCGCTGCTCCACCCGCCCATCGAGGCGGGGCAGGCGCCGGCTGCGGGCCGACGTGTGGCGCCGCAGGCGTCGCGCCTGCTGTCCGGCTTCGGCCTCGCGCTGCTCAACGACGCGGCCGACGAAACCGCGGTGTCGCTCTACTTTGGTCAGCACGTCAACCATTCGCATTTTGACCGGTTGCACTTCGACCTTTTCGCGCGCGGCCAGCCGATGACGCCCGACCTCGGCTATCCGGATGCGATGAATGCCTTTGTCCCCGGGGTCTGGACATGGTCGGTGAACACGATTTCGCACAACACAGTGACGGTCGACGCCTCTGCGCAGCCGGGCAACCCCCCCGGCATGGTCGAGCAGTTCGCCGACGCCGGCTGGGTGCGTGGCATCGAGGTCAGCGCGGCCGGCACCTATCCACAGTGCTCCGATTATCGCCGCGGCCTGGTGCTGGTGGACACTGCCGATGGGCGCTATCTCGTGGATTTCTTCCGCGTCGCCGGCGGGAAGCAGCACGACTATTCGCTGCACGGTCCGACGGGTCAGGCCACGCTCGCCGACGACAAGTGGTCGGCCCCCGCCAAGGGCACGCTCGCCGGCGAGAACGTGGCGGTCGGCGCGCTCTACGACGATCGGAAGCTGGCGGCCGAGGGCGAGAAGGTCGGTTATTTCGAGTATCGCGGCTCGGGTTTCCAGCACCTGTTCAACGTCCGGCAACGGCTCGCCGGCGACGCGATCGTGGACTACGTGCACGAGAAAGACGCCACTGCGGCGCTCCGGATTCGCGTCCTCGCGGCGCCGGGCCAGACGCTGCTGACGGCCGATGCACGGGTGTCGCCGGTGAAAAATCCGTCGCCGCTCAAATTCCTCATCGCGCGGCACGTGGCTGTCGCCGGCCAGCCGCTCGCAAGCGAATTTGTCGGCGTGCTCGAACCGCACACCGTCGGCGCGAAACTCATCGCGGGTGTCACCCGGCTTGAGTGCAGCGGCGGCGGCACCGCGCTGCTCATCACACATGCCAACGGCGAGCGCGACGTGGTGATTCACGATGCTGTCAGCGCGGCGAAGAGCGTCGCGCTCGACGGCGAGAGGATTTTCACGGACGCCCGGCTGGCCGTCGTCCGCCTCGGGGCGGCCGGGGCGCTGGGCCGCGTCTTTTTCGCGGGCGGGACGTCGCTCACCGTGGGCGGGCGGGTGTTCACGGCGGCGCCAGCGATCACCGGCCTCGTGAGCGCTATCGACACAGCGCACACTACCGTGCGGGTGCGCACGCCGGCCGACGCGACGGCGCTGGCGGGGCGCATGGCCAGCTTTGGGAATGAGATCGCCCACACGGCGCACCAGATCAAGGCGGCGCACCGCGAGGGCGACGACCTCGTGCTGGAGCTGCGCGACGATGTGCTCGTCGGTATCCTGCGGGTCACGGCGGTCACCGATCGGCGGCTCGACACTCGCACCCGGCTCCCATTCGCCGCCAGCTATGTCGGCGCGAGCATATTCGACACACAGTTCCGGCTGATCGGGCGCGTGCGCGCGGCGGATCAGGACCATTTGGAACTGGCCGAAGCGCCGGCCGCCGGGGCGGAACTCGCGGGTCGCGATGTGTGGATCGGCAGCGTCGGCCCGGGCGACCAACTGGAGCTGCCGGCGGTGTTCAACTGGCAACGTTGACCGCGTGCCGCCGGTTCACCACAACACCTAGCGATGCCCGGGAAAAAACACTCCTCGCTCGACCGCGTGCTTGGCCGGCTCGATTCGCTCGACTCCGTCAACCTCGCGAATCTCGTGCAGCGCCTGGCCCGCGAGCGCGGGCTCTTCGAGGACATTTTCAACGCCCTGCAGGAGGGTGTGCTGGTGATTGGCGCCGACGGCGAAATCGAATACGCCAACACCTCCGCCCAGCGGCTCATCGGGCTCGGCGCCGACGAGCTGACGGGGCAGACGCTGTGGCGGCTCGTGCCCGGGCTGCGGCCGTCGCTGGGCGGCGCGCTCGACGACGTCGCGGCGTTGCCGGTGGTGGCGCGGGAGTTCGAGCTAACCTATCCCGAGGCGCGGACGGTGCGGCTCTACCTGGTGCCGTTCCGCGGTGTGGGGCGGGGGGCGGCGCGGCGTTTCGCCGTGATCCTGTCGGACATCACGCGGGACAAGCAGACGACCGAGGAGCGCATCGAGAACGAGCGCACGTCGTCGGTGCTCCTGCTGGCCGCTGGCGTCGCGCACGAGCTGGGCAACCCGCTAAATTCGCTCACGATCCACCTGCAGTTGATCGGGCGAAAGTTGAAGAAACTGCAGCTTGCGCGCGACGCCGACTCGCTCGCCGACTCGATCCGGATCTGCCAGCAGGAAGTGACGCGCCTCGATGGCATCGTAACCAATTTTCTTGAGGCCATTCGCCCGCAGCAGCCCGATCTCGCCGAGGTCAACCTGGCAGACGTGCTCGCCGAGGTGCTGGCGTTTCAGCAGCGGGAACTCGCCGACCGCGGCATCACTGTCGAGGCCGAGACGCAGGCCGAGCTGCCCGTGGTGATGGCGGACCGGAATCAGGTGAAGCAGGTGTTTTTCAACCTCATCGCCAATGCCGTCGAGGCGATGCAGCCCGGCGGCCACCTGCGCATCCGTTCGCGCACCGACGACGAGAACGTTTACCTGCTCTTCGGCGACAGCGGCGTCGGGATCAAGCAGGAGGATCTCGTCCGGCTGTTTCAGCCCTATCACACGACGAAGCCCGGCGGGCACGGGCTCGGCCTGATGATCGTGCAGCGCATCATGCGCGAACATGGCGGCCAGATCGGCCTCGAGAGCAAGGAGGGCATCGGCACGCTCGTGACGGTGCAGTTTCCCCGCAAGGACCGGCGCGTGCGCATGCTCCAGAACTGAACCGCGCGAAGCCTCATTTACCCATGAAGAAATCCGTTCCCCTGAACGCCATCTGGCAACTCATGCACGCCGAGCCCAACCTCGGGCTCACGGCGGGCTGCTCGGCCCTGCCGTTCGACCAGCGCTGGGTGCCGGCACAGGTGCCGGGCGACGTGCACCTCGACTACCAGCGCGCCGGACTGATCGGCGATCCGTTCTACGGGCTCAACCACGATCACCTCCGCTGGATGGAGGAGATGGACTGGTGGTATCGCACCGACCTTACGCCGCCGGCAGTGGAGCCGGGGAAGCGCCTGCACCTGTTGTTCGAGGGTCTCGATGTCTTCGCGACGGTTTTTCTCAACGGCACGGAGGTCGGGAAGAACAACAACATGTTCACGCCGCTGCGCATCGACGTGACCGACCACGTCAAACCCGGCGCGAACCGGCTGGAAGTGTGCCTCGGCGCGCCGCTATTCCCGCCCGACCGGCCGGCGCGCACCTCCGAGGTGCGCGGCTACGGGCAGATTACGCGCCTCCAGGTGCGCAAATCCCAGTCGTGCTACGGCTGGAACATTTCGCCGCGCATGGTCACCATCGGCATCTGGAAACCGGTGTCGTTTCTCCTCGTGGACGAGGTCGAGATTGCGGATGTCTTTGTGAGCACCGTTGGGCTCAAGGATGGCACGGCGGAACTCGAGGCGCTGGTCGAGCTGCGCCACAACCATGGCCAGCCGGGCATGGTCGAGTGCGATCTGACGGTGGCCGGGCAGACGCGCACGGTCCGCCTCGCGTGCGACCCGAGCGGCGGACGGCACTTCGAGCGTTTCAGCGTGCCGCAGGCAAAGCTCTGGTGGCCGCACAACCACGGCGCGCAGCCGCTCTACGAGTGGAGCGCCACGCTCCGCCGCGGCGGGCACGAACTGGACCGACGCAGCGGGCGTTTCGGCATCCGCACCGTCGCGCTCATCCAGGAACCCGATACCGATGGCGGCATCTCGTTCGTCATCGCAATCAACGGCCGGAAGATTTTCCTGAAGGGCATGAATTGGACGCCGTCCGACGCGATTTTCGCGCGGGTGGACGCTGCCCGTTACGACCAGCTCCTCGCGGCGGCGAAGGGGGCGAACATCAACGCCATGCGCGTCTGGGGCGGCGGCATCTACGAACACGACTCGTTCTACGCGAAGTGCGACGAGCTCGGCATCGTGATCACGCACGACTTCATGTTCGCGTGCGGCTGCTACCCGCAGGACCAGGCGTTTCTCGTCGAGGCGCGCCGCGAGGCGGAGTTTCAGGTGCGGCGGCTGCGGCACTTCGCGTGCGTCGTCGCGTGGTTTGGCGACAACGAAAACGACGTGCTCGCCGACAACAGTTTCAATTACCCGGCCTACCGCCACAACCGCCTGAGCAAGGAGGTGCTGAAGTCTGCGGTGCAGACGCATGCGCCGCTCACGCCCTACGTGCCGACGTCGCCCTACTCGCCGGTCACCTACGACCAGAACGCGCCGAAGGAGGGCGACTGCCACATCTGGGGCCACGGCATGTCCTACAAGGCGGATTTTTATGTGAAGCAGCAGACGCGCATGGTCACCGAGATCGGGCACCTCAGTTTCCCGGCCCGCAAGGTCATCGAATCGTGGGTGCCGCGCGAGAAGCTGTGGCCGGTTTGGAACGACGAATATCTCACGCACGGCGCCGACTGCATCCGGCTCGACCGGCAGGCGCGCTACCGGCTGAATTGGGACAACATCCGCGAGCGCGGCTGGGAAGAGCCGAAGGACCTCGACGATGTCATTGAGAAAACACAGCGCCTGCAGGGCGAGGCGTCGAAATTCTGGATCGAGTTTTATGGCAACCAGCCGACGTGCTGGGGCATCTTCCTGTGGAATCTCGCCGACAGTTGGCCGCAGATGTCGGACGCCTACATCGCCTATCCGTTCGCGCCCAAGGCGAGCCTCGGCTATGTGCGCGACGCCTACGCCGCGCTGCAGCGCTGACGGCAAGGCGCGGCCAACTTACTTCGCAGGCTCAGCTGACGGCGGCGGTTTCGCGACGTCAGCCGACGGGGCGACGGAGCGGAGCGTGATGACGTGTTCCTCTTTCTCTTTTCCGACGCTGAGGCGGAGTGTGAGGGGAAGCTCGTCGGAGGTGGCACCGAGTTGCGAGATCATCGGATCGAGGTCCACGACCTGGTCGGGCGCCAGTTCCACGTGGTCGGGGCGGGCGACGAAATTGCCGAGGTCGGAGTTGACGTCGAGGATGCAGATGTCGAACGACTCCTTGGAAAGATTGCGCAGATGAATCCGGAGGGCCACGGGCGGGAGATGGCTGCCCGTGTGGAGCCCGCGCACGGCAGGTGCCGAATCGCCGCTGTCGCCACCGCTGGAATTACCACGCGAACCGCCGCCGCCGCCACGACGACCACCGCCTCGTCCGCCACCACCACCCCAGCGACTACCGCTGCCTTTGTCTTCGTCGTCTCCGCCACCTGAACCACCCCGCATACCGCGGCCCAGAGTGGCGTTAGCCAGCAGGCGCCCGCCAAAGAAGGTCGTCTCGCCTTGCAGGGCGATTTGCTTTGGTTCGGGGCGTTCGATGTCGCCCGAAAGTCGGTTGCGCGGCGGGCTGTCGCAGCTGGAAGTGGCCAGCGCGAGGGCTGCTACTGTGAGAAAAGAAAGAAGCGAGGAGCGGATTAATTGGGCCATGGCGTCTGCAATTTGACGGCTATAGTGGGAGTTGGTTGCAGGACATTGGCCCACGGTCCGCAGGTCCCCTATCAGAATGCACCGGATGCCACCGAGATAGTAGGAAAAACGAGGCAGCACCCGTCGCTGCCGGCGGTGAAGGCGCTGCCGGAAGGCGAACGTAAGCAGGTTGGCTGCCGCCGACCCTAGGCCATGAACAGTCAGCTACTGTTCACTTGATCTAGGCTTGAGTGCTCTTTCGGGTAATGCCCCATAGCGTCCGGTTAAGATTCGGACTAGATTGGCCGAATCATGGCTGCGGCTCGTATTCCCTCCACCGCGGGCAGAATAACCATTCACTGGTTTTCTGATATTAGCCTATTTTGGCTCGCTCTAGCTCTTGCACCACTTGCGACGGTTTGCACGCAGGCGGAGGATCGAGCCGAGATCGCCCACCTGAGCGAGACCGAGAGCCGGATCGGCTTGGTGCCGATGCGTGTGTCCAGCGTGGTCGATAAGGACAAGCTGGATTCCAGACGGTAGGCATTAAGCGTTAACGCTTCCAGCCGGATCGTAAACTTCTCGGCCCGCGGGGTGTCCGGTCCGGGGAGCCAGATGCTGATCATGGGATTTGTCTTCTCCGGTGACAACAAGAGCCTGCTCGTGCGCGGCGTCGGTCCGGCCCTGGCGTCCTTCGGCGTCTCAAGCGCTCTCGCCGATCCCCGGCTGATGTTGTTCGGCCCGAATGGCATGATTGCCGCGAACGACGACTGGCAGATCGACTCCGGCGGTCAGCCCAATGGTCAGTTCATCGCGGCATCCGCGGCGCAGGCCGGCGCGTTCGCCCTGTCGAACGGCAGCAAGGACTCAGCGCTGGTCTTTACGATCAACCGTAGTGCCTATACGACTGGTTTGACGGGTTCAAACGGCGCGACGGGCGTTGCGCTCATGGAAATCTACGACACAGACCATGAGCTTGGCTCGCGCCTGATCAATGGATCCGCCCGGATGAACCTCACTCCTGATGGAGGCCCGCTCATCGCCGGCTTTGTCATCGCGGGCAACGCACCGATAACCATGCTCCTCCGCGGAGTCGGCCCGACCCTGTCGACCTTCGCCGTAACTGGTGCGCTGGCCGATCCGAAGATATCGGTTTTTTCGGGCAGCACCCAGGTAGCCAGCAACGATAACTGGGAAACGGGCGCCAGCACCGCGTCGCAGCTTGTCAGCACCTCAGCGCAAGTAGGCGCATTCGCGCTGCCTGCCAGCAGCAAAGATG
Organism: uncultured Opitutia bacterium; assembly: GCA_903877135.1. Classification (GTDB taxonomy): domain Bacteria; phylum Verrucomicrobiota; class Verrucomicrobiia; order Opitutales; family Opitutaceae; genus CAIRCN01. Next base: position 24,008 of record CAIRCN010000053.1, read on the forward strand.
CGGTCCTGCTCCTCAAACTCCAGCCCGGCCCTACACGGTAATTCTCACCAGTGCCGACAACTCGACGGGCGTGGCGCTCGTCGAGGTCTACGAGGTTACCGCGGATAACGGCGAGGTCATGGCAGGGAGTTTCACCGCCACTGGATCCCTTGGCACGGCGCGGTGTGATCAAACGGCGACGCTGCTTCCTGACGGCAATGTGCTTATCACGGGCGGCGAATCTTTCTGCGATGATGACTTTGCGGGGGAAGACTCCATCGGCGACGGCGGCCTCGCGAGAGCGGAACTGTATGACCCCTCCACCGGAACCTTTGCGCCCACCGGATCGATGACCACGACCAGGATAGACTTTTCGGCGGTGCTGCTTCCCGACGGCAAGGTCCTCGTCGCGGGAGGAGAAACTCTTGGCGACGGTGTCCTCGCCAGCGCGGAGCTCTATGACCCCCGCACCGGAACCTTCACGTCGACGGGGTCGATGACCGCAGCACGGACAGACTACGCGGCCGTGCTGTTGCCGAACGGCAAGGTCCTCGTTGCGGGAGGAGAAACCATCGGCGATGGCGTCCTCGCGACCGCGGAACTCTACGACCCCGCCACCGGAATCTTCACGTCAACGGGCCCGATGACGACAGCACGGACTGCCTACGCGGCTGTGCCGCTTTCGAGCGGCAAGGTCCTCATTGCGGGTGGACAGACCACGGGCGATGGCGTCCTCGCGACCGCGGAACTCTATGACTCCGCCACCGGAATCTTCACGTCGACCGGGTCAATGATGACAGCACGGACCGACTACCCGGCTGTGCTGCTACCGGACGGCAGAGTCCTCGTCGCGGGAGGAGTAACCATCGGCGACAGCCGCATCGCGAGCGCGGAGTTGTATGAGCCGGCTACCGGAACCTTCGCGTTCACGGGGTCGATGATAACAGCGAGGACCGACCACGCAGCTGTGCTGCTTCCGAACGGCATGGTCCTCGTTGTGGGGGGCGACAACAGCGACCCTCTCGCGAGCGCTGAGCTCTATCAGTAGTGTGTCATTTTTTCCCTATTGACCAATCTGTCTGCAAAGGGTGAGTGATAGAACATGGTCCCAAGCGTCTTGATCGTGGATGACGAGAAGCATACCCGCGAGGGTCTGCAGCAGGCGCTAGCCGAATCCTACGATGTTTCCGTCGCAGCCAACGCCGACGAGGCCGCCAACTTGATCGATGCCCAGCCGTTTGATGTGGTGCTTACCGATCTGCGCATGCCGGGAAAGTCGGGGCTCAAGGTCATCGACAAGGCGCTGGCGCAGCCGAACCGCCCCGCAGTGCTGATGATGACGGCCTACGGCAACATCGAGACAGCCGTCGAGGCGATGAAACGCGGCGCCGTCGATTTCCTCACCAAGCCGGTGAACATTGAGCGGCTCGAGGTCCTGATCCAGCGCGCCCTGAAAACCAAAACGCTCGAGGTTGAGGTCAAGCAGCTCCACGAGCGGCTCGACGAGAAATTCAGTTTCAGCGAAATCATCGGCAACTCGCCGAAACTCCAGGCGGTGCTCGACCGCGTGAAGCTCGTCGCCCCGTCGCGCGCGACCATCCTCATCGAAGGCGAATCCGGCACGGGCAAGGAATTGATCGCGCAGGCCATCCATCAGTCGAGCCCGCGGGCCCGCGCGCCCTTCATCGCGGTGCACTGCGCGGCGTTGTCGGAGAATCTGCTGGAGAGCGAACTGTTCGGCCACGAGCGTGGGTCGTTTACCGGGGCCAACGAGCGCCGCATCGGGCGCTTCGAGTCGGCCGACCGCGGCACGTTGTTCCTCGACGAGATTGGCGAAATCTCGACCTCGACGCAGGTCAAACTGCTGCGCTTCCTCGAAACGAAGTCGATCGAGCGCGTGGGCGGCTCCAAGCCCATCGACCTAGATGTCCGCCTCGTCGCCGCCACCAACAAGACGCTCGAGCAGCTCGTGCGCGACGGCAAATTTCGCGAGGACCTGTTTTTCCGGCTCAACGTCGTCCGCCTCACCATGCCGCCGCTCCGCGAGCGTCCCGAGGATGTGCCGCTGCTGCTGGCGCATTACATCAAGGTGTTCTCCGATGAAAACGGCGTGCCGCCGCTCGCGCTGGAGGCGGGGGCTCTGCGCACGCTGCAAGCCTACACCTGGCCCGGCAACGTCCGTGAACTCCGAAATTTTTGTGAAAACGCCGTCGTTCTCCGCCGCGGGGGCAGTCTCAGCGAATATGATCTCGAACCGAAATACCGCAGCGCCGCTGCCACAGGCGCCGGACAGGTGATAGGGACGGCTGCGGGCAGTTCGCTGTCCGTCGAATTGAACGAAAAGCGTCTCTTGCGGGAAGCGCTGATCAAGGTGCGGGGCAACCGCACGAAGGCGGCCAAGCTCATGGGCATCAGCCGCCGCACGCTGCATCGCAAGGTCGCCCAGTGGCCTGAACTCGACGTGACGGACTGATGAATTTGTGTGACTTCGCATCAGTGGCGGCCCGTGTCCGTCCGGCGATCCGTGTGGCGCGTCTAGAAAAGTGTAACGGCTTGTTTCAAGGCACCAATGCCATGCATACACTACTCCTGTCGTTTTTGCTGCTGTTCCTGCCAACGGCGTTGGGGGGTGAATTGCGCGTCGTCGGTTCGGATTTGCTGGGGCCGGAGTTTGCGACCGCGCTGCGCGACTATGCCCGGCGCAATGAAGTCGATCTCAAGCTCGAACTGGAGCGCAGTCGCGCGGGACTGAGCAAACTCAAATCCGGCCAGGCTGAAATCGCCCTACTCGTGCTCCCGACCGGCGAGTCTCTGCCGTCCGCGCCGTGGCACAGCGTTACTCTGGCCTATCACGCCACGGTCGTGCTCGTGGCGGCCGACCTGCCGCTCACGCAGCTCAGGTTCAGCCAGCTCGCGGGCATTTTCGGGAGTAATTCGTTCGCGAACTGCACGCGCTGGGGCGAACTCGGCCTCGGCGGCGAATGGGCCGGGCGCACCATCACGCCGCAGGCCTCGGCCTCTGGGGCCAGACTCTCGACCGAGCTCTTTCGTCACCTAGTGCTGCACGACGGGCCGCTCAAGTCCCTCGTCGTGCAGCAGGATTCCATGTCCGCGCTCCTGCGGAAAATGGTGGTGGATCAGGGCGGCATAGCGCTGGTGTCGGCTGTGCCGGCCGACGCAAAAGACCTCAAAACCGTGCCCGTGGCGATGGGCGAACGCGACATCGCCTTTGGCCCGACCCCGCAAAACCTGCACGCCGGCGACTACCCGCTGTGTTTGCCCCTCTGGCTCGTGGTCCGGCGCGATGCGATCCCGGCGTCCTTCGCATTTCTGCGCTTACTGCTAGGCGATGAAGTGGCGGCGACGCTGGAGCGCGTGCAGCTTTCACCCGTGCCGAGCATGGCACGCAACCAGGTGAGCTTCGAGCTTGAGCAATTACTACGGTGACAGCTGGAATCTCCCAAGTCCCGTTTCCGTTTGCGTTCCCGTGCCGCGGCGGATGGATGTTGCCAACCGCCGCTCACCCAGTCGCTCCATCATGAAAATGCCATGCCGCCAATCCCTCCGCTGGCTCGCGCCGGCGTTTGTGCTTTTGCTCGCCGCGAATCTCTACGTCTTCTTCACGCGCGGGTGGGAAGATTCGCTCTACCCGGCCGACTACGCCACGCTCTATTATCCGCTCGATGCGCCGGGCCTGCGCGGGTGGACGGTCGAGCCGGACAACGTCCTGCGGCTCGATCTCGCCTGGAACCAGACGCCGGCGCAGTGGCAGCTTTTTGTCGATGGCAAGCCGACGCAAACGATGCCCGGCGCGGTGCCGCGACTGCACATCGCCGGCCCGATCTTCGACGGCTCCACGAGCGCGCCGTTGGAGAGTTTCAAGCACCGTTACATGCTGCGTCCGCTGCCGGCGGGCACCGGGCCAGACCTCGAATTCACGGTCAATGAAATCGCCGCTGAGTTTTACCGGAAGAACGGCATGCAGTGGGCCAACGACATCTATCTGGTCGAGACCGACCTGCCCGTGGGCAAGTTCGAGCGCCGGCCCGTCAGCTACTGGGCGGACGACTACCGCTATGTGGGCGTCGAGGCGCTGGCGGCGGCGGACCGCGCGGTGCGCGAGCAGATGGACGTGCGCGACACCGACGACACGCTCACGCGGATGGACAAGGTCGTCCGCTACCTGCGCACGCATCTCGCCGACGCGGGCGGCGTGCCGAAGGACGATTTCCGGTGGATGGACCCGTATCACATGGCGCAGGAGATGTTCGCCGGCACGGGCAAGGGCTGGTGCACCCAGAACGCCCAGATCTACACCTTCTATGCGAACCGCGCCGGCGTACCGACCCGTTTTGTCTTTGGGGCCAACACCCAGAGAGACCGCGTCATCTACAACGGCCACTCGTGGGCCGAGTCGTGGGTGAAGGAGCAGAACCGCTGGACCTACGTGGACATCACTCAGTCGATCGTCGGCGTGCAGGACCGGAAGGGCCGAATGCTGAACTCGGCCGACATCCTCAACCTCTGCGAACACGACACGTTCGACGGCGTCACGGCGCGCATCTTTAAGGATTGGCATTGGAAGAACCTCCCCGTTGAGGCCAAGCCGCTGACGGCTGTCACCGTGCCGTTCACAGCGGTCAACTGGCTCGCCCGTCAAGAGTTCAACCGGCAGGCGATCATCAAATACCGGCATCCGCCCAACGTGGAGGACATCCGCGATGTTTACTCGATGCTGCTCAAGGACCGCACGTTCGCCTGGACCAATTTCAAGCGCTACCTGTTCGACCCGCCGCTGGCGTATTCCAAATTGCCGACGGATGGTCCGCACACCTATTTTGTGCGGCAGTCGCTGTTCATCGCGCTCGCCGCAGTCACCATGGCACTGCTCGGGGCGGTCTGCACCAAACCGCGCGCCTGATAGTTGGGCCGGATGAGTAGGGTGGCGCATTGGGAAAATCGCTTGCTTCATCCCGGCGCCCGTGAACACTGCGCACCGACTAACACCGGCCCACCAAGCCTCCAAGCAAACCTCGCGGGCCTCGGCCCGCTTCGCCTCCGCCTACATGGACGACACGCCCGATAAAGAAAATCCACCCAAGGATTTCAATAAACTCGATCTGAGCCAACTCCAAGGATTCAGCTTCGGCACCCAATGGACCCAGGACAAATCCCCCTCCGGCGAACGGCGTGAACAGGGGGATCGTCCGCGCCGCGACAGCGGCCCGGATCGTCGTGAAGGCCCCGGCAGTGCGCCAGACCGGCGCGACCGACGCGCTTTCCGCAAGCCTGCCGACGAGGTGGGCGCGGCCTCGGCCCGCCCCCCCGGCGAGGGAGTGGCCGGTGACCGCCGTCCACAGATGGGCGACCGCGGTCCGCGGCGCGAGTTTCAAGGTGGGCCGCGCCGGGATGGTCCAGGTGGCGGCGCCGAGCGTGGTGGTCCGCGTTACGGCGGCCGCGGCGAACAGCAACCGGAGCAGCGCGGCCCCTACGAGAGCCCGTTCTTCGCGGTCTCGTTCTATCCCGAGGACACGAGTTTCAACGCGCTGGCCAAGACGATCCGCTCCTCGTGCCGCACCATCGAGTTGTTCGAGATCGCGCGCACCGTAGTGGCGAAACTCGACCGCTTCGTCGTCGTGCTCACTCGCAAGCCGGCCTTCGCCGACCCCGCGGCTCCGGCCTCCGCCGCGCCCGACCAGCGGCTGATCTACCTCTCCGTGCCCGATGGGCTGCCGTTCGATACCGAGGAGGCCTCGATCGCGCACGTGCTGGGCAAATACCTCGGGAATTTCTTTGATCTGGCCGATGTGGAGGTCGAGCCGCCGAAGGGGAATTTCCAGGTCATCAACCGGTGCACTGTCACCGGCGAGCTGCTCGGGCCTCCGAATTACCACCGTTACACGCAGATCGTGCAGCAGCATTTCGCCGCGAAGATCTCGCGGATGTCGCTCGAGGCGTATCGCGGCCGCATCGAGACGGTGCGCGATCCTGAAGTGGTCGCGCAGTGGCTCGCCAAGATGAAGAAGACCACGCGCTACACGTGGAAACTGACGTCACCGGCCCCCGCAAAACCCCCGGCACCGGCGCCGGAACCGGCCGCCGAACCCGCCGTCGCGGTTGAGGGCGTGCCAGCTCCCGAGGCGGCTCCCGCCGAGGTGCCGCCGGCACCCGTGGCGCCTTCGTTCGACAATTTTGAGGACGCTCGCGCCTATCTGTTTGCCGAGGCGCGCGACAAGGTGGTGCGGCCCGTCGAGACGGCGCGCTTCCACGGGAAAATCGCGGAAGACCTACCGCCGGGCGAAATCCGCGCGGCGATCGAGGGGGCCTTGGAGCGCCAGCGGCGTTTCCCGCTCGACACCGCCAACGCACTCCGCGGCCGCCTGCGCCGCGAGCATTTCACCATCTTCAAGAAGGGCTCGAAGGGCGTGAGCTACGTTTGCGCGGTGAAGCGCAAGTTTCGCGTGCCCGGCCAGACGTTTGCAGAGAGCATCGCGGAACTCATCTCGTTCATCGAGTCGCACCCGATGGTGCGGGCGAGCGCGCTGCCGGAGAAATTTCTCGGGCTCAAGCTGCCCACGGCGCCGAAAGCCGCCGAGCCCGCGGTGGCGCCCGTCGAGGGCCAGCCGGTGTCCGAGGCCGTCCCCACCGCGCCCGAGCTGGTGCTCACCATCGAGCAGCGCGCGAAGTTTGCCCGCATGCAGGGCGACCTGCGCTGGTTGGTGACCGAGGGCTATGTCACGGAGTTCATCGACGGCCGCTTGTTCGCGCCGCCGCCGATGGTTGAGGCCCGCAAGCGCGAGGTCGAGGCCGAGGACAACGATCCGGAAAACTTCCCTGAGGTTCCCGCCGATTCGCGTCCGCCGATGGCGTTTTCCACCTCGGTCGCGGCACCCGCGCCCGAGGTGGTGGAGCCGTCTGCCGAGCCTGCGCCGGAAACCGTGCCGGTGGCGGAAGCCGCTCCGGTGGTGGTCGAGCTGGTTGCCGCACCCGCGGCTGAACCTGCGCCGGTGATCGAACCGGTCGCAACGATCGCGGCGGAACCGGCGCCTGCCGCCCCGGCCGACGAGACGCAGAAATCCTGAAGGCCAATCGGCGCCCCGCCCACGCCGCGCTTGCGGCCTGTGGCGGCGGGCGCATGCTGACGCGACCTTGTCGAACGAAGCGCCCGTCATCGCCTATTTGTTCAACACGTTTCCGAATCCCACGGAGACGTTCCTGCAGCGCGAAATCGTCGCGATGCGCGGGCACGGCCTGCAGATGCGGCTCTACTCGCTGTGGGGCGGCGGGACCACGTTTCGCGGCCTGCCGGTCACACGGTTCAACAAGTGGCGGCTGCTGACGCTGTTCTGGCTCATTCCCTACGAAGCGTGGCGGCGGCCGGAGGTGCTGCGGCAACTGCTGCGCGGGCTGGTCACACGGCGGCCGCCTTCGTTCCTGAATTTCTGGGAGAACATGCTGGGCGCCGGGTTCTCGTGCGTGGTCGCCCGGGAGTTTCGGCGGAACCCGCCGGCGCTCATCCACGCGACGTGGGCCGGCGCACCGGCGACGGCCGCGTGGCTGCTGTGGCGGATCGACGGGCACCGGTTCAGCGCGGCGGCCCACGCCTACGATCTCTACCGCCACGGCGGCGACTGGTGGCTGCGCGAGAAACTGGAGTGCGCGGCGTTCGTGCACACCTCGACGGAGATGGGCCGGGCGGAGTTGGAGGAGCGCGGGCTGGCGCCGGATAAGATCGCGTGCATCCGCCGCGGTCTCGAGCGGCTGCCCGCGCTGAAGCCGTTGCGCGCCGTGCGCACCCCGCTGCACTTGGTGTGCGTGGCGCGGCTCGTGGAGAAAAAGGGACTCGACCACCAACTGCGCGTCTACGCGGCGCTGCGCGCGGCGGGAGTGGCGTTCGAGGCGCGAATCATCGGCGAGGGACCGCTGCGGGCCGAACTTGAGCGGCTGGCGGCGCGGCTCGGCGTGGCGGGGAGCGTGACGTTTTGCGGGCACTTGCCGCATCACGAGGTGCTCGGGCAACTCGCGTGGGCTGATGTGCTCCTGCATACCGGCGTCATCGCGCCCAGCGGCGATCGGGACGGGCTGCCGAATGTCATTCCCGAGGCGATGTCGGCCGGCGTGCTCGTGGTCACCTCGCCGGAGGCGGCGACCACGGAGGCGGTCACGGACGGGGTGACGGGCCTCGTGGCGCCAGCGATGGCGCCGGAAGCGTGGGTGGCCGCGCTGCGGCGGCTGGCGGCGGAGGACGCATTGGCCGAGGCGTTGCGCACGGCGGCGCACCGCTGGGTCGAGGAGAATTTCGACGCGCGCAAGAACGCGGGCCGGCTGCTCGCGCGTTTCGAGGCGGCCATCGGGCGCAGCACGCCATGATTTTCTACGACGTCACCAAGTCGGCCGCCGCGCGCCAGCGCTCGGGGCTCGTGCGCGTCAACCGGCGTTTGCGCGAAGAACTGGGCGACGCGGTGCGCGAGTCGGTCTGGCCGGCGCCGGGCGCGGAGGCGAAGGCCGGCGACTGGTGGGTCACGACGGAGCTGTTTTCCGAGGAGGAGCGGCCGGGGCTCGGGGAGTTTCTGCGCACACGGCGGTGCCGCGCCGGGGCCGTGTTTCACGACGCGATCCCGTTGAAGTTGCCGCACATCACCTGGCCGCTGGCGGTGGCCCGGCATCCGGGCTACCTGAAACTGCTCGCGCAGTTCGACCGCGTGTGGGCGGTGTCGCGGGCGAGCCGGGAGGAACTGCTTGGCTACTGGCGCTGGCTCGGGCTGGAGGCGGTGCCGCCTGTGGAGGTGTTGCCGCTGGGCGCGGATTTCGAGCGCACACCGCGGGTGACCGCGCCGGCGCGAGACGGCGTGACGCCGGCGCTGCTGAGTGTGGGGATCTTGGAGCCGCGCAAGAATCAGGCGTTCCTGCTCGACGTGTGCGAGGAACTGTGGGGCGAAGGGCTGCGGTTCGAACTGCACCTCGTGGGGCGGGTGAATCCCAACTTCGGGCGCCCGCTGGCGGCCCGCATCCGGGTGTTGGCGAAGAAAAATCCGCAGCTCTGCTATCACGACGCCGCGGATGACGCGGCGCTGACGGCGCTGTATACCGGGGCGCGGGCGACGGTGTTGCCGACGCTCGCGGAAGGGTGCGGGCTGCCGCTGCTGGAGTCGCTCTGGGCGGGTGTCCCGTGCGTGTGCAGCGATCTGCCGGTGCTGCGTGAAAACGCCGATGGTGGCGGCTGCATCGCGGCGGCGGTCAACGACCGCGCGGCGTGGAAAGCGGCGCTGCGCGGGGTGCTGACGGACGGCGCGCTTGTCGCGCGGCTCGCGGCCGAGGCGCGGTCGCGCGCGTTGCCCACCTGGGCCGGCACGGCCGCGGCGCTGCGCGCGAGTCTGGCGCAAAGTTGAGCGCGCCTCGGGTGGCGCTCAGAGTTTTTTCAGCGCATACGCCATCGCCTCGCCGACCAGGTCGAGCTGGGCGTCGGTGTGGCTCGCAGAGACGGCGGTGCGGATGAGGTCCTTGCCCGGCGGAACGGCGGGGGCGATGGACAGGACGGTGAAGACGCCTTTTTCGCGCAGCGCCCGCCAGAAGAGAAAGGCGCGCTCCTTCGAGCCGAGCACGATGGGCACGGCGGGCGTTTCGCTTTCCCAAGTGTCGAGTCTGAGGTTTTTCAGGATGGCGCGGTATTTGCGGGTGTTGGCCCAGAGGCGTTCCAGGTGCTCCGGCTCGGTCTGCATGACCTCGAGCGAGGCTTGGGCGCAGGCCGCCTGGCTGGGGCTGACTGCAGCGCTGAAAATCGTCTGCTTGGAGTGCGAGCGGAGGTATTCGATCACTTCGCGAGAGGCGGCGACGAAGCCGCCGGTGCTCGCGAGCGACTTGGACATGCTGCCGCAGATGAGGTCGATTTTCCCGTTGAGGCCGAAATGATCGACGGTGCCGCGGCCCTGGCGGCCGAGGACGCCGAAGCCGTGGGCGTCGTCGAGGACGGTGAAGCAGCCATTTTCCGCGGCGATCTCGGCGAACTCGCGCAGGCGGGCGACGTGGCCCTCCATCGAGTAAACGCCCTCGAGCACGAGGAGTTTGGCGGCGGAGGAGTGGGTGGCGGCGATCACCGCGCGCAGCTCGTCGGGATTGTTGTGGGAGAAACGCTCCACGGTCGCCAGCGAGAGGCGGAGGCCGTCCCAGAGGCAGGAGTGGATGTTCTTGTCGGCGAAAACGACGTCGCCCTTTTGGGCAAAGGTGGAGGTGGCTGCCATACAGGATAGGTAGCCGGCGGCGTGCACATGGCAGGCCTCGGTGCCGAGAAAGGCGGCGAGCCGCTCCTCGAGTTCGACATGGTAGGCGCGCGAGCCGTTGGAGATGCGGGCGCCGGTCGTGCTTGTGCCCCACTTGAGCATGGCGGCCTGGCCCGCCGCGATGACTTTGGGGTGGAAGGTGAGGCCGAGATAGTCGTTGCTCGAGAGCATGATCATCTCGCGGCCGTCGAGCTGCACGATGGTGCCGTGCTGGGACTCCATGGCGTGATAGTATGGAGCGTATTTCAGGCGCATCTTGGTCGCGTAATCGTCGCGGCAGCGCGCCAGCACGCCTTGGTGAGATTTGGAGAAGAAAGAAAGCGCCATGAAAGCGTGCGACGCTAAGGAATGGCGGACGCGCTTGGCAAACCGAAAGGCGGGCGAGACGAAACGGATTTTAGCGGCGCGGGAGCGGGCGCATCCACGCCAGCAGCTCGCGCGTGTAGCCGGCCCAGGACTTGAAGCTGCGCGCCCGGGCCGCCGCGGCCAGCGCGGCGAGTTCCGCGGGCGCGTCGAGCAGGCGGGTGAGGGCCGCCGCGAGAGCGGGGGCATCGACGGTGTCAAACGCGAGGCAGCCGCCGCCCCGGGCGGACTCGCCAATGGCGCCGCGGGCGGAGCAGACACAGGGTTTGCCGCGTGCGAGGCTCTCGATCACCGGCAGGCCGAAGCCTTCCGCAACGGAGGGGTAAACGGTGAACGCGCAGGCCGCGTAGGCGGCTTCCAGAGCCGCTTCCGGGACCGGACCATCGTAGCGCAATGGCCGGCCCGCCGCCTGGAGTTCGCGGAGGTGCCGCAGCGCCGCGGCGCCGGTGGCCGTGTGGGCGTGGCCGATCATCCGCAGCTCGAACTGGCGGCCGAGTTGCCACAGGCTTTCGCAGGCGACGAGCAGAGCGGACTGATTTTTGCGGCCTTCGATCGTGCCGACGCAGAGGATGACCGGAGTCGCGGCGGGTGGAGAAAAAGGTGCGGGTGGAGCGGCGGGCAGATCGACGCCCAACGGGATCGCGACGACCGGAGGCGGGTTCACCGCGCCGAGCCAGCGCCAGTAGTCCACGAGCGAATCGCGCGAATCCTCCGAGTTGGCGGCGATGCCGTCGAACAGCAGCAGCTCGCGGAGGTAGGCGGGAAAACGCGCCACGGTCACCGCCGGGCTCAGTTCGGGGAAGCGCAGCGCGATGGCGTCGTGAAACACCGCCACCCGCGGTCCGCGCACTTGGGCGAAAATAACAGGGAGCTGCCGGGCGACCGCGGGGCTGAACAGTTCCGGTTCGATAAATCCGGGGAAATCGCCGTCGAGGGTGTCGACCGGCGTCTGTCGCGTGAAGCGCCGCCAGCGGCCACGCCACCGCGCGGAGGCGGGCCACTGGGCGCCGCGTTTGCCGCCGGCGTCGTGACGGGCGAGGCCGGCGCGCTCCCAGGGCTCGAGGGCGCGCCAGGCCCGGAGATACGGATCGAAGGTCACGGGTGTCGCCTCCGTGCCGAGGTGTTGCCAGAGCGCGCGGGCCACCCGCTGGATGCCGGTGCGGGCGCGCGTGTGGCTCGTGTGGGTCAGGTTTAGCAGCAGAGGGACGGACATGGCGGGTCAGCGGGCCGGAGCGGTTGCAGGAGCTCCCAGAGTGGAAATCGCGAGTGCGAACAGCCGGCGCAGGCCGGCCTCAAGCAGATGGTCGCCGTCCTGAAAATCGCCGGGGCCGACGCCGGCGCGAACCGGATCGTAGGAGCCGACCAGCGGCGTGCCGAGCTTGTAGGCGAGGAGGCGGACGCGCGCCTCGACCGCGACAAGGTGATTGTCGGGATGGCGGAGAATTTCCCGGTAAATGGCGGGATGGTAGGGCGGGAGGACGAGGACCACTTGCGTGCCGCCGCGCTGGAGAAATTTCAGCCAGTTTTCAAATTGCTGCCAGAGAGCGGTGTCGAGGCGGGCAAAGGTGCCGTAGCGGCGGAGGTCGCGCTGGCTGGCCAACTGGCGGAGGGCGGTGTCGCGAGATTCTTCGGCGGAAATCAGCCGGCGGTCGGCCGGCGGGAGGATCGAACCATCGGGCAAAATGAGGTTGGCGGAAACGTTGCTGGCGTCGGTGACAAACACGCCTTCGAGAGCGTCGCGCAGCACATCGTTCAGCCGCGCGGCGATCGGCGCGAGCGAATAACCAAGATAGCCGACCGACAAATCGCGGGAGGCGGCGTGCGGACTGAAGATCGGCGGCACCGGCGGTGTGCTCAGCAGAGCGACAGCGTTTTCCATGCGGGCGAGTTCGACGGCGCGCGCGCGCCAACTGCCGAAGTCGGTGTCTTTATCGAAGAGCCAGGGGTCCGCGAAGACGAGGCAGACTTTGGGCCAGAGGTGGCGGCGCGCAAGGATGCCGCTGGTGATCAGGTGGTCGGGCAGGGCGGCGCCGGAGATGGAGAAGTTGACGAGCCGCCGGCCGCCAAACAGGGCGGCGCCGACGCGCAGACCGTGGCTGGAACCGAAGACGGCGAGGTCGGGCGCGGTGGGGAGCAGGTCCGCGATTTTCCAGCGCAGGGCGTGTTCGTCGAGGTTGCCGGGGAAGACGACGTTGTGACCGGCGGCGAGGCCGCGGTAGATTTTCGCCTCGAAAGGATCGGCTGCAACGACGGGCGCACACGATCGGGCCAGCAGCCAAAGCGCGCCGGCCGCGAGCAGGAGGCTGGCGGCGGCGAGCCGGAGGTAGGCGGAGGCGCGCATGTCAGAATTGGAAATAGAGGAACGGCGAGGACTGGGCGAGCGCGGCGATGCTGAGCGCCAGCATCAGGCCGGTGGCGACCGCGATTTTCCAGTGCAGGGGCGCGTCGGCGGGGGCCATCTCGGCGCGCGACACGGGGACGCTGGCAGTGGTGTCGGCGGGGCTGATCTGCAGCCAGCGCAGCAAGCGCGGGCCGGCGACCGCGCCCACGGCTGCGGCCAGCAGCACCAGCAGCGCCAGCGGCGGGGCGGAGATGCTGGGGAACAGTCCGCGGGCACGCACTGCGGAGCCGAACGGTTCGATCCAGTTCAGCCAGGTGGTGGGCACCGAAATGCCGTGGAGGCCGAACAGGCTTTCGCCCATGAGCCGGACGGTGGCGAGATCGGGCGAACGGAAAAGCACCCAGCCGAGCACCACTACGGCGAGCGTCAGGGCCTGATCGCGCAAGGCCTCGAAGCGAGTGGCGGGCGGAGCGTCGGCGCGCCAGCGGTGCCAGAGATGATTCACGCACAGGGCGGCACCGTGCCAGACGCCCCAGAGGACAAATGTCCAGCCCGCGCCGTGCCAGAGGCCGGCGAGCGCCATGGTGACGAACAGCGCGAGCAACTGGCGCGCCGGGCCGTGGCGGTTGCCGCCGAGCGGGATGTAGCAGTAGTCCCGCAGAAAGCGCGACAGCGTGATGTGCCAGCGGCGCCAGAATTCGATGACGCTGCGGGCGGTGTAGGGCGCGGCGAAGTTCACCGGCAGGCGCAGACCGAAGAGCAGGGCGAGGCCTATCGCCATGTGGGAGTAGCCGGAAAAATCGTTGAACAGCTGCAGGCTGTAGGCGAGCAGCCCGGTCCATGCCTCGACGAGGCGCAGCGGCGTGCCGTGCGCGGCGAGGCCGAACGCGCTGTCGGCGACCGGGGCGAGTGTGTCGGCTATCACGCATTTTTGAAACAGGCCGGCGGCGAAGAGGCTGAGGCCGAGCGCGCACTTGCGCGGATCGAGCCGGAAGGTGGTGTCTTCGCGCAACTGGGGGATGAACTCGCCGTGATGCACGATCGGCCCGGCGATGAGCTGCGGGAAAAACAGCACGAAGAGCGCGAAATCGAGGAAGCGGACGTCCTTCACCTGCCCGCGCCAGACATCGACCAGAAACGCGATTTTCTGGAAGGTGAAAAACGAAATGCCCAGCGGGAGCACGATGTCGGAGAGCGTGACGGTGGCGGGCGTGAGCATGCGGAGGGTGTCGAGGAAGAAATTCCAATACTTGAAATAGAAGAGCAGGCCGAGGTTCCAGCAGAGGCCGGCGACGAGCCAGGCGGTGCGCCGCGCCGCCGGGCCGGCCGCGAGGCGGCGGCCGAGGGCGAAGTTGATGACGAGCGAGAAGGCGAGCAGCGGGACAAAACGCCAGTCCCACCAGGCGTAGAAAAAGAGCGACGCGCCCACGAGCCAGGCCATGCCGGCCGGCGGACCGATCAGTCGCAACGCGCCCCGCCAGCCGAGCCAGACGACGGGCAGAAAGAGGAAGACGAATTCGTAGGAATTGAAACGCATGGCGCGCTCAGGGAGCCGCGGAGAGTTTCCAGAAGCCGATGCCGGAGACTTCGCCGACCTTTTCCCATTTGTCCGGCATGTGTTCTTGCAGGGCGGAATCCTGCTCGCCGGGGAACAGCAGAGCGTAGAGCGGCCGGCCGGAATGGCGGAGTTTGCCGGCGTAGAGCCGGAAATCTTCGGGCGGGATCAAGTCCCACCGCAAAATGGGAAAATCGGTGTAGTAGTAAACCGAGCCGCTCGCGAACATGCAGGCGACGAGGGCGTTTTTTGGGAGGTGCGCGTTGGCCCAGCGGGTGGCGTCGAGGTAAACGGTTTCGTAGCGGCCGAGGTGCAGCACATCGAGGCGGGGGTTCCAGTAGAGGGCGGTGCCGAGCGCCCAGAGCAGCCAGCCGGCGGCGGCGGCGTGCCGCCAGCGGGCGGTCAAAGCCGCTGAACTGGCGCGCGCGCAAATTGCGTCGAGCCCGAGAAGCGCACTGAGAATCAAGGCGGGCACGGCGGGCAGAATGAAGCGCAGGCACCACCAGGTTTCGTGGGAGACGGAGTAGAAGGCGTAGAAGAGCAAAAACGCGGCGGCCCAGAGGGCGAGCGCCAGCAAGGTGCGGGTTTGCCCGCGCCACCGCAGCAAGGCTGCCAGCGGGAGAATCACAACGCCGGCGGGCAACAGTCGCACGAGCCAGTGTCCGAAGTGCGCGAGCGTGGGCCAAAACCACTGTGTCTCCAGCAAAGGCGTGATGTCACCGTAGCCGGAGCGCAGCGCGCCTCCGTAGAGGGCGTGGTTGAGGTAACCGAGCCAGAGGGCGCCCGGCAATCCGCCCAGCGCGGCGGCGGCGAGGCGGCGCCAGTCGCCGAGCAGCATGAGCAGGCAGGGCAGCAGGAGCGCGTTCGACGGGCGCACCAACACCGCCACCGCGAACGCCGCGCCGCAGGCCGCGGCCCAGCCCAGCTCGCCCCGCCGGGCACGGAGCGCCGCCCAGACGGCGATCAGGCACCAGGTGGCGGCGAGCGTGTCGCTCAGCGGTTGCAGCGAGCTGAAAAGAAAAAGGGGCGAGCAAGCGAGCGTGGCGGCGCCTGCGGCGGCGAGGGTGGGGGCGAGGCCCAGTTCCCGGGCCGCGAGGTAACAAAACCACACGGCGGCGAGCGCACTGCTGAGGATGACGAGCAACGGCCCCGCGTTCCAGCCGGTGAGCAGGCCGGCGAGCGCGAAATGCAACGGCAGACCGGGCGGGTAGGTGGGGACGAATTTTCCCGGCGGCTGGCTCGGCCAGAAGCCGAGAGGCATGAAGTGAAAGACGGAGTTTCCAGCGCTGAGCTCGGGCACGAGCCGTTGTTCGGCCACGAGCCGGCCCTGGGCGAAGAGCTGCGCGCTGTTCAGGTAGCCGGAGGAGTCGGAACCAGCCGCCACCGCGGTGGTGTGGGAATGGAGAAAAACCGCGTAGGCGGCAAACGCTAGAACGAGCAGCCAAACCAGCCAGCGGGGCGCGGTAATCGGTGGACCGGAGGGATTTGGATTTGACATGAAAAACTCGCGTTCTGTGATGCGGCAAGCTGCCCATGGCCATAAAAAAATACAAGCACTTGCCGGATCGCGCCGGGCGCGTCGCACCGCGGGTGCGGCCATGATGGCTCCGGCCGAGAACACTTGGCGGCGGGCGGTGCGGGTGGGCTGCACTTGGCGCGGGGCGTGTCTGCTATGCATGGCGCTTTTTCTGGCCGCCATCGCGCGCTTCTACATTCCGCCGACCGGCTTCTCGAGTTTGATCGCGATTGGTGCGAAGCTCGACAGCCACGCGGTCACGGCGCTGCGCGACGTGCCGCATTATGTCTATGAAGACTCGTGGGGCTACGACGGCAGCTATTACGTGCAGATCGCGCTGCATCCGTTGCTCGACGAGCCGGCGCTCGCGGGCGCCATCGACAATCTGCCCTACCGGGCCAAGCGCATTCTCCTCTCATGGCTCGCTTGGGGGCTAGGCGCGGGACAGCCGGAGTGGATCGTGCAGGCTTACGCGCTGCTAAATGTCGTGAGCTGGCTCGGGCTGGCGACGCTGCTGTGGCGGTGGTTTCCGCCGAACAGTCTGGATAATTTCCTGCGGTGGGCGGGCGTGATGTTTTCCCACGGCGTATGCATGAGTGTGCGCGACTCGCTGGCGGACGGGCCCAGCTTGTTGCTGGTGGCGGTCGCAGTGATGCTCGTGGAGAAAGGTCGTCGCAACGCCGGCACCATGCTGCTGGCGGTGGCCACACTGGGCAAGGAAACGAGTTTGCTGGCGGTGCCGGCGCTGTTGCGTGGGAAAAAGAAAACAGGCTGGCGGCGCGCCATCGGACTGGCTGTCCGCTCCGTGCTGGTCGCGCTGCCGTTGCTCGCGTGGATGATCTATGTGCGTTGGCGCGTCGGTCCGGTGGGTGACGCGGGGCTGGGCAACTTCGCACTGCCGTTGACCGGGTGGCTGGGCAAATGGTCCGACACCGTCGCGGATCTCCGGCGGCCGGGTTTTTCGTGGTCGCACCTCGCGACGCTGCTGGCGGTGATCGCGCTGACGGTGCAGTGCGCCTTTGTCGGTTTGCGCTGGCGGCCGACGGAGATTTGGTGGCGCGTGGGCGCGCCGTTTGCCGCGCTCCTCGTGCTGCTGGGCCAGCCGGTGTGGGAGGGCGCACCGGGCGCGGTCTTCCGGGTGCTGCTCCCACTGACGCTGGCCTTCAACGTCCTCGTGCCGCGCGGGCGCCGCTGGCTGCCGTTGCTGCTGGTGGGAAATCTTTCGGTGATGACGGGTCTAGCGGAACTCTCGCCGCCCGACCAATACTACCGGCTGCACGGCCGGCACGCCGACATCGCGGCGTTACGGGTCGAGATGCGGGGCTGGCACCAGGGAGAGTCGAAGGCCGGCCGGTGCTGGCGTTGGAGTGCGTCCGAGTCGTCGCTGGTGCTGACCAACCGCGGCACGACACCGCTGGCGGTGCATTTCTCGGGCTGGGGCCGGGCGGTGGACGCACGTCGCATCACGGCCGCGTTCGACGGACGCGAGGTGTGGCAAGGGGCGCTGGCGCCGCGGGTGACGCCGGTGGATTTGGGTTCGGTCCTGATTCAGCCTGGCGAACATGTGCTCGCGTTCACGAGCGAGCGCCCCGGAGTGAAGCCGTCACTGGAAGATCGGCGCACGCTGTCCTTCGCGCTCTACGATTTGGAAGTCGCGGTCACGCCGGCCGGCGGCCAGTCTCCGCCCTGAACCATGGACTGGGAACCGTTCCTGAAAAAATTCCGCCACGTCCGCGAGCTTGCGGCGGAGAACGCGCGGCTGCGCGCCGAGCTGGCGCCTTGGGCCGGGTTTCACCCGCCGGGGCATTTCTACTCGCCGCTGCCGTCGCGCGCGGAGGTCGCGGAGGTGTTCGCCCGCGGTGGCTTCGGGCCGCCGTTCGCGGCCATCGATCTCAACGAAGCCGGGCAACTCGCCCTGCTGGAGAAGCTGGCGGGCTACTATCCCGAGCAGCCGTTTCCGCAGGAGCCCACGGCGGGGCACCGGTATTATCTGAACAACCAGTCGTTCGGTCCCCTCGACGCCATCGTGCTCTACGGCATGATGCGGCACGCGCAGCCGAAGCGCGTGATCGAGGTGGGCTCGGGGTTCAGCTCCGCGGCCATCCTCGACGTGAACGAGCGGGTGCTCGGCGGACGGGCCGAGCTGACGTTCGTCGATCCAGACATGAGCCGCGTGCGGCCGTTGCTGCGGGCGGGCGACCAGGCCCGCGTGACCCTGATCGAGCGGTGCGTGCAGGACGTGTCGCTGGAGGTGTTCGCGGCGCTGGAGGCGAACGACATTTTGTTCATCGACTCCTCGCATGTGAGCAAGGTCGGCAGCGACGTGAACCGGCTCTATTTCGACGTGCTGCCGGCGCTGCGCGAGGGCGTTTACGTGCACATCCACGACGTCGCCTCGAACCTGGAGTATCCGCGCAACTGGTTTGAGGAGGGGCGCGCGTGGAACGAGCAATATCTCCTGCGGGCGCTGCTGATGTATAACCGCACGTTCCGCATCGAGCTGTTCACCAGCTGGCTGTTCGACCGGCAGCAGAAACTTTTCCGCGAGCGCATGCCGCTGTGCCTGAGCGATGGCGGGCAGATGTGGCTGCGCAAGGTCGCCGCTGGGTAGGCGGTCGCGTCGGCCGGTTTACTGGGCCGCGAGGTGGCGCGCGAAAAACCCGAGGATGCGGGCCTGCAGCGCTGGCGCTTGAAACGGATCGCCGCCGTGGCCCGCGCCCGGCAACACCACGAGGGTCGCCTCGACGCCTGCGGCCCGCAGTGCCGCGCACAGATCTTCGCTTTGCTTAAGCGGCACCAGTGGATCTTGGGCGCCGTGCAAAACGAGAAACGGGGCGGCGGCGGGTGACACAAACGCGAGCGGGCTCGCCTGCCGCTGGGTTTCGGCGGAGGGAGTGGCTCCGAGCAGCGCGACGATGGTCGCTGTCTCCTTCGCCAAGGGGCTGGTCGGGGGAACCATTCTGGCCCGCGCCAACAGGGTGGGCATGTCGGTCGGGCCGAAACAGTCGCACACAGCCTGCACTCGGCTGAGGCCGCGCTCGGCGGGTTCCTCCAACTCTGCCACGCCACTCGTGGTGCCCAGCAGGGCCGCGAGATTCCCGCCGGCGGATTCGCCCCACACGCCGATGCGGCCCGGATCGAGATTGAACTCGGCGGCGTGAGTCCGGAGGAAGCGGATGGCCGCCTTGCAGTCGCGGATTTGGGCCGGGAACGGCGCTTCCTGGAGCAGACGGTAGTTGAGGCTCGCGGTGGCGAAACCATGCGCGCCCAGAAACGCCGCCTGGTTTCGCGCCTTGTCGCCTCCGCGCCAGCTCCCGCCGTGAATCCACACGACGAGCGGACGCGGCCCGGTTGCTGGGTCGGGCAGATAGAGGTCGAGCGAGCGCGACTTGCCGCCGGCGGGCGCGTATTCAAGATCGCGGATGATGCGAAGGTCGGATGACGTTTCGATTCCCGCACCGGCCAGGGTAGTGGCGGCGAGGACGAGGAAAAACAGGAGCGATTTCAATCTCATGGCGGGCCGTCGCACTCAAGTGAACCAGTAGCCGTTCACGAACAGCGTAGTGGACAGTGCGAGCAGGCCCGCCGAAAGGCCGAGTACGGGAATTTCCGCCGCGGGCCAGCGGCGCAGCGCCCACGCCCCGCCAGCATACAGCGGGAAGATGACGCACACGAGCCGTGGGATCGATTCGAGGTGGTTGGCGCTGAGGTTGAGCAGCAGCATCAGCGTCGCGAGCGCGAGGTAGCTCGGGCGCAGCCGTGCCCAGAACCCCAGGCCGAGGAGGCCCGCCGCGACGGCGGCGTGACCGACAAACCACCATTGGTGGAACACGGGAAAATTCCGCAGATAATACCGGCCGAACGGCACCCACGGCCAGTTGAGTTTGCGGCCCCACGCCGCCTGAGCCTTGAGAAACAGGAGAGCGTCGCCGAAGCGCCAGAGCAGAAACAGGCCCCAGATAACAATCCCCGCCAGCGGGAGCAGGCAGAGGGCGGAGCGCAGCACGGGCCGGCCGCGCTGGAAATACGGAGCGCGCAGTCGCAGGTCGTAGTATTCGATGAGCAGCGGCGCGGCCAGGAGCAGGCCGGCGTTGCGCGTGAGCGCCGCGCCCAGCCCGGCGAGCCCGGCGACTAGCCAATGACGGCGCCGCGCGGCGCAGAGGCAGGCGAGGACGAGAAAGAGGAACGTCGCCTCGGAGTAGATGATGCTGAAGAAAAAGCTGACGGGCCCGAAGAGCAGCAGTCGCACGGCCCGGCTGCCGTCACCCGGCGCCAACGCGGCATCGCCCTCGGCGGCGTCGCGCTCGAGGAGTTGCCACAGCAGCACCGCGGCGCCGAATAGGGCGAGATTGGAGAGCAGGAAACCCGCGGCAACCGTGCCTCCGGGCAACCAGCCGCCCAGATGGACGAGGAGCGGATAGAGCGGGAAAAACGCCACTGTCGTCATGACACCCTCGGTGTAACTGTAGCCCCGGTCGGCGATCGCCAGAAACCAGGTGGCATCCCAGCGCGTGAAGCCCCCGAGGAAATCCGGCTCACCGATCTGGAATTTCCCCTTCGCCACGATCAGCGGGCTCAGCCAGCCGATCAGCGCGACGAGGGCGCGGGAACCGAGAACGAGCAGCGCGAGTTCGAGCCAGGGCGTGCGGGGCGAAGCGGGGCGGGGCGATTCCATGGCGGAGGGAAAATTAGGCGCTGCGGGGCCGCGGGCGGCGGCGCAGGCCGTTTTGCAGCAGCAGGCGCCAGACCATGAAAATCGCCTCGCGCACGATGTGGCCGGAGAGTTTCGAGTGACCTTCGCGGCGCTCGGTGAAAATGATCGGCACCTCGACGATGCGCAGCCCCTGGCGCCAGAGCTTGTGGGTGAGTTCCATCTGGAAACTGTAGCCGTTCGAGTGCACCGCGCCCAGGTTGAGCGCGGTCAGCGCGCGCCGGTGAAAACATTTGAAGCCGCCGGTCGGGTCGGTGAACGGCATGCCGGTGATCACGCGTACGTAGAGTGCGGCCATTGTGCTGAGCAGGAGCCGGCGCATCGGCCAGTTGATCACGCGGATGCCGCCGAGGTAACGCGAGCCGAGCGCGAGATCGGCCGTGGTGGTGGCCTCGAGCAGGCGCGGGATGTCGGCGGCGTCGTGCGACAGGTCTCCATCCATCTCAAGGATGTAGTTGTAACCGCGCTGGAGCGCCCAGGCGAAGCCGGCGCAGTAGGCCTGCCCGAGCCCGCTCTTGCTGGCGCGATGCAGGACGAAAATTGAGGGATGCCGCACGGCGAACCCGTCGGCGACGGCGCCGGTGCCATCGGGCGAATTGTCATCGACGACCAGCAGATCGACGGCGACGGGCAGGGCCAGAATCCGCGCGACCAAGTCCGGCAGGTTTTTGCTCTCGTTGTAAGTCGGGACGATGACGATCGGGTTGGGCATGGTCGCTCAGAAACAGGCGATGGCGTCCAGGCGGCGGCGGTAGCGCGTGCCGATGACAGCCGGGGAGAACATCTCCTCGATAGCCGCGCGGCCGGCGGCGCCGATTGCTGCGGCCAGCGCGCGGTCGGCGAAGAGCCGGCGCATCCACTCGGCGGCGTGGGCGGCGTCGGGCTCGGCCCAGGTCTGGCCCTTGGCATAGGGGCCGCGGCTCTGCGCGATGGTCGTCAGCGTGCAGCGCACGGGGCAGCCGGTGTGCGCGTTGACGAATTCGGCGGTGCCCGACCAGTCGGTCGAAATCACGGGCTTGCCGAGAAACATGCACTCGGCGATGGCGAGACCGAAGCCTTCGGAGCGGTGCAGCGAGACGAAGCAGTCGCAGGCGGACTCGAGCTGGTAGACCTCGTCGCGGGTCAGCGTGTCGGTGAGGAGCACGGTGTTGGGTAGATCGCGCACGCTGTCGCGGAGGGCGGTGAAGTCGGCTTCATTGCCGGCGACATTTTGGACCTTCACCACGAGGGCGGCGCCCTGGCCGGCGAGGCCGGACTGGCGGAAGGCCGCGATCGCCGCCGCGGGGTTCTTGCGCTCGGAGTAGGAGTTCAGGTCGTAGAGCGCGAGAAAGAGAAACTTGCCGGCGGGCAGTCCGAAGCGTGGACGGAAATCACCCTGCGGCCGCGCGAAGGAAATCGCGTGCGGCATGGTGAGGACGGGCACGGGGGACTTCAGGGAGATCGCGGCGCGCACGAAATCGCTCGGACACCAGACCTCGTCGAAATAGGCGAAGTTCTCCAGCCACGCGTCGGGAAACTCGGGTAGTTCCCAGGCCCAGTAGGCGATGTTGTATTTGCCGGCGCGGAATGGTTTCCCGTGATGGTGGTCGAGGTCGCGCGAGGCGGGCGGGTCGAGGTGGACGACGTTGATGCGGTGCGGGTTGGTGTCCTGCAGGCGCGCGGCGTAGGTCTGGTCGCCGAGCCGGTTCCTGCAGTGGAGCTTGAGCGGCACGAGCGCGGTCGGCAGGCTGGCGGCGTCGGCGGCGCGGACCATGCAACGGGCCGACTCGCCCACGCCGAGGTCGGCGGCGAGGAAACCCGCGATGTTGAGGCCGAGGCGCGCGTGCCGACGGGCGAATGCCGCGGAGTAGGGCGCGGAGCGAATGGAAAAATCGAAGACCGTCTCGCCGTCGGCGGTCGCGAGGGAAAGAATGCGGAGCTGGCGGTTTTTGTTTTGCGAACGGAAGCGTTGCAGGGGTGCCAGGCGGGTCATGCGGCCGAGCCAGGCGAGCAAGTTGGTCAGACCCACGCCGCAGAGCCGCAGCCCGATACGCGGACCGCGATTGGCGCATTGGGCGGAAAGGGGGATCGACACCTCGAACGGACCGGGCCGCAGGTCGCGCAGGCGGGCCACGATCCGGCCGTCGAGGAGGCAGTCCAAGCCCGGGGCGGAGGACTCGAGTCCGCGCACGTCGGGATGCGGGTGGATTTCGCCGCGCAGCGTCAGCCCCGCTAGCCCTTCGCAGGGCGGAAGCTGGAGCACGGCGGTTTCGCGCAGCCAAGCCGAGTCGGGGCGGAACTCGTCGAAAAAGAGTCCGGCGTAGTGCGAGAAGCGCCACGAGGTGGCGGCCGCGAAGGAAGTGGAGCGAGCCGTGCGCATGAAGGGTCGGCAGAGGGAATGCGGCCGCGTTTGCCTTGGCAAAGCTTTATCCGGCGGTTTCGATGGCGGCATGGAGCCCGCCGAATACCGCAAGATGGCCGCCGTCGAGGACGGCATGTGGTATTACCGCGCGCTGCACGCGCATGTCGGACGGGAACTGACGGCGCACTGTGGCGGCTGGGCGGCGAAAATTCTTGATGCCGGCTGTGGCACCGGCGGGCTGATCCGGCGACTCACCGCGACGGAGCCGGCGTGGCGGTGGTCGGGCGTGGATGTTGAGCCGCTGGCGTGTGCGCTGGCGCGAGAGCGGTGCGCGGGCGAGATTCGCGAGGCGTCGGTGACCGCGCTGCCGTTCGCGGTGGGGGAGTTCGACGCGGTGGTCTCGGCCGACGTGCTCTATCATGTGGACGACGACGCGGCGGCGCTGTGGGAGGCGCACCGCGTGCTGCGCCCGGGCGGAATGCTGGTGGTCAACGTGCCGGCGTATCGCTGGCTGTGGTCCTACCACGACGCGGCGACGCAGGCGCGGCGTCGCTACGGGCGGGGCGAGGCGATGGCGAAGTTGCGGGCGGCAGGTTTCGGCCCGGTGCGGGCGACGCACTGGAACGCGCTGCTGCTGCCGCTGGTGGCCTTGCGGCGAAAATTACTGCCGGCGCCCGCGGGCGGGAGCGACGTGCAACATTATCCGCCTGCGGTCGAGTGGGTGTGCAACCTGGCGATGGCGGGCGAAAGCGCGTGGTTGCGCCGCGTGGGCCGGCTGCCGTTCGGCACTTCGATTTTGGCCGTGGCGCAGAAGACGGGCTGAGGGCCGCCAAGTTTTGCTTTGAGTCCACGGGGCTGGCTCCCAATAAGGGGCGCACCATTAGCTTCATGATTTATTTCCTGACGGCCTGTGCGCTGCTCCTGCATCTTCTGTTTTGGGGCGTGGGCTTGGCCCTGTGGGTCACGCCGGGGCGGTGGCGGCGGTTCTGGCCGGTGTTTTGCGCGCCGATGGGAATCATGCTGCAGTCTCTGGTCGTCTGGGCAGGCGCCTACGCCGATCTGCCGGGCACCGACGCCTACGGGCGGTGGAGCGAGTTGGTTCCGGCGGTGCTGCTGGCGGGCGCGTGGTGGCGTTTTGACATGGGCCGGAGCGTGGCCGGCTGGCGCAGCGTGCGGCGGTTTTGGGGCGTCGGGTTGGCGATGGCGGTATGCCTGATTTTGCTTGTGGGGCCGTTGTCGCGGACCGCGAAATCGCTCACGACGGCGTCGCTTGGCAGTTGCGATGCGGCGGACTACGCGGCCGGGGCGCGCGTGTTGCAGGAGTTCGCGCACAGTGATCGCAGCGGATTCATCGGGTTGACCGAGGTGGTCAGCGTGCGGTCCGCGGACAATTTTTTCGATTTCTGGCTGCGGTTGAATCATTTCACGCCCTCGGCGCTGATCGCGCTGAACGGCTCGGTGCTGGGGCTGGCCCCGTATCGGATCACAGGCCTGCTGACGGCAGTGCTGATGGTGCTGACGCTGCCGCTGGTTTACTGGCTCGCGCGCACGTTGGTGCAACTGCGGCCGTGGGCGGCGGTGGCGGTGGGGCTGCTTTACGGGCTCAGCCCGGTCACCTGGTATGCGGTGTATCATGTGGCGACCGGCCAGTTGATCGCGGCGCAGGCGATCGCGCTGCTGACGTGGGGCGGGGTGGTGCTGTGGCGGCAGCGCGCGGATTGGGCGCGAGGGCTGGCGCTGGGCGGAGTGCTGTTCGCCGGCTACGCGCTGGTATTGGGCGCCTACAATTTCATCTTGCTGGTCTGTCTGGTGCCGGCGGCGGCGTTTGCCGGCGGGTGGGCGCTGTGGCGCGGGGAGACGCGGCGGCTGGCGCGTTGGCTCGCGCTCATGCTGGTGCCGCTGGTGCTCGCGGGGCTGGTCCAGGCCGAGCGGGTCGCGGGGCTGATCGAGAGGTTTTCGCTCTTTAAACAGTATGACTTTGGCTGGCATATTCCGGTGCTGTCGCCGGAGGGCTGGCTGGGCATGGTGGGCGACGAACGGCTGGGCGCGTTGGGCGGTGGTGCGCGCTGGCTGCTCATGGGGGCGGCGGTCGCCATGATGCTGGCGGGGTTGATCGTGGCTGTGAGGCGGCGGTCGGTGGCGGCTTGGGCGGTGGTCTGCCTGACGGTCCCGATTCTGATCGGCTACGGTATTTTGGAGGAGCGGGGTGCGTGGCTCGGCACCAACGCCAGCTACGATGCCTATAAACTTTTCTCCGTTTTTTTCCCCGGACTACTCGCGGGCTTCTGCGGCTGGATGACATTTTTCTCCTCGTCGCGGCCCGTCGTGCGCGGAATCGCGCTGGCGTTCGGCGTCTTGGTGCTAGTCCTCAACCTACATGCGGCTTACCGGTTCGGGAGCCAAATGGCGAGCGATCCGCTGGTCGTGGACCGCGAACTGGCGGCGGTTCAGAAACTCGAAACCATGCCCGCGGTTGACTCGCTGAACATGAATGTGGACGACGGCTGGGCGCGGCTGTGGGCGAATTCCTTCCTGCTGCACCGGGCGCAATATTTCCCGATCCACACCTACGAGGGTCGGCTCAACAGCGCGCTCAAGGGCGACTGGGATCTCAACGGCGGCCTGATCCGCGTCAAGGTGCCGGACGCGGAGGGCTGCGTGGTCCTCAACGCCACTTATTCCGCGGTGAACACGCACAGTCCGCACTATCTCCGCGCTGAGTTCGGCGACGGCTGGTTTCAAATGGAGCGATTGCCGCGGTTTCCGACGCGCTGGCGCTGGAGCATGGGGGCGGCGAGCTTGCGCGTGCACAATCCCCAGGCGCGGGCGCTCCGGGTGATCGTTTGGCTGAAAACACGCGGAGTGATCGCGCGCAATCTGGACGTCTTCGTCGGTAGCCGGCCCTGCGGAAGCGTGCGGGTCGGCGCCGACCTGAAGTTGGTGGAGCTGCCGGAAATCTCCGTGCCGCCGGGGGACTCAGTCGTCGAACTCCGTTGTCACGAGCCGCCGGGACCGGCCGGGCCGGGAGACGCGCGCACGCTGGGATTTGTGGCCTACAGCATTGAACTCGACGTGCTGTCCGAGGGAGTTCCCGCCGAAAAATAATTTGTGACCACAATGCCGCGCTGCCAAGACCAGTCATGCCCGCCCACCCTCTGCTGACCGCCGATCCCAAGGCCGACTACCTCGCCCATGCGGACGAAATCCGCGCGGCGGTCGAGCGCGTGCTGGCGAGCGGGCACTATATCCTGGGGCCGGAGGTGGAGGCGTTCGAGCGCGAGTTCGCCGGTTATCTCGGCGGCGGGCAATTGATCGGCGTGGCCAACGGCACCGAGGCGATCGAACTGGCCTTGCGCGCGGTCGGCGTGCAACGCGGCGACGCGGTCGCGACTGTGGCCAACACGGTTTCTGCCACGGCGGCGGCCATTGAGCAGATCGGCGCGCGGCCGGTGTTTGTCGAAATCGAGGCGGACACGATGGTGATGTCGGCCGTCGCGCTCGCGGCTGCACTGGCGCGCGGGCCGGTGAAGGCGGTGGTGCCGGTGCACCTCTACGGTCATCCGACGGCGATGCCGGCGATCATGGAACTCTCCCGGCGGCACGGCGCGAAAGTGGTCGAGGACTGCGCGCAGTCGCATGGCGCAGCAGTCGCGGGGAAGAAGGCCGGCGCCTGGGGCGATGCGGCGGCGTTCAGTTTTTATCCGACGAAAAACCTCGGCGCGCTCGGCGACGGCGGCGCGGTGTTCACGCGCGATGCAGGCACGGCCGACGCAGTGCGGCTACTCCGGCAATACGGCTGGCGCCAGCGCTACGTGAGCGAAATTCCCGGCCGCAACAGCCGGCTCGACGAGTTGCAGGCGGCGATTCTGCGCGTGAAGCTGCGGCATCTCGACGCCGGCAACGCCGCGCGGCGTTTACTGGCCGCGCGCTATCTGGCACTGTTGCGTGACGCGCGGCTGCGTTTACCCGAGTGGGCTTCTGATGCCGAGCCGGTCTGGCATCAATTCGTGGTGCGCACGCCGCGCCGCGACGATTTGCGTGCTCATCTCGCCGCGCGGCAAATCCACTGCGGCGTGCTCTATCCTGTGCCGCTTCATCGCCAGCCGGCTTACGCCCGGCCACAGCTGCTTCTGTCCGAGACGGAGCGCGCCTGTGCGGAAGTGCTCTGCCTGCCGGTGCATCCCGCCATCACGCCGGCGGACGTTGACAGAGTTTCCGAAGAAATCCTTCGTTGGGCCAAGTCATGATTCAGTCCGCCCCCGCGCTCAGTTTTGTCATTCCGCTCTACAACAGCGCGGAAACGATCGGCGCAGTAGTGCGCGGCCTCGAGGCGCTGGCGGTCGCGGGCGGCATGGAAATCGTGCTGGTGAACGACGGTAGCCGCGACGCGACGGCAGGCGTGTGCCGGGAGTTGGTGCGCACGGCGCGGGTGCCGGTGATTTACGTCGAACACGCGCGCAACTACGGCGAGCACAACGCCGTGCTCACCGGCTGGCGGCTGGCGCGCGGCGCGCACATCGTGAATCTCGACGACGACGGGCAGAATCCGCCCGCGGAAGCGGCGCGGCTCTGGGCCCACGCCAAGGCGACCGGGCTGGATGTGGTTTTTGGGCATTATGCGACGAAGCAGCACGCGGCGTGGCGGAATTTGGGCAGTTGGTTTGCCAATCGCATGACCGATTGGGCGCTGGAGAAACCGCCGGGATTTTACCTGTCGAGTTTCCGGTGTGTGACGGCGTTCGTTGCGCGCGAGGTCGCCCAGCACTCCGGACCGTATCCCTACATCGACGGGCTGATTTTGCAGGTGACGCAGCGCATCGGATCGCTCGAGGTGCGGCACGAACAGCGGCGCGTGGGTGAGAGCGGTTACACGCTGCGCCGGCTGATGCGGTTGTGGCTGAGCGCGTGGGTGAATTTTTCGGTGCTGCCGTTGCGCGTGGCGACGGTGCTCGGCCTCTCGATGGCGGGCACCGGCGTGATCGGTGTCGGCTGGGTCATCTGGCTGCGTGTGATGAACGAAGGCCCGACCTTCGGGTGGGGCTCGATCATGGCGGCGTTGCTGGTGTTTTCCGGCACGCAGCTAGCGCTGCTCGGCCTGATCGGCGAGTATATTGGCCGAATGTTTCTCACCGTGAACCAGCGCCCGCAGGCCGTGGTGCGCGAGATTTTCAGGAGTGCGCCGGTGGGAGAATCCGCTCCCAACGGCTGAACTCGCGGTCGATCGCCGCCTCCATGCCGGCCAGCGCGAGCGGCGGCGGCGTGCGCCGCAGATGCAGCACGTAGGCCAGCGCCTGCCGCGCCGTGGCGTGCTCGGTCGCGGGATGCGGGTCGGTCCACTGCCGGTCAAGATAATGCCAGCACCAGCGGCGGGCGGCAAGATAGCCAAGCTCGGCGCGCCATTTTTCGGCGAGGCGGCGGCTGTTGGCCTCGTCGTGAAGTTTGCGGCCGGGCGAGGCGCTGATGTGGTGGCGGATGACGCTGCGGAGCGCGAGGACCGTGGTGCGGCCGACGGCGCGTGCGCGGAGGCAAAGATCGACATCCTCGCCGCCGTTGATGAATCCTTCGTCAAAGCCGCCGAGTTCGCGCCAGAGTGTGCTCCCGATCAGCAGGCAGGCGCCGGTGACTGAGACAGTGCGCCTGGCGGGGAAAAGCGCGCGCCACCAGTGTGGTGGGAGCTGGCGCTCGTGCTGCGGCTTGCCCTGGAGATCGATGAACATGCCGGTGTGATCGACCGCGCCGGTGCGGGCGTCGAGCTGGATGTTACCGGCGACACCGGCGCGCGGGCCGAGTCGGCGTTGCGCGGCGAGCATGGGCTCGAGCCAGCGCGGCGTGAGGACGAGGTCGTTGTTGAGGAGGACGAGGATGTCACCGGTGGCCAGGGCGGCGGCGCGGTTGTTCGCGGCGGCGTAGCCGAGGTTGCGCTCGTTGAGGAGGACGCGGAACGGCGGCCCGAGGGTGGCGAGCCAGGCGCGCGTGCCGTCGGTGCTGCCGTCGTCCACAAGGATAATTTCGTGCGCGAGGCCGGCGGGCAGGGTGGCCTGCAACGACTCGACGCACGCACGGGTGAGCGCGAGGTTGTTGAAAAGGGGGATGACGAAGCTGACCGACACGCGAGGGGAGCCTGTGGCCAATCACGGCGTCTGCAAGACCGACGCCCTACGATTTTTCGCTGGCGATACGGAGCAGGTAGGCGCCGTAGGCGGACTTGCCGAGTTTCTTGATGTTAGCCTCGAGGCCGGCGCGGTCGATCCAGCCCTTTTTGTAGGCGATTTCCTCAAGGCAGGCGATTTTCAGGCCCTGACGGTTTTCGATCACGCTGACGAATTGCGCGGCCTCGAGGAGCGAGTCGTGGGTGCCGGTGTCTAGCCAGGCGGTGCCGCGGCCGAGGAGTTCGACGTGAAGCTGGCCGGCGGCGAGGTAGAGGCGGTTGAGGTCGGTGATCTCAAGTTCGCCGCGGGCGGAAGGTTTCAGGCTGCGCGCGAGGGCGACGACCTGGGCGTCGTAGAAGTAGAGGCCGGGGACGGCGTAGTGGGACTTGGGCTGGGCGGGTTTTTCCTCGATGGAGAGCACGCGGCCGTTGGGCGCGAACTCGACGACGCCGTAGCTTTTCGGGTCGGCCACATGGTAACCGAAGATGGTGGCGCCGGTGGTGCGGGCACCGGCCTCGGCAAGCGAGTTCGCGAAATCGGCGCCGTAGAAAAGGTTGTCGCCGAGGACAAGGGCGGAGGGTTCCGCGCCGGTCAGGAAACCGGTGTCGGCAGCGATGTGGAACGCCTGGGCGAGTCCGTCGGGGCTGGGTTGCTCGGCGTAGGAAAGTTGCAGACCAAAGTTGGAGCCGTCGCCGAGGAGCTTGCGGAAGAGCGGCAGGTCGGTGGGCGTGGAGATGACGAGGATTTCGCGGATGCCGGCGAGCATCAGGACCGACAGCGGATAGTAGATCATCGGCTTGTCGTAAACGGGCATGAGCTGCTTGCTCACGGCGATGGTAAGCGGGTAGAGCCGGGTGCCGGAGCCGCCAGCGAGGATGATGCCTTTGCGCGACATGGTGGATATGGGATTGAGGCGAAGAATGAGAGTTAGCGGACGGTGCCGAGGCGGTGGCGGGCGTATTTTTGGGCGGTAATGTCGGCGGCCCAGGCGCGGTGGGCGAGATACCAGTCCACGGTCTTCTCGATGCCAGTGTCGAAGTTTTCCTTCGGCTGCCAGCCGAGTTCGCGGCGAAGCTTGGCGCTGTCGATCGCGTAGCGGCGGTCGTGGCCGGGGCGGTCGGCGACATAGGTGATCTGTTGCGCGTAGGGCCGGCTGTCGGCGCGGGGGGACATACGGTCGAGAAGGGCGCAGATGCGTTGGACGATCTCGAGGTTCGGGCGCTCGTTGAGGCCGCCGACGTTGTAGGTCTCGCCGATGCGGCCGCGCTGGAGCACGAGCCAGATGGCGGCGGCGTGATCCTCGACATAGAGCCAGTCGCGGATTTGCTGGCCGTCGCCGTAAACGGGGAGTGGTTTGCCCTCGAGGGCGTTGAGGATGACGAGCGGGATCAGTTTCTCGGGGAAGTGATACGGGCCATAATTGTTTGAGCAGTTGGTCGTGAGCGTCGGGAAGCGGTAGGTGTGCTGGAACGAGCGGACGAGGTGATCACTAGCGGCCTTGGAGGCGGCGTAGGGCGAGTTGGGCTCGTAGGGGCAGTCCTCATTCCACGGGGCATCGCCGGGCTGGAGCGTGCCGTAGACCTCGTCGGTCGAGACGTGGAGGAAACGGAAGGCGCTTCTGCGCGGCTCGGGGAGCTTGGCCCAGTGGAGGCGGGCGCAGTTGAGGAGGCGGAGCGTGCCAACGACGTTGGTTTGGATGAACGGCTCGGGCGAATCGATAGAGCGGTCGACGTGCGATTCGGCGGCGAAGTTGACGATAGCGTCGATCTGGTGCTCAGCGAGGAGGCGCGTGACGAGCGCGGTGTCGCCGATGTCGCCTTGCGCGAAAACGTAGCGCGGATCGCTGGCGAGGTCGACGAGGTTGGCGGGGTTGCCGGCGTAGGTGAGCGCGTCGAGGTTGACGAGGCGGGTGAGGGGCGAGTTCGCCTCCAGCAGGCGCTGACGGATGAAGTTGGAGCCGATGAAGCCGCAGCCGCCGGTGACGAGGAGATTCACGGTGAAGTTGAAAAGTGAATGTTGAAGGTTGAAAGACCGGAGATCAGACGGCGGCTTTCCAGCGGGCGAGGTCGCGGGCGACGGCTTCGTGGACTTCGGTCAGGGCGATGCTGGTGGCGGCGAGTTTGGCGGAGGTCATTACGCAGTTGGAGCGCGGGGTCTTGGCGGCGACATGCATGAACTCATCCTCGCTTTTGAAGAAGACGTAGTCTTTCACGCAGACGCCGCTCTGCCGGATGAGAGCGACGACCTCTTGGGTGGTGACGTGGCCGGGGTTGGTGACGTTATAGGTGCCGAAGGGGACGCGTTTTTCCCAGCACGCGAAGGTGGCGGCGACGAACTCCTCCAACTGCGAGATCGAGTTGGCGGCCTCGAGCAGACGCGAGTAGCGCATGAGCTTGGTGAGGTAGTTGCGGGGGCAGTCCACCTCGTTGAAGGGGATGCGGAGGCGCCAGATGAACAGGTCGGGCCGGCCGGCGAGGATTTCTTCGCCGAGGGCCTTGGTGCCGCTGTAATAGGAGCAGTTGTTCTGGCGGAAGGTGAAGTTGGGGGTGTCGGTCTCGCTGAAGCCGGAGCCGTCGGGCCGCGCGCCGGTGTAGATGCAGCCGGAGGAAACGTGTCCCCAGGGGACGCCGGCCTCGGCGCAGGCCTGGGCGACGAGGCCGGGTAGGACGGCGTTGCCGAAGAGGCACTCGGTCTTGTGGAGTTCGCACGCATCGACGTTGGGTTTGCCGCTGTAGCCGGCGGCGTTGATCAGGAACTCGGGGCGGTCGGCCTTCAGCGCGGCGGTGAGGGCCGCGGTGTTGGCATAGTCCAGTTCGCTCCGCCGCAGGTTGCGAAAGGCGATGCCTTTGCGGGCGAGGAGCGCCTGATAGGCGTGGCCGACGTAACCGGAACCTCCGAGCAGATAGATCATGAAGGGAGCGAGTGAAAACGTCGCGGCGGTGGGAACAAGGTTTTTCCCGGGCGCTCAGCGGCGGCGGTAGTCGCCGCGGCTGAAATATTTCTCTAACCAGACGTAGGCGCAGATGAAGAAGTAGCGGCTACCCATCTCCTTGATCTTGAGCTTGGCCTCGCCGTATTTGCGGTTTTGCCAGGAGATGGGCGTGATCGCGTAAGTGAAACCGCGCACGATCGCCTTGAGCGGCAGCTCGACGGTGAGGTTGAAGTGACGAGCAAGGATCGGGCGGCAGCCGTCGATTACGGTGCGGCGATAGGCTTTGAAGGCGTTGGTGGTGTCGTTGAGCGGAATGGCGAATCCGACGCGGACGAGAAAATTCGCCAGACGGTTGAACAGCAGTTTCACCCGCGGGTAGTCGACGACTTCCCCGCCTTTGATGAACCTGCTGCCGAAGGCGCAGTCGTAGCCTTCGTTGAGCAGTCGCCAATATTTCACGGCGTGGGCGGGCGCGTCGGAGGCGTCGGCCATCATGATGACGACGGCATCGCCGGCGCTGTGGTCCAGGCCCCAGATGACGGCGCGGCCGAAGCCGTTGAGGTCGCCGTTTTGCGTGGGTTTGAGCGTGGGATATTTTTCCCGGAGCCGGAGCAAGGTGGCCCAGGTGCCGTCGGTGCTGCCGTCGTCAACTACGACGATCTCGTGGGGGACGTTTTCGACGGTGAAAGCGCACACGAGGTCGTCGATAGTCGAAGGCAGCGATTCCTCCTCGTTGCGCGCAGGGATAATGACCGAGTAAAGCGAGAGCGGCGGGGCGGAGGGCATGGGCGCAGAGCGAGTCAAAGCGGCGGCTTGCGGGCCACGATCAGGAATTGCCGGCCCCATATCCGCCAGAGCCACGGCATCGCGATATAAAGCCGGACGAAAAAAAGCGGATATTCGGGCGCCTTCACCATAGTGAACGGCAGAAAGCACGGATGAATCAGGTCGATCTGGTAACCTTCAATCTCCACGGCCTCGCCAAGCGAGGCTTCGGTCAGGTAGACGTGATGGTCGAAGAAATCCCAATATTCGCCATGGAGGTATTTTACGTTGGGCCCGACGGCAATCAGGAGGCCGCCGGGTTTGAGGCACCGCAGGGCGTGGCGCAGAGTTAGGCTCAGGGAATTTTTATCGGGCAGATGCTCGAAAAAATTACTGGTGAAGACGACGTTGAGGCTGTTGTCAGGCAGCGGCCAGGGGGCGGAGCAGTCTTGCTGGAGGAACTCGGTCCCGGCGGCGAGATGGCGGCCGGCGTCGGGATTGAGGTCCATTGCCAGCTTCCGGGCCGCGCGAATGTTGTTGATAAACTCGCCGTAACCGCAGCCAAGGTCGAGCACGGTGGCGTCCGTGCGAACCCACCGTGAGAAAAACGACGCGGTCAGAATTTTCCAGACTTTGTCGCGATATGCGGCGGTGCGGACGAAGCGCCGATGGTAGATTTTCGAGAGTTCCTGAGGCGTGTTGGTCATGGCGCGGGGAGATCAGCGGGGCGCTGAGAGGTCCAGCCACTCCGGGTGGGCCTGGGCGTGGGCGGCAATTTCGTCGAGGATGGCGGCGGCGGGCGTTTTTGGGTGCCAGTCCCAGAGGCGCGTGGCCTTGGCGTGGTCGAGCACGATCCATGGGATGTCGAAGGGGCGCGGGGTGCCGTCGGGCGCGACGGGATGCGGGCCGAAGTGCGCGGTGCACCAGTCGCTGAGCTGTTTCAGGGACATCGCGGAGGCGGCGCCGCCGGAGAAATTAGCGATGCGGTCAGCGGCGGAAAACCGGGGCGCGGCAAACTGTTTTTCCAGCAGCGGAACCAGATCGCGGGGGTGTAGGCAGTCGCGCACCTGATGGCCGTGGCCGCCGAAGCCGAGGTATTTGAGCGGGCGCCGGCGCAGCCAGGCGTTGATCCAGTAGGCGAAGATGCCCTGGTCGGCGCGGCCGAACTGCCCCGCACCGGCGAGCACGCCGCAGCGATTGATGAACACCGGGAAACCGAATGCCGCGCCGTATTCGAGAGCGAGGGCCTCTGAGGCGAGCTTGGTGGCGCCATAGAGCGACAGCGGCGCGGTGGTGGAGAAGGTTTCGTCGAGGCCGGCGGCGGTGAGGCCGGAAGGCAGGCGGGCGGCGAGCGGCGAGGGACGAAAGGCGCCGTCGGCGGCGACGACCTCCAGCGTGGTGAGCGGCTCGATGGCATAGACGCGGCTGGTGGAGAGGAGTATGAAGCCGGCTTTGTGCGCCTTGCAGTATTCGAGGAGGTTGAGGGTGCCGCCGAGGTTATGGTCCACGAGCTCGCGCGAACTGGTGCGGCCGTCGATGCCGGCGAGCACACTGGGGTTGGCGGCGGCATCGATGACGAAATCGGCGGCGGGCAGCGCGTCGATGTCGCGGGCATAGCGCAGGTCGGCTGTGATGACCTTGACGCCGAGCTTCTGCAACGGCTCGAGGTTGGTTTCGCTGCCGGGTCGGATATAGTTGTCGAAGCCAGTGATCTGGTGTCCGGCGGCGACCAGCGCCCGGGCAAGAGTGTTGCCGACGAAGCCGCACACGCCGGAGGTCAGGAGTTTCATGCGCGGTGAAACAAACACGCCGGCCGCCGGGGCGGAAGGCCAAACTTGCAAACCTAGTGGGGTGGGGTGGCGGCTTCGGCGCGCGGGGCGCGGGCGCCTTGGGCGGTGGCCTGACGTTGCGCCTCCTCGTAGGCTTTGCGTTGTTCCAACCCGATCTCCAGCAGATCGGTCACGAGCATGCGGGCCTCGCGTTCTTGAAAGGCAGGCGTGCCGGGGGCGGGTGGCGGTGGCTGCGGCGGTAGGGACGGATTGGCCGGGGCCGCCGCGGGTGTGGTGGGCGGCGGTGCACTTGCGACGGGCGGAGTGATGTTGGCGCCGGGGATGACCACGCTCTTGCGGAGCGAAATGGTCAGGGTGCGGCCGCCGACGCGGATCACGGCCTGGTCGAGGTTGGCGTCGTAGCTGAGCGCGGTGACGTCGTTGACGGTGGCGCCCAGCGGAATCCAGACGCTCTTTTTATCGCTGACGCGCGTGACGCTGAGCAGGCCGCTCTTGTCCTGGGCCACGTAGCCGGACAACTGGTAGCCGTCCGTGGCGGCGCCGGCCGGGGTGGCCGTGGTCCCGCGCGGCAGGAAGGGCGAGTCCTTGGCCGTCGCGTCGGCCGCGGCACACATTCCCGGCGCCAGGGCGAGCGCCGTGGCTGGAAGCAAAAATCGGAGGGAAGGGAACCGCAACATGGGTGAGGCTTAGAACTGACGCAGAAAGGAAAGTTTCACAAGCCGGAGATTATCCCCCGCCGTCAGGCGCGCGGGCGAGACTGCCAGGCGGCGACGATCTGACGGATGGTCTCCTCCAGCGATTGGGTGGTGTCCCACGCCGGGTAGTGCGCCCGCATCTTGCGCAGGTCGCTGTAATAGCAGATGTGGTCGCCGATGCGGTTCTGGTCGATGTAGCTGTAGGTTTGCTTTTTGCCCGTGAATTTTTCGGCGAGGGCGAAGGCCTCGAGGATGGAGCAGGAGTTGGCCTTGCCGCCGCCGAGGTTGTAAACTTCGCCGGCGCGCGGCGCGGCGACAAACGCGGCCATGAAGCGCGCTACGTCGAGCGAGTGGATGTTGTCGCGGACCTGCTTGCCCTTGTAGCCGAAGACGCGGTATTCGCGGCCCTCGAGGTTGCATTTCACGAGGTAGCTGAGGAAGCCGTGGAGCTCGACGCCGGTGTGGTTTGGCCCGGTGAGGCAGCCGCCGCGGAGGCAGCAGCAGGGCAGGTTGAAATAGCGCCCATATTCCTGCACCATTACGTCGGCGGCGACTTTGGAGGCGCCGAAGAGCGAGTGCTTGGACTGGTCGATGGTGAAGGTTTCCGTGATGCCGTGTTCATAGGCGGGGTCGGCATAGTCCCAGCGGGTGTCGAGTTCGCGCAGGGCGATGCGGTTGGGGGCGTCGCCGTAAACTTTGTTCGTGCTCATGTGGACGAACGGCGACTCGGGCGCGGCTTGGCGCGTCGCCTCAAGCATGTTCAGCGTGCCGACGGCGTTGGTGTCGAAATCGTCGAACGGGATGGCCGCCGCGCGATCGTGGCTCGGCTGGGCCGCGGTGTGCACGATGACGTCGGGCCGCACCGCTTTCAAGAGCGCCAGCACGCTGACGCGGTCCCGGATGTCGAGCTCGTGGTGCACGAAGCCGGGCAGCTCGCGCGCGAGCCGCTGCTGGTTCCAGCGCGTGTCGCCCTGCGGGCCGAAAAAGACGGCGCGCTGGTTGTTGTCCACGCCATGGACGGCGAAGCCGAGTTCGCGGGCGAAATAGACGCAGACTTCGGAGCCGATCAGGCCGGAGGAGCCGGTGACGAGAAGGGTTTTGGCCATGGGAAAGGAAGAGGCGGATGAACGGCCCCAGCAAAGCGTCCCGAGGTGGGCTTTCGAGTTCAATCGGCGGTCAAAAGGCTTGTCGCTCCGGGAGAACTCACGGACATTGGGGCCAATCCGACTGCAATGAGCATGAGCATGGCCGAACATTTCGACTGGGTCAGCACGCACGACGCCGCGGCGCGCCGCGTGCAGTCGGGTTTTCACCGCCAGATCGCGGAGCAGCTGAGGCACCTGATTCCGGCGGGCAGCCGCGTGCTGGAGGTCGGTTGCGGGCGAGGAGACCTGCTGCGTGCGCTCCAGCCCGCCCGCGGCCTGGGGCTCGACCTGAGCCCGCGCATGCTCGAGCGGGCACGCACCGCCGATGCCGCCGGAAATTGCGAGTATCAACTGGGCGACGCCCACGCTTGGCGCGAGACGGAGAAGTT
This sequence comes from uncultured Opitutia bacterium, assembly GCA_903877135.1. Lineage (GTDB taxonomy): Bacteria > Verrucomicrobiota > Verrucomicrobiia > Opitutales > Opitutaceae > CAIRCN01. Next base: position 60,956 of record CAIRCN010000053.1, read on the forward strand.
CGACTACATCGTGCTGGATTATCTGGTGGGCTATCTGTCCGACGTGCAGGCCGCGCTGGAAAACCTCCGCGCCGCCGCGCATCCGCGGACGCGGCTGTGCCTGACCTCGGTCAACAACGTCTGGACGCCGGTGCTCCGGCTCGGCCAGTGGCTCGGGGCCGTCACCCGCCAGCCGCCGAGCAACTGGCTTTCGACCAAGGACCTCGTCAACCTCCTTGAACTCTCCGGCTGGGAGGTCGTGCATCAGAGCACGGAGCAGTTGTTCCCGTTTCGCGTGCCGCTGCTTTCGGGATTTTTCAACCGGTTCCTCGTGCGGCTGCCGGGGCTGCGGCATTTCGGGTCGAGCCTCTACGTCGTCGCCCTCCCGGCGCCGGAACCGCTGGCGGGCGACCTGAGCTGCTCGGTGATTGTCCCGGCGCGCAACGAGTCGGGCAATATTCGCGCGGCGCTGGAGCGGATTCCCGTGCTCGGGACGCGGACCGAGGTGATTTTCGTCGAGGGACATAGCCGCGACGACACCTGGGCGGCTATCCAGCGTGAAGTCGCCGCCTACCGCGGGCCGCTGGAATTACACGCAATGCAGCAGCCCGGCCGCGGCAAGTGGGACGCGGTGCGCACCGGTTTCGCCGCGGCGACAGGCGACGTGCTAGTCATCCAGGACGCCGACCTCACGGCGCCGCCGGAGGACCTGCCGAAGTTTTTCGCGGCGGTGGCGTCGGGGCGGGTCGAGTTCGCCAACGGCAGCCGGCTCGTCTATCCGATGGAGAAGGAGGCAATGCGTTTCCTGAATCTGCTGGGCAACAAATTTTTTGCACTCGCGCTGTCGTTCACGCTCGGCCAGCCGATCAAGGACAGCCTGTGCGGCACGAAGATGCTCCTGCGCCGCGACTACGAGCGCATCCTCGCGCGGATCGCGGTGCTGGGGGACTTCGATCCGTTTGGCGATTTCAACCTGCTGTTTGGCGCGGCGCTGCTGAAGCTGCGGATTCGCGACATTCCGGTCCGCTACAAAGACCGCACCTACGGCGCGACGAACATCTCGCGCTTCCGCCATGGCTGGCTGCTGTTGAAGATGACCGCCTTTGGAATGCTCAAGCTGAAGTTTGGCAGGTAGTCCGTTCGTGGGGCCCCAGTCTCTTGTTGTCGCAAATTAAATTCGCGGGTGTCACCTCAGAATTGTGGGGTTGCCCGGATTTGACGGACACGCGTTGAAACCAATTTCACCTCGCTAGGGCGCTTGGTCGCATGCTCATCTGTGGACGATGACTACGGATGGAACGGCGCCCCACGCGGCCTGGCCCGACCCGCCTCCGGCTTTCCCGCGGGAGCGCGGCTGGATGCGCTGGGGCTTGGTTCTCCTGGCCGTCCTGCCCTTCCAGCTTCCGCTTTTTCAACATCTGCTCATCAACCCGGCGGCCACGGGTTTCTTGGATTATGACTCTCCCTATTATCTGGCCAACGCCCGGGCGATTTTCGAGCGGGGAAACGGCTGGGCCTATCCCAACCCTTACGACCCTGATCCGCAGGCGTCGGTGATCTATTTTCACTGGCTGATTTGGCTGCTGGGCTTTGGGGTGAAATTCATGCGTCTCGATCCTGGCGCATTGTTTGCTGCCATGGGTGTGGTCGGTTCGATCGTCTGCAGTGCGCTCACTTTGCGGCTTGTGGAACTGGTCTTGCCCGATTCCCGCCACCGTCCGGGATGGTTTCTTATCACGATGTGGGGAGGCGGCATTGTCTGCCTCTGCACCGCGCTTATCAATCTGAGCGGTGGTCAGCCGGTGTTTCAGGACCTGTTTCGGTTTGACGCCAGCGAAGGCTGGTGGGGGCCCAATTGGGGTCGCAATCTCATCCTTCCGATGGAGGCAGTTTACCACTGCTTGGTGGCGGCTATTTGGATCGGAGTGTTGCAACGGCGCTGGCGGTTGGTGCTGGGAGCGGTGGGCGCACTGGCGGCCACGCATCCGTTTTCCGGCCTGCAGCACCTGCTGATCGTCAACGCCTGGCTGGGCGTACTGGCCGCGCGGGAACGCACACTTGCCGCATGGGCCAGGATCGGAGTCGCTGCGGCGTTGCTGGCGGTGTTTGGTCTCTATTATTTCTGGTTTCTCAACCTGTTTCCGGCGCACCGCGCATTGATCGCGATTTGGTCAACCGCGCATCAGGTGACGATGACTTACGTTCTGTTGAGCGTCGGACCGCTGGTGGTGATTGCGTTCTGGCGGATTTGCCGGGAGCACGGGGCCCTCGACGAACGCGGCTGGTTCTGGCTGACCACATTTTCCGTGACGTTCCTGCTGATGCGGCACGACTGGTTCATGGCCCCACACCAACCCGCACACTTCAGTCGCGGCTACCTCTGGTTCCCTCTGTGGTTGTTTGCTCTGCCGCAACTGCAGGAATGGGGTTGGTGGTGTGCACGAGTCCAGCCGCGCCTATTGAGGTTGGCCCTGTTTGGGCTGGTCGGCGGCCTGTGCCTTGCGGACAACACTGTCTTTCTCGGTCGCGAAATGGACAACGGGGAACTGGAACGGCTCGGGTTATCTGAAAATCAGCGCGAAATGTTTGGCTGGATCGACCGGGCGGGGCTGCGCGGCGTCTTGCTTTGTTACGACACTCGCGCGAGTTACTATTCTGCGACCTACACCGGAGTGCGCCCGTATTTTGGCCATCTTAACAACACCCCCGAAATAAATCGGCGCTGGCGCGAGGTGGCCGCCTGGCATCGCCGCGGCCAGGTCGGCGCCTGGTTCAAGACCATCGATTACGTCCTCATCGACCGCACCAACCCACCGGCCGCTTTCGACTGGTCGCAGTGGCGCGAACTCCACCGCAACTCCAAATACATTTTGCTGGGGCGAACGGTGGCGTCGCGCCTGCGTTGATGTGCCGGCTCAACGACCGCCGGTGGCGCGGGCGACCTCGGCGCCCCAGGTGCCGGCGATGGCGGCGCCGTATTCCTCGAAACCGCCGGTGGCTAGCGGGCCCGTCAGGCGCGGGCGTGGGTTGCCGATGCGCCCGGTCGAGTAAAACGCCTCGTCGGTCTGATCGTCGCAGAGAAAGTGATAGGCGAGGCCGGCGCGCTCGGAGTCGGTCTGGTTGTCGCCGGTGCAGTGCGGCGTGCCGTAGCAGAAGAAGATCACGCCGCCCGCCTTCAGTTCGACCGTCTCGGCCATCGCCTCGTCGGGCTGGCACTTGATGTGATGGTCGCTGTTGCCATCGCGGGTGTGGGGCAGAAGATTTTCCCATGAGTCGGGGACGATGCGGATGGTGCCATTAGCGGTGGTGGCGTCGTGGATCGCGATCCACATGGCGGTCCCGCGGAGCGGCTGGGGAATCTTGAAATAGGCGTTGTCCTGATGCCACGCAGTGCCCATGCCGGTCCGGCCGGGTTTCAGGAAAATCTGGTCGAGTTGCAGGGTGATCTCCGGTCCGATCAGATGGGTGACGGCGTCGATAATTTTGGGCGCGAACGGCAGCGCGCGGATGAGCGTGCTGTAGAAATTCGCGGGGCAGAGCTGGAGATTTTGCCTCGTGGCGGAGTGCGTCTTGCCGTCGCCTTCGGTGGCGACGTTGCGCAAGAAGCCGTTGCGCTTGAGGCGGGCGATGTCGGCCTGGAGGGCGGCCGTCTCGCGGGCGTCGAAAAAGCCGGGCATGGCGAGGCAGCCACGACGACGAAATTGATCAATCTGAACGGAGGAAAGTTTCATTGAGCGGGGGGAATGGTGAGAATGTCTTTAGCGGTCAGGAAATTCGCGCGGGCGGATCCTCAGCGCAAATCCCGTTCCTCGAGATGAAAACGGTGCAGCACCCGATGGAAAATGGGCGTGAGTAAGATCCCCGCGGCGCTGATCAGGACCAGTCCCGAAAAGAGCGCATAGGCCGAGGCGAACAGCTTGGCTGCATCCGTGTTCAAGGTTCCCACCGGGCCCATGCCGGCGAGGATCATGGATGCATTCAAGATCGAGTCCACCGAGTTAAACCCAGCGATGAAATGATAGCCGAGAATGCCGAGCCCAAGCGAAAATCCGATCAATCCTCCCGACAGTCCCAATGCTAGCAGGAACCGGTGAGCAAACGTGCGTCTCCGATGAGCGGGTGTTTTGACCGAAGGCTCAATGAGGGGATTGGGATTTGGCGTCATGATGAATGATGGGCGATGCAGACGACACTCAACCCGGGGGCCAGGTCATCTGGCGTTTGGCGAGCATGTGAACGTGGAGATGTGGGACCGACTCGCAGGCGTGCGGGCCATTGTTGATGACGAGACGGAAGCCTTCCTGAAGATTGAGTTTTTTTGCCAGCAGACCGGCTACGAGCAACAGATGACCGAGCAGGGGTTCGTCGCTGACGGCTGTTTCCGAAATGCGGACAACGCGACGTTTTGGGACGATCAGGAGGTGCACAGGCGCCTGCGGTTGGATGTCGTGGAGAACGATGCAGTGCTCATCCTCGTGCTCGATCTTGGCCGGAATTTCGTGGTCGATGATGCGTTGAAAGATGGTCTTGGGCATGGCGGTAATGTGGTCTGTCGCTAGCAGGCGATAGCAGCTCCTGAATCGCCAGCAAGCAGGCTCCTACAAGAACATAAGCTGTAATTCTGAGGTGCGGCTGGTGCGGGCGGCGGCGAGGGCGCGGATGAAGGCGAGGGCTTCCTCATAGTCGCGTTTGCGGCGCGGCGTGGCCCGGCGGCTTGGCGGCACGAGCGCGGGGCGCAGATTCGTGACAAGGAGCGTCGCCGCGCGGTAGGGTGCGAGGTGCTTTAGGCCGGTCATGATCTCGGCGCGGGTGAAGAGCGGTGTGGCGGCGGCGAGGGTGAGCGCGGCGTCCCAGTGGAAAAAGCCGTGGCGCGGCAGGTGGGAGAACGATTTCGCGAGCAGCTCGGCGGCGGCGGCGTTGAAGGCGGCGTCGAATTTCGCGGCAAACTCGGGGTGGGCCGAGGTCTGCGCCTCGAATTCGGCGAGGCTGAACGCGATCGCGGCCTGGATCTGGCGCGCGAAGTAGAGGTCGTGGCCGGTGACGTGGGCAAAGAGCGCGTTGACGAAGTGCAGCCGGCGCAGGTCGTCGCGGGTGGGGGCGGGCATCAGCTTCGGTCAGCGGTCGTCGGGTTTCGGTTTCCCGAGGGAGCTGACTTCATCGACGAACTCGGCGACGTCGCGGAATTGTTTGTAGATGCTGGCGAAGCGGACGTAGGCGACCTGGTCCACGCTGCGCAGGCGCTGCATCACACCCTCGCCGATAGCCTGGGAGGGGATTTCATTTTCGAACTGCGCCTCGACCACATCCATCACGTCTTCCACCAGCATGGTGATTTGCTCGAGATCGACGGGGCGTTTGTGGCAGGCGGCGCGGACGGCGCGGACGAGTTTCTCGCGGTCGAACTCCTCGCGGCGGCCGTCGCGCTTGATGACGACCATGCCGTCGCGGACGAGGCTTTCGGTCGTGCTGTAACGGTGGCCGCATTCGAGGCATTCGCGGCGGCGGCGGATCGACGAGCCTTCCTTGCTGATGCGGGAGTCGAGGACTTTGTCCTCAATCGAGGTGCATTTGGGGCAGCGCATGGCGGGTCAGTTGAGGGATAGGAAGTTTTGCAGGATGTTCATGCCGCCTTCGGTGGCGATGGATTCGGGGTGGAATTGCACGCCCCAGATCGGCAGCGAGCGGTGGCGAAGGCCCATGATTTCGCCCTCGGCGGTCTCGGCGGTGATCTCCAGTTCGGCGGGAAACGAGGCGCGTTCGACCAGCAGCGAGTGGTAGCGCGTGGCGGTGAAGCCCTGCGGCATGCCGCGAAATACATCGGTGCCGCGGTGCAGGATGGGCGAGGTCTTGCCGTGCATCAGACGGGCGGCGCGCACGACCTGGCCGCCGAAATAGTGGCCGATCGACTGGTGGCCGAGGCAGACGCCGAGGATGGGTTTCACGCCGGCGAAGGCTTTGATGATGTCGAGCGTGACGCCGGCTTCGCGCGGCGAGCAAGGACCGGGCGATAGGAGGACGCGCTCGGGATTGAGGGCGAAAGCCGCGGCTGGGGTGATCTCGTCGTTACGGAAGACGCGCTGCGCCACGCCCAACTGGCCGAAGTATTGGACGAGGTTGAAGGTGAACGAATCGTAGTTGTCGATGACGAGCAGCACTTCAGGGCATCTACCCATGGGTTGACATGGGGGTCAAGCATGCGGGTAGTCACTCTGTCATTGCGAGGAGCGCGGCGACGAAGCAATCCATCTGACCAGATGGATCGCCACGCCCGACTGCGCCGGACTCGCGATGACCAATCCTGCGATGCCCGCACACTTCCAACTCCTCAAAACCGATACTGCGACAGCGGCCCGGCGCGGCCGGCTTAAGACGCGGCACGGCGTGGTCGAAACGCCCATCTTCATGCCGGTCGGCACGCAGGGCACGGTGAAATCGCTCACGCCGGCGCACCTGCGCGAGATCGGCGCGCAGATCATTTTGGGCAACACCTACCACCTGAATTTGCGCCCGGGGTCGGAGTTGGTGCGCGAGCTGGGTGGGCTCCATAAGTTCATGGGCTGGGACGGACCGATCCTGACGGATAGCGGTGGGTTTCAGGTGTTCTCGCTGGCGAAGCTGCGCGACATCCGGGAAGACGGCGTGGCGTTTCAGTCGCATCTGGACGGGGCCAAGCTCTTCCTCGGTCCGCGCGAGGTCATGAGTTTCCAGCAAAATCTCGGCAGCGACATTGCCATGGTGATCGACGAATGTCCGCCGTGGCCCTGCGAGCGGGACGAGTGCGCGCGGGCGGTGGCGCGGAGTCAGCGTTGGGCGCAACAATGCAAGGCCATCGCGACCGACAGCGGGTTCCTCGCGGCGGAGCACCACGTGTTCGCTATCGCGCAGGGCTCGACGTTCGACGACCTGCGGCGCGAGGCGGCGGAGGGACTGGCAGCGCTGGATTTTCCCGGCTACGCGGTCGGCGGGGTGAGCGTGGGCGAGCCGGAGCCGGAGATGCTGAAACAGGTGGCGGCGACGACGCCGTTTCTGCCTGCCGACAAGCCCCGCTACACGATGGGTCTCGGCACGCCGCCGCAGTTGCTGAAGATGATCTCGCTCGGCGTGGACATGTTCGACTGTGTGCTGCCGACTCGCGTGGCCCGCAACGGCCTCGTCTTCACGCCCGACGGGCCGATGAATTTGCGCAACGAAAAACACCGCGCTGACCCGCGCCCGATCGTCGAGGGGTTGGACAATTACACCTGCCGGAACTTTTCGCGCGCTTACCTGCGGCACCTCACGCTCGCGGGCGAGATTCTGAGCTGCACGCTGCTCACGCTGCACAACCTGCATTTTTACCTCGATCTGATGGCCCAGGCGCGGGCACACCTCGAGGCGGGCGATTATGGCGTCTGGCACCGAGCTTGGGTGGAGCGCTTCGAGTCGGGCGCGGCGGCGCGGGTGGCGTAGCCTCTGCGCTCGCCAAACTTTATCGTTTCCCTCTCACTTCCCTCCACCATGCGCATTCTCGTCACCGGCGGCGCCGGATTCCTTGGCTCTCACCTCTGCGACCGGCTGCTTGCCGACGGCCACGAGGTCGTCGTGCTCGACAACCTTTTTACCGGCCGCAAGCAGAACATCGCCCATCTGCTCGCCAACCCGAACTTCGAGTTCGTGCGGCACGACATCATCGACCCGTTCAAGTTCGAGGTGGACCACATCTACAACCTCGCCTGCCCCGCCTCGCCCCCGCACTACCAGTATAACCCGATCAAGACCATCAAGACCTCAGTGATGGGCTCGATCAACTGCCTCGGCCTCGCGAAGCGTGTGAAGGCGCGCGTCTTTCAGGCGAGCACGAGCGAGGTTTATGGCGACCCGACGGTCCACCCGCAGCCGGAGAGCTACTGGGGCAACGTCAACCCCATCGGCAAACGCTCCTGCTACGACGAGGGCAAGCGCGCCGCCGAGACGCTCTTCTTCGACTACCACCGCGAGAACAAGGTCGATATCCGCGTCGTCCGCATCTTCAACACCTACGGCCCCCGCATGCACGAGGCCGACGGGCGCGTGGTGTCGAACTTCATCGTGCAGGCGCTGCGCGGCGAAGACATCACGATCTACGGCGACGGCTCGCAGACGCGGTCGTTCTGCTATGTGGACGATCTGATAGAGGGCTTTGTGCGCTTCATGGCGCAGACGGAGACGGTCGGCCCGCTGAACCTCGGTAACCCGGGCGAGTTCACGATGCTGGAGCTCGCCGAGCTCACGTTGAAGCTCGTCGGCGGCAAATCGAAGATCGTCCATAAACCGCTGCCCTCCGACGACCCGAAGCAGCGCCAGCCCGACATCACCCTGGCGCGGCGTGTCCTGCAGTGGGCGCCGAAGGTGCCGCTCGAGGAGGGCCTCCAGCGCACCATCGCCTACTTCCGCGGCCGGGTGTAAGCGCGCCAGCGCGGCGCAGCGCGACGGCTCCGGCTGGGCCACGGCGGCGCGGCCGGCCCGGTAAAGGGCCGCGGCACGAACGCATTGCGCGCCGGGTTTTCCCCTCGGCGCAATGCTCATTTCTACGTTTGCCAAGCCCATGGCGCGGCCTACGCTCCGCCCCTTTCATGTTCTCGAATCTTCTCAAACGATTTTCCGGCCGACACTATCGCAAGTTCCTCGAGACGTGCCGCCCAGTCGTCGCGCGCATTAATGAGCTGGAGCTTTCCTACCAGTCGCTGAGCGACGAGCAGCTCCGCGCCAAGACCGCCGAGTTCCGCGCCCGCCTCGCCGAGGCTACCGACAAGCGCGCCGCGCTTGAGGCGATTTTGCCCGAGGCGTTTGCCACCGTGAAGATCGCTGCCCGCCGCCTCGTTGGGCGCCCGATCATGGTGTGCGACCATGAGCTGACGTGGGACATGGTGCATTTCGACGTGCAATTGATCGGCGGCATGGCGCTGCATCAGGGCAAGATTTCCGAAATGGCCACCGGCGAGGGCAAGACCCTCGTCGCCACGCTCCCGCTCTACCTCAACTCGCTGATCGGCCGCAACACCCAGCTTGTCACCGTCAACGACTACCTCGCCCGCCGCGACTCCGAGTGGATGGGCCACCTCTACACGTTCCTCGGCGTCTCGGTCGGCTGCATCCAGCAGCAGATGGCGCCCGACCTCCGGCGCGAGATGTATAGCCGCGACATCACCTACGGCACCGCGAGCGAGTTCGGCTTCGACTACCTGCGCGACAACGGCATGGCCACGCGCAAGGAGGACCAGGTGCAGCGCGACCACTGGTATTGCATCGTGGACGAAATCGACTCGATCCTCGTGGACGAAGCGCGCACGCCGCTGATCATTTCCGGACCCGCGCCGATCGAGCGCGAGCAGCCGTTCACACGCCTGCTGCCGCCGGTGGACGAGCTCGTCAACGCCCAGACCCGCCTCTGCAACCGCATCGTGTCCGAGGCGAAGGATCTGCTGGAGAAACCCACCGTCACGCCCGAGGACAAGCAGACCGCCGCCCGCAAGATGCTTCAGGTGAAGATGGGGCACCCGAAGAACAAGCAGATCCTCCGCCTCATGGAGACGCCCGAGTGGCGCAAGCTCCTCGACAAGGTTGAGACGGAGATGAACTCCGACCTCAACAAGGACGAACTCTACCACATCAAGGAGGAGCTGTTTTTCGTGATCGACGAGCGCCAGCACCAGGCCGACCTCACCGAGATCGGCCGCACCCGGCTGCGGCCCGACAACCCGGATGCGTTCATGCTGCCCGACCTCGCCACGGAGTTCAGCGACCTCGACAAGGACTCGAGCCTCTCTCCCGACGAGCGTGAGGCGCGCAAACTCGCCGCGCAGAACCGCTACGCCGTGGTTTCCGAGGACATTCACGCCATCTCGCAGCTCCTGCGCGCCTACTCGCTCTACGAGCGCGACGTCGAATACGTTGTGCAGGAGGGCAAGGTCCTGATCGTCGATGAGAACACCGGCCGCGTCATGCCCGGCCGCCGCTGGTCCGACGGCCTGCACCAGGCGGTCGAGGCGAAGGAGGGCGTGATGATCGAGCGCGAGACCCGCACCTACGCGACGATCACCATCCAAAATTATTTCCGCATGTATGAAAAGCTGGCCGGCATGACCGGCACGGCGGAGACGGAGGCGACGGAGTTCAACGACATCTACCGGCTCGCAGTGCAGGTCATCCCGACCAACAAGCCCTGCATCCGCGTCGACCGCAACGACTCCATCTTCAAGACCCGCCGCGACAAGTTCACGCACGTCGTGAAGCAGATCGAGGAGGCCAACAAGCGCGGCCAGCCCGTGCTCGTCGGCACGGTGAGCGTCGAGTCGTCCGAGGTGCTCTCGCGCATGCTCAAGCGCACCGGCGTCATCCACACCGTCCTCAACGCCAAGTTCCACCAGCAAGAGTCCGAGATCGTCGCGCGCGCCGGGCAGCGCAGCGCCGTCACCATCGCCACCAACATGGCCGGCCGTGGCACCGACATCAAACTCGGCGAGGGCGTGCGCGAGCTCGGCGGCCTCTTCGTTATCGGCACCGAGCGCCACGAGTCGCGCCGCATCGACCGCCAGCTCCGCGGCCGCTGCTCCCGCCAGGGCGACCCGGGCCTCACGAAGTTCTTCCTCTCGCTGGAGGACGACCTCATGCGGCTCTTCCTCCAGGGCAACCTCGCCTCGAAGCTCATGGAAGGCTCGATGCAGGAGGGCGAGGAGCTCGAGCACCCGTGGCTCAACCGCTCGATCGAGAGCGCGCAGAAAAAGGTCGAGCAGCAGAACTATTCCATCCGCAAGCGTCTCCTCCAATACGACGACGTGCTCAACCAGCAGCGCGAGGTGATCTACGGCATCCGTAACGCCGCCATCCACGCCGACCGCCCAAAGGAGATCATTTTCGAGCAGATCAACGAGGAAATCCTTAGCCGGCTCGAAGTCGCCGGCTTCGAGGGCAAGGGCGGCGTCAACCAAACCGCGCTGGAGAGTCTCGTCGGCTGGTTCAACGCGCATTTCCCTATCAGCCTCCGCGTGGACGAGTTGACCGGCAGCATCGACTCGCTGGCGGCCATGCTGCTCGCGCGCATCAAGCAGGCCTACGCAGTTAAGGAGTCGGTCGAGGTGTCCGAGGCGCTCGGCTCGCTCGAGCGCTACGTGGTGATCAACGCCATCGACCACCATTGGCAGGAGCACCTCACCGAGATGGAGGACCTGCGCAAGAGCATCGGTCTGCGCAGCTACGGCCAGAAGGATCCGCTCGTGGAATACAAGAGCGAGGCCTACCGGTTCTTCGAGGAGCTAATGACCAACGTGCGGCTCCAGATTTGCACCGGCCTGTTCCGCAGCGCCTCTAACATCGAGTCGTTCGAGAACATGCTCGCGCTCCTCAGCCGCACCGTGCGCGCCGAAGGCCCCGCCGACACGCCGCCCCCGCCGCAGGTGACCACCTCAGTGACAAGCGGCGGCTCCGCCGGTGAGTTGCCCGCGCCTGAGATCCAGTTGCCCAAGGTCACGATCCGCCGCGACACGCCGAAGGTCGGCCGTAACGACCCGTGCCCCTGCGGCAGCGGCAAGAAATACAAGCAATGCCACGGCAAGTGAGCGCGCGGCCGACGAGGTCATTCCGCTATGTCTGACACCCCGCTGTCACCCGATCCCTATGCCGAGGTGCCGACGTTTTGGCAGCGGCACGCGGAATGCCTCACGGCCGGGGCAGTATTCGTCGCTACAGTCGTGCTGGCGGTGCTGGCGTTTCCGCCGTTCCACACGCCGGAGTTTGCCTACGCCATGCTCGTGCCGGGGATTTTCTGGGCCTATCTGCGGCCGCGGCTGAAACTCTACGCGTGGACGATGTTCGCCGCGCAGGCCGTGGCGTGGACGATTTTGCTTTGGTGGCTTCATCCGGTCACTTGGGGCGGGCTGTTTCTGCTCGGGCCGGTAGTCGGGGCCTGGGTGGGATCGTGGTATCTCGCGGTGTGGTGGGCGTTGCCGCGCGTGCTGGGCCGGGCGACTCCCGTCCGCCTGCTCACCATGCTGGGGCTCGCGGCGGCGTGGGTGCTGATCGAGTGGACGCGCACCTGGCTGCTCAGCGGTTTTCCCTGGCTCCTGCTCGCGGCCAGCCAGTGGGAGCGGGCGAGCATTTTGCAGGTCGCCGCGTTCACGGGTGCGGGCGGCGTTTCCTTCGTGCTGGTCGCGGTCAACCTCGGGTTCGCCGCCGTCTCGCACAGCATCTTTGTCGAGCGGGAGGGCGGGTGGACGATGCGCCGGCCCGAGTTCATGCTCGGCCTGTTCCTCCTCATGGTGTGCGTGAGCGTGCAGGTGCAGGAGACGTTTAACCGCGGCCGGTTCACCGTGCCGCTGGCGCGCGTGGCGTTCGTGCAGCCCTACATCTCGCAGAGCGTGAAATGGGATCCCGCGCAGGGCCCGGGCATCCTCAACATCCTCGAGCAAACCACCCTCGCCGCCGGCGCCACGCACCCCGACCTGATCCTCTGGCCCGAGGCGAGCACGCCGTGGGCGGTCCGCGGCGAGGACAACGCCCGCGCCTTCGTCGAGTCGCTGGCCCGGCGCACGCACGCGCCGCTCCTGCTCGGCTCTATCGCCATCGAAAACCGCGGCGGGCCCCGGGAACAGTGGTTCAACGCCGCGCTCGCGGTCGATCCCGCGGTCGGCCTGCAGACCGCCTACTACGCCAAGCGCCACCTCGTGCCCTTCGGCGAATATGTGCCGTTCCGCTTCGCCCTCGGCTGGCTCAAGAAATTTGTCGAGGTGGGCGACGAGGACTTCTCGCGCGGCGGGGACGCAGCGCCGCTGACCGTGTCGTTGCACGGCACGCCGCTGACGGTCGGCCCCCTGATCTGCTACGAGGACATTTTCCCCGATCTGGCGCGGTCCAGCGTGCGGGCGGGCAGCGAAGTGCTCGTGGTGGCGACCAACAATGCCTGGTATGGCGAGGGCGCCTCGGCCTACCAACACGCCGCGCACGCCGTGCTGCGCGCCGTCGAGACCCGCCGGCCCGTGCTGCGCTGCGGCAACGGCGGTTGGAGCGGCTGGATCGACGAGTTCGGCAACGTGCGCGCCGTGCTCACCAACGACGCGGGCAGCATCTATTTTCGCGGCACGCAGACAATCACGGTGACGCGCGACGCCCGCTGGATCGGCCGCGAGAGCTATTACACCGAGCACGGCGACTGGTTTGTCGCGGTCTGCGCCGGCCTTGTGCTGCTCGGTGGGCTGGTGCTTACGACGGGCGCTTCGCCTGCACGTTCTTCGGATGTTTCGAAGGAGTGACCGCCGCCGCGCGCGGTTTTTGCCGCGCGCGTTTCGGGCGAGGCCTTGGTCGACCGCCATGTAGTGCTGGAAGCCACGGGGAGCCGAGGGAAAGGCATTGGTCGCACATGGGAACGTTCACGAAGGCGGAGAATTTCAGGACTGACAATCCCGGTCTGCTTTCGCACATAATCGTCCACCATGAGCCCAAAACTGCTTCGCCGCGCCGTGGAGGCGCTTGATTCTTTCAACGTCGAGACGCCCTCCTGGGGTTTCGCCGACACCGGCACCCGCTTCGGGAAGTTTTTCCAGGACGCCGCCGCGATCGACATGAACGACAAGCTGGCTGACGCCGGCCAGGTGCATGCGCTCACAGGCTGCTGCCCGACGGTCGCGACGCACGTGCTGTGGGATTTCATCCCAGGCGAGGATCCGAAAAAGGTGGTGCGCCTTTCCCGGAAGCATGGCGTGAAGCTCGGCGCCATTAACCCCAACGTATTTCAGGACCAGTGCTACAAATGGGGCTCGTTCGGCAACAACGACCCGAAGATCCGCCAGCACGCGCTCCAGCACTGCCTCGATTCCATCGCCATCATGAAGGCGGTCGGCAGCGAATACTTGTCGCTGTGGTTCGCTGACGGCACGAGCTATCCGGGGCAGGGGAGCATCCGTGAGCGCAAGGGCTATTTTGAGGAATGTCTGAAGGCGTTGCACAAGAAACTCGGCCCAAAGCAGACGATGCTCGTGGAATACAAGCCCTTCGAGCCCGCGTTCTACGCGACCGACATCGCCGACTGGGGTATGGCCTATGTCTATTCGAAGAAAGCCGGCCCGAAGTCGAAGGTGCTGGTCGACACCGGCCACCATTACAGCGCCACCAATATCGAGCAGATCGTCGCCTGGCTCCTCGATGAGGACATGCTCGGCGGCTTCCACTTTAACGACCGACGCTACGCCGACGACGACCTGACGCTGGGCTCGATCGATCCCTACCAGATTTTTCGCATCTTCCACGAGATCCACTCCTTCTCCGCAGACCGCGGCCGGATGCCGAAGATCGCATACATGATCGACCAGTCGCACAACGAGAAGCCGAAGGTCGAGGCGACCATCCAGACGGTCGTGATCGCGCAGGAACTCTACGCGAAGGCGGCGCTCGTCGACCACGAGGCGCTCCGTCGCGCGCAGGCAAAAAACAACGTCATCGATGCGGAGTTGATTCTGAAAAAGGCATTTTTCACCGACGTCACGCCGGCGCTCGGCGTGTGGCGCAAGGCGAACAAGCTCCCGTCCGACCCGCTCGCCGAGCACCGCCGCAGCGGATACGAGAAGAAGGCCGCCGCTGATCGCCGGGCCCGTCGCAAGGCCATGGGCATCACGCGTGGCGGCAGCTTCGCATAAAGCGGAGCTATTTACTGGCGGAAAACTTCATCCGCCGGACGATCCGGGAAAACAGCCAGGGCGCGAAACGCTTGAGGTAAATTCCGGCAACCTCGAACCCGCCGACGTGGACTTCCTCCCGTCCATGGGCGAGGCCGCGCATAATGGCGGCGGCGCAGCGTTCGGCCGAGATGCCTTGCTGGTGAGTTTCGTCGGTGCGGCCGTGTTTGTGGCCCTGTGCGTCGAGTGCGTTGTCGGAGACTTTGGTTTTCACGTAGCCCGGGCAGACGAGCGTGACCTTCACGCCTGTTTGCCAGAGCTCGGCGCGGAGCGAGTCGAAGTAACCATGCAACGCGTGCTTCGCGGCAGCGTAAGTGGACCGTCCCGGCGTGCCGACATAGCCCATTACGCTGCTGACCACGACAAGGTGCCCCGAGCGTCGGGCGAGCATCGAGGGCAGCACGGCCTTGGTGAGTGCGACGGTGCCGAAATAATTCACCTCCATCAGAGTGCGCTCAACTTCCAGGGTGGCGTCGGCCGCCAGCGCCCGCTGGCTCACACCGCCGTTGTTCACCAGCACGTCGACACGTCCGCAACGGGCGAGGACCTGCGCCGTGAGCGTGGGAAAGGTATCGCTGCGAACGAGGTCGAGCGGCACGCATTGGTGCTCGGCTGGGCGCTCGCAGGCGAGCCGCACGCGCTCAAGCTCGGCCGGCTGGCGGCTAGAAAGCACGAGCGTGGCGCCCTCGCGAGCCAGGGCCACCGCCAGCGCCTCGCCAATGCCCGACGAAGCGCCAGTGATCCAGATGACCTTGTCGGTAAACCTCTTCATTGGGCGCGAGATTAGGCGCAGTTGACGTTGCCGTCGAGTGCCGACGGCCACCCTTGTGGTGGGGCTCACGGCGGATTATTTACCAATGATGGTGACCGTGGGCCATTGCGCAGCGGACAAAGTGTGCGACTTTACCAGCGATGACGCCCCCCCTGCCGCTCACCGCCCAGCAAATCCAGTTTTTCAATGAGGAAGGCTACCTCATTGTGCCCGATGTCTTCGACCCGGCCGACCTTGAACCGCTGCGCCGCGAGCTGGCGGCAGAGATCGAAAAGAAGGTTCGCGGCCTGCAGGCCGAGGGCAAGCTGACGAATATGCACGCTAGGCTCGATTTCGACCGCCGGCTCGCGGCCCTTTACCGCGACTCGAAGGAA
The DNA here is from genome assembly GCA_903877135.1 of uncultured Opitutia bacterium. Taxonomy (GTDB): domain Bacteria; phylum Verrucomicrobiota; class Verrucomicrobiia; order Opitutales; family Opitutaceae; genus CAIRCN01. The sequence continues at coordinate 76,762 of CAIRCN010000053.1, forward strand.
AACGGTGAGACGATCATGCGCCACCTCGAGGGCCTCCGCGGGGGCGGATTTCACGCGCCGGAAATGTTCGACGTGATCGCACAGCCGAAATTGCTCGCCAAGGTGGCTTCGCTGCTTGGCTCGGAGGAAATAGTGGCGTCGTCCGTCTACCGCATCCGACCCAAGCTCCCGAACATCGGGCGCGGCGTGGTGCCGTGGCATCAGGACAGCGGCTATTTCTCCGAGCACTGCGACGAGCATCTCATCATCACGTGCTGGGTGCCGCTGGTCGACGCGACGATCGAGAACGGCTGCATGCAGATTCTGCCGCGCACGCACCTGGGCCCGGTGGTCGAGCATCGCACGGGCGGCAACGCGGGTTTCCTCATCATCGAGGACAAAGACCTGCCTGACCACCCGCGCAAGGCGATCACCGCGGCCTGCCCGCGCGGCGGTGTGGTGTTCATGACGAACCGCACGCCGCATTGCTCTACGCCGAATTATTCCGACCACATCCGCTGGAGCATTGATCTGCGCTACCAGTCGGCGGACTCGCCCAACAACGTCGGTCTCTGGCCCGAGTCGATTGGAACCGATGGCCAAGCGGACGATGCATTTTACGAGAAGGTTACGGTGGCGTGTTATCCACCCGAGGCGGATTTTCTCGTGCATAGCCGGAAGACGCCGGAGGCGGTGACGGACTACGCGGAATACGTGAAGCGGCGAGAGGTTTACGACCGCACACAATCGAAGTTCTCGGCTTACCGCCGTTGGCCGAACCGCGCCGGGGAGGCGCAGCCGGCCCGTTCAGGACACTAAGGTTTTCTGGCCTGAGCCAACCGGACTTTGGCTTTGCGGGGCCTTGGCGCGCCAATCTCGCGGGGTGACGCCAAACGCGCGCCGGAACACCGTGCTGAAGTGCTGCGAGGAACTGAACCCGTGCTGGTGGGCCACCTTCGTCACGTCGAAATCCGGCTGCCGCAGCGTCTGGCGCGCCGCACTCACGCGCAGTTGCAGGTGGTAGGCCGCGGGGCTGACTCCTACCTCACGCCGGAACTGCGCGCAGAAATGCGGCACGCTCCGCGCCGTCGCCATGGCGGCGAGGTCGCGCAGCGGCAGCCGCCGGTCGAGCTGGTTTTCCATGAAGGCGATGGCGCGCTGCACGGCGTAGGAGTAGGGCAGGGCGTTTTTTGCGGGGGCCGGGCGGTCACCGGCGAGCAAGCGCTGCGTGACGAGCGTGATGAAGAGGTCGAGATAGGCCTTCACCGTTTGCAGCCGGTGGGCGTGATGGGTCACGACTTGCGCCACCAGCCCGCGCAGCACCGGCTCGACCTCCGGACAACCCGGCAGCAGCCGAAGTCGAGACCGCCGCAAGGTGCCCGCCAGTTTTTTCGCCGCCGAGCCGAGTTCGTCCAGTTTTAGGCCGACCCAGAGGTGGTGGTTTTCGGGATTCGCCATCGGCCCGGTGCCGTGTTTTTCGCCGGGGTAGGCGATGTAGAGGTCGCCCATCGCCTGCACGGTCACCTCGCCGGCCGCCCGCCAGGAGGCGCGCCCGCGGGAGAGATAGAGAAACTCGAAGCCGGCGTGCGCGTGGGGCTTGCGGTGGTGGCCGCGGCAGCACAACGCCTCGCCGCAGTGGGTGAGCGCCGGCAGCGCGTCCACCGGCGCGTCGTAGATGAAGCCGCTGATGATCTGGGGGTCGCGGAGGACTTTCACGGCCGGTGGCAGAGGTTCATGTTTTTAAGCCAAGCGTAATATTCTATACGTTTCCACTGAAAAATCTGAACGCGCCGCGCCCCGACCGCGGTTACCCTGCCGCACCTTCTCACCATGCCCACCACCGCACTCCATCCCCACCGACTGACCTCCGCCCAGCAGAAGTTCTACTATGAGCAGGGCTACCTGCTCGGTCTGCCGCCCATCTACACGCTGGCGGAGATGGCGGCCCTCAACGCCGAACTCCCGCACCTCCTCGCGCTGCTCAGGCCCGGCGAGACCACCAAGGACATCCGTGAGTGGCACGAGACCAGCACTTACCTCTACGAAATCTGCATGAACCCGAAGATCCTCGACCTCGTCGAGGGCATCCTCGGGCCGAATTTCTACTGCTGGGCGAGCAACTTTTTCATCAAGGACCCGCGCAGCATGTCCACCGTCGGCTGGCACCAGGATTCCTACTACTGGCCGATGGCGCCGAACAACTCCGTCACCGTTTGGCTCGCATTCGACGACGTCGATGAGGTGAACGGCGGGATGAAACTCATTCCCGGCTCGCACCGGGGCGGCATCATCAAGCACCGCAAGTCCGTCGAAACCAGTTCCGTGCTCACGCTCGAACTGGCGGACGGTTCCGACTTCAAGGCCGACACCGCCGTGCAGTTCCGCCTCCAGGCTGGCGAGTGCTCGCTGCACGACGACCGCGCCATCCACGGCTCGCAGGCCAATCCCTCCGACCGCCGCCGCGCCGGCCTCACCATCCGCTACTCGGGCACCAACGTGAAAAACGACCTGAGCGTAAATCCGAATTTCAAGGCCTACCTCTGCCGCGGCGTGGACGAGTTCCGGCACAACCCCGTGGGCACGCCGCCGACGCAACGCTACGGTCGCCCGAACTTCAAGCCCGTGAGCAACGAAGAGGCCGGCAAGGTCTGAGGCGCGGTCAGTGTTCCGCACGTTGAATAATAAGCCAGCGCGAGCACTCGAAGATTGAGGCGGCGGCGGGATGGTGCCGTAGTCGCGACATGTCCCCGACGCCCCTGTTCGCGCTGACCCCGGCCGAGTCGATGTTCGCGCCGTTTCACGATCCGGCGGTGGCCGCACAGCTGCCGCTGCAGATCGAGCCCGGTGCCACCGCGACAGGCGTGAAACACGAGTTTGGCTGGGACGGCGTGAAGCTCTCCTGGGAAACGGCGCCCGCGGGCACCGAAGCGCTGCGGGTGGCGCTGCCGCTGACGGACCTGCCGGAAAGTTTCGATCACTTTGTTTTCTGCCTCGTGCTGCCGGTTGGGGTGAGCACGGTTTTCGAGGCGTGCAGGGGCGGGTCTTGGTCGACGCTTGGGCCGGCGCTCACCGGGGCGGGCAAGCGTCACGAGGTCACTCACGCGATCGGTGCGCGACCCGTTGACGGAGTGCGCGCGGTGTTCACCGCGCATCAGGCGGGCCACATGGTCATCAGCCTTCAATGGTGGGGTGTCGCAAGGGCCGCGCTGGTTGCGGAGCTCGTGGCGGCCCGGCCGCGGTTTGACGGCCGCTGGGAAGGTCTGCTGCTGCCGGTCGAGGACTGGCCCGAGGTGAAATTTGCGCGCGGGTTGCTGCTGGCTGAAACCGATTTACCGGCGTTACGGCAGAAGCGCGCGGCGCCCTACTGGGACCGCCACTGGCGGCTGCTCGAGGAGCGGGCGCGGCGTTTCATGGCCCGACAGCCGGAGGACGATCTCGCGGATTTTCTGCCGCAAACCGATCAGCGTTATATCCGCGCGCGCGAACTCGGACGGGAAACGTATTTTTCCCAACCCGTGGTGCTGGGCTTTGTGGGCCTCGTGAACGGCGACCGCTCGATGGGCTTCCATGCGCTGCGTTACCTGATGTGTATGCTGCACACGACGTGGTGGACTCAGTCGGCCGAGAGCCGCGCGCGCGGCAGCATCTGGGACAAGCGCTGCTTCGACGAGGAGATGGCCACGACTGCGGCCACGCTCCTGCTCGACTGGTATGATTTCGCCATGACACCCCGCGCCCGGGCGCTCGCCCAGCAGGTGCTCTGGGACAAGGGGCTCGCGGTCATTGAGCGCGACATGATGAAGTGGGACTACGTCTTCACCATGAACCAGGGCCCGTGGTTCTGCCGGGCGCGCCTGCTGGCGGGACTCTACCTTGAGACGGTGTGGCCGCGCATGAAACCGCACACCGAACTCGCGCTCGGCGACATGCGGGCCGGACTGGCCAACTACATTCTGCCCGACGGCGGCACCGACGAGGGACTCGGGTATTTCTCGGTGACGATGCATGCGGTCCTGCCGGGATTGCTGGCTTATGCGCGCGCCCGCGGCGTGGACGTGCGCACGCTGCTGCCGGAGCAGTTCGCGCAGACGCCGCAGTTCGTCGCTGCCCTCTCTGCGGTGGAACCAGGCCGGGTGCTGACCGAGGGCGACAACACCACCGACCTTGTGGTGGGCGACACGATTCCGCTGCTTGCGGCGATTTTTCCCGGGGAAATCTATGCGCGCGTCGCGGCGGCGTGCCTCATGCAGCGCCGGCCTGCCGGCTACTACGACCAGTATTTTTTCGAGGGCGTTTTCGCGTTCAGCGCTGGGCCGGGGCAACTCGCGCCGCCGCAGTCCATCGTGCCAACCTTCGCTGTGTTGCCCCACACGGGCCACCTGACGAGTCTGCGGCGCGACGCGGCCGGCCGCTCGGTGCGGTTGCATCTGGTCGGCGCGAAAGCGCATGCGTCTCACACGCATTTTGACAAGGGCGCGTTCCTCCTCGAACTCGACCGGGAGCCCGTGCTCATCGATCGCGGCCAGGTGCGCTACGACGACCTGCGGTCCTACACGCTCAAGCGCTCAGAGCTTCACAACGTGCTCACGCCCGTCCTCCCCGATGGCGTCTACGTCAACCAGCAAGGCGTTGGCGCCGAGGCGGTGATTCCCACGGGCGAGGGCGACGCGCAACGACTGCGCGCAGCCATCGATCTCTCGCACGTTTGGCGCGGGGTGATGGCGCGCTGTTCGCGCGATCTGGCCGCGGACGGATTTGGGGAAATCACGGTGCGCGACCGCGGGGAACTCCTGTCGGCGGGTGGTCTGGTGTTTCACCTGCACACGCGGCTCCCGTGGAAAATCCGCGGGCGCGAGGCGGTGCTCGGCCTCGACGGCTGGAAGCTGACCGTGAGTGCCCCCTGGGCCGACGAGGTGACGCAGCGCGAGGACTTGGTTGATTTTCGGCTGCAGCCGGTCTGGCACCTCGAATGCCGCCTGTCTTCGGCGAAGACCTTCGACTTGGAGACGTCGTTTCTGTGTCGCCCGCTCTGAGCCGAGGGCGTTCGGTTATTATTCACAAACATTCAGTTTGAGCCGGCGGCCGGAAGGAACTTTGTGCAAGGGGTCATGCACCGCATTCGCCTGGCCCTTTTCGCCTTTGTTGTGTTTGCCGCCGGTTCGCTGCTCTCCGCAGCTGAGCCGGCCGCAAAGCCCCTCGTCGGCACTTGGCGGATCGTTCTCGGACGCGGCTCGGACCTCAGTCCGTGGCGGGCGTTCGACCTCGAGATTACGGCCGACGGCCCGCGGGTCACGCTAATCCGCCACCTCGCGGCCGGCCGGCGCACCTATGACGACGTGACGGCGCTCGACCTCAGCCAGCCGTTCAGCCGCGTGCCGGTGAAATGGTGGGGCGACAACCGCCACCTCGGCGCCTACATCGGCGGCGATCGGACCAAGACCGTGCGCGCCGAGTTGCTCGACGGCGGGCGCATCCTGCGCACGAGCGCAGACCTCGTGCTGGCGACCCAGCAGGGTGAGCGCGCGGTCAACATTCTCTCCGACTACAAGGTCTCCGCCAACGGTGCCTGGCTCACGCTGGTCGAGCTGCGCAGCACGCGCAATGAGCCCGTCGTATATGTCTTCGAGCGCCTCACCGGTCCTCAGGCCGCGAAACACTTCACCGGCACGGCGGAGTAACCGGGGCAACCTTTCGTCACGCCATGAATTCCCGCTCCCTCATTGTTTTCTTTCTCGTCAGCGTCTGCGCCGCCCAGCCAGTGCCGCATCGGGTCGACCGCGCGCCGGCCACGGCCACGCTGATTCCGCTCTCGCAAAACTGGCGGATGGACGGCGACGTGCCCGTGCATGCCCTGTTGCTCTCGCTGCAGGGGCTGGCCAACCGCGACTACCCGCGCGTCTACCTTGAATATCCGAAGGACTGGCAGTGGGAGATTGTCCACCCGCTGATCGGTTTCCTCGAGCGACGCCACGGCGTGAAGTTCGCGCGGCTCGGTCATGACGACGTCGAGGCGGCGCTCGCGCAGTTTGGGAAGTTCGCCATGGGCTACGTCGTGTGGGACCGCGCCGTCCGCTCCTCGCTCATCGTCGCGTTCACCATTTCCGGTGTCGAGGACGCGCTGGTGGTGAGCGAGGACCTGATCCCGCTCGCGGAGAAGCACGGGCTGAAAAAGGTCGCCGATCTGCGCGGCCTTTTCACCGGCAAGCCCGACCACGAGATCTACCAATGGGCCTACGATCACTATTGGGCGAGATGCTCGCGCGACTATTACGTTCTCCTCGGCGGCAATGCCGGCACCGAGATGCAGCCCGGCATCGCCGATTTTGGGATCATGCAGCGGGCGTTTTTCACCGATCTGTCCGCGAACCCGAAGCATACGCAGGAACTCGCGTTGGAGCGCCGCATCCTCGGTGGGCAGCACTCGGCCAGCATCGTTCTCGGCTGGCATTCCTACGGCAAGGACACCGAGGGCCAGCACACGACGCTCGTCGGCAACTTCGGCCTCAAGATGGAGGGCCTGCACAACCTGCCCAACGTCTCCTTCACCTGTCAGATTCCGCTCACGCCCGATTTCAAGTTCGCCAACAATCACCGCGTCGCCCCTGGCGCGACGCTGACCGCGCAGAAAAAAGTTTACGTCTGCGCCATCGCGACTGACTCGATGGGCATCGGCGCATGGACGAAACCCGGCCGCGGCCAGATTCCCTACACCTGGCAGGTGCTGATGAACTGGGTGTGGATGAATCCGCCGGCGCTCCAGTATTTCTACGAGGACAAGACGCCCAACGACTACTTCATCGGCGGCCTGAGCGGCCCGGGTTACATGTATCCCAAGTCCATTCCTGCCGACAAATTTCCGGTACTCATGAAGGACGCGCGCGGCCTCATGGCGCAGCTCGACCTGCGCGTGCTTGAGATCATGGACTACTCGGAGGGCAACCGCCACGTCGGCAACACCGATCTCCCGAAGGCCGTCGTCGACCGCTACTATCACGAGTTTCCCGACGTGCTCGGCTTCATCAACGGCTATGGCACCGCGCGCACCTTCGATCTCCGGGAGGGGAAACCGTTCATCAGCTACGACTATTACCTCGACGTGGACCGGCCCGCCACCGATGCCGCGGCCGACCTTGAGGAGATGATCCAGCTCAATCCGGCGCGCCCGTATTTTCTCCTGCTGCACATTCGCGAGCGTAACTCCGTCGAAAAGGTCACGCAGATCCTCGGTCGCCTCAGCGAGCCGGTGGAGGTCGTGCCGCTTGATATTTTCTTGAAGCTCGCCGCCAGCGCCAAGACCTACCAGACGCATTACCAGCAACCGAGCGATCCGGTAGACCGCAATCCGTAGACGACGCAACTTCGCTTTATACCTCTCCATGAAATCCCCTCGCAAAGCCCAACCTTCGACCGCCGCCAACGTGCCGGTCGAGCTTTCCTTCACCGCCCGCGGCGCCTATGCCGACCCGTTCAACCAGGTCACGCTCGACGCGCTCTTCACCGACCCGGCGGGCACCGTGCGCTGCGTGCCGGCGTTCTGGGCCGGCGGCAAAATCTGGAAAGTCCGCTACGCCTCGCCACTCACCGGCGCGCACAGCTATCGCACCGAGTGCTCCGCGGCCGGCGACACCGGTCTGCACGGGCGCACCGGCCGCGTCGCGGTCACGCCGTATCGCGGGAAGAACCCCCTCTACGCCCACGGCCCGGTGCAGGTCGCGGCCGACAAGCGCCACTTTGAGCACGCCGACGGCACGCCGTTTTTCTGGCTCGGCGACACGTGGTGGATGGGCCTCAGCAAGCGCCTCCATTGGCCGCAGGGTTTCAAGCAACTCACTGCCGACCGCGTGAAGAAGGGTTACAACCTCGTGCAGATCATCGCCGGGCTCTACCCCGACATGCACGCCTTCGATCCGCGCGGCGCCAACGAGACGGGATTTCCATGGGAGGAGGGCTATGCGCACATCCGTCCGGAATTTTTCGACAAGGCCGACGAGCGACTCGGCTATCTCGTCACGCAGGGTATCACGCCCTGCATCGTCGGCGCCTGGGGTTATTTCATCTCGTGGATGACCGAGGACCAACTGAAGGGCCACCTGCGCTACATCGTCGCGCGCTACGGCTCTTGGCCGGTCATCTGGTGCACCGCCGGCGAGGCCAACCTGCCGTGGTATCTTGCGAAAAATTTTCCCGAGGACGACCGCGCGATGGTCAAGGGCTGGACCAAGCTCATCCGCTACCTGCGGGAAACGGATCCGTTTCACCGCCCCGTCACAATTCATCCGACGGCAATCAACCGCTACACCTCGCGCAACGCCACCGACGACGAGACGCTGCTCGATTTCGACATGCTGCAGTGCTGCCACGGGCAGAACGAGGCCATCGAGATCATGACCAAGGCCGTGCGCGAAACCTACGCCGCGACGCCCCGCATGCCCGTCCTCAATGGCGAGCCCTGCTACGAGATGCTGATGGGCACCATCACCGCCCCGTGGCCGCGCCGGGCGTTCTGGTCCTGCGTGCTCAACGGCGCCATGGGCCACACCTACGGCGGCAACGGCATCTGGCAGTTCAACCAGCCCGGCATCCCGCACGGCGCCTCGCCGCACGGCGGCAACTACGGCAACACGCCGTGGCAGGAGGCGATGCACTTCAGCGGCTCGACCCACTGCGCCCTCGGCAAGAAACTTCTCGCGCGCTTCACGTGGGAAAAATTTGAGCCGCATCCCGAGTGGGCCGCCTACACCGGCAACATCTGGCTCCCGTTGGATGGCGCCGAGTGGATCTGGCACAATCGCGATGTGCCCGCGAAGGACGCCCCCGCGTGCCGCAGCTACGTCCGCCAAACTTTCGAAATTCCCGCCGGCAAAAAAATCCTCAGCGCCCGGCTGCGCTTCGGCGGCGGGGCGCACTGCGAGGCCCGCTTGAACGGTGAGCCGGCTGGCGTGGCCTGGGGCTGGCGCACCGGCCCGCAGATCAACGACCGCGCGCAATTCCTCAAACCCGGCCGCAACGCGCTCACTCTCTGGTGCGAGCTGCGTCCCGCCACGGGCGACCGGCCGGGCATGTTCGCGTGTCTCGAGATTCGCTACGCCGACGGCCGCGTGCAACGCATCACGACCGACGGCACCTGGAAGGCCTGGGGCAGCAAGCTCGGCGGCTGGGACGCGCGGGCCTATGATGACACGCCGTGGCCCGCGGCCGTCGTGATTGCCAAGGTTGGTGACCAGCCGTGGGGCGACCTCGGCTCGCCCGATTTGAGCCTGCAAGGCCCGCAGTCCGCCGGCATTTCGGGGCAGGTGCGCGTCACCTACGTGCCGCACGCCGAGCCGGTCGTCGTGCGCGACCTCGGGGCGAAGGCCACCTGGCGCGTCACGCGCTTCGATCCCGCCAGCGGCAAGGAAAAGAAGCTCGGCCGCATCACTGCCGCGGCCGACGGCTCCTGGGCTTGTCCGCCGCCCGCTGGCAGCGATCACGACTGGATTCTGATCTTCGAAGCGTAAATCCATCCGCCATGCCTCCTGCCGCCACCGGCGAACTCACGCTCTCCAACCAAGAGCTGGCTTGGAACTTCAACTGGAGCGGCGGGCGCCTTGCCAGCGTCGGTTGCGAGAACAAGCTCACCGGCCGCTCCTTCCCGCTAAGCGGCGGCGGCGAGCTGGTGCTGGTTTTCTCGGCGGCAACTGACCGTGTGGCGGAGCCGTTGCTGCGCGCGGACGATTTCACGGTGCGCGCGGTGCGCCGCACCGGCCGGCTCGGCGCGGTCTTCACCCTGCACAGTCCCGCCACCGGCCTCGAAGTGAAACTTCACATCCAGCTTGACGGCCCCACGCGCCGCAAGTGGATCGAGCTCACCAACACCACCGGCCGCGAACTCCTGCTGCTCGACGTCGAACTCGACGACTTCACCTGCGCGGGCGCCACGACCAGCGGCGGCGGCGCGGGCCAGCCGGTATTCCTCGGCGACGAGGCTTTCGCCGCCATCGAGCATCCCGCGGGTGAAAACACCGGCACACAGGGCCGCGTGCAGCTCGCGCATTTTCCCGGGCACCGGCTCGCGCCCCGCGCCAAGTTCCGCAGCCACGTCGCTCTCGTAAGCGTTGCCGCCGCTGGCCAGGCGAACGCGCACTTTCTTGACTACATCGAGTCGCGCAGCCGGCCGCGTCCGAAATTCCTCTCCACCTACACGCCCTTCGGCATCAACAATCAGTGGGGCGCATGCCCGACGCTCGACGACGAGCAGGCGCTCGCGGTGCTCGACCGCGTGGCGGAGCTGCACAAGAAGGGCGTGCCCTTCGACTACTTCACGCTCGACACGGGCTGGGTGGACTACGGCTCCGACCTCACGCAGTTCAAGCCGACGGCGTTCCCTCACGGGCCGGACAAGATCATCGGACGCGTCCGCGAGCTGCGGATGAAGTTCGGCCTCTGGTTCGCCACAAGCTGGGGGTTGCAATCCTGCTGGGACTACCCCGGCGCCTTTGCCGATGGCAAGCCGCCCGCGCAGCTCTACCGCGAGGGCTATCCACTCGGGGCCGAGGGCGTCATGTTCTGTCTCGGCGAGGAGAACTACTTCTCGATCCTGAAGAAGGCCGTGCTGCACCACGTGCGCGAGAACGGCGTGCGCTTCCTCAAGTTCGACGGCGGCGCCTACCGCTGCGACAGCACCGAGCACGGACACCTGCCCGGCAAATACTCCGTCGAGCCGATGTTCGCGAAGCTGATCGACATCGCCGACAGCGCGCGGGCGATCGCGCCGGACGTGTTCGTCATGTGGTATTGGGGGCTGCGCTCACCGTTCTGGGCGCTGCACGGCGATGCCATTTTCGAGTCGGGCCTTTTCATGGAGGGCTCCGGCACGAGCTCGACGCCGACACTCTACTACCGCGACTCGGTTACGCTCGCGCAGGACCAGAACGCCCAGCACGCCACGACCATCCCGCCGCGGCTCAAGGACAGCCTCGGCGTCTGGCTCTCCGATACCCGCTGGGGCAACTTCATGGGAACCGAGCGCTGGCGCGAGACGCTTGTGATGGACCTCGGCCGCGGCAGCCGGCTGTTCCCCAACCTCTGGGGCAACCTCCACGACCTCAGCGACGACGACGTGGCGTTCCTCGCGTGGATCATCGCGCTCGCGCGGAAAAACGTCGCGCTGTTCCAGCACCGCAAAACGATTCCCGGTGATCCGTTCCGCAACGACGTCTACGGCTACGCGCACGCCCGTGGCTCGCGAGGTTTACTTTTCTTCCACAACGCGCACTTCGCTGCCCGCCGCGGCGTGGCGAAACTCGACGCCAGCCTCGGCTTCTCCGCTCGGCCCGGCACGCCGGTGCGCGTGGCCACGCATTTTCCGGAAAAGCGCCAACTGCGCCGGCCCGACGGCGCGAACTACCGGGTCGGCGACACGCTCGACGTGTGGCTGCGGCCCTTCGAGACACTCATGCTTGAGGTCGCGCCCGCGAAGGGGAGCCGGCCCCGGTTGCCGCTGCGCGCGCTGACCGACGCCCAGGCCGCCCGGCTCGGCTCGGCCCTCGCGCTCACGCCGACGACGCTCGATCCGCGGATGGACCTCCGCTTCGCGGAGGAGGCGGCGTTTGAGCAGAAACAGTTCGCCCGTAAAACCTATGCGTTCACGAGCGCACTGCCGGCGCTGGCGCCCGGCACGTCGGTGCTCGCGGTCGTCGTTCGGCTGCGGCAGGGCGAGGCCGAGTGGAAACACAAGCCGACCGTCGTGCAGATCGTGCAGGCGCTCGTCCGCATAGGCGGACGCAACGTCCCGCTGATCCCCGTGCCCGACGGCCGCCAGCACGGCAATACGCAGAGCTTTGGCTGCTCGTGGCTCGTGTGGAAGGTCCGCTTCAACGCGGCGTGGGCCGGGCAGCCGCTGCAACTCGCGGTGCACGCCCATCTCCCCGACGGCGTCGAGGCGCACGTCGAAGGCTGGGTCGTCCACCGCTGGTGGCAGGAAGACCATCGCCCGACCGGCGACGGCTACTACACCTACGCGCCGTCGTAAGGCGGCGGCGTGCGCGCGCTCGGCAAGCTGGAGACGGGCGTAAAGTCGGGTCTGTCAAAAGTTCACACATGACCCCTTTTCTCCTTTCCATCTTTGTGGAACGTTAATGATGTGCCGCGTCTGTGGCCGGCGCGACCGGTGCGTCAGCAACGTGCGTGATGGCCATAGGCGTTGCATAGCGCCTGGTTAGGCTTCTGGAGCATACACCATACGCTCATTGAACACCCGGAAACCGAGCCGCTCGAACGCCTGCTTTGCTTCTGCATTGAAGCTCCAGACATCGAGTTCGACGCGATCATAGCCTCGAGACGCTGCTTCTTGGAATAGACGCTCAATCAAAGCACGCCCAATACCGCACCGTTGATCTCCGCGCTCGACAGAGACATGGCTGATATTGCAGATCTTGTGGGCTGGGCGAAACCAGGTTTCTTCGCGATCCCGGAATGTCGCATAAAGATATCCGATGGGTTCCGGATCTTCCGCGATCAGCCAGAACGCACTCGGATCACTCACCATCTCGCGAAAACCCGCTTCCACCAATGCCCGCGGCGCATCGCAGCGGAAGAGCTTCGGGATCGCTTGCGCATGAATGCGCTGAACGGTTCCGTTGAGACGGGCTAATGTTGGGACGTCTTCAGTCGTTGCAACGCGTATCTTCATTTTCTGCCTAACAGTGTAATTCGCCTCAACTCAGTTGATGTATATCAAACTCAGCTGAATGACCGGTGTCTGAGTTGATGGGATTTGAAGAACTGTTGACGACCACGGAATTGCGGAAAGCAGCAGAAAATTGCCAGGGTTGGGTTGAGCTTTTCCCGAGCGCATATCAATCCGCGTAACGCTCAACTGGGTCGGCGGGGCAGAGCAAATGCGCGGGATTCACGGCTGAGTTTTGGCCGCTTCCTTGGCGGCTTTCATTTTGGTTCGCTCCGCATCGTCCAGCCGACCGTCGTGGTTGGTGTCGTAAAGTTCGAGTTCCTCTTTGGTCGTCAGCAAGTCGAGGGCCTTCTCCTTGGCGGCATGGACCGTCTCCTTGGTCGCTTCCTTGGTCGCCTCGTAGGCCTTGACCGATTTCTCCTTCACCACGGTGCTGGCTTCCACGGCCTTTTCCTTGGTCACCTCGGCGGCGTGCTTCGTGACCTCGACAGTTTTATGGTAAGCCTTCGCGGCTTCATTCTTGGTGGCTTGGCTCAGTTCCACCGATTTGTCCTTCGTGACGGCGGCGGCCTCCTTGGTGCCCTCGGCGACTTTGTCGGTGGTTTTCTTGAGGGCGGTTCCGGCTTTGTCCAAGAGTAACGCTTCCTCGGCGCAGAGGCTGGCGGCGGCGAGGCAAAGCAGCAGGGCAGAGAAGCGGGAGGTTTTCATGGCCGGCGGGGAATGTGAGCCCACGCTGGCCGCAATGCCGCCCGGAGGCGAGCTTCAGAAAAACTTCTTCGCCTTCTCGAAAAACGTCTTCGACGTCGGCTCGTTGGCGTCGCCGCTGACGCGGGCGAAATCTTCCAGAATCTTACGCTGCTCGGGCGAGAGCGACTGCGGCACCTCGACGTGAACGCGGACGAGCTGGTCGCCCTGCCGGCCGCCGCGCAGCGAGGGCATGCCCTTGTCGCGCAGCCGGAACGTCGTGCCGCTTTGCGTGCCGACGGGAACCTTCAGCGAGGCTTTGCCGAACAGAGTCGGAACCTCGATCGTGCCGCCGAGGGTGGCGAGCGTGAACTTGATCGGGATTTCGCAGAAGAGATCGTCACCCTGCCGCTCAAAGAGCTCGTGCTCTTTCACCGAGAGCACGATGTAGAGATCGCCCGCCTGGCCGCCGCTGAGGCCGGCCTCGCCGTTGCCGGAGGAGCGCAGGCGCGAGCCGTTGTCCACGCCGGGGGGGATGCGGACGTTGAGCTTGGTGGTTTTGAGCACGCGGCCTTCGCCCCGGCACGCAGTGCAGGGCTTGTCGACCTTGGTGCCGGCCCCAGCACAAGTCGGACACGTCTGCGTAAAGGTGATGATGCCGCCGGAGCGGCGGATCTGGCCCGCGCCCCGACAGGTCGAGCAGGTGACTCGCTTCGAGCCGGGCTCGGCGCCCGCGCCGTCGCACCGCTCGCAGGCCATGTTTTTCCGGAAGGAAATCTCCCGCTCCGCGCCGCGCGCGGTCTCCTCGAGGGTGATCTCGAGGTCGTAGCGCAGGTCGGAGCCGTCGCGGCCCGAGTCGCGCCCGCCGCCCCCACCGCCGAAAATCTCGTCGAAAATTCCGCCGCCCCCACCGCCGCGCTGGCCGAAGACTTCGCGGAAAATGTCCGCCGGGTCGTGAAACCCGCCGCCAAAGCCGCCCGGCCCGCGCGGACCCGCGCCGCCGCCCTCGAACGCTGCTGCGCCGTAGCGGTCGTAGGCCGCGCGTTTTTCTCCGTCGCTCAGCACTTCGTAAGCGTGCGAGACTTTCTTGAACATCTCCTCAGCCTCCTTGTTGCCGGGGTTTTTGTCCGGGTGAAATTGCACCGCCTTCTTGCGGTAGGCTTTCTTAAGTTCCTCCTCGGTGGCCGTTTTGCCGACGCCGAGCAGTTCGTAGTAATCGTCCTTGGCCATGGTGGGTGAGGGGGCGGGGACGCCGCGGAAACGGCGCCGCGCCAGGCTTTAGTTTTTCGGCGCCACCTTGGCGGGACCGCTGGACACGACGACAGCGGCCGGGCGCAGGAGGCGGCCGTTGAGCACGTAACCGGTGCGCACGACCGTGAGCACCTGGCCCTCGGGCGCGTCGGCGCTGGGCTGGGCGGAGAGGGACTCGTGGAAATTGGCGTCGAACGGCTGCCCCGCGGGGCTAAGCTCCTTCAGGCCGTGGCCGGCGAGGACGGACTTGAACTGGTTGAGCACGAGTTCCACGCCGCCGATGAGTGTCTTGAGGTCGGCCTTGGGCTGTTTGGCGGCAGTCACGCCGAGCGCCAAGTTGTCCATGACGGGCAGGAGGTCGTCGAGCACACGCGAGACACCAAACTGGCGGAGTTCGTCCTTGTCCCGCACGGTGCGGCGCCGGAAGTTTTCCAAATCGGCCACGGCGCGGAGGTAGCGCTCGTAGTTGTCGGCCGCCTCCTTCTTTGCCGCTGTCAGCGCATCGGTTGCGGCTACCACAGAAGGCTCGGCCGGGGACGCCGTTTCTGGCGCAATAGCCGCCGGCCCTGTGTCGGGAGCGGTGGCAGGGTTGGTGATGAGAGTATCGGTTGGTTCGGAAGCAGACATAGGAAACGGCGAATAAACTATGGCTTTTTGTTTTCTTCAAGCGCTTCGATCAGCCCTTTGACTTTTTCGCCGGTTTTTTGTCGTGCTTGCTTGAACCTTTCCGCGCCCTCCTTGGCGGCCTGTTTCGCCGCGTCGCGCCACGCCTGGCCGAGATCGCTGGGCACGAGCCCGCTCGCCGCCGCTCCGATCGGCGCGAGACCCTGCCAGGCTTCGGCCGGCAGCTGCGACTTCAAATCGGTGACGTTCGTAAACGTCCGGTTGAGCCCCAAGGCCACTTCCCGCACCACCGGAAAGGCTCCGCTGTGGTCGGCAATCACCAGTTGGTCGAAGCGCAGCGTGAGCCGGCGGATCAGAAAACGCGGTGCGGGACGGGCCGCGACGGGCGCGGGCGCACCCGGTTCGCTCGCGCCCAAGCCCTGCGGCAACGCCTCGGTGTTGGTGCGGCCGGCCGCCGTCTTCGCGAGCGTGACTTTGGCCACGTCGAGCGCTACATCGTCGAAAACCGGCCGGTCTGACAGCAGCGACGCGACGTCCGCTTTCAGGCGAAACTCGCGCAATTGCAGGAAATCGTGCTCTGGAAAACCGGTGGGATTGGCGAGCACGAGACCGTGCAACTCGATGGTGCCGGTGAACGGGTTCACCATGAGGCTCCGCAGCGTGACGTCGCCGCCCGTCCGCTCGCGCAACTGCGTCGTGAACAGGACCGGCAGGAAAAGCATCCATGCCAGCGCCCCGATGGCAAACAACACCGCCAGGAGGACGAGCAGTTTTAGAAAAATACCGCCCCGGTTGCGCCCCGGGACTGGATATGAACTGCGTGGAGACATCACACGAAATTCTCTGTCACCAGCAGAATGGCGGTGCTTTCAGCCACGAAGGTAAAGCTGCCGGCATAGGGCAGCAGGACGTTGGAACCCCGCTCCAGGGGCGAGCCGAAGGGCGCGCGCGTGCCGGCTCCGTTGTCGCCGGCGCAGCGGATGGTCCCGCTGACCACGCTGAGGAGCCGCGGTTGCTCGCCCGCCGCGGTCGAAAAACGTTCGCCTGCGCCCAGCACGATGCGGCGGATCGTGAATTCATCACAATCGGCAATCGTGCCCGAGGTGGGCGCGGCGCGCACTGGAGCCGGCTCGAAATCGGTCCAATTGATCGAGCGCAGCGATTGCTCGATGTGGAGTTGCCGCGGCTTGCCGTCCAGTCCGGCCCGCCCCCAGTCACAAACGCGAAAAGTTGTGTCGGAGTTCTGCTGAATCTCGAGGATGAGATTGCCGGCGTCGATTGCGTGCACCTGGCCGCTTTCGACCAGGATCGAGTCCCCGGCGGCGACACGGAAGTGATGGATGCACTGCTCCAGCGTCCCGGCGGCGATTGCGCTCTCGAATTGCTGGCGGGTGACTCCGCGTTTCAGGCCGACCAGCAAATGCGCGCCAACCGTGCTGTGTGCGATATACCAGTTCTCGGTCTTGGCCTCGCCCTTGAGCTCAGCGGCGAGCTCGGCCGGTGGATGCACTTGCAGGCTGAGACGCTCGCGGCAGTCGAGCCACTTGACCAGCATGGGGAAGCGGCGTCCGCCGGGCCATTTCGGGCCCATGATGTCAGCAGAGTGTTTGCCCAGAACCTCGTGCAGCGTCTGCCCCTTTAGGCTGCCCGCGACAACCACCGACTGGGCTTCGGGCCGGTCCACGATTTCCCAGCTTTCGCCAATAGGCCGCCCCGGCGGCAACGCGCGGCCCAAGGTCGTCTCAAGCACGCGACCGCCCCAGACGCGTTCTTGGTAAATGGGCTCGAAGCGCAGGATCTCTTTCATGGGAGGGATATGAGTTTTTGGTGAAAAACTTGCGGGGGAGTTTACATTTGACCGCCAAGAGCGTTAGCATCGAATCCGCACTGACTTTCGTCAGGTTACACAAATGTCCAAGCCGGAGACTTCAAACCTAAACAACGGACCCTCGTTCCCGCAGCCGACCTATCCTCGCAACTGGGGGGCCGCGATAGCTTGTTTTCTCGTGGGCATGTTTCTGACGGTGGCCTTGGTGGACTACGATCCCGCCCAGAGCGCCCTGCGCACCACCGGAGCCGTGGCGAAAAACCTCATGGGCTTCGTTGGCGCCAACACCATTTCCGTGCTGCTGCTGGTCATCGGTGCGAGCACATACCTGCTGCCGGTTTTTCTCTTCTGGATGCTCTACAAATTTGCCATCCGCAAGTCGCGGCGGCTCGCCGGACCGCGGTTCGCCGCTATGGCCATCGCCATCGTCGCGCTGTCGGCAGGACTGGCGATGTTCAAACCCGCCAAATGGGCCAGCGACTACTTTCCCCAGGGACCGGGCGGGTTCGTCGGGTTGAAAATCTACCACGGTGCGCTCGAAGACGCGCTCGGCGAACTCGGCTCTGTGCTTTTGCTGTGCACCATCTATTTTTCGGCTCTCGTGTTCATTTTCACGAAAGATTTTGCCGCCGAAATCGAGAAGTATATCGCCGCCTTCAACGCCTGGCGCGACGATCGGGCCAAGCGCAAGGCCGAGGCCGCTGCCCTGCGCCAAAAAGCAGTGCAAGCGGCGGCCACGACGAAAGCTGTGGTCGTGCCCGTGCCCGCCCCCGCACCTGCGACCCAGACCCCCGCCGCCCCGGTCCCGGCGCCTCCGCCCCCGGGCTTCGGCGCCAAAAAATTCTCGCTGCCGAAAAACTCCGACGATCCGCTCGCCAAACCGGTGCCATTGCGTCCTGCCGACGAGGAGACTAAATCCGCCGCCAAACCGGGCGCCCCGGCCACCGACACCAGGAAGCTCGCCGTCGATGCCGCCGGAAAAATCGAGCTCAACATCGTCAAACCCGAGGAACCGAAGAAATCCAAGGTCACGGCCTTGCCTGTGCGCAGCGACGACGAAAACTACCAGTTCCCCCCGCTCACCTTGCTCAAGGAGCAGGTGAAACCTTCCGCCGCCAACAGCGAGGAGGAGCACCGCCGCAACGCCGAAAACCTGCTGCGCATCCTCGGTGAGTTTGGCGTCGAGGTCACCCTTGGCGAAATCCACGTCGGCCCCGTCATCACCCGCTATGAACTGGTTCCCGCTGCGGGCGTGCGCGTCGAGAAAATCGCGGGTCTCGACAAAAACATCGCCCTCGGTATGCGGGCGCAGTCCGTGCGCATTCTCGCGCCGATTCCGGGCAAGGCCGCCGTCGGCGTCGAAGTGCCGAACCAAAACCCCACGCCCGTCGGCATGCGCGAGGTTTTGGAGAGCGACGACTGGACCGGCGCCAAGGCCGAGTTGCCCATCGCCCTCGGGAAAGATGTCTCCGGCAAGCCGCTCATCTCCGACCTCACCAAGATGCCGCATCTGCTCATCGCCGGTGCGACCGGCTCGGGCAAATCCGTCTGCATCAACTCGATCGTCGCCTCGATCCTCTACAGCGCCTCGCCCAAGGACGTGCGCCTCATCATGGTCGATCCGAAGGTGGTCGAGTTGAAAGTTTTCAACGCGCTGCCGCACATGTTGATTCCGGTCGTCACCGAGCCGAAGAAGGTGCCCGGTGCGCTCAAGTGGCTGCTCAGCGAAATGGAGCAACGCTATCAGATTTTTGCCAAGTGCAATGTCCGCAACATCGTTGGCTTCAACTCGCGCAAGAAAGGCGCCGTGCCCGAAGAGCCGCCCGCCGAGCTCCAGCCCACGCTCGAAGGCATCACGCCGCCGATCGACCCGGTGGAAATCCCTGATCGCCTCCCCTACATCGTCGCAATCATCGACGAGCTCGCCGACCTCATGATGGTCGCGCCGGCCGAGATCGAGACGTCCATCGCGCGCCTCGCCCAGCTTGCACGCGCCGCCGGCATTCACCTCATCATCGCCACCCAGCGCCCTTCGGTGAACGTCATCACCGGCGTCATCAAGGCCAACCTCCCCTCGCGCATCGCCTTCCAAGTCGCCTCGCAGGTTGACTCGCGCACCATCCTCGACGTCAAGGGCGCCGACACGCTCATCGGCCGCGGCGACATGCTCTTCTCCCCGCCGGGCACCTCGCGCCTCGTGCGCGCTCAGGGTGCCTTCGTTTCGGACGAGGAGGTGCTGGGGCTGGTGGAGTTTCTCAAACGCAACGGCCCGCCGCAATACGCTCACACCGTGCAGCAGCAAATCGACCGTGCTGCCCGCGACGAGGACGAGGATGGCGGGACAGATGGCCCGGACGGCGACATGGGCGACGACGAGGAATTGTATAACCAGGCGCTCGACGTGCTTAAGTCCACCAAGCGCGCCAGCACCTCGATGATCCAGCGCCGCCTGCGCATCGGCTACAACCGCGCCGCCCGCATCATGGACCTAATGGAGGAAAAAGGCATTGTCGGCCCGGAAAATGGCTCAAGCCCACGCGAAATCCTCGTGGACCTGGACAGCCTCTGAGCGCGCGCCGCGGGCAAAATCATTCTTTCCCTTCTCTCGCAAACCCCCTAACTGAATCCCATGCAGACCATCGGCGACCGCCTCGAAGAAGCCCGCAAAAAGAAAGGCATCTCCATCCGCGAGGCCGCAGAAGCCACCAAGATTCGCGGGGACTACCTCACGAAATTCGAGAGCAACCAGTTCGACGTTGGCCTCACCGAACTCTACGTCCGCGGGTTTTTGCGCAACTACGCCACGTTCCTGAAACTACCCGCCGACCGGATTATCGACGATTACTCCGCCTTGGGCCACGATCAGCCGAAACCCCGCCAGCCGGGCCGGGAAGTTTACGGGCGCATGGAGGTGTCGATCGCTTCGGCGGAGGATCACGACGCCCCGCCCAGTCACGCCGCCTCTCCCGCCCCGGCAGCGCAGGAAAGCCGGCGCGCGCCCCATGTGCCACGCAGCGGAGGCGTTTCCCATGGCCCCGCCCTCGATCCGGCGGTGGTCTTCAAGGTCACAAAATGGGCGGCCATCGCTGTCATCGCCGTGCTGGTCCTGTGGGGTGCCATGTCTCTTTTCAGCGGGAGCCGCAGTTCCGTCGACCGCCCAACTAAACCGGCGGCCAACAACGGCGTCGTGCAGACGGCCACGGAGCCGACCATCACACTTTTTGCGCTCGACACCGTGCGCGTGAAAGTCGTGCAGGAAACCGACGGCAAGGAGCTCTTCCAGGGCACGCTCGCCCGCGGCGAATCGCGTGCCTTTCCGAAACACGGGACGATTCTCATTACCGCCAGCGCTGGCGAGAACCTAGAGGTCGAAGTTTACGGCAAGCGCTACCCGATGCCGTTCAAAGGCTGGGACCGCGCGAAGATCAACTGAGTGCGCCGCTCTAGCGCAGGCCGCAGGCGAGGCGGGCGCGAGCCATCGTTTTCGCGGCCACCGACTGGGCGCGCCCGGCGCCATCGCGGAGAATCTCTTCGATGTGGTCGGGATTGGACTCGAGTTCGGCACGGCGGGTGCGCGCGGCAGCGAAGTAATCCCAGTAGTGCTCGAAGAGCGCCTTTTTCAGGTCGCCATAGCCGAGACCGCCGGCGCGGAGCCGGTTTTCGTAGTCGGCCGCGACCGGGGCGGGCGCCACGTGCCGGAGCAGTTGGATCGCGAGGTTCTGGTCGGCGTCGGGCTTCGGTTCGACCGGCGTGCGCGAGTCCATTTTGATCCCCATGATTTTTTTCCGCATCACCTTCTCGTCGCCGAAAATCTCGATGGTGTTGCCGTAACTCTTCGACATCTTCTGGCCGTCGAGTCCGGGGATGACGGCGACCTCGTCGCGAATCACTGGTTCAGGCACGACAAATGTCTCGCCATAGGTCAGATTGAACTTGATGGCGATGTCGCGGGTGAACTCAACATGCTGCTTCTGATCCTTGCCGACCGGGACTCTGTGGGTGTCGTATAGGAGAATGTCGGCAGCCATGAGCACCGGATAGGTGAAGAGCCCCCAGTTTGGTTGGAGCCCCTTGGCGAGTGAGTCCTTGTAGCTGTGGGCGCGCTCAAGGAGGCCCATGGGAGTCAACGAACCGATGAGCCATGTTAGCTCGCAAACTTCGGGCACATCGCTCTGCCTCCAGAACACGGCCTTGGCCGGATCGAGCCCGCAGGCAAGCCAGTCGAGTGCAACGCCCAGCGTGTAGCGCTTGCGCTCCACTGAGTCGGTCAGCGAGGTCATCGAGTGATAGTCGGCGACGAAATAAAATGCATCACCGGCGGCTTGCAGTTCAATGGCCGGGCGCATCGCGCCAAAAAAATTACCAATATGCAGGATGCCAGTGGGCTTGATGCCGGTGAGAGTGCGCATGGGAACCGACAGCTTCGTCAACACCACACGTAGGCGTCAATCCCGGCGCGTGACCGTCGTGAGCGCCTGCCGGCTGTGCACGATGGTCGCGGGCGGCAGCACGCCGCCGAAGGCCGTGAGCGGCATGACCAGCGAGCGCCGGCCAAGCAGAGTGCCGGGCTGAAGGACGGCGTTGCAGCCAATCTCGGCGGCCTCTCCAACAATCGCGCCGAATTTCTTCAGTCCGGTTTCGAACACTCCCTCGCGGCAGCGCACGACCACCGGCCGCTGATCGAGACGGAGATTCGAGCAGATGACACCGGCGCCGAAATGTGCGCCGCTACCGAGGATCGAGTCGCCGACGTAGTTGAAATGCGGCACCTGCACGCGGTCCATCAGCAGGCAGTTCTTGAACTCGCAGGCGTTGCCCAGCACGCAATGCTCCCCGACAATGACGTTGCCGCGGATGAACGCGCCGGGCCGGATCTCCGTATGCGCGCCGATCCAGACTGGACCGATGATCGTCGCTGTGTGCGGCAGTCTGACGGTTAGATCGAGAAAGACCAACCCCTCGACGTGCACGCCCGGCGGCAGCGCTGGCAACGGCCGGTCAAACACCTGTGCCGCTAGAGCCGGCCCGATGCGACGCAGCCATTCCCACGGCACAGTGTCGGCCGGAAAATGGGCCGCGAACGGTGACAGCGACGGAGGCAGGGCAAAAAAGTCAGAGGCTTTCACAGCAGGAGTCATGGTGGCTGCTCTGCTGCGTCGCAACGCCGGAAATGCCACTACCGCCGCGAGTCCGGACGCCGCTCAACCGGCGACAAAATCGGGGTCGAGCGGCGCGAAGACCCGCCGGCCGCTGCGGGCGGTGAGCGTCACGCCACCGCGGCACGCGACGATGGTCTTCACCGCGTCGAAATCGCGAGGGATCGCCGCTAGCGTGAGGATGTGCGCAACACGCTGCGGTTGGTCCGGTCGCAGTCGCAGCGCCGTCGGCGTTCCGGTGCGGCTGAGCGCGTTGGGTTGCGCCGACTCGGCCAGGCCAAGGTGAAAAAACGCCGTCACCTCCTCGACGCCGAGGACGTTCACGTGCCGGCCGTTCCATGGCGGATAGTGGCGGCCGCCGTTGGAGAACCAGAGCACGGTCGCGCGCAGCACGCGCGGATCCTTGAGCGCGAAAAAGACGTAGCCGGCGGCCGGCAGCGCCACCGCGCTCCAGGCGAAGGGCAGCGTCGCATCGCTCACGAGCTCCACCAACTCCTCGTAGCCGCGGCGCGCCGGGAACCGGCTCAGGTCAACCGTGCCGCCGTCGCGGGCCGGCACGCGTTTAAGTGAGGTGAATGTCGCGCCGGTTTTCAGCACCGAGTAGCCCTTCGCTGCCGGTTGCTCCCATGCGGTGGGCACTACCTGGCCGCGAGTAAAACGGCTCGTCGAAATATATCCCGCGCCCGGCGCGTCGGGCAACGCCAGCATCGGGTGCGTGCCGACCGGCATCGGTCCGCGGAACCCCGAGAGTACATGCTCGCAGTAAACCGCCGCGTGTCCGTCGCGCAGGATCAGGCGCTTGTCCACCCGGCCGCGGCGGGCGCGCAGTTGCATCGAGGCGTGGAGGCGCACCGTGTCGCCCTCGCGCTCCAGCGCGCGGAAGGTCCAGGCGTGGTTCGCCGTCTCGCCGTGTGGCGGATGGCGCTCGCCGCGGAACGGCGCGGCGTTGCCGCCGAACGGGCAGCAGAAGAAATCCCCGCGGAGAATTCGCAGCATCGTCGGCGTGCCGGGGAGTTTCTCGTCCGTCCACGGCGCGATAGCGAAGGGTTGCACCGTGCGCCGGCCGAACTTGAACCCCACCGGTGCGAGGTGGCCGCCCGTGCGGGTCAGAAAGGCCTGCACGCGGTCGTTGGCGAAGCTCCAGCCCTGCTGCCCGGCCCGGCGTTCCAGCTTGGCGCTCATCCGTGCAACCTCGGCGCGGATCAGAGCCGCGTGAGGATCTGGCCCACGCCCTCGCTGGGGCGGGCGATGACGTGCGCGGAGATGAGTTTACCGACCGCCTCGGCGGCGGCGCGGCCGGCCTCGACCGCGGCGGTGACGGAGGCGACATCGCCTTCGAAAATCACGGTGATGTAGCCGCCGCCGAGTTTTTCCTTGGCGATCACGCGGACGCTGGCGGCCTTGCAGGCGGCGTCGGTGGCCGCGGTGACGGCGGTGAAGCCCTGCGTCTCGATCAAACCGATCGCTTCGGGAGTGTTGTTTTTTTCATTCATGGGATGGGCCCGGTGTCCGGGGATAAAGACGACTTCTTGTTCGAGCAGGGGTTGATACTCGGGTGGACTTTCAAGGACGCCCCACGCACGAGTATCGGGCGAATCAAGGACCTCGGCGGTGATCGCGACGTGCATCACCTGTGTGAGTTCCCGCGCCGTCTCCACCGTGATGCGCACGGCGGACGAATCGCCCGTGAGCTTGAGGAAGAGCCCGTAGCAGTCGTTGAGCTCCGCCTGGAGCACCTGCACGAGCGCGGTCTTTTCCACACGGTCGAGCACCACGAGCGCGGCGCCCAGCGAGTGAATCTCGAGGAGGGCGACGGCGGGGTTGCGGGTGGCGACGGCGGGCATCGGGCGAAGTCAGAGCTTGGCGGCGGTTGCGCGGAGAAAATCACGGAGCACAAGTGTCTCGGAGACGTTGTCGCTTTCGTTGCAGTGCTCCCAGTCCATCCAGATATATTCCACGCCGAGCCAGCCGCGGTAGCCGTTCCGGTGCAGAGCCGCGAGCATCCTCGGATAGTAGATGGTGTTCTGAGAGAAATTACACTGCAGACGACCGCGGCAGGCACCGCGCGTGTGCACATGGCTCGCGTGTGGCACTAGCGGCTCGATCCGGTCGTCCGGGACGCCGATGCGCGTGAAATGGGTGTAGTCGAGCGTGAGCGTCAGGCCCGGGACCAGCCGCACGAGCCCGGCAGCCTCCTCGGGTGTGGCGGCGATGGAGCCGACGTGCGCCTCGACGCCGAAGACGAGGCCAGCGGCCTTGCTCTGAGCGACGCGCCAGGCGAGTTCGCTCGCGGATCGGGCAAGCGACGCCTCGCGGCCCTCCTCGGTGAACAAGACGCCGGGCAGCGTCGTGACATGGCGGGAGCCTACTGCGGCGGCGTATTCGAGCGTGCGCAGGAACCAGTCGCGCGCCTTCCGCCGGCGGCTGGCGCTGGGCTGGTTGATGGCGAACGGCGCGAAGTCCGGCCGCATCTGCAGGAACACGTCGGCGGCGACGAGCCCGCGGTCGGCGAGGGCGCGCTGGAGTTTGCGACCGCTCGCCACGGGATTCTTGAATTCTTTCGACGGCCAGAGGTGCGAGCGCTGCTCGAAGAGGCCGAGGTCCACGCCGGTGAAGCCGAGGATGGCGATGAGGTCCAGCGCGTGCGGATGGCTCAGCAGCGGAAAGGTAAAATCGGCGCAGGCGAATTTCGTCCTCATGACTTTTTGGGGATTTGCTGGAACGCGGTCGGGCCGGTGCACTGCCACTCCGCCGCCGTGAGGTAGCCGCAATCGACCGTGAGCGAGGTGCCGGTGACGCCGGCGGAGTCCTCGCAACTGAAGTAGAGAATCGATTTCGCCACATCGAGCGGCGAGAGCGAGATGCCCATGGCGACGCGGTTCAGCCGCTCGTTGAGCGCGGCGCGCGGGTCGGGCCGGACGTTGAGATGCTCCCAGAGCATCGGTGTCTCCGTGATGCCGGGACAGACGCAATTGCAGCGGATGCCGTGCGCCGCGTAGTCGAGGGCGATCGAGCGCGTGAGCCCGAGGATGGCGTGCTTCGAGGTGGTGTAAACGGGCGTGCGCGCCTGGCCGACGAAGCTGCTGATCGAGCCGACGTTGACGACGTAGCCGCGGCGGGCGGCCCGCAGGTGCGGGAAGGCGTGTTTGAAGGCAAAGAACATTGACTTCACGTTCACCGCCATCACGTGGTCCCACTGCGCCTCCGAATACTCGTGGAGGTCGCGCACCTCGACGATGCCGGCGTTGTTGACGAGAATGTCGAGCCGGCCGAACTGCGCGACCGTGGCCGCGATCGACTGCGCGACGTCGCTCTCGGAGCTGACGTCGCAGGCGAGCGCGAGGGCGGCGCCCGGCGAGCGGCGGTTGATCCGGGCGGCGATCTTGTGGCCCAACTCGAGGCGGCGCCCGATGAGCGCGACTTTGGCGCCCTCCTGCGCGAACAGTTCCGCCGTGGCCTCGCCGATGCCCGAGGTGGCGCCGCTGATCCATGCCACGCGGCCGGCGAGCCGGCTCGGGCGCGGTTTTGTTTTGGCCTTCGTGCTCATAAAATCACTGGTGCGGGCCGCAGAGACGAAGCCACTTTTCCTGGAACGACGGCCTGGCCAGCACTTCGGGGTTGATCACGCCGCTCGGCCGCTTGCCTAGTGAGAGATCGATCATGCTCTGGCACGCGGTGCGGCCGATGTCGCGAAACAGCTCGTTGGTCCACGCGATGCAGTGCGGTGCGAACAGCACGTTGTCCAGTTCGGCCAGCCGCGGCGGCGTGAGGACCGGTTCCTGCGCGAAGCAGTCCAGCGCGGCGCCGGCGAGCCGGCCGGCCTTGAGGGCGTCGTAGAGCGCCGCTTCGTCCACGATGCCACCGCGGGCGGTGTTTAGCAGAAACGCCGTGGGCCGCATGAGCGCGAGTTGCGGCGCGCCGATCAGACCGCGCGTCTGCTCGGTCAGCGGACAGTGAATCGAAACGAAGTCCGCCGTGCGGAGGAGTTCGTCGAGCGAAACTTTGCGCGCGCCGGCTTTGGTGGCAGTGGCGTCGTCGATAAATGGGTCGAACACCAGCGGCGGCTTCATGCCCCAGTTTTCCAGGAGCCGGAGGACGGCGCGGGCGATGCCGCCGAACCCGATGAGGCCTAGGGTGCGGTCGCGCAGCTCGCCGCCCATGTAGCGCGAGCGCACGTCCCATTCGCCGGTGCGGACGAGCCGATCCTTTGTCCGCATGTGATGGGTTAACGCGATCATCCAGCCGACCGTCGCCTCCGCGACCGGCCGGTCCACCGCGCCTGTCGTGATGCAGACCGCCACGTCAGCGGCGGTGCAGGCCTTCACGTCAACCGAATCGTAGCCGACGCCGAAACGGCCGACGGCGAGCAGGTCATGCGCCTGCGAGACGGAGTGCGCGGTGATTTTCGGTGTCAGCACAATCACGCCGTGTGTGCCCGCCAGTTGCTCGGGTGCGATTTCGGGCCGGTGCTCGGCAAACGCCGTGTGGCGGATGTGCGGGGCCGCCGCCAGCACCGACAGGCCGATGTCGGCGTATTTCGTGCGCCCGGAAGCGTCGAAGAAATCGGCGGTCAGCTTGAGGTGAAACGGAGTGGCCATGGGAACAGGTTACGTGGGCCACGCGACGGCCGGCTCGACGGCGCAGGCTTCGTCCACGACGAGGCGCTCGGGCCGGGGGCCGGCATACACCCAGATCATCGCCATCGGCGCGGGGGTTTCGTTGATGAAGTAGTGGATGCGGCCGCGCGGCTGCAGTGCCGTCGCCTGCTGTTCCATGGAGTAGCGCCGGCCCTCGACGACGCAGGTCGCCCGGCCCTCGACGATGCAGATCGACTCGTCGAAATCGTGCAGGTGCGCCGGCAGCCGGCCGCCCTGCTGGAACAGCCCGTAGCCGCCGCTCATCTCCAGGCCAGGGAGGAGATCGTCGTTGAAGAAATCGACAAAGGCGGCGTTGGCGCCGGGCGAGTAGCGCTCGACTTTTTTTAGGTAGGTCACGCGCTCCGCGCCGGGCTGGGTCTGCGTCACCTCCGGCATGGTGCGGCGGGAGAAAAACTGGTTCACGAGCTCGCGCGCTGGCGCGGCCGACGCCATCGCGATGTGGAACAGCGCCGGGGTCGCGCGCGAGAGATTCGTCACGCGGTGGGCGAGGTCGCGCGGGATGGTGACGTTGTCGAGCGGGCCGATTTCATAGTGCCGGCCCTCGACGTCCACGAGCGCGCGGCCCTGCAGGAGCGTGATCGACTCGGCGAAGGTGTGGCGGTGGCACGGCAGCACGGCGCCGGGGACGAAGGTGACGAGGCCAGTGGTCAGGTTGCGCGCCTGATTGTGCGCGCCGACCATGCAGTCGAACGTCACACCAGGCGCGACTTCGAGCTGCGGGCCGCTGCCGCGGGCGTTCATGACCTCGTTGCGGTCGGGCCGCATCTCGGGCGGCGCGCACTTGACCGGCCGCTCCGTGGCGAGCGCGGTGGCGTTGTTTTCCAGCGTGAAACTCGCGCGCATCGTCCGGTCGCGGCCCTGCGAGGCCAGCACGCTATGCAGGCCGCGCAGCAACAGACCGGCGTCCAAGCCCACTCCGAGCATCTGGAATCCCTGTTCGCGGCGCTTGGTGAGGTTGGCTTCGTCGGTGGCGATCACACCGCAGTGTTTGCCGGCCTTCCGGAGCACGTCCTTTGCCTGCAGAATAAGTTCGGCGACTCCTGGGCCTTCCCATTTGCCGGGGAAGCCCGCGGTCGAAGAAAGGTCGGCAGGGCCGAAAAAGAAAAGGTCGGTGCCCGGCACGCGCGCGAGCTGCTCGACGTTTTGCACCGCCTTCACGCTCTCGATGATCGGCACGACGAGCACGTTGGCGTCGGCCTCGGCGGTGTGTTCGACGAAGCATTGGCCCCAGCAGGTCGCGCGTTCGGCACCGATGCCGCGCACGCCGTGCGGCGGATAAGTGGCCGCAGCAATCGCCTCCTCGAGTTGTTGCGCCGTCTCGACCCACGGGATCACGACGCCATCGGCGCCGATATCGAGCGCGCGCTTGATGAGCGCAGGGGAGTTTTCCGCGAGGCGCACAAGGACGACGGTGTCGCTGCGCACGGCCGCGCGGATGTGCTCGACGATCTCTTTCCAGTCGAGGTGGCCGTGCTCGGCGTCGATTGTCACCCAGTCAAGTCCGAGCGCCACCGCCATTTCGCAGATACTCGCCGAATCCAGCGTGATCCAAAGGCCGTAAACCGGACGGTTGGACTGCAACTTGGCGCGCAGACGCTGAATGGCGGTGACCTTCATTGGCGCGAATTTGAGCGACGGAATGGGCGAATGCGAGCGAGATGAAATGCGGAGGGTGTCATGCATTCAAGCAGAAGCTCGGCCGTTTTTCCGCGGTGGGACGCTGCGAGAAACCGCAGCCGCGCGGCCGGTGCAACTGGGCGCTGGGCGGCGTGTCACGCGCCAAAATTGGCTGCGTCGGTGCCGGTTCAGGGCTTGGCTTTCAGGGTTTGCAGACTGAGCAGGTAGAGCACGGCGAACACCGTGTCGGCCGCGGCGAAATATTTCCACAGGTCGGGTATGCCCGAGCCCAGCCAGTAGCAAACCAGGGTGCCGACGTAGCACACTTTCAGCAGCACGCCGTAGGGGATCAGCACCTGGAATTTCACAGGATCGCGGGCGATCTGGAGGAACATGAGCCCGAAGATCACGAGGATGCCGGCCGCGAAATCGACATAGCCCCAGTGGTTGGGCGGCATGATGCCGGTGGCGGCGTAGATGCGGGGACCGGCGACGAGGAAGGCGAGGCCGAGCAGACCGTCGTAGGCTGCGGAGACGAGGAAGAGCAGGCGGATGGAGGCGATGGAGTTCATGGGGATGGAGGAGAAATTGCTTCTGCCGGCGCGGACGACCGGCGCGGATAGCCGGGCTCGTTGGAGAAATGCTGGAAGAACGCCTTGCGGCGGCGGCGCGTAGCCTCGTCGCTGTAGATCCGCTGGCTCAGCCAATAGATGCCCTCGCGCAGTTCCTGCGGCGTCATCCCGGTGGGGCGAAAGTTTACGTCGAACAGCGTGCACAGGTGCCACGCGGTGGGCTCGAGCAGCCGGCCTGCCGCCAGCAGACGGTCGTAAAGCGGCGTGCCCGGGAAGGACGTGAGCAAAGTGATCTGCACGTCGAACAGCGCCCACGCCTCGGCGCATTCCTCGACTTGGCGGAACACGTCCTTCGTGTGCCCGTCGAGCCCGAGGATGAAGCAGCCGTTGACGGTGATGCCGTGCGATTGGATGGCGCGGATGGCGTCGGCATAGCCGGCGGCCCAGCGGGCCTTGCGGTCGGCACGTTGTTCGAGGCCGGTCAGCGCCGGGGCGGTGGGGCTTTCGAGCCCGATCAGCACCTGCCGGCATCCCGCCTCGTGCATGAGTTCGAGCAGCTCCGCATCCTCGGCCACGCTGATATCGGTTTCAGTGAACCATTTCACCTTGAGCGGCAGCAGCGCACGGCAGAGCGCCTTGCCCCACGTTTTGTCCACAAAGGTGTTGTCGTCGGCAAATTCGATGAACGCGCCCGGGTGCAGTCGCTCAATGGCGGCGATGTCGCGCACGACGTGCTCCACCGGGCGGCGCCGATAAGACGAGTGCAGCATCACCGTTGAGGCGCAGAACTCGCAGCGCCAGGGGCAGCCGCGCGTCGTCTGCACCGTGTAGCGGTTGTAGGGGCGCTCACCGAGGAGATCGAAGCGCGGCACCGGCTGGGCGGCGAGATCGACCGGCGGAAAATCGCTGGCGCGGAAAATCGCTGGTGGCGCTTTCCGCTCCGCGGCGGCGACGATGGCAGCCCAGACGGATTCGCCTTCGCCCACCGCCACATAGTCGGCGTGGGTCAGAGCTTCCTCGGGCACGCACGAGACATGCAGCCCGCCGATGGCCACGCGCACGCCGGCCTGGCGCAGCTTGTCGGCGATCGCATAGGCGTCGGCCGCCTGCGCCGTGAACGTGCTGATCGCCACGAGGTCGCAGCCGTAGATTTCCGGCGGCTCACGGCCGGCCGCCTCGGCCTCGAAGTAATGCAGCTCGTGTCCCGCCGGCGTGTGTGCGGCGATACAGAGCAGCCCGAGGCTCGGCAACGAGGCGACAATGCGACTGCGGTCCACGAAGCCCGGCAGCGTGAGCCCGAGCCGGAGCAATTCCTGGTCGCACGCGCGGACGCCGCTCATCGCGAGAAGGGCGATTTTCATGACAGGTAGAGAATCAGAACCACGGCAGCCAGCAGCAGGCTCACCGGGATGAAAAACAGGTGCCGAAACGCCGGTTTCCAAGCGGTCAGGAAACACACCGCTGGCATCGCGATGCCGCCGGCGAGCAGCAACCCGCCGGGCCACGCATTCAGGAACGAGGCGCCGGTGGCCACCGGCGCGAGACCGAACACCACGTTGAAGAGGCCCAGCGCCGCGCAGGCGATGTGGCCGAGACGCAGCAACCGGCGGCGGAAAGAGGAATAGCCGCCGAGGAAATCCTCCCGGTGAAAACCCAAACCGATGACCGCCCCGCTGACGAAAGCCAGCAGGACCAGCCACCAACCCGCGTGAAAGTTGAGCGGATGAGGCATTGTAAGTGCCGATTGCGCGGGACACTACGTGCCGGGCGCATCGTGCCAAGGCCAATTGTGCAGAAGCGGCAGCGCGCCCAACCAGAATGACGGTTCCAGTGAGGGTAAAATGGTGCCCCATAACGCAGTTTATCATGAACTTTTGCCACTGTATTTAGCAGTGAGAACCTAGTGGAAAACCGGCAATTTAACAGTGCGTGCCCGAAATCATCCAACCTTAGGCTTGAGCATGAACTGTGACGCAAACCACGGGTCTATTTGCATCATTTGCGCCACAGTTGGCGCTAACCAGAGAAGTGGACCTTACCGGCATCGAGCAGGCGCCCCTAGCCGGCTGAGCCCTTGGCAAACCTCCTCCCATTTTGGCAGCAGGTGCAGCTCCCGAGGCACTACATCACGCAGCACACCGGCGCCAAGTTCACGCACGGTATGTGCCCGGAGTGCGCCAAGAGATATTTCCCGGAGTATACTGCCCCTGAGTAGAAGCTGGGATCGTGAACCTTGAGGGCGTCAGGGCGCTCTCGGGAACGGCGGTCGATCCGCGCCATGTCGGTATCTGGAGCGCTTGCGCCAATGGACGAATGACGCAGCTTAGTGCCATCCCCTCATGATCGAGTCGGCAAAGCAAAATTCCACCCAGCCGGCACCTGTCCGAACATCCGCCGTGCTGGCGACCGGAAGTTTCACCGCGGCGCTTGGATTTTTGACTTTGCTGGGCTGGGCACTCGGC
>CAIRCN010000054.1 GCA_903877135.1 uncultured Opitutia bacterium
ATACTGCGACTCGGAGATCATGGGGCCGTTGAGGGGCCCGAGTAACGCCCGTCCACAGTCCGGCGCCATGCTCTAAACCACCGGCACTATCGCTGGTCATTCCGGCTGGCGCCGACTGGTAGCTCTAATTGGCGCCTTACAGTGGAGCATTCGACAGGCGTGCCGCGCGTCGCGCTTTAGTCCATCGAGCCAGGCCACGGTCCGTTGATCGCGACATTCCTCAGCGATGCGTGCGAGGCCACCGAAATCGCGGAGCGCGGCATCGCGAGCATCGTCGGGAGACATGCCGGTCGCACGCATTCGCTCAGCCCGAAGTTCAATGTGCTGGCGGATCTCCTCGGCCATTTCGGCCTCGAGGCGTCGGCGGCGAAACATTGCGCCGAACCGGAAACGAAATTCGTGAAACCACGACACGGCGACTAGGCATTCTTGAGGACCTCAGCGATCGCGAGCGCCGCCTGGCTCCAGTTCTTCTGCTCGGTCTCGAGCTGGCTGCAGCCAGCCTTGGTCAGGGAATACAGTCTGGCCCGACGACCCCGCGCCGACTGCCCCCATTCCGCCTTCAACCAGCCTTTGGCTTCCATCCGGTAGAGGGCGGGATAGAGCGAGCCCTCCTCGATCTCGAGGGCTTTGCGCGAGACCACGTGGATACGTTCGCCAATCCCGAACCCATGGAGGGGTCCAGGGCTGAGAACGCGAAGGATCAAGAGATCGAGGGTGCCCGCAAGAAGATCGGCCATGGTAGATGAAGCCTAGATGATCTAGGTAAAATGCGGGTGAGCCTGGATAGTCAATATGAATTCGGGGTCTGGCGCTGGCCGGCGGCCTCGCTTGCCGCCGTGCGGCTTCGTCGAGAACCGACACACGTCTTCGGAGTCATGAGCCCGCCTGAAGCCCTGGTCACAGGCGGCGGCAGGTGTCGAGTGGCGGGGCCGGGCGGTAGTGGTAAAAGGACACCATTCGTCTGACGGCTGGACTCGACATCCCCGGGCCGGACGGCGAGTCCGGCCCGGGCACGACGCTGGGGTGCCTAACACTCCTACATGAAGACCTTAGCCGTCTCCACCGCAGTGGTCTTGGCGGTCTCGATCTCGTCCGGCGTCATGTGGTCGGTCAGCGAATCCGCCAGCCAGCGGTAGAACTCGAGGTCGTGCTTGTCCTCGGTGAGGATTCCGCAGAGGAGGGCCTGGGCGAGGGCTTGGACGAGCGTGGTCGGCGGGTGGAAATCCGGATGAACCAGAGGGAAAGTCCCGGGGTGGTTGCGGTTGGTGGTCGGGCTTTTGGTTTTCACGATTCCTCCGTGGTGTTGGGGGTCGAGTCGCCAGGCTCGGTCGGCAGCGAAAAGAGGTTCCGCTTGCCGTCCTTGGTGATGACCACGCTCTGCGTCGAGCGGCACTTCGCGAGATAACGATCGAGGGTCGACACGCTGATCGTCCGCCCGGCGGCGTTGATCCGCTGGTGCAGTTCGCCCAAGGCCAGGCGCGTCCCGGTTGGGGTCAGCAGCTCGCGGATGAGGTTCCAAAGCGGCATGGTTTCGGACTCGGGTTCTTCGTCACGGGGTTTGGGAGTCGAAACCAGCCAGCCCAGCTTCTCGACCTGCTGGCCACCGAAGATCACCTCCTCGCGCTTCGACCACTCCAGCGGGATCTCGGTAGAGTCGAGACCGGAGCGTTCCGCGCCCTTCGCGAACTTAAGGACCGCGACCCCGCGGACGCTTCCCTTTGCGCGCAGGGTCAGGCTCGTCCGGAAGAAGTCGAAGACCATTTGCGCCCCCGCACCTGACCCACGGGAGCTGCCCCAGGAGTCACCCTTTTCCGAGCCGACGTGCTTGGGCATGTGGTGGATCGCCACGATCGCGGCGCCGGTCGTCTGGATCAGTTCGGAGAGCTGGTGGGTGGTCAGCTCGTGGGCGACGTGAATGTCCCCCAGGTGCCCCGTCGCGAACTGGTAGAGTGGATTGATGCAGACCACGTCCGCCTGGTGGGCCTGGGCGAGGCCTGCAGCCTCCACCAACGAAGCAGCGCCGGGGTGGAGCGGTGCCATCAGGAGGTTCGAGTCCACGACCGCCAGCTGCTCGGGCGTGAGACCAATCGTCGCGGCGACGCCGTGGCTGTGCTGCCAGAGGATGTGGGCGTCGTCCTCGACGATGGCCGTGACGAGCAGGACACGCAGGCGCCGAGGGACGCAGATGCCAAAGAACGGCACACCGAGCGCGAGGCACAGGGCGAAGTGCATTAGGAGGACCGACTTTCCGATCCCGGTCTCACCGGCGATGATCATGCTGCCCGCCTTGCGGAGGAGCCCCGCGCCGCGACCCAAGAGGACGTTGGTGTCGTTCTTGAGCGGGATCGGGAGCTGACTCATCGTGTAAGTCTTCGGGTGGCTGCGCGGCGAGGACACCGAGCGGGACCCCGGAAGGATTTCCAGGTCCGGCGGGACGGAAAAATCCGAGGGCTGGCCCTTGGGGGCCGCCGCCGGAGAATTGCTGATTGAAGGGTTCATGTTGTTGAGGGCCACCGGGGGTGCTCGGGTGGCGAGGCGAGGCCCGGAGTTGTTGTCCCCTGGCATCTGCGTAATAACACTATCGCCCTCCAAGTTTTTCCCATCCCCACGATCTTCTCGCCCAGTGGTTTGGGAGAGCGCCCGCTACCGCCCGGTCATTATCGCCCCTCCGCACGCTGGTCCGTCCTCCGCCTTTCTCCGCTTCGCCGGGCCACAGCCAGTGGATCTCCTCATCAGGGCCTATCACGTAGTGATAGGCCCTGATGAGGAGATCCATGCTGCCATGACGGGTCAGAAGCCGGCGGCTTTGGCCGCCGGCTGACTGGGCGAGGAGAAGTGGGAAGATGGGGTGTGTCGTCCGCCTTCGAGGCATGAACCCCCCGAATAGAACCCTCACTTTGTTCTTCGCCAAGTGATGAACCGTCGTCGACCTATCTGGCCGAGCCCAACCAAAGAGAATGGGTCCAGCTACTCGGGCAGCGGACTGCCCAGAGGCGCGACGACGGCGTATCCACGTGCCGCGATGGTCGATTCCGCGCCGATAGCGTGTGCGGTGGCCGGTCGTGTCACCGCCACATGGCGCGCGACCGGTTGAATCTCGCACTACTTCAAGACGAGGTAGAGATCGGATTGCCGTCGGTCGTTGATCTGGGCGGACGTGAGGGAGCGGGAGTGGGCAACCCCACAAATAACACAGCCGACGGCCGCGGGCCGCATTCGGCTGTCACTTTTTCCGGCCCGACCGCGAGGGCGCTGGAGCCAAGGGTGGTGGCGTCTCGCTGGGTGTCCAGTCGCCGAGTCGGAGGACATCAGCGAGCATGTAGGGGTCCGTCGGCACCATCCCCAGTCTCTCGATCGCCGCCCCGGCGCCGGTCGGGATAGAGGTGGAAGGGAAGACGACGATATTCCAGGTGTCTGGGAATGTGAGCAGGCGTTCGTCCTCCTCCAGAAACTTGACGTGCGCCAGGGTGGATTTCTGAAGTATAGTGACGCGGAAACGGCGCCCAGCGATGTGCCCCTCGATCAGATGCGGCAGCGCGTGGGGCTCCAGCACCGCGCCGGCGGCGTGCAGCGTCCAGATGGCAACTCCTCGGGCGAGTTCAAAATTCATCCCGACACCTTGACGGCCTTCCGTCGGCACGCAATGCCGCAGCGATCAGACGACGTTCCCGCGCGCTATGCCCTCGATGAGCGCACTGACGGCGCGGGCACCTTCGTCCGTGTTTAGCAGGTCGAGCGGGCACCGGCCATCGAGCGCAAGTGCCGGCAACCTTAGCCAACCGTCTGCCGCTTCGGCGTCGCGGAAAATCGCCTTGGCGTGTTCCCGGGCCCGGGCGGCCCGCTGATCGGTCTTGTTGGTCTCGCCGTTCCCAGCCCAACCCTGACCGCCGGCGGCCCTACGGCAAGATCGGGCCATGCCCAAATCGCGACTGATTATCCGCGCGGCGAGATGTGCGTCATTTGGCGCGATAACGCGACGTAGATCACGTTCATGACCCGCCCGACTCCGCCTTGAAGGGTGGCGTCGGCGACATCGTCGCCGCAACGCTCAGCGCCAGTCGGCCCGTAATCTTCTCCCGCGGATACGCTGCAAGCACGATCGCCGGAATCAACCGTTGAGTGATGTCGGAAAAGGTGAAGCCATAGTCGCGGCCCTTGGCCTCGCCCAGGATCTCGGCCAGCGCAGTTAAATCCTTTTCGGTCAGGTGCGCGCCAGCAAGTTGCTCGGTCAGGAGCTTCTTGCGTAGCGGGAGGGCCGGCCGCTTGAACTCAAAGACCGCCGCTGCGCGGCGGCGCACCGCCGGATCAAGGGCGCTCAAGCGATTGGTGCACATTATGACCAAGCATGCCAGGTTGGCGTTCGCGAGGTCGTCGATCCCGCGGATCAACGCGTTCACTCCGGCGCGGTCCTCGTGGTGCATCTGCACCAGCTCCCGCGATTGCGCGAGCGCGTCAGCTTCGTCGATCAACAGCACGGCTGCTCCGGACGGCTTGCGTCCGCGCTCGGGTCGCTTTGGGCAGTGGCTGCGCAGCTCAGCGAAGGCGTTGGAGATCAGCCGTGTCATCTCGCCGACCGCGCCACTGCCGCGCGCCCGCAGGCTCAGGTTATAGAGCTCGATGTCCAGGTCCATCTCCCGCGCGAGCGGGTCCGCGAAGGTCAGGGCGAGTTCCGTCTTGCCCGTGCCCACGTCGCCCGCGAACACAATCAGGGGGGGGCGGCGCCGCAGCAGCTCGATCGCAGGCAGCTGGGCGCCGTGATGCTCCTGACTCCACTTCTCGAGCAAGTCGGGCCGCAGGAGCGTCTCGGCCTCCTTGCGCAGGTGAGACTGGACCTCGTCCAGACCGCAAAGCGCGGCGTAGCGGGCCTGCATCCCAGGGTCGGGATAGGTGAGGACTGTCTCGAAGAGCTGGGGGCTGACGCTCATGCGAAAGGTTGAAAGGTCTTGCGGCCGAGGCCCACGCCGCCGGCAGTGTAGGTTCGGTCGTAGGTCCACTGGCCCGAGGCGTTCGGTGGGTCCGCGCTGATAACGCGCTGCACCGGTAGCTCTTCTTCGACCCGCTTGCGTTGGTCCGCCGGGAGGTTCCAAAACCGCGAGTTCTTGTTCAGCCTGTTGAACCAGCTGGCGCCGCTGATGTCGACTCCGGCCATCATTCGGCCGGGGCGATCGTTGGGCATGAATTCGTTCGCGGCATCGACGGTGTAGTTCCACGACAGGATGCGAGCGCCGTTGCGCAGGAACCCGAACTCGTAGTTCGCGACGTAGCGCTCGTTCAGCAGGAGCGCGAGTTCCGTGCCGTAGTTGTTCAGACTGCTTTCCGGCGGCTGGCCGTAGAGCTGCTGGCAGCGGCGCATGTCGGCGACGACCTTGGCCGCGAGTTCTTTCGCGTGTGTGAGGGTAAACGACTCGGTGGTCGTCCGGGTCATTGTAAAGCTCATGGCGGTCAGGTGTTGAAGGAGGGACCCATCACGTCGCGCCAGCATTCGAGCGCCTCGCCCTTTGTCTGGCAGGTTCGGGCGTAACTTAGGTGATCGAGCGCCGCCCCGGCGAGCGTCACGAGCTGGCCACGCGTGGCCTCGGTGATGTCGGCCGCGACGTTGTTATCGGGCGTCACGGGGTCGAAGATTTCTACTATGCCGGTGCGCATGCGCGGCAGCGCGGTGGCCTTGTAGTAGTCGGCGAAGGCGATGCGTTCCTTGAGGCCGGACTTCTGGATGTAGGTGAACACCTGCTCGAGCCCGATGTGGTAGTCGCTGAAGTCCGCGCCATCGTCGGCCACCTTCGCCACGATGAGTTCCACCAGGAAGGAGCGAAACTGGAACCCGACGGTGTCCTTCTCCCGCTGGCGCACCCACCACTTGAGGAGCCGGATGATCTGCGCGTAGTGCTGCGGCTGCTTGTCCTTCCGAGTGCGAGTGAACTCCAGGTGTCGGGGAATGCTGGTCAGCACCTTCTTTCCGCTCCTCCGGTCCCAGAGGTAACCGCGGCCCTGGGCGTCGCCGAGAGAATAGACCGGCGTGATCTCCACCTTGATGCCCGTGCCGGTGAACCCGATCACGACGCAGGGTCCGTCGACGGTGATCTTCTGCGGGTCGATCTGTGGGTAGGTCTGCCGCAGCTTCTCGGCGATCCACAGCGTCAGCTTGTCTAACTCCTGCGGCGCGGTGCCGCCCTTAACGTAGAGGGCCACGTCGGCGTCCTTGATTGTCCTGAGCGCGGTGCCTTTCGCGAGGCTGCCAGACAGAAGCATCCGCTCGAGGCCGAAGTCCGGGTGCGCCGCGATGTAACGCTCCAGATCCTCGCGCAGGTTGTTGACCTGATCGCGGTAACGCTGCGCGTCATCACGCTTCAAGTTCACGCGGTCATCGGAGAAGGTCGCGAGGTCCGCTTG
The DNA here is from genome assembly GCA_903877135.1 of uncultured Opitutia bacterium. Taxonomy (GTDB): domain Bacteria; phylum Verrucomicrobiota; class Verrucomicrobiia; order Opitutales; family Opitutaceae; genus CAIRCN01. Next base: position 6,394 of record CAIRCN010000054.1, read on the forward strand.
GGAAATCTCGGGGGTGAGGAAGTTGATCGGTTGCATGGTTGGTAAGGTAAGGGTCAGCGGGTGCCCGCCCAGATTTTGGTCAAACGCTCGCGATTTAGCTTCCACACGAGGGTGGGAATCATCGGTGCTCCCGCGCGTGCCAGCTGGTATTCAGCGATGGCGCGGTGGGCGTCGCACGGCTCGAGCGCGGTCTCCTTAAGCAACCGCGCGGCCTCGGCGTGCGCTTGGTCAGCGTTGGCGCTGAACCGCGCGTAGCCGTGCCACGACTTAAGCGTCCCGACGGAGATAAGGAACACCAACGTTGCGGCGATCGCCCGCGCGGCGGTCACGCCAGCGCTCGCGTCTTGCAGCGTGTGCAGGCAGAAGAGCAGGAAGGAAACCGCGATCACGCCCGTTACGATCATGAGCGCGAGTAGGTAGCCGGCGCACAGTCGGGCGAGGTGATGGCTGAAAAACGCACTTTCACGGAGATTGTCCAGCGCTCGTGCCAACCCGACGGACTCAGTGCTCGCGAAGGTCACGCCCTGAGTGAGGAGTCGGTCGACTTCGGGTTTGAGGTCCGGCGGCAGTTCTGCCTGAAGGTTCGCCAGAGCCCGCGACGAGGGGGCCGTTCCCAACCCGTCGATGAACTCGTGCTGGCGTTTGATTAGTTCAGCGCGGCCTTTAAGGTGGGTAGCCCGGGCTGCCATCACGGCGCCCGCGGCCGCGAGCGGGAATGCGAGCCACGGGTAGCTCAGACTCCAGCACCCCGAAAAAATCGAAACTAGGCCGCCCGCGAAGAGAAACGCCTGCAGGTTGACGAGCGCAACCGTCCAGAACTTCGCCTTATGAAAGGCTGCATTCTGCAGCCGGATCAGGACGGTCTGGCGTTCGGGCGGAGTTGGCGCGGTGTTCATTCTCGGGAAATTGGAGCCACTTTGCGCCAGCCCGCAACTAATTTCTGTGATATTCTCACACTTAAGATGACATTTATGTTAAAAAAATGACTTGTAAATGACATTTTGTGTGACTAACTCTCAGTTAGATGCTCCTTTCGTTCTCCCTCCGAAACTTCCGCTCCTTCGCGGATGAACAGGAATTCTCGATGGTGGCCAGCAACCGCTACCCAGACCATAAGGAGCACCTTTGCCCGGTGCCCGGGACCGAAGAGCGCCTTCTGCGCACGGCCATCATCTACGGCGCCAATGGCTCCGGGAAATCTAATTTGATCAAGGCGGTGCGCCTCGTGCAAATGCTGATCACCGTGGGCACGCAGCCGGGCAAGCCGATCAGCCGGCAGCCCTTCCTGTTCGACGCCAAGGTCCGGAAGGAGCCGTCCTTTTTCCAGCTGCGTTTCGTCCAGCATGAGCGGGTATTCGACTATGGTTTCCGGATCACCGACAGTGAGGTGGTCGAGGAATGGCTGTTCCTCGTCCAAGGCGCCAAGGACACCGTAGTCTTCGAGCGTGTCAGCAAGGACAATGTGACCACGGTCGAGACCGGGCCGGGCATGAGCGACACCGCCCAATACGGCGACCATGCGAAGACGATCGCCCTCGCCCAGATCGGCGTGCGCGGCAACCAGCTCTTCCTCGCCGCCATCCGCGAGGGTCTGAACCCGGCCGACCACGGGCCGCTGATCCGGGCGGTGCTGGACTGGATCGATTCCATCGTCGTGATTCGTCCGGATGCGAACTTCGGCGGGTTGGTCCAGTGGATCGCGGGCAATCCTGCCTTCGCGGTTTTTGCGAGCCGGTTCCTTCAGGACGCCTCCACCGGCGTCGCCGCCCTCCGGATGGAGAATCAGGAGCTCGACGAGTCGTTCGGCCTGCCCATCGAGTTCGCGCGGGAGATCCTCGGTAACGCGCCGCCGGGTGAGGTGCGCGCTTTCGAGTTCCCGGGCATAGGCATGGTCGCCCTCCAGAAGGGCGAAGGCCAGAAGTTCCATCTCCAGACGATCCGTGCCGAGCACATCGACAACGAGGGCAAGCCGGTGACGCTACCCCTCCTCGAAGAGTCGGACGGCACGCAGCGGCTTACCCACCTGCTGCCGACGCTGTATCAGCTGCAGGACTCCCACAAAATCTACCTCATCGACGAGATCGACCGCAGCCTGCACCCGCTGCTTGCGAAGAAGTTCATCGAGTTCTTCCTACGCTCCTGCGCCACCAAGAAGGGCCAGCTTATCGTGACGACACACGAATCGAACCTCATGGACCTCGATCTCGTGCGCCGCGACGAACTGTGGTTCACCGAGAAGAGCCCGACGGGCATCACGAGCCTATATTCGCTGGCAGACTTCAAGGTTCGCACCGACCTGCGCATCGACAAGGGCTACCTCCAGGGCCGCTTCGGCGCGATCCCGTTTCTGGGGAATTTGGATCGCCTCGCCGAGGAGCAGCTCCCGGCGGGGGAAGCCCCATGTCCCTGACTTCCCGCAAGAGCCGTCCGCTCCCCCGAAACGTGCCTCTGCTGCGCGACGCGCGGCTCTTCATCGTAGCGACGGAGGACACAGTCGCGCCGAAGCAGTATTTCTCGTTCTATCCGCACCCGCGCGTCCACGTGGAGGTCCTCGAGACCCACGACGGGTTGTCGAGCCCGGCACACGTGGTGCAGCGGCTCGTCGCCTTTGCCAACTCCTATCAGATCGGGGAGGACGACCAGCTGTGGGCACTCTTGGACACCGACCACTGGATTAAGGGGAACCACAAGGGCGGGCTGATGACAGCGCTGAACGAGGCACGCGGCCGCGGCTACCGAATTGCGATCAGTAACCCCTGCTTCGACCTATGGCTGCTGCTGCACCATGCCGCGGTGCCCCCGGGCCAGGCCTTTGCCGGCGCCGACGAGGTTGCGGACGCAATTCGCGCTGCCTGCGGCGAGTTCAACAAAACCAACCTGAAGCCCCACCTTTACCCGGTGGAGAGCGTGGCCGCCGCGGTCCAGCGCGCCCGGGATCTCGAGCCGGCTGGTGGCGACCCGGTGACGGGCTTCTGGCCGGAGTCGACCGGTTCGCGCGTCTTTCTGTTGATCGAGCAGCTCCGCGCCGCCGGCTTGGGCTTCAGCGGCGTGCCACTCCCGCCCTGAACGCTCGCGCAAGCAGATGCAAAGGTCGCCAAGTCCGGTTCGTCGCGTCGTGGCACGATAGCGACAAGACCTTGCGTCATACGTTGATTCGCAGTCCCGCTCGTTTGCCCCTCATGGAGTAGGTCGCGAGTTCGAGTCAGTCCGGCATGACCTGCCAGTAGGGCCGGGCCTCTTCTATGTCCATCGGGACACGGTATGACCGCTCGATCTCACCGGGGGAGTTTCCCGCCTCTGCCGCGGCCTGCACGATGCCTACGAAGGGGATGCGGTGACTGATCCATGCGTGCCGAAATGCGTTGTCCGGCAGGTCGTTCACAGACACCTTCTCGCCGTCGATCTCCACCTGCACCTTCGGAAACCCTAGGTCAGTGTCGGCTTTGCGCAACAGCTCCCGCACGCGCTCCATCGCGCCGGCGATACACACGTTGCCGCCGTCAACGTCGCGTGGGCACAGCGCGAGCCACGCCGCGAGGGCGGCCGGGATCGGGGTCTTACGGCACTCCGGAGTTCCCGCCTTTGCGATCGAGACGTGGAAATACCCGCACGCTCCGTCGTCGGCCTTGGGCTTGATGTAGATGTGCGCCCAGAGCTGGCGGGGCATGTCCGCGCGGGGCTTTCCCTTATCGCTGCGCTTGCCGTGGATTTCGTCGCTGCGCATGCCGCCGAGCGACCCGAGCGCGAGTGCGGCGAGATACTGCGGGTGGTTTCGGCGGACCCACTCAAGGCACGACTTAAGCTGCAATGGGGTGACGATGCCAGGCGGCGAGTAGGGCTCGAACGCCCTGTCGATGCCGTCTGATGGGATGGCGCGATCCACCGGGAAAAGGTCATTTCCCTGTGCCCAGCGCAGCATCGTGCCAAGGCGCTTCACGAGCTCATTGCGCGTTCCAGGGTGCTCAACCTTGTTCGCCCAGGCGGTGATTGTCTTCTTCGTCAGCGTGTCAAGCATGAGACCTCCTGGGAGTCCTTTCTGGATCATCTTGGCCTTCGATTTGTAGGTCCGCGTGCCCTTCCTGCCGAGATGGTCCATCGCCGCGATGAACCTGTCCCATGCCTCTGCATGCGTGACTCGCGTGTGCCTGCCGTCAGCGACAGCGTCGGCGTGCTCCTTGGCGATGGTCAGCAGCGCGGGGCCCGCGAGCGCCTTGGCGGCCGCCCACTCCTGCATCGCTGCGAGGGGAGGGGCGCCGAGCTCGCTGGCGAGCTGGCGAAGAGCGAGCAGCTCGGAGATGTCCGTCGCCTTGACGTGCTCGGTGATACCCTGCGACAGGAGCTTCGCCACTCTCTTGGCCTCAATTTTGATCGCGTCGAGGTTGACGCTGTTCCCGCGCACTACCTGCTCGCCGATGCGCTCGCGGAACCGGAAGGCGTGACCGTCGAGGGTCTTGGGTGCGGCGATTCTATAGATGCGGATCGAGATCGAGCCGTTCTTGACGATCTCCACCGGCCCCTTCGGTCGGGGTTCGGGTTTGGGCGGCTGGGCCTGTGCAGGGGAATCGGAGTTGATCACGTAGAATAGATAACACTACGGCACGCAGTCCGTGCGCCGTAGGGATTTCGACCAATTTCGACCGCACAACTCGGCACAACTCAACACAACTCTGCCTAAGTTCCTGTCATTTCCCCTCTAAGCCCCTCACTTCGATTCCCCGTGGGGGCGCCATTTTACCTATGAGGCGATATTCCTCAGGAAGTTCTCAGGAACATTGGCCGATTATCGGATCGTATTGGGTCTGAGCGCGCTCCGCATCGCCCCACCCCGGATTGAGGGCTGCTTCAACTTCACTTCTCGTGGTCATGCGGACTTCCCTTTGAGACGACGTACACTCTTACTTCCGCGTCGCCCTTGCCCCCGTCGCGTGGCCGGGAATCGGTAATTCGGATCACCTTGTAGCCGTCAATGGGGATCTCTTGGAAGCGTCGGAATTCCGGGGCAATTTTGATGCCGAAAAGTTTGGCCGCCCCCCTCTTCCCGTCCACGTCTGTCGTATGCACTTCGACGCCCGGAATATCGATCCCATGGCTCGACGCAATTTCTAGCAGCCGCGTGATGGTGACAGGCTTCTTCAGTTCTCCGACCTCGTCTACGGCAAAGCATAATTTTCTCAACGCCCCCTTCCTCGGGCTTGCCGCCAGTGTCTGAGCTTCCCGGTGCCCATCGAGCAGCGGCGGCAGGCCGCGATATTTTGGGCGATCCAGTCCATGGAACTAGCCCAAACTTTGAAGTCGTGGTCCGCTCCAGTGGACCGGGGGCATCCCTGTACCGCCCACGCCCGGATGATTGCGACCACACAACCGAGGTAGTGCGCCGGGTTGCCTGCGACCATTTTCTCCGGGTTCAGCTTGAAGTCATGCCCAACTCGCTTCCTAATTCGGGTGACGACGGACCTGTTGGCTAAATCTCGACTCATGCGGGGATCGTTGGACGAGATGCTCAGCACGAACTTGGCCTTACGTGCGCATAATCAAAGCAACACGCGCCACGAACAAGGGTGGTCGTCGTCGAGTAATGCCAGAATCTAAATCTCGGCTACTTTCCTCCGGTGAAATTGCATTCTAGCGACTCTTTTTCACCGATGGCAGGATCAACAAGCTCAGGGTAAACATGGCCGACCATAAAGCCAAATGTGATGCCAAAGCGCACATAACGGGTTTGGCCCTTTTCCAACGTGATACTGAGCTGACGCGTAACTTCTGTGGAGGTCTCAATCATGTAGCTGTTTGGCACTCGATCCACATAAAATACCCCCTTGCACTTAGCCGTGCCGACAACCTCGCCGTTAAGTTTTACATCGGGTTGAATTGCCGCACCAAACGTGGAGGCGCGGTAAAAATAGATGCGACCTTTGTCAGGTGCTAGGGCCGGAATCGTGTTCTTAACGGTGCTGTATTGTGGGCCGGTGGCGCAGCCCGTAAAGGACGCCAAGGCAGTTAATGTGAGGATGAGGCAGGCGATTTTTTTCATGGGTTATTCGTTTTGTTGGACCGGAATTGTTTTGAGCGGCATCGATGGCGAAACAGTGACAAATGTCTTTTCTACTGGGAGGTAAAAACCCACGAGAGCATGGTCAGCCACTACTATACGCGCCTCATAAATGTTCGAGGCTTCCACGGTTATGACTTGGTCTGAGGTGGCAAATACCACGCCAGCTTCGATCCGGCCAATTTCGCGCCAGACCGTGTTGGCATTCAGATGCGTGGTGAATCCGGTGCCAATCGATGCAATAACCTGCTCGGTCAGCCTGAACCTTGCTGTTTCTGTGCCTAAAGCGGCAAATTTCGCCGGTGACTGGTGAACTTGCACCACGTCGAACATACACCCAGCAAAGGAAAGTGCCGTGACGATACCAACAAACGCTATTGCACTGCGTGCCTTCGTGTTCATGGGCAGGAAACAGAGTTGATAAGCGAGGTCGATGTTTGCCGATTCAGTTTGTTCAAATCACCACTCCAATTTAGCCGTTTTGTCCGCCCCATCTTTGGCCTTCCAACTAACGGTAGCCGTATTCATCAGGGGGGAATTGATTGCAGAAATAAGCGTCCTCAAAGACGCAGAAGTCGAAACTGCCCCATCGGGCTGGCCATTGTAGGCAAAAATCTGATCGCCCTTCTGGATTCCTGCATTCGCGGCTGCTGAATCGGACATAACGTTTGCCACAACCATGCGGTCATTTTCCAAGACCACCTCTAAGCCCAATTTGTTTTTAAAGGTGGGTTGAGTGGCGGGTGTTGATGGTGCCGGAGTTGCTGCTGGGGCTTGCGGTTGAAGCCCCGAGTATTTTGCCACTAACCCCGTCCTCATTTTGGCATATTCTTCATCGGTAATTTTTTTGCCCTCATGTAGCTCATCTAGCGTTCTCAGTTCTGAGATGAATTTCACGGCCCCATTATCGGTGGTTGTTACCTGCGCGGCCTCATGTGCCAACGGCGTGAGCGAAACATTGATTGTTGCAGGGCTGAGATTGTATTGCGCTCCGCTTATCGCATCGACGCCCCAACCAATCAACCCGCCAGCAAGTATGTTGCCGTAAACCGCGCCACCGATGTTGCGGGTAATCGCTACGCTTTCGGATTTGTAACCGGATTTCTCAATGGTCATCAAGTGGTCGCCCTTACGCTTTACTTCTACGCTGGTCGGGGTTGACCCGACGTTATTGCCGTCGAGTCTGACCTGCGCACCCGTAGGGTCGGATGAAACGGGTATTAGTTGGGTTGTGCCCTTGACGATTGAGGCGCATCCGCTGGCGAGAAGCGAGAGTGAGGCCAAACTGAGCAGGGCGATGATTCTTGGGGGCAATTTCATTATTTTGGGGTTATGATGTTAACGAAAGTGAGGCAGGCCATTTGCGTTTGGCAATTAGAATCCTGAATTCTGCGACATCGTGCAATAAGCCATCTGATTCAAGTCTCGTGAAACTTTGCGCCTGCCCAAGACGCCCCGCCTACAGTGAAATCCCAAACGGTGCTGCTATCGGGCGATCACCCAACCCCACGCCTAATCATCTCAATTCTCGCGTCCACGATCCATCGGATACCGCTACAAGAAGGCCGGAGTCATGCTGTTTGACTTGCATGCGGCCACCGAACTGCAGACCGCCTTTACGACCCCTCCCTCGGAAGTGTTGGCCCGGAGGAAGACCGCGATGTGCGCGCTGGACACGATCAATCGGTGTCACGGCCTCGGCACGCTGGTCGTGGCGGCAGCGGGGCTCCGGCCGGCGTGGTCCATGCGCCGCGGCCAGTGCTCCCCCCGCTACACGACCAACTGGGAGGAATTGCCGGTGGCCGCCGCGTTATGGGTGCGGGGTGGTCGCTGAATTTTGCTGGAGTGAACAGTGGCTCGCACGCGTGCGCGCCGGCCACTTCCAAAGCCTCATGCAAGTAATCCCATTTTGAAATCCAACCGCGCCGCGGCGCTAAAATGCCACCATGGTCGCTACCTGGGGCGTTGGCGGCCCGCGCCGGTTGCCGGGCAGCCAACCCGGCCCCCCGCCGCGCACGATTCTTCTAGTCCAATGAACTTGAGCTTGTCGGCGGATGTAAGCGCCCAGCCTCTCTGGGCCAAGACTTTTAACGCTAGGGTCTTCCAGTTGAGCCACGTCGCACTAAGTTTTGCTGCAATGAGCTTGGCAGCTGAGGCCGGTAACGTTTCTATTTACCCTGTGATGACCGTGATTATCCGTGGCCTTAAAATTTATGGTGGCCATCTTCGTTGGCACTTTGGTCTACGCCGCGATGAGCGATACGTTTCTGGAAAAAATTCATGTACGGGAGTATCGCGAACTTGTGGTTGTGAATGAGGCGCGCAGACTGATCGACCTATACCGAATGTCGCATGCCGAGCCTTTGAACATGCATTCAGTTTCTGATCTGGCCGATCAGTTGGCGCGTGTTGAAGCCCCGCCCGGACGCGAGTATAACAACGGCTCGAAAACCACGCGGCCGATCCTGACGCAGCGGGTTTATGACGGCTTGGTCGCGTCGGAGGCGAACCTCACCAGCTCGCTCGTGCCCGCGCTGGTATGGAAGACCGCCGATATCCTCCCGTCGCTCCGGTCGGAGACCCTCGAGCCCTTGATCGCGACCAAGACCGAGACCGTGCTCAACCGCAACCGCGTCGCGTATGAGCTGGCGTGGATGCATCGCGCCGAAAAAAAGATCCCGTTTGTGCTCAGCTCGCTGCACTTGGGCGGCGTGAACCTCCTGCACCTCCCCGGGGAGCCGTTCATCGAATACAAGCTCAAGGCCCAGCAGCTGCGGCCCAGCGACTTTGACTGCATGGCGGCCTATGGCGACAGCGGGGCGCGGTATTACCCTACAAAGGAGGAATACCCACACGACGGCTGCGAAGTGAGCGCCGCCCTCAGCGGCCCCGAGGCCGACGACCTGCTGACGGAGGGAATCAGACAAATTCTTTCCGCGTAGATAATGCAGATACTCGCAGAAGGCTGTGCATCATCACAGTCCAAGCAAAGGCACATTTATGAAGCCGATTCCCTTCAATGCCGCGGAAGCGTTGCTTGAACCGTTTTATGATCCGCAAACGTGCGGTCTGAAACACTGGACCATTCACCCGGGAGGTGCCGAAGGACTCCGGCTGCTGCAATTCTGGGATGGGGTGCATTTCATGTGGGAGCGGAGCGCCGCCAGTGCCGCGGCGCTGCGGATGACCCGGCCATACGAGGCCGATTGCACGGATTACGACAGGCTCATCCTCTCCATGATCGCGCCGGCCGGGGCGCGGGCTGTGCTCGAAGCCCAAACCGAGGTTGGGCTGCGGCGGGCCGAGTCGCCATTGTTCGACGGCTTCAAACAGGAAGTGGCGCTGCCGCTCGATGGAGCGCGGCTGGTGCACTCCCTGACAATTGAAATCCAAGCGGCGGGCGCTAGCAACGCCATCGGCTGGTTTGAATGGCTGGGCCTGCAGAATTCGGCTGATCTGCCGCGTTACCTTCGCCAGTGGGATCGTTTTGACGAACGGTGGGAAGGCTATCTACAGCCGGCTGAGTTCGAGCCGAGCTTTCAGCCCGCCTTCGGTCTGCACGTGACCACAGATGAACTTGAGACACTGCGGCAATCCGTAAACGCCGCCGGAGGCGAGACGCCCATGCTCGCGCTGGCGGAGCAGGCCCGGCAACTGGCGCCCGAGCGGATGATCTACGACTACGTCAATTTCTGGAATGACCAGCGCCATTGTCGAGTGCGTGACATTGGCAAGCGTCTTTTAATCCACGGTGTCAGCGCCGCCGAGGCTGGTGTGCTCATGAAAGACAAAACGCTTTGCCGCGTCGCCGCGCGCTATGCCATGAGCCTAGCGCACTGCGATCGCTGGGAATATAGTTTCCGGCGCTTCGTGCCGGGCATCGCATGGGAGAACCGCGCCTTCGTCGCCAGCCTCTGCATCTACGAATGCTCTCTGATCCTCGATCTCTGCGGAGAGTGGTTCACCCAACTGGGACGGGACCTGATTTTGCGGCGCATCGCCGAAGAGGGACAGGGCGCCCTCAATATGACTTCTTGGTGGTGGGAATACATGTATCACACGAACCAGATTCCTTGGATCACACCCGGTCGCGTGCTCGGTTATCTGGTGCTGGAGCGCACGCAGCCTTCTGCCATCCGCGCTGGCGCATGGCCGCAGCGGGCGGAATCGCGCGTCCGACCCTACACCGAAGTGGCCATTGCCAATCTCGTGGAGACGCTCAACAACGTCCTCCTACCTGACGGAGGCTACGACGAGGGACCGTCGTATTTTTCCCACACGGCCCGGCAGGCGTTTCTGTCACTCTATTACTACGCAAGGGCACGGGGGAAGGATCTTCGCACTTTGATACCACCGGCAATCAAGGCCACGGCACGTTTTGCCGAGGTGCTGGTATCGACTGATGAGCGCAACATCATGCTGCTGGTGTGCGACGCCATGTATCTCAATCAAGAGGCCGTGGCGTGGCTGGCGTGGTTCATGCCCGACACGCACTGGGTCACCATCTACCACAACGCGCTGCGGCGCACACAGGGCCGCCCCATCTGCCTCCTCGTGGAAAAACTCGCTCGAGAAATTCCCGCCCACGGGCCGATGTTCCAGCCCTTCTTGGAACTGTCCGACCTGGGCATGATGTCCTCCGTGCGTGACCTGGCCGGCGAACGCGTGAAGCTTTTTCTCATGGGCAACAAGGCCAACAGCGACCACTCGCACGAGGACAAGGGTAGCTTCATCCTCGAATTTGCCGGCGACAGCTTCGCGATGGATTTCGGCGTAATCGACTATGCCAATCCCATCTGCCTTCTCCTCAAGCAGGCGCAAAGGCACAACATGCTCGTACCGCTGGCGGCAGGTGAAAGGCCACGGCCGAAGAATCCTATTCCCGCCGATGTCAAACTTCATGGAACCGGCGATGCGACACAATTTCAGGCGCGCGTAGACACTACGCCCGGCTGGGAGGGCTGGTATCGCCGCTGGCATCGCGCATGGGATTCGCCGAACCCCGCAGAGCTGACGATCACGGATGACTGGGAACTCGATCGTGGCGACGGCGTAGTGTTCTACTGGTCCACACCGCTGTCCATGACGCTGGACGTCGACAAACACCGCGTGGTCATCGAGGGCCGCCGGGCGCGGGCGGTGCTGACTTATCCGGAGAACTGCACGGCTGCCATTGATCAACTTCCGTTGATGAACGACAAGCAACGCGAGATTGACCGTCAGCGCGTGGATATGGAACGTTTCGTCTACCCGCACGGCGACACACAGCCGCGCCTTGGGATCACGCAGCGCGGCCAGAAGGGCCGGCTGACCGTGCAGGTCTGCTTGGAAAGCAAGACGTAATCCGTGGCATCTCTTACGGTTTCGATTGCTCCAGCCCGCACCGCACGAGTGTTGTATTTGGCAAGGCTACGGTTGCGCAGTAGAGCGGATTTTTCCTGAGATTCATGACCGTCGCTATCCGCGTAGGTGCCGGGATACCAAACCGGCTTCCCATTCACGTTGACGTGATCCGGAATACTGTAGCCGGGACGAACAGGCCATGCTGCAAGCGGATGCCCTGAGGGCCGGGTTGGATCGCTACAATTACTCGAACCCAGCCTTCAATCTCGGCAGCCGAGATGAGGTCGCTCCCCAGCATCATAGCGGCGTCCCTGACGCCAAAGGCCAGATAACTCCCGCTGCCTTCTGGGAGATGTAGCGTCCACCCGATAGTGTTGAACCCTCGGCTGATCTTTGCTCCCGGTTTGACCTTGGCAGCAGCGACGGTTTCGCGCGCGATTTGCCGAAGGCCTGCAGTATCAGCAGCCCAGTCGCCTCGTGCATCGCCGCCCAAGACCGCCAGTAGCGGTAATATCCTAAACATTGTTAGCCAATGGCCACTCAGGGCAGCGCGCATCAAGAAGGGGCACCTAATCTTTTATTGTCGGGTCGCTTGAGTAGTGATCAACAGCATCGCGCAGCCACGCTGGAGGGGAACTTTGATCTGCCAATTGTCGCCCGTGCGGAGGCACTTCACGGAGAGCGGTTTTCCGACGCCGGGATGCAACACCTCACAAACAGGCGCGGCGCCGGTTTTGCCGGAGAGGCCAGACAGGCGCACGTTCACCGTCACGCGGGCCGCAGTGCCGCCAAAGGCCACGGGCACGACGTAACCGCCCGGCACGGCGAAGGCATTCGCCTTGGCCAACGCGCCGACGACTTCCACGGCGTGCGGTTCCAGCACCCACTTTTTGCCGCGCAGGGCCGCGAATAGAGGGCCGTAGTCAAGATACCAGCGGTCCGTGGCCGGCGCCGGCGTGATGGTGTGATCGTTGCCCGGAACGGGTGCCGTCATGAACACGCCGAGGTAAAGGTGCCGTTGGAAATAGGCGTCGGGATCAGGCTGCAGATCATGCTCGCCGTGCGTCCACGTCATGCAGGGCTTGCGCACGCACTGGAGTGCCGCCGCGTTCACCTCGTAGGGCCAGTCGCCGTGCTCGTGGTAGACCGCGTCGGAGTAACGCATCAACTCGGTGCGGTTCACGAGCAGGTTGGAATAGATGAATTTCCCCGCGCCATGAAATACTGGGTCTATCGCCGCCATCAATTCGTTCCACGAGGCATAGAGCGACCGGCAGGGGCGGCTGTCGAGCCAGCTCACGCCGTCGTCCGCCTGGAAATTATAGACGCGCAGCCAGTCGAGCCGGTCGATGCAGATGCCTGCGCTGTCGGGCAACTTCTTCACGTGTCGGCGCGCCTGGTCGAGGAGGAAGTCCCGATACTTCAATCCGCCGCAATCCATCACGATGCTGCCTTCCCACGATCCGAAGGTTTCGCCGGTGCGCACCCGCAGCACGCCATCGGGGATGAGATTGAATAAATAGTTATTGCCGTTGCGCCATTGATCCGCCGAGCCGAGCTTGGGGTCCACGCCCGCCGGGGTGGCCGGGCCCTCGCCAAATTCGGTCACGTTAAAATAGTTTAGCAGGGGAAACCCCATCTGCCGCCAGTGCCGCGCCGCTTCCTTCATGCCGGTAAGGGTGATCAGATTGCCCTTCACGATTCGGCGGTAGGGCTCGTTCTCGGGGATCGGCGGCAAAAACATCCCCATGTAGGGAAAATCGAAACTGGCGGCCCAGTTCACGCTGAAGGCCATCTTCCGCAACCGCGCGCCATCGAGTTCGCCCGCCCAGTCCGAATAGGCGCCCATACCGGCAAGTTGGTCAACTGCGGGAACGGGTGGATCGAAGAACTTCGAGTAGCGCCGCGTCATCCATCCATAGCCGCTGCGCCAGTCGCCCGCGCCCGGAACGAGGTCCATCGTAAACTTCACCATGCGCCCCTCCCCCAGCCGGTGTGCGCTGCGGGTAAACGCGAAGCGTCCGTCGCAGTGCGTGTCGAGGGCAATCTCACGCAGCGTGTCCTCGGGGGAGAGCACGAGGCTCAGGCTGATGTCCGGAGCCGCTTCCACAAGAGTGAGCAGCGGCACGGAGAACCGCGCCGCGAGATTGTAGGTGCCGCCGGCGCGCTCCTCGCCGTTCCACGGCGCAGCGCCATACCATAGCCGCCGGGTGGCCAGGGGCTGCGGCACCAGAGGATCACGCCAGGTGTCGTGCCGTTGCTCCGGATCATCCCACACGGTCCAATACTTCGCCGGTTGATCCGACTGGGGCCAGTCCAGCCAGGTTCTGATGCCCGTGCTCCACGGCGCGTCCGCGCTCTGCCCCTCGATTTCCCAACGAATGCTGTCCTTCGTCGGCTTGAAACGTTCGGTGATTTGAGCCTTTTGCTTCGACGGAATTAGACTCACCTGCCGCGAAAACTCCATTCCACCGTCGGGCAATGTTCGCTCAGACACTGCGCCCATTTCGGTGCATTGAACAAGGCTTGTTCCACCTCGAATGGCCCGCGCGAGATACCGCCCTCCGATGGTGGCACCGACGATCTCTCCGCGCTCCGAGAGCGCGATGACCAAACCGGGTGCGCGCACTTCATGGCACGCCGCGACCACGGGGGCGGTGCGCAGCTTGGCCGCTGCCGGCCCAATCAGCGTGGCATCGGCCCAGTCGGCATAGTCATCCTTGGTGCCGTCGCCGGCATCAGTAACTATGAGCTTCAGCTCGTGCACGCCCGCCAGCGACACGCTGACTCGCCGCGCCGGCGTGTCGCCGCGCATCACGTCGCTGTCAAAGACTTCGCGGCGATCGGCCACGACCTTGAAGACGACGCTCGCCGCCGTAGAGTGGAGCTTCATGGCATCAACACCCACCCACGCTTCGAAGCGTTCGTAGCCCCCATCGAGATCATAGGTCATTTCACTATTGGCGTGAGTGCCGAGTCCTCCGTCGAAGAAGCGTGTGCCGATTTGCAACGGCGTGCAGCCGACGCTGCGACCGAGCGCCAGTGCTCCCGATGATTGCCACTGGTTCGTGGGTTCTAGTTCCGCCAGTGGAATCGACGGTGCAGTTTCAGATCCGACCAAGCAGACTGCAGTCAGCACGCCGCAGAAATAGATCGAGAAAGCGCGGAAGTTCATGGCGGTAGTGCGGCACGTTGCAGGATGCTGCCGCAATTAGTTTGTTTTGCCCAACCTGTGCCGCTTGGCAATTCATGGCGTTGGCTAACAGTAGCAAAGTGCCTGCCGAGAAAACTACACGTAGAACATGCGCGGCTTACAGAGTTGCCATCTGTCCCAGCAATCGCTTCGCGTGATACACCTTATGCACCCCATTTCCCTTAACTGCGCCGAAGCGATTTTTGAACCGTTCTTCGCGTACCAACTCAGCGAAATCTCCCAATGGTCCTTCGAGGCTCCAAGTGCGACCGGCGTCAGCCAAGTTCCTGGCTGGGCCTTCATCATCTTCCAATGGACCGCGCGCCTGCCCATCCGGCTGGAGGGCGGCCGTATGACCATTCAGGGCCGCCGGGCCCGCGCCGAGTTCACCGTGCCCGAGGGTGTCGAGGCCGTGGTCGAACACCTGCCGCTCATGGACCCACGCCGGCGCGCAACCGACGAGCAGCGATGCGATTACATTCAATATGGCGAGGCGCATGCCGAGACCCAGCCGCGGCTCAAGCTGCGCCAGCGGAGCCGCGCCGTCACCCTGCGCCTCGAGGTCAAACTCATCTTCACGCCCTGATACCTCTTGCACCGGCAACGTCCGGCTACGCCATGAAAATACCGCATATTCACCGTCGGTCTCTTCGCCGCCAGTGGGGCACGGCCGTCCTTGTCGCCTCGCTTGCACTCCCGTTGATGGGCGTGGTCGCGACGGAATCCGCCCGCGACCCGTTGGAAAGCGGTTTCCTGCAGCCGCCGCGTGACGCCCGCCCAAAGACCTTCTGGCATTGGATGAACGACAGCGTGACCAAGGAGGGCATCACCGCGGACCTTGAGGCCATGTCCCGCGCAGGCATCGGGGGCGCGCAGTTCATCTATGCTGCGCTCCGCAATCGCGACAGCCGGCGTTTCGTCACCCCGTCCGCCACCTATCTTTCGCCCGAGTGGCTGGAACTTGTGCGCTACACCGCCAGCGAAGCGCAGCGCCTAAACCTCGAAGTCGGCTTCCAAAATTGTCCGGGAGCGAGCGAGTCGGGCGGACCCGGCGTCACGCCCGCCACGGGGATGCAGCATGTCGTGTGGAGCGAGTTGCAGGTGACCGGCGGACAGAAATTCGTGGGGCGTGTGCCGCAGCCGGAAGTGCATTACGGATTCATGCATGGCGTTGCCGCGACCACTCCGCCCAAGGGATTCTTCGGAACGGAGCCCGCTGATGTCGCGAAATACTACCGCGACATCACAGTTATCGCCTTCCCCACGCCGGCGAGCGAACAGGAACCCGAACCCATGCCGGTTCGTATCACCGCGAGTGCGCCGCTACAGCACCCTGCCCTGCTGTGTGATCACGACGGTGACACCAGCCAGGGTCTCCCTTTGCCAACCCCGGAAACCCCGGGATGGATCGAATACGCCTTCGCCGCCCCAATCACCGTGCGTTCCGCCATCATCTCCTGCATCGGGACCAATTGGTATCGCGATGGCGAATTACAATGCAGCGATAACGGCACGAACTGGCGTGTGGTGGGCCCGCTGGCTAAAATCACCCAGTGGGACCGGTTCGCACCCTGCACGACCGCGCTGCCGGAGACGCATGCGCGATTCTTCCGCTTCCGTTTCACCTCGGCCATGGAGTTTGCAAAACGTCTCGATCTCGCCGAGGTCGGGCTGAGTTCACGGGCGTGCTTGAATCACTGGGAAATCAAGGCCGCCTACGTGCCGGCGCTGCTCGCCACGGATGAGCCGCTCGCTACGGCCAAGCCCGAGATCATCGCGCCCGAAAAGATCGTCGACCTGACGGCGTTGTTGCAGCCCGACTGCTCGCTTGCCTGGGACGTGCCTCTGGGAAACTGGACCATCCTGCGCGTAGGCTATGCCCCGATGGGAATCCAGAACCGCAGCGGCCTGATGGTCGAAGCGGCAGGGCTGGAGGTCGATAAACTCGATCGCACCGCCGTCGAGAAATTTTTCGCCGCCGGTCCGGCCAAGATCATCGCCGCGGCTGGTCCCCTGGCGGGCACGGCGCTCAGCTACATGTTTATGGACAGTTGGGAGGTGTTTGCCGAAAACTGGACGCCGCGGTTCGCCGCCGAGTTTTCCCGCCGCCGCGGATATGATCCGCGGCGCTGGATGCCGGTGATGACCGGCCGCATCGTTGGGGACGCAAAGCTCAGCGAGCGATTCCTCTTCGACGTGCGGCACACCTTGTCCGACCTGACGGTGGAGAACCACTACGAGACATTTGCCGAACTCGTCCATCGCTCCGGGCTGAAGCTCTACGCCGAGGCGCCCGGCCACGCCGGGCCGACCGTCGTCGATGCGTTTGCCACCAAGGGACGCGTGGATGTGCCCATGGGTGAATTCTGGCTGGGGCGCATGCTCGACTCGCGCGATGCTAAACAGACGGCGGCTGCCGCGCAGTTGTATGGGCAGCGCATCGTCGCGACCGAGTCCTTCACCAGTGTGCCGGAGGATTCCAACTGGCAGGAATCACCCGCGAACCTAAAAGTCATCGGCGACCACTATTTTGCCGCGGGCATCAACCAGTTTGTCTTCCACACCTACGTGCACCAGCCGTGGCTCGACCGGCCGCCGGGACTCACGCTCCTCATGTATGGCTCCCACTTCGAGCGCACCAACGGCTGGCTGGAGGTCGCCGGTCCGCCTTGGATCAGATATCTCAGCCGCTCCCAGTTTCTGCTCCAGCGCGGTCTGCCGGTCGCCGACGTGAATTTCTTCGTGGGCGAGGATGCGCCGAACGATCTGCCGGGCCCGGATGACGCCGGGTTGCGCGCCATTTTGCCGGCGGGTCATGACTATGGCGCCTGCAGTGCCGAAGGCCTGCTGAACCGGATGAACGTGCGCGATGGCCGCATCGTCCTCCCGAACGGCATGAGCTTCGCGATGCTCGTGTTGCCGCCGCGTCCAGAGCTCAGCCTGCCGGTCGCGCGCAAACTGCGGGAACTCGTCGCCGCCGGAGCCACAGTGGTCGGACCACGTCCCCTCGGCTCGCCCACTCTGACCGATTATCCGCAGGGTGACGAGGAAGTCCGAAAGATCGGCCGGGAGGTTTGGGGCGCGATCGACGGGAAAAAAATCACCGAAAACCGTTTCGGTCGGGGCCGCGTCGTCTGGGGCCGCCCGCTCGCCGCGGTGCTGCCGCCGCCCGACTTTGACTATGACCGGGCAGCCGGAGTGAATCTCGTCTTCGCCCATCGCCGGGATGGCGACGCCGAGATCTATTTTGTCGCCAACCAAGGCAGCGCAGCCGCGACAGTGGCGGCCACCTTCCGGGTCGCCAGAAAGAGCCCGGAGTTTTGGGACGCTGAGACCGGCGAGATTACCGCGGCTCCTGCCTACGCGGAACACGACGGGCTCACTAGCGTTCCGCTCCACTTGGGCGAGATGGGCTCGGTCTTCGTCGTTTTCCGCCGGCCATCCTCACCCGACGCGATCTTAGGGGCGACGCGAGATGGCGTATCCGTGCCACTCACCGCGTTGCTTGAGCCCGCGCCGGGCGCCTATGTCCTGACCAAGGCGGCCGGTGCGCAACTCCACGCCGCGGTGCCGAACGCACCCCAGCCGATACCAGTGCCCGGTCCATGGACCGTGCGCTTTCCGAGCGAAGCCGCCAAAAATACGCCGCTCGCCTGGCCGTCGCTACTCTCCTGGTCGGACAACGCTGCGCCTTCGATTAGATATTTCTCGGGCACGGCAAACTACGAATCCGACTTCCTAGTGCCGGCTGAAGCTCTGCCCGGGAACCAGCGCGTGCTACTGGATCTCGGCCGCGTGGGGAAATTCGCACGTGTCACGCTGAATGGCCGGCTGCTCTGCACGCTTTGGCATCCGCCTTATGTGATGGACGTCACTGCGGCGGTTAAACCAGGCCGCAATCACCTCGAGCTTGCCGTCACCAATCTGCTCGTGAACCGGCTGATCGGCGACCAGCAGAAACTCGAGAACGAGCACCGCATGTGGTCCACCCACCAGCCCTACACCAAGGACTCAGCGTTGTTGCCGTCGGGCCTCCTTGGTCCGGTGCAGCTAGTCGTCCACCCGATTCTAAGACCAGCACCGCAGGGATTGAATCGGCCATAACTCTTTATAGAAAGGAATGACCCGCTCCCGACGGAGCAGGTCGACCGAGAACACCCCAAAAAACCACCCATGACCCCGCAACCCTTCCTCGGCCTCTTCTTCCATGCCATCGGAGGCGCGGCGGCTGCCAGTTTTTATGTGCCGCTCAAGTTCATCTGCCGCTGGCCGTGGGAGTCGTTCTACCTGGCGATGGGTGTTTTTGCCTGGCTTTTCACGCCCTGGATATTTGCCGGGATCACGACTCCACGTCTTCTCGGCGTCCTCGCTGGTGCCCCGAAATCCACGCTGGCTCTGACCTTCCTATTCGGCGCGCTGTGGGGCGTCGGTGCGGTGATGCCCCGCCAGTTGCTTTCGTCCTGTGCCCCACCGCGATGGCACTCGTCGATGACGATGAAGTCGAAGAAGTCCGGCGGATATTCATGATGCCAATCACGTAGGCCAGTGGCTTCTTCTCCTTACCGTAGAAGGTGCGGGTCTGGAGCGTAGTGTTGTCCTTGGTGGTGAGGTTGCCCTTGTCATACCCCCCCACGCACCCATCGAGCGCGTGGTGGGCTGCCTACAGGCAATCCTGTGTGAACGGATTTCCCATCAAGAATAAACCTGATGTGCCTCAGCGCATTTGTCGCCTGAAAATAGCTGTTGACGGATGACGGACCAGGCCTAGTCCTTGCACCCTGTTTTGCGGGCGTAGCTCAGTTGGTAGAGCACCACCTTGCCAAGGTGGACGTCGAGAGTTCGAGTCTCTTCGCCCGCTCCATTTTTACGGAAGCCGCAGAAGCTCAATTGTTTGCTTTGGCTTTTCGTTTTCAATCAGCAGGAAAGTGCTAACAGAAATAGGCCTTTGTGCTAACAAAACGCCCGAAAACAGGCGCGGCGCAGACGGTTGCCGATGGGTGCATTTTGGGGCAAATGGGATGTAAAGCTGATTTCAAAATGACTCGTGCGCACACGCTCGCAAGTTCGCCACACTTCCAAAACGGTTGAAGCTCTAAGAAGTCTTCTACCTCCGGGGGGGTGGGGTCCGGCCATTCCAAAGGAAGGGAAGCTGATTTGAATCCGCTCGTGTGCGTGGCGCGGCAAGTTCGCCACACTCAGCGCGACGATTTTGCCATTCGGCAACTTAATTCTAGAAATCACTTCACATAGATTTGAACCGCCCTCACGCGGAGCCAGCGGCGCAATGCGAAGTTTAGGAGTCTCCTAACTGTTTGATTTGCGGAAATGAAAAAATGCCAGCCCGCACGGTGTCGAGTAGTTGGCTTCCAAATTTTTGCGCGAATGAAAGCCGCGAGTTCGCTACACTGAGGAAACGAAGATCGGCATCCGATATAGCAATAAGGGACAGATGATCCCAATCAGGCTGACTTTTATGTCTCTGATATGCGGCGAAGCCCAACACGGACAGACCGAAGATGGCGGTGTAGGTCGAAGGCTCCGGCACGGCAGCAAGATAACCGCTGGCGAATTCGAGCACAAAACCCTCAGTGTTGCCATTGAACACACCTGAGCCGAACACAAGGGTGCCGTCGGAGGACATGCCCAACGCATTTAAATCCGACCAACCGGTGAGATTTGCGCCCGCAGTCGTCGCGGCTGTCACCAGATCATACCATCCGGAGTTGTTGTGGATAAAGCTGACATTGGGCGATGTGAGGTCAGCGGAAAAGGCGGTCACCACCACTGAGCCTGTGGCGTCGATGCCGCCGGCATTTGTGGAGAGCCACCCAGAGTAGGGAGTGCCGAGGGAGGTCACGGTTCCGCCACTGGATACCAACCATACCTCCCCGTTGGGATTGGCAGTGCTGTCGCCAACCACGAAGGCAATCGTTCCGGCGGGATTAATGGCTAAGCTGGCACTCCAAGTATTGCCAGTGGGGCCGGGCACGGCGACGACACTCTGAGTATTGTTATTCCAGACGAAGGCGTGATTGCCGGGACTAGCTTGGCCGGCGCCGCCAGTGCCGCTAGTGCCGAGCGCGATAGAGCCGTCGGATGACACGGCGCGACCTGTGATAAACGAGGCGGTATCCGTGGCGGGATTCAGAAACGGAATGGCCAAGGCGCCAGCCATCGGGCCAGAGGCGCCAAAACGCGCTGCTTGGATGTTGCCGGACGGATTGGTGCTCACGCCGTAGATCAGCACACCGTCACTGGAAATTGCTGTGCCAAAGCTGTTGGGGGACCAACCACCAGGGTTGCCTAAATTTTGGACGGCTAGATTTGAAGTGGTCACAACAACGGCTTGCCGGGCATTACCAGTGGCCTGAAAGCGCAAGCGGGCGGCGATATAGGCACCATCGGGGGTAATGGCTGAGGCGGTTACGAAGGTGGTGGAGGTGGTGTTGGTGACGAGATTCGGGATGGCGGTGATGCCGCCGGAAGAGGTCCAGAGGAACCCGGTGTCCCCCTTCACTGAACTGTAGGCGTTCGAGTCACCGACGGCATAGATGATACCGCCGACCTTGGTGGCATCGCGGACTTCGCTGTAAAATGAGCCGCCGGTGAGATCACCGACGCCGTAGAGCGTGGCTTGGGCGAAAGAAGAGGAAACTGTCAGTGCACAAGTCAGAACCAACAGGAGGAAGGAAGCGGATTTCTTCATGTAAGCTTTTTGAAACGACCAACAGGGAGAGACAGGGATATTGTCTCTAAGAAAATAGCTCTTTTTTTTTGCTCAAAATTATTCTTCATGCGCAGATTAGTTTTTCTACTTGCCTGATCGCGACAGTAGATTTATCCCCAGCAACCGCTGCATTTTGCTTCATAGCATATCGCTGCGACCGGAAATCAGTTCTGTCGTCGGTGGCGGACACGACTCAATCACTACTCGATTAGCGAGAGTGCCCCCCGCCCCGGTTGAAAACTATGCGGGTTATGGGAAGCAACACACGTTAAGGTGAATAGGCGGAAGCCATAAGCTTTTGACCGTTCGCCCCGGTGTTAGCCTAACCCGAGTTCCGCAGTTGGGGCAGTTGGCTAAAAAAGTTTCAGAGGAGAGGCGTTTTTTCGCGATGACCGCTTACGAGGGAAGCGGAGTTTCCGGAGCGATGTAGTGCCGAACACCCCGTTGAGGGCCGGTCGGGTTTCTGCGATAGTGCCGGGCATGTTCCTGCGACGTAAGACCAAGTCGGCACGTGGCGTCGGTTACAGTTATTGGCACTTGTGCCGGACGGTGCGCACGGCGCGCGGTCCGCGTCAACCGGTCGTCGCTTCGCTCGGCAAACTCGATCAGACGGAGCTGGCGGGTTTGCGCGGAGGGTGGGATGACTTGCCGGCCTTGCTGCGCGGCGAGATGCCGCCGCCCCGCCCGGTCACCGCGCCACTGCCCGGCTTCGCGGCACCGAGCGAGGCCGACTCGGCGCCGCCGCGCTGGGAGCCGGCCGATCTGCGCGCGTTGCGCGTGGAGCGCAGTCGCGACTTCGGCGAGTGTTACCTGGCGCTCTCGCTGTGGCATCGGCTCGGACTCGATGCGCTGCTCGCCGAGCTTTTGCCGGCTGGGCGGGAGACCGTCGGCTGGGCGCACACCGCCGCCTTGCTCACCATCGCCCGATTTTGCGCGCAACGCTCCGAACTCGGCGTGGCCGAGCACTGGTATGACACCACCGCGCTGGATGATTTGCTCGGGGTGGACCCCGTGTCGGTCAACGACGACCGGCTCTACCGCGGCCTCGATCAGCTCGGCGAGCACAAGGACGCGTTGTGCGCCCATTTGATGGCGCGTTATCGGCAGTGGTTCGGTGTGCGTTTCGAGTTTTTGCTCTATGACGTGACGAGCACGTATTTTGAGGGCGAGGCGGAGCGCAATCCCCAGGCCCAACGCGGCTACTCGCGCGATCAGCGCAGTGGCAACAAGCAGGTCTGCATCGGCCTGGTCTGCACGCCGGACGGGCTGCCGCTCGGCTTCGAGGTGTTTGCGGGCAACCGCGCCGACGTGACCACCGTGGAGGACATCGTTCGCGTAATGGAAAATAAACATGGCGTGGCCGAACGCGTCTGGGTGATGGACCGGGGCATGGTCAGCGAGGCCAACCTCGCCTTCCTGCGCGAGCGCAAGGCGCGCTACCTGGTCGGCACGCCGAAGAGTTGGCTGCGCGCCCACGAGCAGACTTTGCTGGAACACACCGACTGGAAAACCGTGCAGGACGGGCTCGAGGTGCGTCTGGTCGAGCAGCCCGACGGCGAGCCGGGCGAGCGTTACGTCTTGTGCCGCAGCGGCGCGCGGGCCGAGAAGGAACGCGCGATGCTCCAGCGCCAGAGCGGGCGGCTGACGGAGGAGTTGATCAAGATCGACGCGTGGTTGCGCCGCAGTGCGCAGACCGATCAGGAGACGGTAGGGCGGCGGATCGGACGGCACTTCGGCAAGTATCCGACCGCCGCCGCGATTATCGTGGCGGCGGTCGTGCACGATGCGGAGGGTCGGGCCGTCGGTTTGCGCATCAGCAGCCGACTGGACGCCGGACAAAAGGCGCACCGGCAAAAGGGCGCGTATTTGCTGCGCACCAATTGCGAGGAGACCGACCCGGCGCTGTTGTGGAAGTGGTATATCCAGCTCACGCAGGCCGAGGCGGCGTTCCGCACCGCCAAAAGCGATCTGGGCCTGCGGCCAGTGTTTCACCAAAAAGAGCACCGGGTGCAGGCGCACATCCTGGTGTGCTTCCTCGCGCTGGCTCTCTGGCGCACGCTTGAGCAATGGATGCAATCGAAGGGGCTGGGCACCTGCGCGCGTCAATTGGTGTCACCGGCTGGGCAAAACCAGCCAGGTAGGGCGAGGTCAAAACCAGCCACCTTGAGAGGGTAGTTTACGCCGTCGGCGAAGATTGCTTCGCCGTGCGGGGTAATGAACCAACTCAAAGTGAGCATCCAACAATCGAT
>CAIRCN010000055.1 GCA_903877135.1 uncultured Opitutia bacterium
AGGGCGGCAAACCTAGCTGGCTCGCGTCCTCACTTCAGTTTGACCTTGTCCTCCACCTCTTATCTCTCATGAAAACCATCCCCTCAGGGTGGCTGGTTTTGACCCGGCCCGTCGTGGCTGGTTTTAACCCGGCCGGTGACATGAGCTAGGCTTGGTCCTGCACTAAAGGCAGGTAGGCTTAGGATTCGTCGGCGGCATTTCGCTACAAAAGCCTCGTTATGCGCACAGATGTTTTGATCAAGCAGGACAAATGCTGACGCTGATCCGAGTGGAGGCCAAATCCTGCTGGCAATGGTGATCCTCTGGGACTCCTTCCACGCGACGGTGGCCAAAACCTGATACATCCCAGCCATAACCTACAAAATTAGCACGGACCGCATTCGATAAGCCTTGTTGGTCGTGACATCTGAGTCGCAACCAGCTATGAGCCATCCTAGCGGCCCGCCCATGCCACGTTATCGCCGAAGACAACCAGACCCGCTCGATCTGCTGCCGCCCTTGGCGGGGCTCCTCGCCCTTGGCATTTTCTTCGTCCCGGGATTTCGCCAATTCCTAGGCGCCTTGTTCTGGCTCGTGGTGATGGTCTCCGCGGTTGCCCTGATCGGGCTGATCGTCTGGAAGTGGCTCAGGCCGAAGCAGCCGACTTTTTCCCCAAGCAGTCATTCATCGGTGCCCTCTCGCGATGCGCCCGGCACGGCACTGAACCCGCTACGCATCACGCGACTCAACAAAACATGGTCTCATGAATTACTCCGGCAACTGGAGTGGAAGCGATTTGAGGACGTTGTCGCGGCCTATATCCGGGAACTCGGACAAACTGCCCGCACGACACGCATCGGCCCCGATGGCGGAGTCGATGTCGAGGTGATGGATCCGACGACCGGGCGGGTCGTCATGCTCGTGCAATGCAAGGCGTGGGAAGCTTACAAGGTGGGCATCAAACCGGTGCGTGAATTGTTCGGTGTGATGGCGGCGACCAAGGTTAACGAGGGCGCATTTTTCGCGACGGGAGAATTCACACAGGAGGCCAGAGTGTTTGCGCAGCAGAACCACCTCGACCTTGTCGACGGCCATGAATTTATCGCGCGCATCAAACAGCTGCCGGCCTTGGCGCAGACCAACCTGCAGGCGGTGGCCACTGCAGGAGACTACACGACCCCGACCTGTCCCAGTTGCGGGGTCAAAATGGTGTTGCGCACGGCCAGCAAGGGACGGGCGGAGGGGCAGGAATTCTGGGGGTGCCCGAATTTTCCGCGCGGCTGCAAGCGGACTTTCCCGCGGTAGCCTGCAGGCTGAGTGCCCGGTTAGCTCGTGCGAATTTTCGTGTTATGGAGGAGTTCCCACACGTGGACCCGGCCGTCCTTGGCGACCACGGTGAGAACGTCTCCGCTCAGGACGATATTCTGGCAGCCGCTGGGAACACTGAAGTTCGCCATCATGACGTTGTTGCGAGCATTCGACACAATGACGGAGTTTTGGTTGGGCCCGTAGGGGCGGACACTGTAGGCGATGGGAGTTGGCATGGGATTGATGAATTTTGGTCTGGTTTGCTTCGCTAAAGAAGGATTGCCCCGTCTCCGACCCGCGCCTCCCAGTAGGGGCGGCTGGCCTTGTTGACGTATTGGAGAAACCGGAGCTTTCCGGGTTCGCCCTGATAAACTTCCGCGTGAGCCTCAAAGGTCCGCCGCGCGTAGTCCTCCCACGCCTCCTTGTCGCCGCTCACCCGCTCAAGACGGTCCGCCTCGTCGTTGAACCCGGCCTTCCGCAGAGCCGCGCAAGTCCGGAGCATCGATTCGCCCCGGACATTGATGACCTCTGCCCAGACATGCTCGCATTTTTCAGCCCGCAGGGCCTCAGCGCAGTTTCTGGCAAATGCCGGATAATCCGCCGCCGTGGTTAGCGGCAGCGACGGACAGATCATTCCGAACGTCCTAAACCCTTTATCCTGAAGCCAATGCAACGACTGAATGCGCTTTGAGACTTTCGGCGTCCCCTCTTCAAACGCGAGCGCCAGCGCATCGTCCAGGGTTCCCGTCGACACCCCGTAGATCACGCGATCTTTGCCGTCGGTCAAAGCCTCCGCCACCTTGGGAAGCAGGTTGGATTTCGACAGAAGCCGGATTTGCCAATTCGTCAGCTCCAAGATCGCCTGACAGGCCTCGATCGTCTCCCGGACCAAGTCCATGTTTGCCGCCACATCGACCAATGGGCTCGAGAAAATCACCCGCCGATCATCGGGCTTCAGGAACTTGGGACGGCCATCCTTATAGGTCAGCTGTTTCCGGATCAGTTCAACGGCTCCGCGCCGCCGAACGACGATATCGACGTGTTCCGCGTCGCCCTGAATCTTATGCGGATTCTTCCGCATGAGATCCGGGACATAGCAGAACGCACAAC
>CAIRCN010000056.1 GCA_903877135.1 uncultured Opitutia bacterium
CCTCCCCTGCACCCCTCCCAATATATTTGAGATGGATCAAACCTTAAGGGGCGATGGCTTCGCCCTCTCCCCTTAAAAACCCCTCTCCCCGGTAACACCGCTCGTGAGGCAACCGGTAACATTTTTACGTGAGGCAACACGACCGGGTGACTTCGAATTTCTCCAATTTCTGCACTTCGTCACCCTTCTTTGGGTCAGGTTTGTCAGTGGTCGTCACCGTTGGTTGGGCGACGACGAAGCCGACGCCAAACATGGCGATCAGCATGTAACGCAAAGCCGCAAACGCGGCTGAGAACAGCGATTTGTTCATATGATCTCTCGTAGGGTTGGTTGGATAACCGGAAAATGCGGTGGCGCTTCTTCCGGCGTGTGTAGTCAGGCCTCCCGGTTGGTGGCCGGAATCCTGTGTTAGGGGCGATCGAAAGAGCCGATGCCATCCGGACTTGGCAATGCGCTTATGTAGCAATCCTAATCCAGTGAAATCCTTTCACCACCAAATCAATCTGTCTTATACACTGGTCTTCCGTCCACACGCACGTGTCCTACTGGATTCGCTTCACGCGAATCCATAAACCTTCCGGGTAAACCCGAAGTTTCCAGCCCACCAGCTTCGACGGTAGCAATTCCACTTCGGGATTCGCCCGCAAAGTGAAGAATCGGTTTTCCTTGTCGATTCCGTCACATATTTGATACACAGAAGAGAACCAGCTCAGCCTGACCAGAGCGCAATACAATCAGCGCTGACAACCCCTTGGAAGTATCTTTTACTGTAGCCCAAAACGCTCACATGAAAATGCCCCTCGCCTGCTGCATTTTTGCAGCATTACTCATAACTTCGCTCCGGTCGGCAGGAAAACCGGTCGCTCCAGTAACCGTGGAGGATTTGTTTTCCGAGCCAGATTGCAAATCGATGCAGCTTTCGCCTGACGGTCACTATCTGGCATTTCTGACCACCTTGGGCTGGGGCAAAGTCGGAGTAGCCCTCATGGATCTGGGCACTGGCAAGGTCGAGCCGCTTACTGCGGCCATGGATGAAAATCTCAAGGCATACTTTTGGAAGGGTAGCGACTATATCGTTTACGGTGCAGATGTGGGAGGAGCGGAAAACTATGCGTGGCGTTCGATCGCGGTGAAGCCTCCAGCCCCGGGCGAAAAGCGCCGGGTGGTTTCGCTCGCCGCCGCTTATCAGGAGCGTTCCGCCACCGACGCCAATTTTATGGAGATCATCGATGCATTGCGCTTCGATCCGCAGAACTTCCTAGCGTTTGGACGTCTCGAAGCCGGCGGCAACTGGCTGAGTTTCTTTAAGGTGAATGTGCGCACCGGTCAGCGCCGCCAAATCGGCAGCTACTCTCCACTTCCGACCACCAGCTCATTTTCAGAGACGGATGACTATGCCGACAACGCCGGCATCTTGCGCGCCCGTTCCTACCTCGACGGGAAAGACATGATCTATGAAGTGCGGCCGGAACCGGAAAAGCCCTACGTGCAGGTAGCACGTTTTCCCGCTCAAAGCGGAGGCTGGCAGTTCCTCCAGTTCGCAGCCGACAACGAGACGCTATATTTGCTTTGCTCGGATAAGACCGACACTCCCACGCTCCACACCTACAACATCCGCCGGCGTGAACTTAGCCAGCCTCTGTTCACCGCGCCCGACGGCGAGATCCAGAACGTCTTGACCTCTTGGGACCGGTCCAAGCTTTACGGAGTCAGCTACATGACCGACAAGCGGCATTATCATTTCTTCGATTCGACCCGAGCCCGCACCCAGGAACTAATCGACAAATCCCTGCCCGGTACCGTGAACGACGTGGTCAGCACCTCCCAGGACGAAAAGCTGATGCTGGTTCTGGCGCACAGTGATCGCGATCAAGGCGCCTACTATCTGCTGGATCTCCGCCGCGGCAAAATGAGCCTGATCTTTCGGACAAACCGCCACATCAATCCCTCCACGACGCAACCGATGGAACCCATCAGCTTCCAAGCGCGCGATGGACTGACGGTTCACGGTTACCTGACCAAACCCGCGGGCGCTGCCGGGCGGCGCGTTCCGCTGATCATCAATCCGCACGGTGGCCCCTACGGCATAAGGGACGAGTGGGGCTTCAATCCCGAAGTGCAATTCCTCGCGAGCCGGGGCTATGCCGTGCTTCAGGTCAACTACCGCGGCTCAGGCGGATACGGAGTCAATTTTCTGCACGCCGGATTCCACGAATGGGGCGGGAAGATGCAGAATGACCTGACCGACGCCGTGCACTGGGCCATTACGCAAGGAATCGCCGACCCCAGGCGGGTGGTTATTTACGGTGGCAGCTATGGCGGCTACGCCACGTTGGCCGGTCTGGTATTTACGCCTGAACTCTATTGTTGCGGCATCAACTATGTTGGTCCGTCCGACCTAAGCTTGCTGGTGGGATCTGGCAAAACCAGCGGCAGTGAGCGAATGGCTTTATTTTACCGCGAGTCCTTAGGCGATGATCGCGCGTATCTCACTTCACATTCTCCCGCGAATTTCATCGAACGTCTGCAGGTTCCCCTGCTGAACGCCTACGGCTACAACGACCCCCGCGTGGACATTGAGCAGTGGAAGGTTCTCGAATCCAAACTCAAACGCTACGGCAAGACATACGAGATCATCATTCAAGACAATGAAGGACACGGTTTTCACAACGAAGCCAACCGCATCGCTTATTATCAGCGACTGGAAGCATTTCTTAAGAAATACGTCCCCCCGCAGGACTGAACGCCGCCGACTGAAGGCCAGGGAAACGTCTTTGTAGCCAAATCGCTCACTTGTCGCTTAGCAGCTTAACTCGGACGCGCGCATCCAAACCCGGAAAATACATCATGAACCCTCCGAGCGCCGCCTGCCGGATCTCTACCACGACATTTTCCTTAGGCGGCGTGAAGTAATGCTCGTCGCCATTGGCAACCTGCCACCGTTGGCCGTTCGCCAAGGTGAAAATGGCGCGCCCTTCCCAGCCTTCGAAACTTCCCACGATCGTTGAAGTTATTTCGGCATATTCGATCTTTGTCCCCGGCGCCAACATGACTTTGGCTTTGGCGAAAAAACCCTGCGTGCTCTTCTTGGATTCTATCACCTCAGCGTGAGCCGATTTCGCTTCGGACTGCGCGGCCTTGGCTTGGGCTTCCGCCACCTGCTTCGCCTTGATCGCCTCTTGGGCCGAATGCCGAGCCGCTGCTATCTGTCCGGATTTAAAGTTTAGCACCAGCTCGTCCAGCCGCCGGATTTGCTCTGGCGTCAGGTGATCAAGCCCTGCGGCCTTGAAATCCTCAGGAGAAATTGCCCGGGTAAAATTGGAGTCCTCCGACCGCCCTACCGCTGCGAAGATCATCCCGAATAAGCAGGCAACATAGGTCAACTTCATGATAAGAGCCCAGTGTAGCCTGACAAAGCCCCGCGGGGCAACGTCATTTTTGGCCTGCACTCGCCACACCGCCAAAAAAAAGCGCCCCTCGGATTGAGGGGCGCGCGAGTTGGAAATATTTCGACCTAGATCAGAACTTGATCTTGAAATCGAGATAGTAGGCCCGGCCGAAGAAGCTGTAGGCACTGGCGTCAAACGGCGGGCTGGCATAGTTGTTCCGGTCAAGTATCGGCTTCGTATTGGTAAAGTTGTTGATGCCAATATTTAGACTGATTCCCTTGAGAGAGGCATTGAGCTTGCCGAGCTCAACACGGAACGAAGCGTCCATGGTATTGTAAGCCCCAATCTGGGTGCCGTAACCATCGTCAACCGAGTTGATGTGCGTATAGCCCAAGGATGCGCCATAGCCTTCGTAATCCCAGTCCACAGTCGTAAAGGAACGGGACTTGGGCAGAACGCCGTAGAGGTCATTGCCGGCATACTCGGTGCCCGGATCGGTCGGACCCGAAATGAGGTAGAAGGATTTCAGGAGCGCCCATTTGCTATCG
Source organism: uncultured Opitutia bacterium (assembly GCA_903877135.1). Taxonomy (GTDB): domain Bacteria; phylum Verrucomicrobiota; class Verrucomicrobiia; order Opitutales; family Opitutaceae; genus CAIRCN01. Next base: position 3,938 of record CAIRCN010000056.1, read on the forward strand.
ATCGTGATCCTTCCATACTGCTTCCAAGGCAGGGTATACTTAACATCAATATCGTAGCCTTTCTGATTCTCACTACCGATATTTACCAAACCTTGGAGAACATAGATGTTGGCCGGGTTTCCGTGGAGCTGACCGGGAGCCGTAACCGGCGTTCCACCCTGCCCGGGGAAGCCGTTCAGCGCGACATATTGAGCAAACGGCGAGGCCGCACCCAATTTTTCAGCCGACTGGATTATGGTCGTGGTGCCGGCCGCGCTGCCGATCAGGTCTGTCTGGTCGATTTTGTAATAGTCCACGGTGACTTCTAGACCCTTGGCATATTTCGGGGAATATACAAAGCCCATGGTGTAGGATTTAGCGTGGGCGGGCTTTAGCATAGGATTGGAGCCGCCCAACTGATAACCTTGGAGGTTCGGGAAGTTGGTGCCCAGCGCGGCGCCCGAGCTGTTATAGGCCGCCAGACCACCCAAACTGGTCGTGAAACCAGAGCTGCTCGGACCGTAGAGCGAATAGAGCTGGGGCTCGGTGAAGGACTTCGCGGTGGTGGCACGCAGGGCTAATTCATCGTTAAACGGCAGCCAACGCAACGAGAGCTTCGGCGTTGTGGTCGCGTTGTGATCACTGTAGGCCTCGTGACGCGAGGCACCGTCAAGCGTGACGGTGTAGAGACCGGGAATACCCTGGTTCGGGCTGACGATCGGAACCTTCAGTTCGGCGAAATAGGAATTCGCCTTGCGGCTGCCATCAAACGGCGCCAGCGAGGTGCCGCTATTCCACAGGCCGGTGGTGCCACCAGCGGGAATGATGCTGTTGTAATCCGCGGTCGCGTGCAGGGTCTCTTTGCGGAACTCAATGCCGGCCGCGTATTGGATTGGACCGGCCGGCAGATCGACGATCTTGCCGTGGGCCATCGCATTGTAGGTGTAGAGTTCGCTCTTGTAGAGAGCTACCGAGGTGCCAAAAATGTTGGCCTTGGCCATGAGCGTAGGATCTTGGGCTAGGGCGAACATGTTGACTTGGCCGGAGTAGATGCCGTTGAGGAGCGCGCTGTTGAGAATCAGGTTCTTGCCCAACGCGGTCTGATAGGACTGGTTGTAATTGGCATAGGCATCCAAGTTGAAATATTCGTTAAACTTGCCCGCCATGCCAACGGTCACCCGGTAGAAATCCGTCGAATTGTCATAAATTCGATTCGGGCCATAAAGGAAGCGATTGCGAATCGTGATGCCCGAGTCCGTAATCGTCGTGACGCCGTGGGCGTTGAGCGTGGTCGTCGAGGCGGTCACTGGCTGGGGGTTCAGCTGGTAATTCGTATTCGTATTGGCGTAAAGGAAGTCACCGCTAAACGTGATCTGATCACTGAAGATGTGGTTGACGTTGGCCGTCGCAATCCGCTTGTCGACCGCATTCATAATGGTCGGGCGACCGGACAGATTGAAGAGCTGGGTTACGGCCGACGACGAAATCGGCGAATAGACGCCAGCCGCCACCAAGCCAGCCAGAGTGTTGGGACCAGCCGGAGGAGCACTCAGGCCAGCCTTCATAACGTAAAACTGACCCGATGAATCGTTGATGACGCCCGGAATGGAGGCCGTGCCGAAATAGGCATTGTCATAAGCCACATCACGCTCCCAGAGAGGGGCCGCCTTGGTCCACTCCGCCGAGAAGAGAACATTGGTCTTGTCGGTGCCGGCACCAGCGGTTACGGAAACCGAGCGCTGGCGCCAGTAACCACCGGTGTCATTGGGAGCAGCGGTATAGTGGAAGTTCATTTCCACACCACGATAGTCCTTCTTGAGGATGATATTGATAACACCCGAGACGGCATCAGAACCGTAGAGGGCGGACCCACCATCGGTCAGCACTTCAATGCGATCAACAGCACCAATGGGAATGTTATTGAGGTCGACAAATTGATAACCGCCGTTGGCAGCGACAGGCGCAGAAGCCATGCGTTTGCCGTTCAACAAGACCAGCGTATCGGTGTTGCGCAATGCCACTTGGGAACCGCCGTTGGTCGATCCACCGGAGATGTTCGCATTTTCGACACCGATATTGTTGCCGCCTTGAATTTGGGGGACCGTCTTACGCAAGACATCCAAGACATTGGTGTTAACACCGCTCAGCTCGATTTGCTGCGAAGTGATAACCTGAACCGGCAGAGCTTTGGCCTCATCGGCAGCCGCAGCAATGTAGGAGCCGGTGACTTCGTATTTTTCAAGCACCTGGGGTTGGTCGGATTTCGTCGTAGTGGTCGAAGCGGTCTGGGCAGAGGCCGAGACCGCGAATAGGCTGAATGTCGCGCTGATAATCAACAGCGACAACGCCGCATACTTCCGCGAGCGGAGGTTGTTCATAGTTTTGGTATTTGTGTTGTGGACAAAGCAACCAGGCTTGTTCAGGGCCAAGTTCAACTTTCGGCGACGTTGGATGAAAAATCTGAGAATGCAATAACTGAGTTGAATGGCTTTTATTATCAGTTGTTACGCACTTATTATCAGGGATTACGCATTTTGATTAACCATGCATCATCTCCTGCGCGCAGATTGTTGTACTCATAACATCTGAAGCACTGCGCTCCCGCAGCGATGGGCGCCAACTGTGCGCAGACCGACACCTGAAGTTCCGTAAGGCACGTCGTGAAGCCAGCCCGCGAGTGCCTGCGGGAAGGGGGTTTCAGCCGTCGTAAGGGAATACCAAACCAAGCCGATCGCCACCGCACCAGAACGCCGGCAACGCAGATTCAGCCCAAACCGGTTCTATGGCAGCTTGGCTTCTGTGACCTTCTTGGTTTGCGCCGCGCGGTAGGCGTCCAGAGCCTGCTTCGTCGCTACGTCGCCGTGGGCGAGGATGGCGGCGGCGAACAGGGCGGCATTGACCGCGCCGGGTTTGCCGATCGCAAAGGTCGCCACCGGCACGCCGCCGGGCATCTGCACCATCGAAAGCAGCGAATCGAGGCCCTTGAGTGACGCCGACTCCATCGGCACGCCGAGCACTGGCAGCGGCGTGAGCGCCGCGGCCACGCCGGCGAGATGGGCGGCTCCGCCGGCGGCAGCGATGATGACCTTGAGCCCTCGCCCCTCCGCGCTGCCGCACCACTCGAAGGCCAGATGCGGCGTGCGGTGAGCGCTGATAACACGTTTCTCGTAAGCTATCCCAAGCTGGTCGAGCGTCTGCGTGCAGTGCTGCATCACGTCCCAATCGGACGTGCTGCCCATGATGATTCCAACGACAGGATTGGCCATAGACCGGCAGCTTTTCGGGAACGGCCGCCGGGGGCCAGCCTGAAAATCGCCCGACCGGCCGGGAGTGCTCAGATCAGCGACGTGCCCTTGGGCACAATCACGATGGTGGTACCGGCGATTTTGTCGTGCCAGGACTGCTTCTGGTCATCGAACCCCACCCAGATGAAGCCCAGGCAAGCCACGACGAACGACAGGAATGCGCCGAGCGCGCGGACGATGGCCGTCACCCAGTCGATCGGGCGGTCGTCGAGCCGCACTACTTTGAGGTTGCAGACGATACCGCCGATGGTCGTGCCCTTGAGTGCCCAGAACACCACGCAATACGCCGCGAACACCAGCATCAGGTTGGGCCGCAGGATCGAGGGCAGCATCTTGACTGCGAGGGCCACGAGGAGGAAATCGAGCAGCGATGCCGCGAGGCGGATCCAAAAACCCGCCCGAGGCAGCGTGACGGCCGACACGAGGGCCGGCGGGATGCTCATCGCCGCTGCGCTCACGCCGCCCGCCGCCACAGCACCAGCCACTACGGGATCAACAGCCACCGCTCCAGCGGGAGCAACCGGTGGGATGACAGGCGGAGTTGGCGCGCGCTTTGCGCTGCTGCCAACCGTGTAAACCACCACGCCTACTCCGAGCATGCCCAGGAGCATATAAACGATGAGGCCCAGCACCGGCACCAGATAAAGCCCGAGCACAATCACACCGCCAAGCAGCGTGGCCAACGCCGCATGACCAAACGCGCCAGCGCCGAAGAGCCTCAGCACGCGCCGGCCCAGCCAGGCAAGCAGCACCACTTTGCCGAAAATCTTGGCAAAAAACAGTCCGGCGGCCACGAACGGCACCAGCGCGATGCCGATCACTGTGATGCAGAGCAGCACCACCAGCACTGGTGCCAGCAGTTGCGTAAGCAAAGCCACCAATACCGAGCGGCCGGGTCGCTCCTCCAGTGTGGCGATGCACTTGTCGACGCCACTGGGAAAAATGAGCGCTAGCATCACATAGAGTGCGAGAAATGAGAGTGCAATCCACCACGCCCAGGCGAGATGTGGCGCGATCGCCAGCGGCCGGGCGTAGAGCGCGCAGTTGTAGAACCAGGCGCGCAACCATTCCAGATTGCCCCAATGACCGCCGAAAAAAGTGACGTTTTGCACGTTGCCATGAACCACCGCCTTCGGGTCGCGGATCACGGTCCCACCCACGGAAACGGCATCACCACCAATATCAGCGTCGGGCCCAAGTTCGACATCACCCATCACGGCCACGGCTTCGCCGCCGATCTTGCTGTTCACATAGGTGTTGCCGAGAACTGACACAACGGAGTCGCCAACAGGACCGGTGGCGCGAGAATTGCCGAGAACGGACACCACCGCGTCGGCCACTTCTCCCTCGGAGTTGGAAGAACCGAAGACCGAGACGACGGCGTCGGCCTTCTCGCCCTTTGGCAGATGCATATCATGGCCGATAGAAACCCGCTCGTTGTTATTGCCGCCACCCTTTTTAACACGGACCGAGTGCAGATGCTTCGTGCTTTTGACAGGCGTCTCGGGCCTAGTCTGATCGACGGCGGGATCAGCCGCAGTGCCAGAGGACACTTTCTCTTCGGCGGGCGCCTCGTCGGCTATGACCGCTGGAGTGGTTGGCGCGGCGTCGAGGTGGCGCAATTCGGGCTTGGCCGGTTCGGTCGACGCAGCGGGGGCCTTGGGTGTCTCGACGGAAGTAAGGGCCGGTTGCGGAGCGGGAGTGGTGGCGGGTTTTTCCTGCGCGAAGGCCACAATTGACAGCGTGAAAAAACACGCCAGGGCGGCGCTGAGGAAGAGGGTGCGAATCGGTGTTTTCATGGGGAAAAGAGGTTAGCGGTTGTTGTAAAGAGTGCGGTAAGCGGCGGCGCCGAGGCCAAAGAGCGAAACGTAGAGCGAAGCCACGAAGGCCAAGCCGCCGTAGAGCCACAGCGAGGGGATACTGCGGAACAGCACAGCGAAGAAATTGCCGATGCCGCCCGCCACCGCCTGCGTCTGCTGAAACCAGGCATAGGGCGTGGCGAACGCGCTGGTGAACTGCGCGCTGTCGAAGCCGGCCATCACCCAAACCGCCACCATGAGTGCAACCTTCACAAGACCGCCCGACACGAGCAGGAATCCGCAGCGCACCGCGATAGGCCAGCTCGCAAACGACTGCCGCCACCACGGCAACGCGGCGCGTTGGTTGATCGCCGCCAGCACTCGGGTTTCGAGCGTGTGCGGAGCCGTGCGATCCGGCAGGGCACGGAGGGTTTGGTGGATGAATTTTTCGAGTTCTTCGGGAGAGCGTTTCATGGCGGTTCAGGCGGTCAGGCGGTAAAGGTTTCGTGGCTGGCGCCGTTGCGCGTCAGGATCGGGGCAAGCGCCGTGCGGGCGCGCAGAATGTCGGTTTTCACCTTGGCAAGTGAGACGCGGAGGCGTTTCGCGATGTCCTCGTATGACATGTCTTCAAAATGGTAGAGCACCAATGGCACGCGCTGGTGTTCGGGGAGTTTTTCGAGGGCCTGCTCGACCCACGCGCGGCGTTCGTCGGCATCGACGCCGCTGAAAAACGTGTCGGGTGCGGCGAACTCCACCTCGGGCGTGTCGGCCTCGCCCGCCGAGTCGTCCTCGCGGCGGAACTCGGAGAAAAACCGCCAGCGGTTGCGGTAGCGCGAGAGGTGGTTGAGAGAGAGGTTGGTCGCGACGGTTTTCAGCCAGCCTCCGGCCGAAGGGCTGGACTGAAGGTTGTCGAAATGCTCATACGCTTTTAGGAAAACCTCCTGTGAAATGTCCTCCGCCTGCGCCTCGTTGCCGGTGAGGCGGACGGCGGTGGAGAAGACCATGTCTTGGTAGTTGCGCATGAACGTCGTGAAGTCGGCCGGGGGGATTAGTCCCGTGGTTGGTGTTTGCACTGGAGTTTCATCGTTCATGTCCAGAACACGGCCCGTGCCGATAAGTCGCAGAAAAACAACTGGGGGTGTTCATTAGCGGGGGCGAGCGCAGAGTGTTGGTTTCCGTCAACGTATAGCCCATTAGGAGCAAAGTGACCGCCAGGATGTAAATATCTGCCCCGTTACACCCACGATAAGAGAGTATTCAACCCTCCAGAACCGCCGTCCGACCCTTGCCAAGGGCCGCCGCATGGCAAAACTCCGAAAAAACGCCATGACTCCCTCCCCGTTTCTCGCGCCCGACCCCAAAATCGAAGCCGCCGTCCGCGCCAAGGGCGAACAGCTCTTCGCCCTCATGGACCAGCAGCCGCCCCCGGCCTTGTTCTCCAAGAAAGGCGCCTACGCCCGCCTCATGGACTGGTCGATGAAAGATCCGGTGTTCAAGACCCAGCTCTTCCGCTTCGTGGACGTCCTCCCGTCGCTCAACTCCTCGGCCGAGATCGTCCGCCACCTGCAGGAATACCTCGGAGACAAGGCCGTCGAACTCAACCCCGCGCTCAAGGCCGGCCTCGCCGCCTCGTCGTTCGCCCCCGCGCTCGTCGCTGGCCCGGTGAAGGCCCAGATCGTGGACATGGCCGGCCAGTTCGTCGCCGGCAAGACGGGCGAGGACTTGCTCCGGCAGATCAAGAAAAACATCAAGCTCGGTCTCGCCACCACCATCGACCTTCTCGGTGAAACCGTCGTCAGCGACGAGGAGGCCGAGGTGTTCCTCCAGCGCAACCTCGAGATCCTCGACTCCGTCTCGAAGTTCTACGCCCGGGAACCCGAGCCGTGCTTCAGCGATGTCGGTCCCTCCGGCCCGCTCCCGCGCCTCAATCTCTCCGTCAAAATCTCCGCCCTCACGCCCGACGTCCACCCGGCCGACCCGGAGAACTCGATCCAAGCCCTCAAGCACCGCCTCCGCCCGATCCTCCGCCGCGCCATAGCGGCCGGCGCGCTGATCAACTTCGACATGGAGAGCTACAAGCTGAAGGACCTCACGCTCGCGCTCTTCAAGTCCATCTTCGAGGAACCCGAGTTCGCCCAAAAACCCGCCATCGGCATCGCCGTCCAGGCCTATCTCCGCGATTGCGAGGCCGACCTCCGCGACCTCGTTGCCTGGGCGCGGAAAAACCACCGCCCGCTGAACATCCGCCTCGTGAAGGGCGCCTACTGGGACTACGAAACCGTCATCGCCCAGCAGCGCGAATGGCCCATCCCGGTCTGGCAGAAGAAGCCTGAGTCCGACGCCAACTACGAGAAACTCACCGTCTTTCTTCTCGAGAACGCCGACCTCATCACCCCCAACTTCGCCTCGCACAATGTCCGCTCCTGCGCCCACGCCATCGTGCAGGCCGAGCGCCTCGGCGTCCACCCGAAGCACTTCGAGTTTCAGGCGCTCTACGGCATGGCCGACGAGCTGAAGGCCTCGCTGCTCCAGATAGGCCACCGCGTCCGCGAATACGGCGCCATCGGCGAACTGCTCCCCGGCATGGCCTACCTCGTGCGCCGCCTCCTCGAGAACACCTCCAACGAGGGCTTCCTCCGCATCAAAAACATGGGCGAGGCGTCGAAGGAGCAGTTGCTCAGCAATCCCGTTAATACCATCGCCAGCGCGCCCGAGCCGCTCGCCCGCAAACCGCGCACCACAGGCGCCTTCGTCAACGCCGCCAACACCGACTACACCATCGCCGCCAACCGGGAAAAACAGCGCGCCGCGCTTAAAACCTTCGAGTCCACCCAGCTCGGCAAGAAGTGGCCGTGCATCATCAACGGTAAAAAAGTCACCGACCGGCCGTTCCTCCCCTCCGTCAATCCCGCGCGTCCCGCGCAAATCGTCGGCTACTGGGCCAAAGGCACCGTGCAGGACGCCGAGGACGCCGTCGGAGCCTCCGTCGCGTTCTTCCCGAAGTGGCGCGCCACGCCCGTCGATGACCGCGCCAAGATGCTCGAACGCGCCGCCGACCTCATGGAGTCGCGCCGCCTGGAAATCAACTCGCTTCTCATTCTCGAGGGCGCGAAGCCCTGGGTCGAGGCCGACGGCGACACCTCCGAGGCGATCGACTTCCTCCGTTTCTACGCCGTCGAGATGCGCCACATGGCGAAGCCCGTCGTCACCCAGCACGTCCCCGGCGAGCGCTGCGTGCAGACGTGGACGCCCCGCGGTGTAGGCGTCGCCGTCGCACCATGGAATTTCCCGCTCGCGATTCTTACCGGCCTCACGGTCGCCCCGCTCGTCGCCGGCAACTGCGTCATCATCAAGCCCGCCCGCCAGACCTCGATCATCGGCGCGTTCCTGATGAACATCCTCGCCGAGGCCGGCGTGCCCGCGGGCGCGCTGCACTACCTCCCCTGCTCCGGCGCCGACGCCGGCGCGCACCTCGTCGCGCACCCGAAGATCGACTTCATCGCCTTCACCGGCTCGCGCGAGGTCGGCCTCAACATCTGGGAGGAAGCCGGCAAGACCCGCGCCGGCCAGCTTAACCTCAAGAAGGTTGTCTGCGAAATGGGCGGCAAAAACGCCATGATCGTGGACAACGACGCCGACCTCGACGAGGCGATCCCCGCCGCGCTCTACAGCGCATTTGGTTTCGCCGGACAAAAGTGCTCCGCGCTTTCGCGCCTCATCGTGCTTGAGGACGTTTACGACAAATTCGTCGAGCGCTTCCTCTCCGCGTGCCCGGCGATCCCCGTCGGCGACCCGTCGCTGCCCGGCACCATCGTCAACCCCGTCATCGACGCCGCCGCGCAGAATTCCATTCTCGGCTACATCGAGGCCGGCAAACAGGAGTGCAAACTCGCCTGGCAGGCCCAGCTCTCGCCCGAGCTGCTCGCGAGCGGCGGCTACTACGTGCCGCCGACCGTGTTCACCGGCTGCAAGGTGGACCACAAGATTGTCCGCGAGGAAATCTTCGGCCCCGTGCTCGCCATCCTCAAGGCGAAGGACCTCGACGAGGCGTTCGCGATGGCCAACGCCAACGAATACGCGCTCACCGGCGGCTTCTTCTCGCGCAGCCCGCGGGCGCTGGAGCGCGCGCAAGCGGAGTTCCTCGTCGGCAACCTCTATCTCAACCGCGGCTGCACCGGCGCCATCGTGCAGCGCCATCCGTTTGGCGGCTTCAAGATGAGCGGCGGCGGCACCAAGGCCGGCGGACGCGAGTATCTGGAAAACTTCCTCTTCCCGCGCCTCATCGCCGAGAACGTCCTCCGCCGCGGCTTCACGCCGCCGGAAGAAGAATAAGCTTCAAAAATCGATCGCCTTCAGTGGGCCGAACTGCACGCCGAAGCGCTCGGCGTAGGGTTTCACGCGTTTGAAGTCCGTCCGCTTCATGTCGTAGCTCCGGCCCACCGGCACGAACAGGATCGAGCCCGTCCCTCCGCCGTGCACCGCCGTCATTGTCGGGGCAAACTTCGGATTGACCGTCTCAAAGTCCAGCTCGCCCACGCCCGACTTGATCTTCAGAATCAGCTCCGCCCGCATCGGCGACCGCAATAGCACGAGAATGTTTTCAAACGCCTGCTGCTGCTTGTTTACCCGCGCCGTCACACGAAACTTCTCCGGCGGCAGTCGGTGGTTGCTGTCCTTCTTCAACGGCACTTCGTAGGTCACAGCCTGTGCCGACTCTTCAACGACGGCGGCGCGGTCGATGTCCATCAATTCACCCAGCGACTTGCGCGTGGGCTCGACGCCCTCACGCTCAGCCTTCTCGAGACGCTCACCCTTTTTTTCGCCCTGCTTGCGGTATTTTCGAATCTGGTGGTCGGATGGCGGCTTACCGTTGACCGAGAGCGACGTGAACTGCTCGGCGTAGGGCCGCGACGGGTCGAAACGGATGACCGCCTCGCTCACGACTTTGCCTTTGTCGTCCTTCTCGACCAGCGTCTGCGTGTAGGCCCAACGGTCGTAGTCAGCGGCGACCTTTTTCAAGGCGGCATCGAGCAAATCGGGCACCGCCGCACGCAGCGGCAGGGCGAGGCATCCGACGAGGAGAAGGCAAACGAAACGGCGCATGGTCGTTGGAACCATGCGGCGCAGGATTGGTTCCGCAAGCCGCCAGATGCGCTTGTCGGGCTGCGGCGGTGATCAGGCGATTCCGCGCTCGAGCCAGGTATGCTGGCCGGCGACGATTTCCTGTGTGAGATCGTAGCCGTGCTGGTCAGCGTTGTGACCGACGCCGTAGAAATTCTGGTCGATGCGCGTCTGTGCCTGCGCGGCGAAGTCGTCCACGAGCGTCAGCACCTTCGCCTCGGCCTCGCCCTCCTTGATCAGCTTCTGCGCATAGACGCAGCTGGCCGAGATGGCGAAGAGGTCGGCGCCGATGTCGGCCAGGCGGCCGAGCAGCACCTGGCGTTTCTCCAGCTTCGGGCCGAATTTCACCATCTGGTGGAAGAGCGTGCGGGCGAGCCGGCGGCTGAGCGCCGCAACGCGGTTGAGGTGCGCGGCGAGGTGCGGGTGCATGCCGGCCGGTGCGCCGCCGCGCGGGAGCCACTGCGCGGGATACCAGGTGAGGTAGAAACCCGCCGCCTTGAACGCACTGCGGATGCGCTCACCCCACGGACGCTCGGAGTTGAGTGCAATGCCAGCAATCTTCAGGTGTGGGTCGAGCGCCTCGCGCATGATGAAGAGGCGCATGATTTCGGAGGAACCCTCGAAGATTGTCGCCACTCGGTTGTCGCGCATCATGCGCTCGACCGGGTGTGGCTTTTCGCCGCGGGCTTTCAACGACTGCACGTTTTCGTAGCCGCGGCCGCCGCGGATCTGCATGACGTCGTCGAGGCACATCCACGCCTTCTCGGTGCCCCACATCTTGCACATCGAGGCTTCGAGGCGGATGTCGGCCTTCTTGTCGCGGTCCACGATGCGCGAGGTGGCGATGAGCATCGCCTCCATCGCAAACGCGTGGGCGGCGATGCGGCGGATCTTGTCCGCGACGGCGGCGTGTTTGCCGATGGGCACGCCCCACTGGATGCGTTCGCCGCCCCACTCGCGCGCGATGGCGAGGGATTTTTTCGCCATGCCGAGCGATGACGCGGGGATGGAGAGCCGGCCGGCGTTGAGGGTGGAGAGCGCGACCTTTAGGCCGCGGCCCTCGCCGCCGACGATGTTGGCCTTGGGCACGCGGACGTTGGTGAAGCGCATGACGCCGTTGTAGAGCGCGTGCAGGCCCATGAACTGGCAGCGGTGCACGGTCTCGATGCCAGGCGAATTCGCTTCGACGACGAAGGTGGTGATCTGCGTGCGCGGTTTGCCGTCCACCATCTTTGGCGGCGTCTGCGCAGCGACGATGAAGAGGCCGGCGCGCGTGCCGTTGGAGCACCAGAGCTTGTCGCCGGTTATGAGAAAATTGTCGCCGTCGGCGACCGCCTTGGTCTGCATGCGCGCGGGGTCGGAACCGACGCCCGGCTCGGTGAGTGCGAACGCTGACAACTCCCCGCCAGCGACGCGCGGGAGGAATCGTTTCTTCTGTTCGTCGGTGCCGAAGAGCACCAGCGGCTGCGCCACGCCGACTGACTGATGCACAGAAATGTGCGCAAACGTGTTCATGCAGTGGCTCGCGATGAGCGTGCAGGCGCGGCAGTAGGTCGTCTGCGAGAAGCCGAGCCCGCCGTAGGCCTGGGGCACCTTGATGCCGTAGGCACCGAACCGCGCGAGGCCGGTCATTACGACGTCGGGGATTTCGCCGGTGCGGTCGATCTCGTCGGCATCGACGTGCGTGGTGAGGAACGCCGCGAGCTCGGCGAGAAACTTGTCGGCGCGCTCCTTTTCGGGAGAGGCAACCTCGGTCAACGGATGGAGTTTTTCAGGGCGGAAGCGACCCATGAACAGGTGCGCGACGAAGCTGATGTCGTCGTGCGATTCGCGGGCGGCCTCAGTGACCTGGAGGGCGGCGCGCTGGCCCTCGTTCATCTTGGACATGTCGATAACCGAGCGGCCATCGTCGGGTTTGGGTGCGGTGGAGTGCGAAGCTTCTGCCATGGGGATACGGCGCGGCCTATAGCCGCTTTGAGGGTTGTGCGACCGGCGGGGTGCAGGTCGCGGAGTTTGTTTGCGGCGACTCAACTCCAAGCGCCGACGCAGGTCAACGCCCCCGCAGCCGGCAGTCGCAACCAACAGCCGCCAGCAATTCGCCGTAAAGAAACCTAATCCTCGCCGGACGCCGGCCCGCCCAGATCGGGCACCGCCAATTGCACGCCTCCGCGCTCGGCCGACTCGTGTGCGATTAGGCCGGGGATCATGTAGCGCGCCGCGGCCCAGACGTGGTTGGGCGGCGGATCGTCGCCGCTGACGCACGCCTTCACAAAGTCGTCCACGAGGAACTGGTGCGCGCCCCAGTGGTTGTTGGGCAGCCCGGCAAACGCCGCCGGCAGCCGCGCCACATCCTGCACCGCCGCCGTGCCACCATAGAAGCCCGGCCGCAACGTGAGGATGTCGTCGAGCCGCTTCGTGTCCTCGAAGCCCTTGCCAATGACAACCCGGCCGGCCTGCGTATACTCGAAACTGGCCTCGGTGCCGCACACCGTCATGAACTCGCCGCCGGGATGGCCAACGCGGCGGAATTCGTTGATGCGTGCCGCCGCACCGTCGCTCATGGCGAAGAGTGCCGTCTCGTTGCTGAAGGCGTTGCGATATTTGTTCACAGCCGGGTCGTAGATGCCGTCGGGATGCCGGTCTCGCCAACCGAGGGCCGACACGCGCGTCATGTGCGCACCAGTGACGCCTATTACCTGGCTCGTCGTGTGCGTCGGGTAGTGCATCGGTGGCTCGCCGGCGAGTGCCTCGAACTTGTCGCCGGTGCGTGCCTTGATGATACCGCGCGAGTCGATGCTCTTGATGTCCCAGTCGTGATGGTAGCTCGCCTCCGCGTAGGTGATGTCGCCAAACCCGCCGCGCCGATAGTGCTCCCGGCACCAAACGACGTGGGGATAATAGTAACTCGTCTCGCCCATCATATAGATGCGTCCCGTCTGCTCGACGGTGCGGACGAGCGCGGTGATTTCCTCCAGTGACACGCCACAGGGCACGGCGGAATAGACGTGCTTACCGGCCCGGAGGGCCTGGATCGCCTGCGGGCCGTGCATCCAGTGCTGGGTGATGATCGCTACCGCGTCGACGTCGGTGCCGAGGATGTCGTCGAGTGAGGGACAGGTGCACGCGATACCAAAGCGGTCCGCCGTGACGCGCAGTTTCGCGGCGTCGAGGTCGCAAAGCACGACCTCGTGGACCAGCGGATGCGCCTTGAACAGGGGAATGAAGCTCTGGGCAAACTGCCCGGTGCCGACCATGCCGATTTTGATACTCATTGTAAATTCCTCGCCGCCACCTCGATCGCCGCACGCATCGTTTCCACCTGGCGCAGCACGTTCGCGTCGTCGCCGAGATGCTTGGGATCGCGAAAATTTTCGAGCTGCGCGGCGACGGCGGCGGGCAAAGCGCCGCGGTTGTGCTCGCGCAGCCAGAGGAGTTTTTCCCACTCCTCGATTCCGTCGCGCAGCATTTCCCAGTGGATCGAGCTGCGCGGTCCGGGATAGACGAGAAACTCGTCGCCCGGCGGCAAGTCGCGCCGATATGGATGGCAGGAATAGAGCGTCTCGTGCAGCGGGTTTTCCGGCCAGGTCGTGAACGCCCAGCGCGCCATGCCGTCGTAGCCATTCACCGCCGTATAGTAACCGAGCCACACCGCCTCGGCTGGCGGACTCAGGACGAAGGTGTTGGGCCGCTTCGGATCGAGGCAGACGTAGAACGTCGTCACGCGGCCCTCGGCGCGCCGCCGGGCGATGTCGCGCAGCAAGTCGTCGCTCGCGTGGTCGAGGATGATGGTGAAGTCCGCCAGATCGAGGCCAGTGTAGTGGGACGGCGCCTGATTGCCGGCGAGTGCGGCCTTTAGTCGTGGGGCGTTGGTGCGCATCAACTCCATCATCGCCTTCATCATCGGGGCTGACGCCTCGTCGACGGCGACACGCGTGCACTCGAGCCAGCCTTTGACGGCGAGGTGACTTTCGAAATCGCGGAGGAATGGCCCCCAGTAATCCGCGTATTCGACCGTGCCCGGCTCGCATATGGCGGTGCGCATGACGCCCGTCGCGGCATCGGTATATTCCATGCGGCCAGACCACGTGAGCATCGAGTAACAGTTGATCTGCTTCGAAATCCCGCAGCTCATCGCAAACTCCACGTAGCGGTCGAACACTGTGTAGTCGAATTTCCACGAACCGTCGGGCCGGCGCACATGGTCAACCATCGAGAGATAATCGTCGTAGTCGCGCTTGCCCCAGGGCAGGGCAGTGATGGTCGTCGTGATGACTTTCTGGCCGGCGTGCGCGAGTTCGAGCAGGTAGGGCCGCATGAGGCGGAAATGCTCCTCGCTCCACGGCGCGACGCCGTGCCAGCGCGCGATAGACCACGGGTGCTGGAAAATATCGAGGTGAAACTTCCAGTCGGCCGGGGCAGGCAGTGTCGCGGGCAAAATCTCCAGCGCGAGCGGGAACACCTTCGGCTCCGCGTCATCGGCGCGCAGCGTGAGCGTGCCGGCATAACTGCCCGGGGCGGCGTCGCGCGGCGTCTCCAGCGTCAGCCACACGTCGCGATACGAGCCGGCCGGCATGTCCACGCGCACGGCGTCATCTAGGACGTCGCCCGCGGGCTGGCCGTCGGCGAGGACGTTGCGCACGAAGCGCGTCCGCACCGCCGACGCCTGCAGTTCCGGGCCGACGCCAACGGCGCGCAGCGGCGAAACCTCCGCGCGCAAGCCCGTGCGGGCGGCATCGGTCCACACCACGAACTGGCCATGCACGCGCTCGCCGCGCCAAGCCGTGGCGCACCACTCGGTCGCGCCTTGAGTGAGCGGCAAGTTCGTCGCGTCGTAGCGGCGGTGGATGTCGCCGACCGCGCCTCCTAGCGTGCGCGTTGTCGGGGTGGCAAAGGCGGCGATTTCGCAGACATAGGGTCCATCGCCGGTAGGGGTCACACCGGTGACGGTCAGCCGCAGCGCGCACAGGTGCAGCGGCGTCGGCAGCACAACCACGAGGCCGGTCGCCGGTATCGGTTCGGAGCCAGCGAGCCGGTCGTGGAGCATTTGCCAGTGTTCACCGTCGGCGGAGCCTTCGAGGGCAAACCGGTAGCGGCGCGAGCCCGGCGCCCGCAGGTGGAGGTTGACCTGCGCGATGGTGCGCAGTTCGGGAAGTTCTAACTTCAGCCACGAGGGGAACGTCTTTGAGGTCCAAAACATCACCGTGTCGTCGGTGATGCCATCGTGCGCGAACTCCGGCCGCTGCTCGTCGTCGTGGCTCGACGCCGTGATTTTCGCCCCGCGCAGGACATCGGAAAACGCCGGCGCGGCGAGCAGTGGTGGAGCGGCGTCATAGGGAAAGTGGCGCGCGGCGAAAGGCGCAGGCGGTGCGCCGGCGACGACCCCGGCGGCGAGGGCGAACGCGGACGCGAGCAGGCGGGGCGCTTTCATAGTGCAACCCTACGCGGGCCGGCCAGGCGCACAACGCGAAATCGGCGGCAGTCGGACTCTTTGCGGAAAAACGAACCGGCCGCGGAGTGAACATCTCCGCGGCCGGCATTTATGGGGTAGCCGAGAAAAACTCAGCTGGGACTGCTGCCGGTGTTTGAGCACCGGCAGCAGCGGGGGAGAATCAGAGGCCGTATTCGATCGAAACGTAGCCGATGGGACCGTGGAAGTTGGTCAGGCCGCCGGTAGTGCCGTTCGTGCTGTCAAAGTAACCGAGCTTGGCGTTGCCAACCATCTTGTCCGAGAACTTGTGCTTCAGGCCGACGGTCACAGCCACGTCCTTAGCGACCACCCCGTAGGGCATCGTCCGGACGGCCAGAGCGGTGTTGCCATCGTCCGCCCGATAGTAGTTCCACTGGAGCTGGAGGTCGTCGGTCTTGGTCATCACCGCGCCGAGGAGCAGGGTGGTCGTGAGGTAGTTGTTCTTGGAATCCTGGAGAACCATGTTCACGTCCCAAGCTTGGCTGGTTCCGGAGGCGGGGGCGATGCCGGCATTGGGATAGACCGTGTTGATGTTGTTATACACGAGGTTCACGTTTGCCTGCGCATAGAACGAGGTGGCAGGCGTCCAGTCGATGGTCTCGCCGATGCTTTGGTTCTTCGCGTCGCAAGAATCGTAGGCCGGGAAGGTGGGCAGGAAGCCCGTGACCTTCATTTTGCCGGCCTGATTGAGGTAGCGCGTGGTGAAGGAGAGCGCTTCGTTGGCCTTGACGATGGCGGTCAACTTCACGCCGGTGAACCGGTTGTCGAGCAGGTAGTAATCGCCAAGACGGGTGCCAAAGCCGGTGGACTCGTTCTGGTGGTTTTTGCTGAACAGCTCGGCACGCAGGGTGAGGAGCATCGATTGCCGCCAGTTGGCGCCGACGGTGTAGTTGCCATGGTCTTCCGAGACATTGCTTGCGACGAGAGTACCAGCCGCTGCCGTGAGGGGATTGTAGGCCGACGAGTCGTATTCCGTGCCGCTCAAGCAGCGCTTGCTGGCGTTGGCGTAGAGCGCGAGGTTTTTGATGCCGGTGAAGCGAATTTCAGCCTCGGGGGTCGTCGCGTTCTGCGTGATGTTCGACCACTCAAAGCGCGGTGTGCTCGCGGTGGTGGTTGCGGGTGTGCCGCTGGCGGCCACTACGGTGTATGTGCCTGCACCAAGGACATATTCCTGTTCGCGTTTCACGGCTAGTTTCAGGGAGATATCTTTCGTGGCTGCATAGGTCAGGGCAGCGTTAAACTTGAATTCCTTGATGTGGGAACCGCCAGCAATACTTTGGTATTGATAAGTCTGAACTGGCACTACGCCCGTCGCCGCCGACAACCCGGAGCCGACAATCACGCCGGTAGCCGTCGTGGCCGTGCTGGTGATTATGGAGCGATCACCACTATAATCGGAGTGGAGCAACTGGTAGCTGAAGCCGGTGTTCAGCTTGAGCTTATCGTTAAACGGAGTCTCCGTCGTCGCGAGGAATGAGGTCGCGCGAGAGGCAGTTCCATTACCCGTCTGCGCGATGACTTGGTTGTTCATGTTGAGCGCAGGCAGTAGGACCGTCGAGGCTGGAGCTGGATAAGGCTTAACCTCATTGGGGAATCTAGTGGTGTAGAGGGTGTCGAGGTTCTTGATATCTTCGCCAAGGAGCGTGACTTGGAAACTGGTCTTGCCAAGAGTGTGCTTCATGGAGAGTTCCAGCTTCTCGGTGCGCTCGCCGATGTTGATGTAGCTGGGCATGAATTTGCGCACCTGCGAGATGGGCGGGTTGTTATTGGGCATCCCCGTGAAGTCGCTGTCGCCCCATATGGTTGAGTCTTTCTGGCCGTTGCGTGTCTCGTTGCTGTAACGGAAGCTAAAGACGGGGGCGTTGGGCAGGGCGAGGGTGGCACTGACCCAGAGATTGCCGCGGTCGAGAAAGAGCAAACGTTGGGTGAGTGGCATCCACTGGCTGCTGGTCGGGAAGAAGCCGCCCACGCCGTCGTAGAAGGTGCGGAAGCGCTTGTAGCCAAAATCAACGGAGCCTACCTCGTTCTTGTTGATGCGGAACTGGGCGAGATAATCTTCGGTCCCGACCAGCGCATGGCCGTCGAACTGCACGGTGGTGTCCTTGGACGCTTCTTTGGCGTAATGATAATCCTCGATGCCAGCGCCGCCGTTATGCTGCGTCTGCGTGCGAGTCTGGAACGAGCTGACATCGCCGGTCACAGAAGGAGCCTGACCGCTGATCTTGATGTAGCTCTCGAAGTTAGGGAAGGCGTCGTCGGCCACGGCCTTGTCCGCTCCACGGGTGGGAGCGGCGGCCAGGGCAAGCAAGGCACCGACCAACAGGCTGGTGCCGCGAACAACTGGAGAAAAAAAGAGTTTCATGGCAGGAAAGGTTCGGGGTTCAGTAACGGAAGTGATTGTTGGCGTTGGAACCGTGAGGCGCCTCGTGGCAAGCGGCGCTCCAGCAGGTGCCCTGCATGAGACGCGCGTTGTGATTTTGGACACCAGAGTTGATCGCGTTGGCGTTGATTACACCAGCAGGAGTCGCCCCGGGCGCTTCCAAGTGGCAGCGCAGGCAGAGGTTGGCGTCGCGGGCGACGAGCATCTTCTGGTTTACTGTGCCGTGCGGGTTGTGGCAGGCCGTGCAGCCTTCCTTCATCGCGGCATGTTCGAACACGAAAGGTCCCTTTTGGGCGGTGTGGCACTTGGTGCAGGTCTCAAGTTCGCTCTCGAGCGCCGCGCCCGAGCCCTTGACCGCGCTGCCCTCGTGGACGTCATGGCAGTCCACGCAGCCGATCTTGCCGGCCAGCACCGGGTGGGTGTTGGGCAGGCTGAACTGGCCGCGCTTGTCGAGATGGCATTGGAAACACGTCTCGGGCGACTTGCGGGGGTTGATGATTGTGCCTTTGCCGCCGCCGGCCTTAACATGCTGGCTACCGGGCCCGTGACAGGCCTCGCAGCCGATGTCACCGACCTTGGGGTCGCTCAAGGCGAGACGGGCGTGCGTGGCAGACGCGAAGTGATCAGTCTGATCGGAGTGGCACTGGGCGCACTCCTTAGTGCCGACATATGTTGCTCCGGCGATCTTGGCCGGCGCAACAATGGTGCGATTCGCCATCACACAGGAGATGAGCAGCAGGCCCCAGGCCGCGGCTCCTCCGAAGATGAGGGTTTGTTTGGTCCAACGTTGGCGCATGTTCATAGCGATGTGATTAGGGTAGCTTTCGGTTCGGTCCGGATTCGATTTATATAAGGAGTCCTGTTAGGGATGCCGGAGTATCTTGAATTTTTGCGTAACCTACTGCGCACATATTGCCAACTGTTGCGCAAACCTTGGTGAATCTGACTGCACCAGAAACTGAAACAGGACACGGCAGCGGGATGTCATGTGTGTTTGCAGGTGTTGGGTGCACAACCCGCCGCATCGGGTCGCCAGTGGCCCAGCGCGAGAACTCCTTCGCATCCAGCCAATCCAGCATAACTAACTCTCCTCTCCCGACTGTCTAACCCGAGGGGTCCGTCTCAGACAGCGGTGTCTATATGAGATTAACAACTGGTATGAGCCATAAATTGCCCAGCTGTAAGCTTGCGCGCTGAGACCATGAGTATGGAGTCGGTTTGAAGACCGTTGCGCACCTACGATAACAGGTGAGTCAACGATGCACTCGCTTGCGCCGGGAATGTTTTCAACATCGAATGCAGAGGTTCTCATGCGCTCCTTTTCGTCTCTCGCCCTTCTGCTGTTCTCCGTCTCCGCCGCATGGGCCGAGGTCGCCTTGGCGCCGCTCTTCACCGATCACGCGGTCCTGCAGTGCGAAAAGCCCGTGCCCGTGTGGGGTCGCGCGACTGCCGGCGAAAAAATTGTGGTGACCTTCCGAGGTCAGACTCTCGCCGCTACCGCTGGTGCAGATGGACGCTGGAGCGTGACACTCACGCCACTGGCCGCCACCGCGGAGGGCGCCGATCTCGTGGCCTCCGGCACCAGCACGCTCACGCTCCACGATGTCGTGGTCGGCGAGGTGTGGCTCGCTTCCGGCCAGTCGAACATGGAGTGGCCGCTGGCGAAGGCGCACAACGCCGAGAAGGAAATCGCCGCGGCCAACTTCCCGCTGATCCGACACATTCGCATTGAGCATGCCATCGCCGGCCAGCCGGCCGACACCGCCAAGACCAGTGGCTGGCAGAGCGCCAGCCCCGCGACGGCCGGGGTGTTCACCGCGGTCGGTTATTTTTTCGCCCGCGACCTGCACCGGAAACTCGGTGTCCCGGTGGGCATTATCAACAGCTCCTTCGGCGGCACGCCCATCGAGTCGTGGCTGAGCGACAGCACGCTGCGCGGCACCACGGCATTTCCCGCAATTGACGCGCGCTGGCAGAAAAATTTGGCGGAATTTTCCGAGCGGCAGGCGCGGTATCCCGTGGAGTGCGCGGCGTGGTTGGAGGCCGAGGAAAAGGCCAGAACCACCCACACCAAAAACACCGCGCCGAGGCCGCGCGCGCCGGTGGGCCCAGGCACGCCGTATGCGTTGTCCGGCCTGTTCAACGGCATGATCGCGCCGCTACAGCCCGGGGCGTTGCGCGGCGTGATCTGGTATCAGGGTGAGTCGAACTGGCCGCGCGCCGGTGAATACGCGGAACTGTTCCCAGCGCTCATCCGCTCGTGGCGCGCCGGCTGGGGGCGGGACGATCTGCCATTTCTCTTTGTGCAACTGGCCAACTTTGCGGACCCGGGTGATCCGACCGGCCGCGGTTGGGCGCCGCTGCGCGAGGCGCAGGCCAGAGCACTAGCGCTCCCGGCCACTGGGATGGCGGTGACGATCGACATCGGCGACGCGAAGGATATACACCCGACCAACAAGCAGGAGGTCGGTCGCCGGCTCGCGCTCATCGCCAAAGCCACCGTCTACGGTCTTGCGACCGACCACGCAGGGCCGACCTTCGCCAGCGCCACACGCGAGAAGGCCGCGCTGCGGGTGCGGTTTGCGCACGTCGCGACCGGGCTCGTGGCGCACGACCGGACCGTGCAGTCGCTCGAACTGGCGGGAGCGGACAAGGTTTTTCATCCCGCCACGGCGAAGATCGAGCGCGGCACGCTGCTGGTTTCCTCGCCAGCGGTGAAGGAGCCGGTGGCGGTGCGCTATGCTTGGAGCAATGCCCCTGTGGCCAACCTCTACAACGGCTCCGGCCTGCCCGCAGTGCCTTTTCTCTCGGACAACTGGTAGGGGAAATCCAAGTCTCGGAGGACGTGAACTAGCTTTGCGCGTTCACCGCATGCCCGACACAACGAAAGTCGCGCAGGCGTCCTCTTCGGATCTTTGCTCAAGCATCAGTAGGTCGATTTGTCCGCCAATTTCGCTCGCTCCGCCTCACCGAGAGGGCACGGGCCAGCGTTGTTCTTTAAAACTGCGACCAGGTTGAACCTCGTCCTTATCCGGTTTCAGCGTATGTGGCGCCGTTGCATCGGCGCCCTTCAGTGCCGGGCGCGCATAAAAACCATCGCGATGAAGAACAGGACCACCTGCACGGCCACAATAACGCCGATGATGAGCCAAATTTGCCGCGGGCCGCGCGACACCTGCGGCGCGCGGAGATGCAGGTGGCGGTTGGTCTGGTCGACCGTCTCATAATCGTCGAGGTCGCGCTTCATTTCCGCGGCGCTGGCGTAGCGGCGGGCCGGGTCACGCTCGAGGGCGTGGAGCATGATCTCCTCGATGACTGGCGTAAGGTTGGCGTTCAGTTGGCGCGGCGCCACGGGATCGCCGGTGACGCGGGCGTTCATCACGACGTAGGGGCTTTCGCCCGCGAACGGCGTGGAACCGGTGGTCATCTCATAAAGAATCGCTCCGAGGCTGTAGATGTCGGTGCGGTGGTCGCCGCGTTTGCCCTTCACCTGCTCTGGCGCCATGTAGTCGGGCGTGCCCATCGTGGGGGAAAAGCCGACGAAGGTGAGCCGGCGCGCCTGCTTCACGCCGGCAATGCCGAAGTCGAACAGGCGCAGGCTGCCGTCGCGGCACACCATGATGTTCTGGGGCTTCAGGTCGCGATGGGTGATGCCGTTTGTGTGGAGGTAATCGAGCGCGCTGCAGATTCGGCTCGCATATTGGGCCGCCAGCGCTTCCGGGAGCGGTCGGCGCTCGCCGAGCAGATGGGCCAGCGTTTCGCCATCGAGAAACTCCATGACCAGATACGGCCGGCTTTTCGGCCGGTCCACCTTCACGACCTTGAGCACCGCCGGATGATTGAGGCGCGTGCCAATTTCCTCCTCCCGCTTGAACCGTTCGAAGCCGGCAACATCGCTCTCCAACGCCATGAGCGGCACCTTGACGGCGACGCTCTGGCCGGTCTGGCGGTCGTTAGCCTTGAAGATCGACGCCATGTTGCTGCGGGCAATCAGATCGGTGAGTTCGAAGCGGTCGTCTAGGACCTGCCCCGGGGCCATTTCTCCGAGACCGGCAAGGTTTGGGGTCGCAGAACGCGACGGCGAAGACGAATGCACGACTCTTTCCCAGTCACGCACTGCGATAATCTGCAAGGAAATGTTGTCGTCGCTGCCACGTTTCTCAGCCAGCGCAACCAACTCGCGGCAGGCGTCGTAAGGATGATGGCGGACGACGATCTCGCGAATCTCCTCGTCAAGCACGTAGGCGTGCAAGCCATCCGTGCAATGCACGACAAAATCCCCGTGATGGAGAAACTGCATGGTTACATCGGGTTGGCAGAAAGGCTCAAGCCCGACACTGCGGGTGAGCTGGCTGCGCTGCGGACTCGCCATCGCCTGCCGCTCCAGCATGAGGCCGAGTTTGACCGGCAGGGCGTTGGCGATATGATCCGACGTCAAGCGTTGAATCGTCTGCCGGCGAATGTGATAGGCTCGGGAATCGCCCACGTGCGCGACGGACACAGTTTGATTGCGAAACAGCGCGGCCACGAGCGTTGTCGCCATCGGTCCGCGGCGATCGGCTTGCGCGGTTTCGTTGATCTTCGCAGACGCCGCGGAAAACGCCCCGCGAAGGATTGCATAGGGATTGAGGTCGGGTGAAGCGCCGCGGAAAACGCGCAACACCTCGTCGACCGCAAGGCGGCTGGCGACCTCGCCGCGATCATAGCCTCCAACGCCATCGGCCAGCACTGCGATGCTCCCCTGTTTTTCCCGCTCGAGCGGATCGTCGGGCTCCCAGAAATCGAGCGAGTCTTCGTTGATCTCGCGGACCGGACCCGTAGTGGTAAGCCGGGCGTAGCGGAGGCGCATGGTGGGGTTGGAAAGGAAATGGCCCCGCGGCACGGAAGTGCCGCAGAGCCAAAAGGAGCGGGAGCCGGTTACGCCGTCATCAGGCGGTAACCGGTTTCTCGACGTAGATCGATTTGCTGCGGGCGCTGCTGGAGCGCTTGAAGTAAACCAGCCCGTAGATGCCCCACACGGCGGCGACGCCGAGCGCGATGTAAGGTTCCTTCCAACTCATGCCGGAAACCGTGAACGGTCCGATGAGGTAGAAGAGCATGCAGCCGAAATTCGCGAGCAGGCCGAAGATCGGCACGACCATGTGCTTGAAACCGTGAAAGGTGTGGTGCTCGCGGAAAGCCACGATCGCGATCGCGCACGTGAGCATGTAGAGCAAGAAAGTGCCGAAATTGCTGATGAGCGTGATAATCACGAGCGTGTTGGGCAGCTTGGCATAGGTCTCAGGCGAGAAGATGCCGAAGCTATACCAGATGTTGTGGTATTTCGGATCAAGCGCCGCGGGAGTCGTGCCTCCGAGATAGATCAGCACCGTGATGATACCGATGACGATGGAAATGATCGCGAGCGACCAGATAGCCCTGTGCGGCGAGAGGGTCCGGCCGTGCAGCACGCCGAAGTGAGACGGAACTTCCTCGTCGCGGCCCATCGCGTAGGTCACGCGAGCCCCGGTGCTCAGGCACGCGAGGGTGGTGCCGATAAGCGCAAGGAAAACCGTGAAGGCCTGCACGAGCATGAATGCACGGCCCGCGGAATAGCTGCCGAAAAGCCAGGTGCCGACGATCACCATCATGTCGCCGATAGGTGCGCCGGATGCGGCGGCATTCGGCATCGTGTAGCCGTTGTGCAGGAGATAATTGGCGGCGAAATATTCAAAGAGATAACAGACGGCGCCTTGAATCGCGAGAGAGAGCAGGATGGCGCGCGCTATGTCCTTCTTTGGGTTTTTCGCCTCCTCACCCATCGAGCTGACCGACTCGAATCCGACGAGGATGAGAATCGCGATGCAGGCTTGGATGAAGATATAGTTGAAGCCGTGCGTGCCGACGACCGATTTCGCCGTCGGATGGAAATTGAACGTCGTGACGCCCTTGTCGTCCTTGGTGTAGGCTTCGTTGACATCGTAGCTCACGGTGAATGGCGCAGCGAGCTTCGGGTCGGTGACCGGTTTGCCGTCTTTGTCGGCCGCGACCGGGTTGCCGTCCTTGTCCTGCGAATCCTGCATCTGGAAGACTGGTTTCTTGTCGGCATCAAAGGTGGGTTTGCCATCGGCGTCGACGACGGGCGCGGGGTTGCCCTTGTCGTCTTTGACGACCTCTTGCGCGACCTGGTAATTCACGGCCACTCCGTTGGAGAGATGATAGCCGACGGAGCCCTGCTTATGCTGCAGGCGGTAGGCGATGGCGATGATGGAGAATACGACGAGAGCCGTGATCTGGATGACGTTGATCGCCATGTTCACGGCCGTCGTGCCGGTCACCCCGCGATAAGCGATGTAGGCGACGCCGAGCGCAAACACGACGCAGAAAAGAATCATGAACAGCGGACTGTTGTAGGTGCCGCTGAACGTGTCCGGAAAGAACTGATTCAGTAGGTAGCCGCTGAGGATAGCGGTTACGCCGACCATGCAGCCTGGATAAACCCAGTAATAGAGATGGCTCGCCCAGCCGGTGAAGAACTTGGCGATGCGGGCGAACTTATAGGCATGGGTCTTTGAAAGGAACGCCTGCTCCGCGTAAAAATACGACGAGCCGGCGCCAGGGTAGAGTTTCGAGAGCTCGGCGTAGCTGATGGCCGTTGCGAAACATAGCAGCAGCGCGGCGACGATGCCAAACCACATCGCACTGCCGGCCATCGGGGCCCCGTAAAGCGCTTGGATCTGGAAGGTGAGCCAGAGGAACGCGCCGGGTGCAATCAACGCCATGGCGTTGATGGTGAGACCGGTGAGGCCCAAGGTGGGCTTCAGAGATGGGTTCGACGGAGCGGGAGGTGAATTTGACATGTTTGGTTTAGGTTGAGGTTCGGAGGAAAAGAAGGTCGTGAGTTTCGAGAGGACATTCGGCCGCCAAAATCTGGCGCCCAGAAACTGACCGCGCCGGCTGCGGAAGGGCGGCCCCCGGAATATACGGGGGCCGCCCAGTGCCGATGCAGTTCACCCGATTCTTCAGTTCGGATGAAAAAGCTTGAGTCGTTGCCTTCTTGGCCGAGCTCATCCCACAGGATGAAATCCGTGTGCTGACCCAGTGACTGATGGTTTGGCGGAGGTTCGTGCGTTTGTTTCTGGCTGGATTCAAAGTGGTGCGCTTGAGGCACGATTACATACGCAGCCCACATACCACCCGGCGTTGATAGACCGTAGATAGTTTTGCCGAAAATATGAACAAAACATAAACGAGCGCTGGGCGCGGCTCGTCATTCGACAGAAAACCTCACCGGCACCCGCCGCTCAGGCGGCGTCCGCCGGATCGCTCAGAAACCGGTAACCAATGCCAGACTCGGTCTGGAAATGCCGCGGCGCCTCCAGATCACACTCAAGCTTCCGGCGCAGGCGCAGCATATAGGTCCGCACGTAATGGGTCTGTCCCTCGGCCTTCGGCCCCCACAGCTCGCGCAAAATCTGGCGGTGCGTGAGCACCTTGTCACGGTGCGTTATCAGCAGACATAGCAGCGCATACTCGGTGGAAGTGAGTTTGATTGCGCGACCGTCCTTCGTCACGCTGCGGCCCGCCAGATCGACCTCGATCCGCCCAAAACGGAATCGGTTCGTGGCAACGGCGGGCTTGATGCGCCGCAACAGCGCGCGCAGCCGTGCCAGCAGCTCGGCGCCACCAAAGGGTTTTGTGAGATAATCGTCGGCGCCGGCATCGAGTCCGGCGACCTTGCTCCCTTCCTGGCCATGCATGGAAAGGATCAACACGGGAGTTGTGTTCCATTCGCGCAGGTGCCGGAGCACTTCAAGGCCAGGCTGGTCGGGCAGGCTGGGATCGAGGATGATCGCGGCGGGATCGTGACGGAGAATCTCCTTCAGGCCGGCCTGCCAGCTCTCTGCCTCACGCACGGCATAGCCAGCCTCTTCGAGAATCAGCCGAAGCAACCGGCGAATCTGTGTTTCGTCGTCGATCACTAAAACCTCTGACCTGGCGGCATCAGCATTCATCGTTGGTCACATCGCCATTCACAACACTCATGATGCCCGGTCCACGGAGAAGCCCAGCGGACCTTTTATTAAACCTAACGAAGTGATATTTCTGAGAGTTTGCGGTCGCCACCATGCCCCATAACCGCAGTAACCATACCAAATTCCCAGCCACCCCTAAAATAGACGCAGGGTTGATGCAAGTCCAAGGCTTGCATGAGGTCACACTGCCCGGCCCAAACCCGACCGGCTGCCCGCCACTACACCATGGCCTCCACCCGACTCCGCAACACCTCAAACACAAGCCCGGCCGCCTGCTCCACCGGAATCGTAGCGACATTGATCACCAGATCGTAGCAGCTGGCGCAGTCGATCTCAGCGTCGAACACCGAGCGCACGTATTTGCGGCGTGCAACGTCGACCTTCGCGTTGTGCGCTGCGGCGGCCGTCGGCGTCTCACCCGGTTCGCCCGCCATGTGCCGGGCCCGGTGCTCAACCGGTGCCACCAAGCGCACATGGACGCCGTTGGCAATCGCGGCGGTGGCGCAGTTCGCCCCGCGGCCCACGAGAATAACGTGGCCGGCGCGCGCGAGGTGCCGCATCGTCTCGTTCGTGCGCTGGATTAGTTCCCAAAGGCTCGGATGCAGACCCATGATCTCGCCGACTGAAGCGTCGATCTCCGACACTTTGTCCTCGGGCAAAAACCGGGCGATGCGTGGCGAGAGATGGCGGGACTGCAGCATGGTCTCGACGAGGTTGCGGTCGAAGACTGTCCACGGTGTTTCGCCGGGCAGTTCGCTTTCCAAGCGCACTGCGAGGGCACGGGCAATCGTCGAGCCGCCGGTGCCGGATTCGCGGGAGATAGTGACAAACGGACCGACTGGTTTTCCGCGCAGACCCGGTCCGGAGCGTGAGAGATGGACGTTGATATAAGCCTCGGCATGTCCCAGCGAAGGTTGAGTGTGCATATTTCCTCCTTTGGCTGGCGTGAAGTGTAATACCAAATTTCGCCGACTTAAAGCCTGAACATGCGGAGCGTTCGCGATTGCCCGCGGGCGGCCGGAAGCCCAGCATTCACCCCGCCATGCTACTGCAACAACTGGTCCCTGTCCTCCAACTCTCCGTCGGTCCCGTGATCATGATCTCTGGAGTCGGCCTCGTCTTGCTGTCGATGACCAACCGCTACGGCCGGGTGATCGACCGGGCGCGGGAAATCTCGGCGCTGAAACGTCACGCCGGCGGTCCGGAGCGCGCACATTTTCAGGCGCAGTTGCTGATTCTCGTCCGCCGCGCGCGGCTGGTGCGGCTGGCGATCGCGCTCGCCTCGCTGAGCCTGCTGTTTGCCGCCGTGCTGATCATGACGCTGTTCCTCATCGCGCTCTTCACCCTCGAAGCCGCGCTGCTACTCGTGGTCTTGTTCATGGGCTGCACAGCCTGCCTCGTCGCCTCACTGGTGGTGTTCCTGCTGGACATCAATATTTCGCTGCGCGCCTTCGAACTGGAAGCACGGCACGAGGGCGCGGAACCGCATCCCGGCGGCGTCACAGCCGCGTGAGCCCGGGCCACGGGTTTTCCATTGACCCGCCCCGCCGCCCAGCCTCGCCTTGCTTTGGCCTCGTCGTCCCCATGCCCACCGAGCTGCAAAACACCCCCGCCCCGCCCCTCGTGCTGCCCGATCTGCGTGAGAAAACCGCGCTCGTCACCGGCGCCTCGGCCGGCATTGGCCGCGCCACCATCGAGGCGCTCCTTGCCAACGGCGCGACCTGCCACGGGCTCTCCCCCGACTCGTCGCCGATCACGCACCCGGCGTTTCACCCGCTGCCGTGCGACCTGCGCGACACAGCCGCCATCGCGCGCGCCTTCGCCGTGCTCCGTGAAAAAACCGAGCACCTCGACTTCGTCGTCAACGTCGCGGGCATCGACCCAAAGCTCCCGCTTGCCGAGGGCGATGCCGCTCGTTGGGACGAGATCGTCGATCTCAACCTCCGCGGTTACTACCTCGTGATTCGCGAAAGCCTCGACCTGTTGCGCCACGGCACGGGCCGCGCGATCGTGAACGTCTCCTCGATTAACTACAGGCTCGGCCTGCCCGGTCGCGCCATCTACTCCGCCACCAAGGCGGGCATCCTCGGCCTGACCACCGGCCTCGCCCGCGAACTCGGCCGCGAGGGCATCCGCATCAACACTGTGACGCCGGGCTGGGTGTTCACCGAGCGCCAGATTCGCGAATATTTTTCCGGCGCCGACACAGGCAAACACCTCTCGCACCTCGCGACCGTGCAGTCGCTCCCGTGCCGCATCCAGCCGGCCGACGTGGCCAACCACATCCTCTTCTACCTCAGTTCCGCCAGCCGCGCCTCTACCGGGCACAACTGCGTGGTCGATGGCGGCTGGATTCTCGAGTGACGCCGCCTACTCCACCGTCACCCGCGTGCGGTAGAATTCCTCGCAGCGCGCGTAGATTTCTTTCGGCGAACTGAGCGCGAGCGCCGCCGCGGCGAGCGCGCGAGCGTCCGCCATCGTCATGGCCCGCACGATGTATTTCACCGTGGGAATCCACGTGGGCGACATGCTCAGCGCATCCACGCCCAAACCAAGCAGCAGGGGCGCGAGCACCGGGTCGCCTGCCATTTCGCCGCACACGCTCACTGGCACGTTCCGTTTGTGCGCCTCATCGACCACGTGTTTCAACGTGCGCAAGACGGCGGGGTGCGTGGGCTCGTAGAGATGCGCGATCCGTTCGTTTCCGCGATCGATGGCGAGAAGATATTGGATAAGGTCGTTGGTGCCGATGCTGAAGAACGCACAGTCGCGGGCCAGCAGGTCCACCGTCACCGCGGCGCTGGGGATCTCGATCATCGCGCCCACTTCGATGTTTTCGTCGAACGCTTGGCCGCGGGTCTTCAGCTCCGCCATGCACTCGCCGAGCACGGTATTGGCCCGCGCCAACTCCTCTTGCCCGCTGATCATGGGATACATGATGCGCACCTTGCCATGCGCGCTGGCCAGTAGGATGGCCCGCAGCTGGTCCTTGAAGATGTCCTGATGTTCGAGGCAGAAACGGATCGCACGGAAACCCATGAACGGGTTGCTTTCCTTGGGAAACAGGCCGGGGTTGCCCGTCATCGGCTTGTCGCCACCGAGATCGAGCGTGCGGATGACGACCGGATGCGGCGCCACGCCCTCGGCCACGGCTTTGTAGGCGACGAACTGCTCCTGCTCGGTCGGCACGCGCTGCGAATTCAGGTAGAGAAACTCGGTGCGGTAAAGCCCCACGCCCTCGGCCCGGTAGTCGCGCACCAACGCCACCTCGTCCACCTTCTCGATATTGGCCATCAGCGCCACCGCCACGCCATCCAGCGTGACCGCCGGCTGGTCGTTGGCCCCGAGGAGGCGCGTCTCAAAGGTCTTCTTGCGCTCTTGGATTTTGCCGTAGCGGAAGAGCGTCGCCTCCGACGGGTTGAGGATGACGAGGCCCTCGTAGCCGTCGACGAGCGCCCAGTCACCGTTTTTGACGCGGCTGGTGAAGTCGCGCACGCCGACAACGGCGGGCACTTTCATCGAGCGGGCGACGATGACGGCGTGACTCGTCTTGCTCCCGGTGTCGGTCACGATCGCGAGCGCGGCGCTGCGGTCAATGCTCGCGGAATCGGAAGGTGAGATATCGTTGGCAGCGACGATGCGCTTGTCGGCAAGCCGGTTGAGCGAATTCTCCGCCTGACCGAGGAGATTTTGCAGCACCCGTTGGGCGACGTCGCGAATGTCGCCAGCGCGTTCGCGCAAGTATTCGTCGTCGATCTCGGCAAAGGCCTGGATGTAGCGCGAAGAGATTTTGTTGAAACACGTCTCGATGTTGCGGCCCGTGGCCTCAAACTCGCGAATCGTCTCGCCGATCAGCGCCTGATCCTCGAGGACGAGCAGGTGCGCGTCAAAAATCAGCGCCTCCTCGGCGCCGAGGTTCTTCTCCACCTCGGCCTGAATCTTGGCGATCTGCTGCCGGGTGACCAGGAGCGCCTGATCGAAGCGGCTGATTTCGCTTTTGCGCTTGTCAGCATCGACCTGGTAGCTCGGCACCTCGACGTCGCTCTGGATGTAGACGAAAATCTGCCCATAGGCGATCCCCTGCGAGGCGGCGATGCCTTGCACGACGGTTTCTTGTGGGACGAGTGGATCCATGAAGGGACAGGTGCCGCCATGCTCAGGGTGTTGCGGCGCCGCGCCACGATAACGCGCCCACCGGGCGAAGGGTCAATGCGGATTTACTGCAATTGCGCCCCGACCACCAACGCCGATGCGCCCCACGCCTCGCGAATCGCCGCCGTGATCTCCGCCACCGGCGAATCGGCGTTGAGCAACGCGAAGCACGCACTGCCGCTCCCGCTCATCCGCGCCGTCACACCAAACCGTTCGTGCAATCGCTCGAGCAATGCCGGCAGCGCGATGAACTTGGCGAAAGCCACCGACTCCATATTGTTAAACAAGAGCTTCTCGGCCACAGCGTCGCCATCGGCGAGCCACGCCACTAACCGTGCTTCGGCTTCCGGCGCAGGCAGGTAGCTGCCGGGCGCGCTCTCCGCGAGTCGACCGTAGGCCCACGGCGTCGCGACGCCGAAGCTAGGTTTGAAAATCAGCACGCGCCGCCCGCGCAGCCGTGCCGCGCCCGACTCCGGCAGCGGTTCCACCCGCTCGCCGCGTCCGCGCATCACCACCGGCCCGCTGTGCAGAAAAAGCGCGCAATCCGAGCCGAGCCGCCCCGCAAGGTCCGCCAGCGCGGCGGGCGCGAGTAGCTCACCGGCGAGCCGGTTGAGCGCACGCAACGCCATCGCGCCGTTGCTGCTCCCGCCGCCGAGTCCGGCGCCCATCGGGATCCGCTTCGTCAGGACAAAGCGCGCCCCGCGGTCCCAGCCCGTCGCCGCGCGAAACAGCTCCGCCGCCCGCAGCACGAGGTTCGTGCCGTCGCGCGGCACCGCCGGATCGTCGCACTCCAGCGAAAATTCCTCTCTCGGGCTTCGCCCCTTGCCTCCCACTTCCCGCCTGCCGGCTCTCGGCCTTCGGTTCTCGACTCTCACCACCACCGTCAGCGTGTCGCCCCACATCACCGGCGCCACGACCGACACCAGCTCGTGAAATCCGTCCGCCCGCCGTCCTGTGACGGCGAGGAACAGATTAAGTTTCGCAGGGGAGAAAATCTCGAGGGCGCTCACGGCAGTAGCCCCACGAATGAACGCCCCTTAACCCGGATGCGAGCGGGTTTTGGCTTTGCTGATTTCGGCCCTTCGTGTCCATTGGTGGTGCTCACCATGGCTTGCGACCTCATTCTCGCCCTCGACGTGCCCACCCGCGAAGACGCCGCGCCGCTTCTCCGCCAGCTCCGCGGTTCGCTCCGCTGGGTTAAAATTGGACTGCAAATGTTCACCGCCTACGGCCCCGACTACGTGCGCGCCGTCGCCGACGAGGGCTTCAACATCTTCCTCGACCTGAAACTCCACGACATCCCCAACACCGTCGCCAAAGCCGTCGAGTCGCTCGCGCCGCTCCCCATCGGTATGCTCACGCTCCACGCCGCCGGCGGACGCGAAATGATGGTCGCCGCCCGCGCCGCGCAGCAACAGACCAAGCCCGGCCTCCTCCTCCTCGGCGTCACCGTCCTCACCTCGATGGACGGCCCCGGCCTCGTCGAAATCGGCGTCGCCGCCACGCCTGACGCCCAGGTTTCCATCCTAGGCCGGCTCGCCGCCACCGCCGGCCTCCGCGGCCTCGTCTGCTCTCCCCTCGAAGTTTCTCTCCTCCGAAACCAGCTCCCTGCCGACATTCAACTCGTCACCCCCGGCATCCGCCCCGCCGGCGAATCAGGTGGCGACGACCAAAAACGCATCATGACTCCCGCCCAGGCCGCCCGCGCCGGCGCCAGCTACATCGTCGTCGGCCGCCCCATTCTTAAAGCCCCGGACCCCGCCGCCGCCGCCCGCTCCATTCTCGCCGAGCTTTCGACGGCTTGAATTTCACCCTTTTATTTTCACTCTTCTCACCTCACATGTCCCGCACCGCCGCCATCCTCCTCGCCGCCGGTAGCGGCACCCGCATGGCCGGCGCCGTCACCGACAAGGTGCTCGCACCGCTCGCCGGCCGACCCGTTTTCGCGCACACCGTGGCGGCGTTCATGGCCAGCGCCATTGCCGATTACTATGTCGTTCTCTACCGCGACCAACGCCAGATGACCGAGCTCGCCGCCTACGCCCCCACCCCGTCCGCGCTCGTGCACGGCGGTCGCGAGCGCCAGGACTCCGTGATGAACGCCCTCGCGGCGCTCCCGGGCGACATCGCCTACGTGTTTATCCACGACTGCGCCCGGCCCCTCGTGCGGCCCGAGCAGTTGGTCGCGCTGCACAAAATCGTCCGCCGCGAAAACGCCGTCGTCCTCGCCCACCGCGTGACCGACACCATCAAGGAGCACCGTGACGACGCCCGCCTGCGCACGCTCGATCGCTCGCGCCTCTGGGCGATGGAGACGCCCCAGGTCTTCGCCCGCGACCTCATCGTCCGCGCCTACGCCCGCGTCGCCGCACGCGGCCTCAGCATCACCGACGACGCCGCGGCCGTCGAGTTGCTCGGCCACCCCATCGCGCTGCTCGAAAATCCGCACCCAAACCCGAAACTCACGACGCCCGACGATCTCTCCTACCTCGAGTTCCTGCTCTCGCGCCCATGAAATACCGCATCGGCCACGGCTACGACATTCACCGCCTGGTCCCTGGCCGGCCCCTCGTCCTCGGCGGCGTGAAATTCGACACCGCCTACGGTCTCGATGGGCATTCCGACGCCGACTGCCTCACGCACGCCATCTGTGACGCCATTCTCGGTGCGGCTGGCCTGCCCGACATCGGCCATTTTTTCCCGAACACCGATCTCGCCTACCGCGACATCAACTCACAGCTCCTTCTCCAACGAGTGTGCTCCGAGGTCATCAAGCTCGGCTTCAACCTCGCCAACCTCGACGCCACCGTCATCGCCGAGAAGCCGCAAATTTACCCGCGCCTCGCCGAGATAAAGCTCACGCTCGCCCGCTCCGCCGGCCTCCTGCCCGACGAAATCGGGCTCAAGGCCACGACCAACGAGGGCGTTGGCGACCTCGGCCGCGGCCTTGCGATCGCCGCCCACGCTGTCGCCCTACTCAGCCGGTCCTGACACCTCTTTCCCGCCGGTTTAGCATAGCATGTTTCTTCGCGGCCCCCGCCTCCTTTTTTTCCTCGTCGCTACCGCGCTCTCCCTTTCGTCGTGCGCCAAGCGCGTCTCACGCGTCGATGAAGCCACCCGCGCCGGCATTCTCCATATCGGCGTCGGCTCCGAGCCCTCCGACCTCGACCCCCACCTAGCCACCAGCCTGAGCGAAGCCCGGATCATCCCAGCGTTGTTCGATTCGCTGGTCAGCTTCGACCCCAGCACCCTCGCGCCCATCCCGGCGCTCGCCGAACGCTGGACCGTTTCCCCCGACGGCCTCACCTACACGTTTTACCTGCGCGCCACAGCCCGCTGGTCAAATGGCGACCCGCTCACCGCGCAAGACTGCATCGACTCCTGGCATCGCATCCTCACACCCACGCTCGCCGCGGACTACGCCTATTTTTTCTACCTCATTCGCGGAGCCGAGGCATTTCACAAGGGCCGCACCACCGACTTTTCCACCGTCGGCCTCGCCGCGCCGGATGCCCGCACCCTCGTCGTCCAATCCACCCATCCCACCCCCTACTTCCTTCAAATTCTTCTCAACTCCCCCTGGCGCCCCGTCCACGTCCGCAGCATCGCCGCCGTCGGCGATGCGTATCGCCGCGGCACACCGTGGACCCGGCCCGGCCACATGGTCACCAGCGGCCCGTTCGTTCTGAAAGCCTGGTCGGTCAACCAGCACGTCATCGTCGAAAAATCCCCCACCTACTGGGACCGCGCCCATGTGCGCCTCAACGCCATCCACTTTTACCCGATCGACAGCGTCGACACCGAGGAGCGCGCCTTTCGCGCCGGCCAGCTCCACCTCACCTACAACCTCTCACTCTCGAAGGTGACCGCCTATCGCCGCGATCCGTCCGGCGCGCTGCGCATCGATCCCTACGTCAACACCTTCTTTTTCCGTTTCAACACCCGACGCGCCCCGCTCGATGACGCGCGTCTCCGCCGCGCCCTCTCCCTCGCGATCGACCGCGAGAGCATCGTGCAGCGCATCCTCCTCGGCGGTCAGCAGGCCGCCACAAGTTTCGTGCCGCCCAACATCCCCGGCTACACTCCGCCCGCCCAGCCCGCGCGCGACCTCGCCACCGCCCGCCGCCTGCTCGCCGAGTCCGGCCACGCCGAGGGCCGCGGGCTGCCGCCCATTGAAATTCTCTACAACAATTCCGACATCAACCGCCAGGTCACCGAGTCCATTCAGGAAATGTGGCGCCGCGACCTCGGCGTGAACGTCACCCTCCAGAATCAGGAATACAAGGTCGTCTTCGCCAACCGCCGCTCCGGCCAATATCAGATTCTCCTCTCCGACTGGGTCGCCGACTACCTCGATCCCACCACCTTCCTCGACCTGTGGCGCAGCGACTCCGGCAACAACCACACCGGCTGGACCTCGCCCGCTTACGACGCCCTCATGCGCCGCGCCGACGCCACCGCCGATCCCGCCGCCCGCTCCACGATTCTCGCCCAAGCCGAGGCGCTCATGCTCACCGCCGCGCCCATCGCCCCGATCTATTTCAACACTCACATTTATCTCATACGTCCCGAGGTCAGAGGCTGGCATCCGAGCCCGATGGACCACATCGACTACCGCCAGCCCTGGCTCGAATAAACACCGGCTCGTTCATGCCGCACCTATCACGATTCCTCCTGCTCGCTGCCGCCCTTCTCCCCGCGCTTCACGCCACTGCGCCAGCCGCCGCCACCGCGGAGGCCGCCCGGATCGCGCGCGTCGAAAACGGCCTGCTCCCTCCCGCGCGCATCGCCGGCACCCCGCCAGAAACGTGGACCATTCCGGCGCGCATGGCATTTTACCAAGTGCCCGGCGTGAGCATCGCCCTCATCAATCACGGCGCCATCGAATGGGCCCGCGGCTACGGCATGACTAACTCCAAAGCTCCCTCACCCGTCACGCCCGACACCCCGTTTCATGCCGGTGTGCTCCGCGAGCCAGTGCTCGACATCGCCATCCTCACTCTGGCCGAGGCTGGCCAACTCACAGTCCACAGCTACATCGGCGATCTGATCAAATCACCCAAATTCTACGCTAACATGGTCGGCAGCGCCAAGTTTTCCGCACTTCTTCTCAACCGCGTCCTGCACCCGCTCGAGATGCGCGCCACCGCTTTCGATCCAAATCCCAGCATCGGCCTTCAGACCACGCCCAGCGATCTCGCACGCTTCGCCCTCGCCTTGCAGCAAGCCTACACCGGCCACCCCGGCCCGTTGTCACGCGCCTCGGCCGAAGCCATGCTCACTCGGCGGGATTCCCCCGGCGACCTCGGCCTCGAACTAAAGGGCGCGGGCGCGGATTTTTCCTTCCGGCGTGGCGATCACAGCGAAAACGCCTGCTCGTTCCTCGTCGCTTTTCCACGCACCGGCCAGGGCGCCGTCGTGATGATCAACTCCGGCGCAGGCGTCATGCTCGCCGGCGAAATCCTCCGCGCCATCGCCTGTGAATACGCCTGGCCGGACTATCAGGTCGTCGAGAAAGCCACCGTCGCCCTCGCACCCGCGGCGTTCGACAACTTCGCCGGCATTTACGAACGCGACGACACCGTGCTGCGTATTTTCCGCGAAGGCGGTCGCTTCTACCTCAAACCGCGCAGCCAGCCGCGTCTGGAAATTTTCCCGCGCTCGGACCACGAGTTTTTCCTCCTCGACGAGGCCGACACCTTTTCCTTCGAGCGCAATGCAGAGGGCATCGTGACCCACTTCATCCGCCGCCACCCCGGCGGCGGCCCGCAGGTCTTTCGCCGCGCCGATTAGCGCGTCGGTCGCGGCCGTTCCGCGGCGGTGTTGCCAAGCCGCCCCGCGCGCCCATGCTGCTGCAATGCGTTTTCCCCTGTTGGCCTGCTCATGGTTTGCCTGCACCGCCGCACTCGTCGCCGCACCCTCCCCCGCCATTTCCGCCGCGAGCATCCTCGCGCGGATGAAAGTGCTCGCTTCGGACGAGTTCGAAGGCCGCGCGCCCGGCTCGGCGGGTGAGGACAAGACCATAGCGTTCCTTACCGCCGAGTTCAGAAAACTCGGCCTTCAGCCCGGCGCCCCCGGCGGGTCTTTCCTCCAAAATGTGCCCATGGTCGGCATCACGACAATGATGCGGCCCACCTTCGCCTCCGGTGGCCTCATGCTCGAGCCCCAGCCTATCACAGAATTCGTCGCGCGCTCACGCCGCACGGTCCCGCACCTCGTCGTGCAGGATACCGAGGTGATCTTCTGCGGCTATGGCGTCATCGCGCCGGAATACCAGTGGGACGATTTCAAAGGCGTCGACGTGCGCGGCAAAACCATCGTCGTCCTCATCAACGATCCACCGGTCGTCGATCCGAAGACTGGCCGGCTCGACCCGAAGGTTTTTGGCGGCAAAGCGATGACTTACTACGGCCGCTGGGATTACAAATACGAGCAGGCCTCCGCCCTTGGCGCCGCCGCCTGCATCATCGTGCATGAAACCGGGCCCGCCGGCTACCCGTTTGCCATCGTCGGCAGCCGCTCGGGCCAGGAGGAATTCGACCTCGCCACGCCCGACGGCAACGCCGGCACAACCGCCGCGCAGGGCTGGATTAGCCTCGACTTCGCCCGGAAATTTTTTCGCGCCGCCGGCCAGGACTACGCCGCGCTGAAAGCCGCCGCCAACAGCCGCGCCTTCCGGCCCGTCCCGCTCGCTGCGCTGGCCAGTTTCGACGTTGCCAACAAAGTCCGCACCATCGTCTCGCACAACGTCGTCGCGAAACTCCCTGGCTCCGACACCCGTCTGAAGGACGAATATGTCGTCTACACCGCGCACTGGGATCATCTCGGCCGCGACCCGCGCCTGAAGGGCGACCAGATTTTCAACGGCGCCTTCGACAACGCCAGCGGCACGTCCACCCTCGTGGAGATTGCGGGCGGCTTCGCCGCGCAGGCGACCCCGCCGAAGCGCACGATGATTTTCCTTGCCGTCACCGGCGAGGAGCGCGGCCTGCTCGGCGCGAAATACTACGCCGAGCATCCGCTCTATCCGCTCGAACGCACGCTCGCCGACATCAACATGGACCGCATTCAGGTGTTCGGCCTGTCGCGCGACCTCGAGGTCATCGGCTACGGCAACTCCACTATCGACGACACCGCCGCGGCCATCCTCGCCCGCTCACAGCGCGTGCTTGTGCCGGACACGCAGCCCGAGAAAGGTTATTTCTTCCGCAGCGACCATTTCGAGTTCGCAAAAAAGGGCGTGCCCGCTTTCTACACGAAATTCGGCAAAGACCTGATCGGCCTCCCCGCCGGTTCCGGGGCCAGGCTGGACGAGGATTACACCAACAACGACTACCACCGCGTCTCCGATGAGGTGAAACCGACGTGGAATCTGGCCGGGGCCGAGGCCGACGCCAATTTTCTCCTCGAACTCGGCGCGACCATCGCCAACGGGGACTCCTGGCCCGAATGGAAACCTGGCTGCGAGTTCAAGGCCCGCCGTGAAGCGATGCTGCGGGCCGCTCGAAACTGAGCGGTCTCAACCCTGAACCGAGCGGCAACGCTCCGCCAACAGCTCGATCAATCCCAGGTGCTGTCCGAGCACCCGCGTGAACATCACGTCCGCCATCCCTCCGCGCACCCGCCGGCAGATCTGCTCCACGTCACCGTCCGGGCCGGCGTGTCTCCCCGGCGCGATAAACAGACGTGCGACGACCAGCGGACCCGACTGCCACTCCGGTCGAGTTAGCAGCGTCTCCAGCAATGGTTCGTTAAAATCAAACTCGGGCCCCGGCCGTCGCTCCATGCTGCACGCCGTGACCTCCGCAACCGAATCGCCGAGCAGCGCCCGCACTTGGGCGGTGACTGCGTTCCGCACCTCGCTCACCGCACGCGCCGGGCTGCCGTGGTCCACGACCGCCACACGGGGCCGCACGCCGTCCGCTAGTTTCTCGCGCACTAGTTTGGTCACGATTTCGCCGATCGCCGCCTCGCCTGGCTCGTGCAACGGTCCGGCGACACTCACTCGAAGTTGCGGAAACGTTCTTTCGCATTCGGCGATCAGCGCCGGCACCTGTCGCGTCAGGGCGTGCGACGGTCCGACGAAAAGCGGCACCACCATCAACTCAGTCACGCCCTCGCGCCCGCAACGGTCCAGCGCCGCTTCGAGCAGCTCCGCCGGCCGACCATCGAGCTCAGCGGTCGGAATGCGCGCCGAGTGCGCCAGCGACACCGGCTCGACCCGTTGCCCTATATGCGCCGCCAGCGCCGTCGCCAACTCGCGCAGTTGGCGCGTGCTCGCTGGCTCAAGTGAACCGTTGTCGAGCAGTAGCACGCGCACGGCCGAAACCCTCATTTTCTGTCTCGCCTCACAAAAATTTTCGCCGGCAGTTCCGGCTCGATTAACCCCGTCGGTTCTTCCAGCGGCTCAAGCAGCCAGTCCATGAACCGGCGCCACCAGCCGCGACGAATATCCTTTTCGGGGTTCATCCCACCGCCTCCCACGCCGGCACCGCTTCGCAAAACTCCCGCCAACGCACCACCTCGCCCACAACGATCAACGCCGGCCGCCGCTCCGGATTGGCAGTGAGCGTGTCGCCTTCGGCCAACGTGCCGAGGCGCACTTCCTGAGTCGGCAGCGTGGCATCGGCCACTACCGCGACCGGCGTGTGCCGCGAGAGTCCGCCGGCCACGAGTTCGGCTGCGATGACGCCAAAACGCTGCGTGCCCATGTAAATGCAGATCGTGGCATTCAGCCCAGCGAGCGCCCGCCAGTTCACGGGAGCTGCCCCGCGGTCCACGCAGGCGTGGCCCGTCGCAAAGACGACTGCCGATGCCAGCCCGCGCTGGGTCAGCGGAATCTCCGCCACCGCTCCCGCCGCCGCCGCCGCCGTGATACCGGGGACGATTTCAAACGGAATGCCTGCCTCGGCGAGCGCCTGTAATTCCTCCCCGGCGCGGCCGAACGTCATCGGGTCGCCACCCTTCAGTCGCACCACCTGCCAGCCCTCGCGGGCATAAGTCACCAACCGGTCGCAAATTTCGGTTTGGGCAACGCTATGGGAGCCAGCGCGTTTGCCGACGTAAATCCGCTCGCACTCCGGCCGGCACAGTTTGAGCAGCTCTGCGTTGGCGAGGTCGTCGTAAAGCACCACGTCGGCCTCACGCAGCGCATTTTGGCCGCGCACCGTGATGAGATCCGCGGCGCCTGGGCCGGCGCCGACGAGCCGCACGCGGCCGGGAAACGGCGACAAAGTTGCGAAGGTGGTTTGCGACATGACAGAGTTTTAATTTTACTTCTTTAGTGAAGTAGTCAACTCATGTCTTACGTTATGCCACAAACCGCCGCAGCGCCACTTTCCCGCAACGAAATCCTCAAGGAAAACGACCCCATTCTCGCGGGTCATCTGGCGATCACGATGGCCGACCCCGCCGCGATGTGCTTTTCTGAAGATGACGAACAGTTTCTGAAATTCCACGGCGCCTACCAGCAGGACGACCGCGACCTCCGAAAAACCGCGAAAAAATACCAGATGATGGTCCGCGGCCGCATCCCGGGCGGCGTCATGACGGCGGCGCAATGGATCGTGTTCGACGACCTCGCCACCCGTTACGGCAACACCACCCTGCGTCTCACCACCCGCCAGAGCATCCAGTTCCACGGCGTCCTGCTGTCCGGCCTCGGCCCGCTGGTCAAAAAAATCAACGACTCGCTCCTCTCCACCCTCGCGGCCTGCGGCGACGTCAGCCGCAACGTCACCGCCTCGCCCACACCCGCCTACACGAAGGTCCGCGAGCAGGTCTATGCCGACAGCGTCCGTCTCGCCCACGCCCTCGCGCCGCAGACGATGGCCTACCACGCCATCTGGATCGACAACGTGCAACTCAACCTCGACGACCCCGCCAACCGCGACTTCGTCGACCCGCTCTACGGCCGCACCTACTTGCCGCGCAAATTCAAGGCGTCGTTCGTCATCCCGCCGGTGAACGACATGGACGTTTACACTAACGATCTCGGCTTCATCGCCGCCGTCGAAAACGAGAAACTGCTCGGCTACAACGTCGCTGTCGGCGGCGGCATGGGGCGCAGTCACGGCAATGAGCAGACCTACCCGCGGCTCGCCGACGTGATCGGCTTCGTCCGCCCCGAGGACGTGATCGAGGTCGCCAAGGCCGTGCTCACCATTCACCGCGATTTCGGCGACCGCACCAACCGCAAGCACGCGCGCCTGAAATACGTCGTGCAGGAGCGCGGCGTGCCGTGGTTGATCGCGGAGATCAACCGCCGCACCGGCCACGCCCTCTCCGGTGTCCGCCGCTTCGAGTTCACCACGACGGGCGATCTCTATGGCTGGAACCGCGCCGTCGACGGCTCGTGGTTCCTCACGCTCTTTGTCGAGACGGGCCGGGTGAAGGACGTCGCCGGGCACGCGTTGAAAACCGCGCTACGCCAGGTCGCGGAGAAACTGCCGCACCTCGAGTTTCGGCTCAGTGCCAACCAAAACGTCATCCTCGCCAACATCCCGGCTGCGGATCGCACGATGGTCGACACCTTGCTCGCCGCGCACGGCGTCAAGACCGAGCGGCAGACTTCCGTGCTGCACGCCGCGTCAATGGCTTGCCCGTCCCTGCCGACCTGCGGCCTGGGCCTTGCGGAATCCGAGCGCATGCTGCCCGGCCTGATCGACCGCATCGAGAAACTCGGCGGCGAGATCGGCCTCAGCGGCGAGGAGATCATCATCCGCTCCACGGGCTGCCCCAACGGTTGCGCGCGGCCCTACATGGCCGAGATCGCCTTCGTCGGCAAAGCCCCCGGCCGTTACCAGCTCTGGCTCGGCGGCAACGCCGCCGGCACCCGCCTCAACCGCGTCTGGCGCGACACTGTGAAAGACCCCGACATCGAGAACGAGCTGCGTCCGCTATTCATCCGCTGGCGCGACGGGCGGCGCCCGGGCGAGCGCTTCGGCGATTTCGCCGCCCGCATGCTCTGGCCAGAAATTGTTCCCGCTGCTCCAGCCACCGCCGCCTGAGACTTGCCATGACTCCCGAAGAAATCTCCCGTGCCAACGCCGAACTCCGCGACCGGTCCCCGCTCGCCATCGTCCGCTGGGCGCTCGCCCGGGCCGGCGGCCGCGCCATCGTCTCGACGAATTTCCGCCCCTACGAGGCCGTCGTCCTGCATCTGGCCACCCAGATCCAGCCGGACATCCCGGTCCTCTGGGTCGATCACGGTTACAACCGCCCCGCCACCTATCGCCACGCAGAGGAGCTGCGCCGGCGCCTCGACCTCAACCTGCGCCCCTATCTGCCCCTCCTGACCGCCGCGCACCGCGATGCCATCCATGGTCCGATTCCCTCGCTCAACGATGAGGACGGCCTTAAAAAATTCAGCGCCGCGATGAAGCTTGAGCCTTTCCAGCGCGGCATGCGGGAGCTGGCGCCGACAATCTGGATCACCGCCCTGCGCAAGGTGCAAAACCCCAACCGCGCCGAGCTCGAAATCGTTTCGCGCGACGCCAACTTTGGCGCACTGAAGGTCAGCCCCGTTTTTCATTTCAGCGACGCCGAGATGGAGGCCTACCTCGTGGCGCACCAGTTACCCAACGAGTGGGACTACTTCGATCCGGCCAAGGCCGACGAGAAACGCGAGTGCGGCCTCCACGCCGCCTGGGGAAAAACCGCCGTCAACCAGTGAGCGACCAGCCCCGACCGCGTCTGACCATGACCAACTACCACCTCGACCACCTCCAGCACCTCGAGACCGAGGCGATTCACATCATGCGCGAGGTCGCGGGCGAATTTGAGCGCCCCGCGCTCCTGTTCTCCGGCGGCAAGGACTCCATTTGCCTCCTGCGCCTCGCCGAGAAAGCCTTCCGCCCGTCCGACCTGCCGCTGCCGCTGCTCAACGTCGACACCGGCCACCATTTCCCCGAGCTGAATGAATTCCGCGACCGCCGCGCCACCGAGCTCGGCGCAAAGCTCATCGTGCGCAGGGTCGAAGACGCCATCGCCAGCGGCATCGCCTCGCCCGCGCCCGGCGAGATCAGCCGCAACAAGCTCCAGATTCCCACCCTGCTCGCCGCGATCGAGGAGTTTCGCTTCGATTGCTGCATCGGCGGCGCGCGGCGCGACGAGGAGAAGGCCCGCGCCAAGGAGCGTTTCTTCAGTTACCGCGACAGCTTTGGCCAGTGGGATCCCAAGAACCAGCGCCCGGAAATCTGGAACCTCTACAACGGCCGCCTCCATTCCGGCGAAAACATGCGTGTGTTCCCGCTCAGCAACTGGACGGAGATGGACGTATGGGAATACATCGGCCGCGAGCGCCTGGAGGTGCCGTCGATCTATTTCAGCCACCGCCGCGAATGCGTCCGCCGCCACGGTCAGTGGCTGCCCGTCAGCCCCTTTCTCCCCCTAAAACCGCAAGAGCAAACCCGCGAGCTGGTTGTGCGCGTCCGCACCATCGGCGACATCATCAGCACCGGCCTCGTCGAGTCACCGGCCGAAACCGTCGACGACATCATCACCGAGATCGCCGCGGCCCGAGTGACCGAGCGCGGCTCCCGCTCCGATGACAAAGCCTCCGAGGCCGCCATGGAGGACCGCAAGAAGGCGGGTTATTTCTGATGTTCACCGAAGAAATCATGCCCCCGCCCGCTCCCGCGCACACCCCAGTCGACATTCTCCGCTTCAACACCTGCGGCAGCGTCGACGACGGCAAGTCCACCCTCATCGGCCGCCTGCTCTACGACTCGAAATCGCTGATGGAGGACCAGGTCGAGGCGCTCGAGCGCTCGGCCGACATCACCAGCGGCGGCCAGATCAACCTCGCCAATCTCACCGACGGCCTCCGCGCCGAGCGCGAGCAGGGCATCACGATCGACGTCGCCTACCGCTACTTCGCCACCCCGCGCCGCAAGTTCATCATCGCCGACACCCCCGGCCACGTCCAATACACGCGCAACATGGTCACGGGCGCCAGCAACGCCAACGTCTCTATCATCCTCGTCGACGCCCGCCTCGGCGTCATCGAGCAGAGCCGCCGCCACACCGCAATCGCCTCGCTGCTGCGCATCCCGCACCTTGTCGTCGCGATCAACAAGATGGACATCGTCGGTTGGAGCGAGGCGCGCTTCAACGAAATCCGCGCACAATTCGAGGAGTTCCTCCCGCGCCTCGACATCAAGGACGTCAAGTTCATCCCCCTCAGCGCGCTCAACGGCGACAACGTCGTCACCGCCTCGCCCCACACGCCGTGGTATCCCGGCCCGCCGCTGCTCGGCCACCTCGAGTCGGTGCACATCGGCAGCGACTGGAATCTCCACGGTTTCCGCCTGCCCGTGCAGTGGGTCAACCGCCCGAACAACCCGCGCGACCCCGCACTCCACGACTTCCGCGGCTTCAGCGGCCAGATCGCGGGTGGCGTGGTCCGCGTCGGCCAAAAAATCCTCGCGCTCCCCGCGGGCCTCGCGACCACGGTGAAGCAGATCTGGACGCTCGACGGCCCGCTCACCGAGGCGTTCTGCCCGCAGTCCGTCACGCTCGTGCTGGAACACGACATCGACATCAGCCGCGGCAGCATGCTCATCGGCCTCGACGAAACGCTCCCCGGCGCGGGCACCGATCTGCACGCCAAAGTCTGTTGGATGCACCCGCGCCCGCTCCAACGCGGGAAAAAATACCTCCTCAAGCACACCAGTAGCACCGTGCAGGCCGTCGTCACCGAGATCGAGCACCGCCTCGACATCACCTCCCTGGAGCCCGAGTCCGTCCCGTCCGAGCTCGCCCTCAACGACCTCGGCGAGATCCGCATTCGCACGGCCCGCCCGCTCTTCTACGACAGCTACGCGACCAACCGCCTCACCGGCTCGTTCATCCTCATCGAGCCCGGCACCAACGCCACCGTCGCCGCCGGTATGCTCCTGCCCGCCCGCGAACTAGTGAAGCCCGAGGCCGCCGACTACATCA
This sequence comes from uncultured Opitutia bacterium, assembly GCA_903877135.1. Lineage (GTDB taxonomy): Bacteria > Verrucomicrobiota > Verrucomicrobiia > Opitutales > Opitutaceae > CAIRCN01. The sequence continues at coordinate 48,100 of CAIRCN010000056.1, forward strand.
TCTAAGCAACGCGCAGGCGTCAAAAAGCATTGCGCCCCCTTCGTGCCCGCTACCTAAGTCAAACAGTGAAGATTTCCGCCAAGGTCGATTACGCCTGCCGGGTGCTCGCCGAACTGGCGCGCCTGCACGGCACGGCCAACCTCGCGCAGATCGATCACCTCGCCCGTGTCGAGGCCGTGCCGGCCAACTTCCTCGCCCAGATCCTCAGCGAGCTGCGCAACGGCGGCCTCATCACCAGCCGCCGCGGCATCGCGGGCGGCTACGCCCTCGCCCGCCCGCCCGACCAGATCTCCCTCTACGACATCGTCGTCGTCATCGAGGGCGACATTCTTGAGCTCAGCGGCAACCACCAGGGCCGCACCGGCCGCCGCATGAAGCAGATCTGGCTGGAAGTCCGTGGCGCCCTCGAGGACAAGGCCCGTGCGATCACCGTGGACATGTTCGCCACCCGCACGCCCGAGGAAATGTATTACATCTAGGCTTCCCCGGCCGAAGATTCCGCGCTTCCCACTCGCGCTGGGGCCGGTTCCGACTTTGCTTTCCCCCGCATGAACCTCGACGACATCCGGCAGGCCCTGCTCGCCTCCTACGAACGCGATGGCGGCATCAACCACCTCGACGGCGTCAACCTCCCGACCCAGGACTCGGTGCAGCAGCTCGCGTCGGACTACATGCACCTCATCTTCCCCGGCTTTTTTGAGGAGGCCGGCCTCACCAAGCAGGACGTGCCCGCGCTGGTCGCCAAACTCCTCGCTCGCGTCGAGCGGCGCCTCGCCACCGAGATCGAAAAAAGCCTCCGCTTCGCCCAGGATCCTGCGCCCGCCCGCCGCGCCGAGGAGCTCACCATGGCCACACTCGACCAGCTGCCCGTCCTTCGCGAAATCATCCAGACCGACGTCGCCGCCGCCTTTCAAGGCGACCCCGCCGCCCGGAGCGTCGAGGAGATCATCCTCGCTTACCCCTGCGTGCTCTCGATTTCCCTGCAACGCTTCGCCCACGTGCTCTACGGCCTAGGCGTGCCGCTGCTGCCCCGCATGCTCACCGAATATGGCCACGAGCGCACCGGCACCGACCTGCACCCCGGCGCCAAGATCGGCTCGCACTTCTTCATCGACCACGGCACCGGCGTCGTGGTCGGCGAGACCGCCGAGATCGGCTCCCACGTGAAACTCTATCAAGGCGTAGCCCTCATCGCCCGCTCCCTCGCCGGCGGCCAAGCTCTGCGCGGTGTGAAACGCCACCCCACCATCGGCGACAGCGTGACTATCTACGCCAGCACGACGATCATGGGTGGCGACACCGTCATCGGCTCGGGCTCAACCGTCGCGGGTAACGTCTTCGTCACCCACAGCGTGGCCCCCCGCTCGCTCGTCGTGATGGAGGAGCAGGGCGTCAAAGTCCTCAACAAAGATGCCCGCAGCATCCCGACCCAAGACGACTGGACGATTTAGTAATCTGGCTCTATAAAATTTACCCATGCACCCCCGTGGGTGAGGCAATCGAGTAAGGCCGAATAACGCTGTTAACCAAAGAAGCATGCACCGGGTGATCACTGTTCTACTTTTGCTTCTTGCGACCACATACGCCAGCGAGTCGCCCGGGCAGTATTCGTTCCATATCAACTGGGTTTTCGTCACGCCAGAGTCACTGAAAAAGACGCAGGTCCCATTTCAGTTCGATGTAGTGGAGCGCGACGCGGGACTGTTTTCGCTATCCCTCGTGCTCCCTGCGCCTAGCAAGGACTTCGGGACGGTCGCTAAGTGCGAAGTTCTCGTTTCGACGCTCCTCCTTCCTGCTGAAGGCGAAGTTGTGTTTGCAGACGTGAACGCGTCAGTCGCAGAGAAGAATCGTAAACGGACGATAGAGGTGTCCGTGCCATCTGAGACTCAAGAGAGTGTTTCTCGGAATTGGATGCTTTCTAAGGCGGAGATTGAGCATGCACTTATTCGCGTTCACTTCCATAGGCACGGCTACGTGGAGACGTTTATTGGGTGTTGCTGCGTCGCTTCCTGCAGACGAAGGCTAACCAGTAGGAATGAGAAGTCGTAGGTGGCGGCATCGCTTCGTTTCCGCCCCGGCGCTTGCCATCGTTTCCCATCCCGGATCGTGTTGGCTGACCCACCGCCATGCTCCGCTTCATCGTCCGCCGCCTGCTTTAGACCATCCCGGTCCTCCACATCATCGTCACGGCGAGGTTCTTCATGATCCGCTTCGAGCCCGGCGCGGCTCCACCTCCGATGCAGGCCGGGACGCCTGCCAGAGAGCACGGCAGAGCGTAGCTCAATCGACCAACTGGATCGCGACGACTTTGCCTGAGTAAAAGAGAACCTTTAGGGTGTGGATATCGACCGAGCCCCCCGCCAACCCCATCGGGGGATCTCGTGATGGCAGGGTGAAGATCTTCGCCGGGCCATTCATTACGACATCTTCGCCGTTGCGGTAGGACGAATTTACTTCCGGCGGAGGTGGGCGCATTTCCCCGGGCCGCGGCATATATTTGGCATAGATCCACTCCTCTACCGGCACCTTGGATTCATTCGCGGTGCCAACACCCGAGGCCTTGCCTTGCGCCATGGAAGCCAAGGAGAGCTTGTGGCCGATCTCTGTCTCGGCCGGAGTGCGCACGCTGGAGGGTTTGCCCAGCGCGAGGTAAACCATGTCGGACGTATAACCGACTTTAATCTGCCCAGCCTTGATTTGTTTCTGCTGCTTGGACGTCAGCAACTGATAAACTGCGCATTTTTCTTGGATGCGGGAATCCAGCGTCGACTCACAACCTGCCATCAGCAGGACGGCCACCGAAAGGGCGAAACAATGTGCGGAGATATTCATGGTTCACCCTGAAGACACGAAACACCCGTTGGCTAAATCGGTCAAGTGACAGCCGTCAGGGTAACGGCATTACTTCAGTTCCGGCCAAGTTGGCGCGTTGCCCGTGAGCTCGGTGAGCAGTCGCCGGGTGGCGGCGAGCGCGGTGATCGTCGCCGCGCGCAGCGAGTCGGCGTCGAGCCGCACCTCAAACCGCACCGTCGCGAGTTCGCCGGACGCAAGCAGTCGCTCGACCCGTCGTCCGTCGGGAAATGAAATCTGGCCGTGCCGCACCCGCAGCTCGTGCAAGAGCCGGAAATTCGTCTCGATCACGGAACGGTGCAGCCAGCGTTGCGCCGCCACAAACTCACCGCGTGCGATCTTGCTCAGGACCGACACCGCGTCCACGTATGCAATTTCGCAGATCGTGACGGCCTCCTCGTCGGTGAGGTGTGCCAGCGGCACTTCCGCCACCGCGCGGGAGTAGAAACGCTGCCAGCCCGGACCGCCTTTCAGCACCTTCTGACCAAAGCTCATCACGAGCGCGAATTCGCCGAGACCGCGGCGAATCCCCGCCACCCGCCGGTGCAATCCCAGCGTGAACGCGATGCGCCCCAGCAGCAGCCGTCGGTAGGGCACGATAACGAAGTCCGCTTCTCCGCCTGAGAAAAGCGCCGTCACTTTCTGCGCGCCGCCGAAAACCGGTCGCACCGCGTAGGCCTGCAACTCCTGTCTCGCCAGCTGCGCCGTCCACGCCCGGTTGAGATAGAGTTCGGGCCGCGTTGTGACGATTTGCAGATCGATGTCGGACCACGGGTCGGCCGGTTGGCCTTCGCCGGAGAGCGTTCGCGCATGCGAGCCAAACACGGCCGCGACACGGACGTCGGCCGCACCCCTCAACCATTGTTGCAGGGACTCGAACAGCGTCAGCATTGCCGGACCGAAATGAGAATCTCCGTCCCCTCTAGCCCGGGACCGGCGTGGATTTCACCGTGATGCAGGCGGAGGATTTCCTTCGCGAGAAATACCCCGATGCGCCCCTGGTTGGGCACCGCCTCCTCCGCGGGTTCGGGCAGTATGCCTTCAAGCTCCAAATTACCGCCTTTCAGCGACAGCAGCGCGGTCAGTTCGGAGCCCGTGCCCGTCGAGCGCACCTGTAGGGCGAGTTCACGCGACCCGAGTTCGCCGCGGTTTTCGATGATGACCTCAAACAGGGCGCGCAGCGCGAATTCGAGCAATGTCTGGCTGACCGCTAGCAGCACCGGCTCGGATGGAATTTCGACCCGTAGCCCGAGCGAATGCCCCAGAGATTTCGCCAGTTCGGCGATATCCTCCGGCTTCATAGTCACCTCATGCAGCATCTGCATGACGCCAAGCTGGCGGTTCAGTTTTTCCAACTTGGTGATGTCACCCTTGACGGTTTCAAGCAACGGCGGTGGCAGCGATTGTGCAGGACCGGCCTGGCGAAACATCGCCAGTGAGACGAGTGCGTTGCCCAGTTCGTGGCTGAGGGTGAGCGCGAGTTCACGCAGGAGTTGGCGGCGGTTGGCGCGCTGCTGCCCGGTTGCATCGTGAACTTCCGAACTCGCCTCCTCCCAGAAAGCCCACACACCGCCGGTCTCGGCGATGAGACCAGCGCTGGCGCGAAATGGCTGCGCATCGGTCGGAGCAGCGCGACAAACCTCGTGCGACTGGCGGGCCCGGCCGATGAGGTCGCGCACCACCAGCGGCACATGTCGCGGTGCAGCCTCATCCGCACCCAGCACCAAAGTGCCGGGCAGATATTTCTCGCCAAGCCGATGCTGCTCCGCGAGCGAGTGCAGCCGGCCAAGTTGGGCCGATTTGGCGAGCAGGTGGCGCAGCAGCCGCGCAAAAAATACGGCGCGCATGCGGTCGGGCTCGTCGTAGGACTGGCCGTCGTCCCGCACGCCGAGCGCGATGAGCCCGAGCAAGCGGCCGTTGTCGTGGATCGGCACGAGCAGCCGCGCGCCCCACATGGCGAGCCGGTTGCGCACCGCCAGCTCCGCGACCGGATCGGCCGGGCTGTCCCAGTTGGTGCCGTCAATCACAGCCGGATGCCGCTCGAGAAACGCCACCATGGGGTCGTCGGCCGGAAAAAAAGACGTGCCGCGATCGGCCCGGAACCCTTCGGCTTCGCGCAGAAAAAACACCGCGTGGGAAGCGCGCAGCAACTGTCGCGAGGCCCGCCGAAACTCGGCGATGAGCCGGTCGCGCGTATCGAGATTCTCCACCGCGCCTTCCAGAAAGTCCCACAGTTCGGCCGGGTCGCCCGCGCCGGCGGCCACCGGTCGCACCGCCGGACGGGCGGACTCTACCCGCCGCGCCTTATTGGCCAGCAATTCCACCATCGACTGCTTTTCCGCCACTTCCTCCAGCAACGGCAAAAACTCGCGCAAGCGTGTGGCACTCTCCTCGTAGGATAGATAAACCCTCGCTCGCCCGCTCTGGCGCGCCTGCTCAAACGGCAGGCTCCGCGGCTCGCCGACGTAAATCGTCGGGCTCCGGACGAAAGTGGCAGGCAGCTGCGCCTCCGCCACGGCATCGAGCACGACCACCGCGGAGACACTCGCCGGCGGACCGGAGGAAAAAGCCGGCGCGGCGAGCCGGACCGCGGTGCGCCCCGGGGGCAGCTGGCGTTCCCACGCCGCCGCCAGCTCCGCATCAGCCGTCGCTAGGAGGAAAAGGGTTGGCATGGAAAAATCACTCGGAAGATCGCGCCGCGCCCGGAAACAGAGGAATCCACCGTGATGGACGCGTTCAGCCCGGTCAGAATGTCGCTGCAGATGGCCAGGCCAAGTCCAAACCCGGAAGACTTGGTGGACTGAAACGGCTGGAACAGCCGCGGCCGGATCCCAGGGGCGATGCCGGGGCCGCTATCCTCGACCGCCATTTCCAAACCAGTGGAGACATTGCGGGTCGAGATCTTCACCCACCGGTCGCCCTCGCATTTCTCCACGGCTTGGATGGCGTTGAAGCAGAGGTTGAGCAGCACCTGTTTCGCCGCGGTGACATCGGTGCAGACGCGGTCGGGGCGCGCCTGCAAGTCGGACTCGACGCGGATGTGCTTGTCCAGTGCCTTGGTCGCCACCAGTTCGATGCTCGCGCTCAGCACCGGGTGCAAATCAACCATCTGTGCCGTGTAGGTGCGGGGAGCCGCGAGGTCGAGCAACTGTTCGGTCAGCCGGTCGATGCGCGTGACCTCCTCGCCGATGAGGTGGAAAAATTTCTCCCGAAACACAGGGTCCTGGTGGTGCTTTGGCAGCAATTGCACGAACGTCTTGATCGTGACGAGCGGGTTGCGAATCTCGTGGGCGAGGCTAGCGCCGAGGAGGCCGACCGTGGCGAGTTGCTCGGCATGCTGGGCTTTCACCGAAAAATGTGCGCGCTCCAGCGCACTCTCGATGATGGAAGCCAGCTCGAGCAACTGCGTCACCTGCGGAAAAGTGAAGGGCCGGCGGGAAGCCGGGATGCCGACGCCGACCAACACGGTGAGAGTCGGCCCTTCGCCAATCACCAGCGCGCCGAGGCCATGCTCCGCGAGAAACCGCGCCAGAGCCTCGCGCTCCACCGTGGACCGCTCGCGGGCCAACCGCTCCGGAGTGGCCCAGCGGAGCAAGCGCATCGACCGGGCAATCGTGCAGTCTTCTGGCAGCACAATGGCCCCGCCGCGTAGGGCTCCCTTCGTGCCCGAGAGCAGAAGCGCGTGGTCGGTTTGCCCCCACCCCTTGAGAATTTCCAGGAAGGATTGCTCCAGGCTGTCGACCCGCGATTCGCGCCGGGCGACAGCAAAGGCCGCCTGCCGGGCGGCTGTTTCCTGTGGGTAGAAATGAAAGATGCGGTTGAGCCAGCCATTGAGCGTTGCGGCAAACCACAGGGCAATCGCCGTCGTCGCAAAAAAGGCCAGCGGCTCCGGCAGCAGGGTGCCGAACAAGTCGTCGAGCACATAGGCTGCACCCATCACGATCGCGACCAGCATAAATTTTTGCAGACCGACGAGGATGATCTGCCGGGCATCGAAGATCCGGCTGGTCGTGATCGCGACCACCATGCTCGTGTAGAATAGCAAAATCACGAGCGGCTGCAGCCCGATGAGCCAGGGCAGCGCCAGCAACGCGCGCAGCGCCATGAGCAACAGCACGGTGACCGCAGCGGCGCTGCCACCTAGCAGGACAATCTGCAATTCCAACCGGCTTACCCCGGTCCGCGCGCGCATCTTCAGCACCGTCGCATGGCATTGCAGCGCATAGATAAGCACGAGGCCGACGTAGTAGAGATGATAGCCGGTGCCATATACCTGCTGGGCCGCGGCGCGGAGCGTCGAATGCGCGGGGATAAACCACTCCGTGAGCGTGACAGCAGAGAGCATCGCCATCGCGAGCAACCACCAGCGGCGGTGGACCATCACTGCCATCAGCGTGGGACGGGCGCCCACGATACTGTCTTTGATCAGCCACAATTGCATCGGGAAGAAAGCCCCGACCGCGGTGGTGGCCCGCAGCCAGAAAAGCCCTTCGCTACTCGTAGTGGCCTGGTGCAGCATGAACAGCCACACCGCCACGTGCACTGACGCCGAGAAGAACGCGCGGTTGATCATGCGGTGCGGATTCGACCAGACCGCGACAAAGCCCACTCCGACAGCGGCAGTCGCCGCCACCACGGTGGAACTGAACGTCAATGTGCCAGCACCAAGCATGCGTTTGTGCCCGACAGACCGTGGGCGTTGACCAGCGTTGTGCGATGCGAAATAAAACGTGTCTGTGAGCTGAGGTTAAGCGGACAAGCCGGATCGGGGAACTGCCAGTTGACCGTCGGGGGCACTACGCCGGCCCCGAGACACAGGGCCGCACAACCCACCTGCATGGCGCCGCCGGCACCAAGCGGATTGCCTATCGCGCCCTTGAGCGACACCGCCGGAATCGTTGCCAGCTCCGGTCCGAATATCGCTGCCAGCGCACGACACTCAGCGGCATCGATCAGCTTGTGCCCAGGACCCCAGGCGTTGATGCATTCGATATTGCGCGGGTTCAGGCCAGCGTTGGCCAGCGTGAGGCGGATTGACTCGGTGAGTCCGCCCGCTGGCTCGTCCGCCGGATCCGAGGCGAACGCGTAGCCATCAATGTAAGCGTAGCCGGGCCGTGGACTTTCCTCCGGCTCAAGCACGATCACACACGCACCCTCGCCGATGACCCCCGTGGTGCGCCACAAATCGAACGGCCGGCTCTGGCGCTCCGGGTTCTCAGGATTGCCCGGGGCCAGGCCCGCGAGTTTCAATTCGATCATAGGGTGGAAAAACAGCGGCGCCTCCGTGCCACCGCAAACCGCGATGTCAGTCTCACCGTTCGCCACCATCGCCGCCGCATGCCCAATGGCGTCCGCCCCCGCGCAGCAAGCGCTCTGCAACGCCAGCGTCCGTGTCGTGCCGCCGATCGCTTCACCAATCGCTCCGCCGATCGAACTCACTGACGCCGAAAAGACTGATGTTGGCAGTCCGCTCGCCGGTCCTTTGCGAAGGATCATATCCACGCCCTTGTTGATCGCGCCAAAATCCATCAACGACGCACCCACAATCACTACCGGTGACCGGCCAAGCAGTTCCGGCAGGCTCAGCCCCGCGTCTGCCACGGCAAGGGCCGCCGCTGCGAGCGCAAACTGCGTGTGCCGCGGCATGCGTTTGCTCGAAACCCCCGCCACATAGTTTTCGAGTTTAAAGTCCTTAACCTCAGCCGCGACAAACGACCCCGCCTCCTCGGGAAACCGCTTGACCCGCACCACCCGGCTCACGGGTTCAAGGATACCCCGCAGAAATGCCTCGCGCCCGATGCCGGCCGGTGTCACCGGACCGATGCCCGTGATCTTTACGCGACGGCGCTTCATCGCGCGCTCACGCTGTCGCCGGAAAGACGATCCGCACGGTCGTGCCCTTGCCGGGCGTCGACTCAAGGCTGATGGTCGCTCCGTGCGCGCCGAGCAGGTGCCGGCAGATGCTCAGTCCCAGGCCCGTGCCGCTCTGCTTGTTGCTAAAGCCGCCCTTCATGGCCCGGCGCACATGGTCCGCCTCCATCCCCGCGCCGTTGTCCGTCACAATCATTTCGATGTTGCCAGCGCTGCGCGCGACCGAGACGAGGACCTGCTTCGCCCCTGCCTCCAGTGCGTTTTTGAACAGATTTTGAAACACGCGCATGAGCTCGAATTTCGATCCGCGGATGAAAGCGGAGGGCAGGCCGGTGAACTGCACCGCCACCTCCCCGAAAAACACCACTTGCCGGACCTCATGCGCCACCTGCACCACATCCAACCGACTGAACGCGATCGCCTGTTTCGAGGCTTGCCGCCAGTTTTCTGAGAGATGGTGGCAATACTCCGCCGCCTTCTCCACGATGGCCGCGTAGTCGTGCAACCGCCGCCCATGCACCGGATCGAGCGCGGCCACGGCGCGGGCCTCCTCGATCATCAGCGTGGCATAACCCACAACAACCGTGAGTGGATTGTTGAGATCGTGCACGAGTTCCACCGAGGCGCGCGCCTGCCAGATCTGCGGCTCGTTCTGGTCAATCTCGCGCTTGAGCGCGGCGTTCAGTTCCCGCACTTCCTCGGCCAGCTTGGCCTGATGGCGCCGCCACCGCGTCGCCTCGGCCTGTTTGCGCACCGCATCAATCAGCTCCGCGACATCGGGCGGCTTGCGCAAATACTGGTTCGCGCCGGCCACCATCGCCTGTTGGGCGGTGAGCAAAGTGCCATAGCCCGTCAGCATCACCACCGCCACGATGGGATCGATTTTGCGCAACTCCTCCAACGCCCGGATGCCGTCCATCTCCGGCATGCGGATGTCGAGCACCACCACGGCGTAGGCCTGCGCCCGGATCTTCGCCAGCGCCTCGGTCGCGCGCTCCGCCGTGTCCACGGCAAATTCGGACGAAAGGGTGAACGCGATCGACTCGCGCGGGCCGTATTCGTCATCGACCACGAGCACACGGGGTTTCGTGCTGATCGCCTGAGGTGCGAGGGCTGTTTCGGTTAACATACGGCGTGGGGAGAGCTTAAGACCGGTTTCGCTGGGCAAAAAATAGCCTGGGAACATCCGCTGTTTGCCGTGCGGGCCGGGGCCTGTCAAGGAACGCATCGGGAATTGATTTGCACTAAATGACCTCCAATCTCCCTCCCGTGATTATCACCACTGTCGCCCTGCTGTCGGCTCTGCTGACCGGTGCGTTTGTCTGGCTGTTCTTGCGCGGCCGTCAGGCCGCGATCTGCGAGCGCCTCCGCGCCAAGGAGGAGGAAAACGCCCGGCTCGCGGCCGACATCGCCGAGTTGCGCACCGAAGCCGCGCGGCTCTCCTCGCTGAACACCGAGTTCTCCACCCAGCTTGCCGCCGAGCGTGACGCCCAAACCCGCCTAACCAACGAGTTCAAGGCCCTCTCTGCCGACGCCCTCAGCCGCAACAACACCTCCTTCCTCGAACTTGCCCGCGAAGCGTTCACCAAGCTCCAGCAGCAGTCCACCGGCGATCTCGAGAAACGCCAGCAGGCCATCGACGCCCTCGTGAAACCCCTCCGGGAATCGTTGGAAAAAGTGGACACCAAGATTGGCGAGATCGAAAAAGCCCGGGCTTCCGCCTACGGCCAGCTCTCCGAGCAGCTCAAGTCCCTCGGCACCTCGCAAAATCAGTTGCAGGCCGAGGCCGCCAAACTCTCCACCGCCCTCCGCTCCACCACCACCGCCGGCACCTGGGGCGAACTGCAGCTCCGCCGCGTCGTCGAGATGTCTGGCATGACCGCCTACTGCGATTTCACCGAACAGCAGACCGCCGGCGCCCTTCGCGCCGACCTCGTCGTGCGCCTCCCCGGCGGCCAGCAGATCGTCGTCGACGCCAAGGCGCCCAACGACGCCTACCGCGAGGCCGCCGGCGCCTCCGACGAAAACGTCCGCACCGCCAAGCTCGCCGAGCACGCCGCCAAGGTTCGCGGCCACATCGACGCCCTCGGCGCGAAAAACTATTGGGAGCAATTCCAGCCCTCGCCCGAGTTCGTCGTGCTCTTCCTGCCCGGCGATCAGTTCCTCTCCGGCGCCCTCCAGTCCGACCCCACGCTCATCGACCGCGCCATCACGAAGAAAGTCCTGCTCGCCACTCCCGCCACCCTCATCGCTCTGCTCAAAGCCGCCGCTTACGGTTGGCGTCAGGAATCCGTCTCGAAAAACGCCGAAGCCATCGCCGCCCTCGGCCGCGAACTCCACGACCGCGTCGCCACCTTCGCCGAGCACATCGAAAACGTCGGCACCGGCCTCAAGTCCGCGCTCACCCACTACAACAAGGCCGTCGGCTCCTACGAAAGCTCGCTCCTGCCCGGCGCGCGCAAACTCTCCGAGCTCGGAGCCAAGGGCGCGAAGGAACTCCCTGCCATCATCCCGCTCGAAATCGCCCCGCGCGACGTCGCGAAGCGGCCCTGATCTCTCGCGCCTCTATCTCCCGATGTCCGACTCCGCGCTGCTTTCTGGCCATTGGCATTTGATTAAAGCCGAGCTGGGCGGCGAGAATTCCCCGGAGCTGCTCGCGCTCTGCGTCGAACTCGAATTCGACGCCGTCACCTACGTGGTCCGCTTCGCCGGCGAAATCGCCGACCACGGCATCTACACACTCGCCGGCTCCGCGCTCACTCTCACCGGAACGGCAGGTCCGAACGAAGGCCGCATCATTCCGTGCCTCTGGCAATGCATCGGCGACCGTCTCCGCGTCTGCTACGGCCTCGACGGCACCGCCCCCGCCGCGTTCGCCACCACCGCCGGCTCGCCCCACTACCTCGCCACCTACCGCCGCAAGGCGACGTGACAGTTCGTTTGTCATTGCGAGGAACGGCAGGCGACGAAGCAATCCATCTGTCACTCACAAGCCATGGACCTCTCCGGCCTCTTCATCTACCCCGTCAAATCGCTCCGCGGCCTCGCGGTGGAATCGGCGACGGTGGATGCGCTCGGCTTGGTCGGCGACCGGCGTTTCCTGGTGGTCGATGAGCAGGGCCAGTTCCTCACTCAACGCACTTTGCCGCGGATGGCGCTGATCGAGACCGCCCTCACCGCCCGCGACCTCGTGCTCCGCGCGCCCCACAGCGGCTCTTGCGCCGTGCCTCTCGTCGACGCCACTCCCGCGCCGCTGCTCCAAGTCCGCGTCTGGAAAAGCGAGGGACTGCTCGCCGAGGACTGCGGCGTCGAGATCGCCGTCTGGCTGTCGGAATTTCTGCGCACGCCATGCAGTCTCGTCCGCATCGGCGCGGCGTTTCAGCGACCGGTCCTGAAACCTTGCAAGGCGCGCCCCGGCGATTTGGTCAGCTTCGCCGACGGTTTTCCGTTCCTCCTCGCGAGCGAGGCGTCGCTCGCTGACCTCAACGACCACCTCGTCGCGCGCGACGAGGACGCGCTCCCGATGGACCGTTTCCGCCCCAACCTCGTCGTGACCGGCTGCGCCGCCTTCGCCGAGGACTGCTGGCCGCGCCTGCGGATCGGCGACATCGTATTTCGCGCCGGCGGCCCCTGCGGTCGCTGCGTGGTGACGACGACCGACCAACTCACTGCCGAACGCGGCAAGGAACCGCTCCGCACACTCGCGACCTACCGCCGCGACGCCACCGAACCCACCGACGTCAACTTCGGCCAGAACCTGATCCACGAGACGAAGTCCGGCACACTCCGAGTCGGCGATGCGGTGGAGCCGCTGTAAGGTGGAAAGCGTTGCATCGGCGAGGGCGACAGGTTTTCCTGGAAAATAACCCAACCCCAGTTTCTCGCGGGGGTCATTTTCCCGGATATCCGCCTAGGCCGACCGCAAGCAGCACTCCGTAATCGTGAAGACATTCTTCCTCTTTATTGCGATCCTCGCGACAGCCGCAGCTATCCTCACTGTCTTGTTCCTTAATCGCTCAGAGTGGGTGCCGAAATTGAGGAAGTCTATCGGCGCTGCCGTCGCTAATTTTGGTCTCTACCTCTTTCTTCGCTACGCCGAAAAGAATGGAAAGGAACGAGAGAAGTTGGAGCTTGGAGAGGGACGCGGCAGATGAAAAAGCCTCCTGGCCAAACGCTGGAACCGACTCCCGTGGCTGACCTCAAACGTTCCCCAAGGCCCCATTGACTCCATGAACGGGCGACAAAGGTTGGCCGCCGTTTTTAGCGGCCAGATCCCTGACAAGGTGCCGCACATGGAACTTGTCTTCCAACTGGATGAAGAGGCGTTCCAGACGCACTGGCCTAGCAAGGCCGAACTCGACGCCGCCACGCCGGCGGAGCGCGAGCGGCTACTGCACCATCACCTCGACATTTGGGAAAAAATCATCGTCGCCTACGATTGGGCCGGCATCCAGCTGCCCACCGACTTGTGCGGCTATTTCACTGACCAAGTGATTCCGCTGGGCCGCCGGCGTTTCGGCGACCGGGTGATGATCTACGATTTCAACGGGCAGGGCACGTTCTGGATGCTGCCGGGCGACGAGATGATGGAGTTTGCCATCAAGCTCTACGAGCGTCCCGAGGAACTGCACGCCGAGGCCCAGCGGAAGCGCGACGCCTCGATCGCGCTGGCCAAGCGGCAGGTGGCCCAGGGGGTGGATTTCATCTGCATCAATAGCGATTACGGCTACAACCGCGGGCCGTTCATCAGCCCCACGATGTTCGCCGAGTTCGTCACCCCGTATCTGGCGGAGATCGTGGACGCCATCCACGGGTTGGGCGTGAAGGCCATTCTGCACTCCGACGGCGACCTGCGGCTGCTCCTGCCGCAACTGGTCTCGACGGGGCTGGACGGTTATCAGTCGATCGACCCGCAGGGGTTTATGGACATCGCGGAAGTGAAGCGTGAATACGGCGACCGGCTGGTGCTGATGGGCAACGTGCAGACATCGCTGCTGCAGGAAGTGCATGAGACACGGATTCGCGAGTCGGTCCGCTACTCCATGACTCACGGTAAGCCGGGCGGGCGGTTCATTTTTTCCAGCTCGAACTGCATCTTCAAAGGCCTGCCGCTAGAGAGCTATCACCTCATGCTGGATGAGTATGAGCGGCTGGCGTGGTATTGAAGGTAACCAGAAAAAGGTGGCAGTCACAGTGGTGATGTTGCTTGATGCCAAGGTCACAAACTCCGATTCAGTGGCAATTGAGGATCGTCAAACTCTAAAATAATTTTCCCTTGAAAATAAAAATCTGGGGCTGTCGCGGGTCACTGATCACCCCGGGGAAAGAAACCCTGCGGTATGGCGGCAACACCACCTGCGTCGAGGTGCGCAAGCAGGATGGCCGCGTGATCATCTTGGATGCGGGCTCCGGACTGATGAACCTAGGCAAGGCTCTGGTGACCAGGCAGGAGTTGACTCTGCACATGCTGCTCACGCACGCCCATTGGGATCACCTGTGCGGGTTTCCGTTTTTCGCTCCGGCTTATCTACCCCAATGCCATATCATGCTTTGCGGCGGCCCCACAGCTCAACAATCGCTGGAACGCTATTTCAAACACCAGATGGAGCCGCCCTTTTTTCCAATACCGTTTGAAGGTTTGAAGGCCCGGTTTGAGTTCGGCTGTCGCTGCGATCAACCCTGCGCGGGCAAAATCACCGCGATGTCGGACGGGCCGGGCTGTCACTCGGTGCGCCTGAATCATCCCGATGGCGGTTACGGGTTCAAGCTGGAGGAAGACGGCAAGACTTTTGTCTTCCTACCCGACAACGAACTGGGCGTTCACCATGAAAACGGCCCGGATTTCGCCGAGCACGTTGATTTTTGCCGGGGCGCAGACCTGCTTTTCCATGACGCCCAATACACCGAGGCTGAATACCAGCGGACGCGAGGCTGGGGCCATTCCACCTATGCCGCTGCGCTTCGTCTGGCGACCGCCGCGGGAGTGAAACGGCTCGGGCTGTTTCATCATGATCCGGCGCGGACAGATGACGATTTGGACCATCAGGTGGAATGGTGCCGGCAGCAACTGCGCGCTGCGGGCAGCACGCTTGATTGTTTTGCCTGCGCCGACGAAATGGTCATCGATCTGTGACGCAGCGCGCGGGACTGGCCGGCGCAGCGCGCTGCGCTCATTCGTATGCGCCGCGGTATCTTTTCTCGCCCGCCGTCACCGCCAGCGGCAGCCGGTTTTCCTTCGGCGGCAGCGGACACGTTGCAAACGGCGTGAACGCGCAGGGCGGATTTTGCGCCCGGTTGAAATCGAGCACGAGCTTTCCGCCCTGCGGCGGATCGGCGTAGAGAAACCGCCCTGCCGCATAGGTCTGGTCGCCACTCGTAAGATCTGCGATGACGAAGAAGAATGGCTCATCCGGCGCCTCCTGAATCGGCAGCAGTTCATAGGTGTGCCCAGCGCGTTCAAACACCGCCTTGCCGAGGACTAGCGCCGGTGATTCCTGCCCAAGGACATTCTTGACAGGAATCTCGCGCGGGTGCGCGAACGGCACCCACCGCGCCTCAATCCGCCACGACGGATCGATGGCAAAATAATCGACTCCGAGAAAATGCGTGCGCCGCTCCGACTCGCGGTCCTTGACGCGCAGCGCCTTTCGTCCGCCACGGTCGATCACGAAAAAACTGACCGACCCACAAGAGACGAGAGTGGGTCTTCCCTGCCGGCCTTCGTCCAGTTCGGCGGAGAACCGTGACTGCCCGTCGATGAAGGCTCCGGCCGCCGGATTTAGCGTGAGTGTGACTTTCCCATCCGCCCCCAGCACTACGGTGCCGAAGTGCGCGGGGCCTTGGGAGAGGACAACGCTGTTGCCGGGCGCAGTGCCAATTGTGTTCGCGCCAGGTTTCAGAAAATGCAGCCCGATCAACGTTAGCCAGCCGTCCGGCGCGGTCAGGCGCTGCACCCGCTGCGCCCGCCAGGTTTCGATCGTCTTCACGTAGTCCGCTCCGGTGGTGGGCTCCACCGCCGCGCCGGCAGACAGCACAGCCGCCAGCACGAGACCCAGAACCGCACAGAGGCTTGTTTTCATGTGCAACTGGTAACATCAGCGCTGGTGCCGTCACAAGCTTGGAGCCGTGTTGATCTCCGCCATTTCAGGTTCAGCCATGGCTCACCGCCGCGCTCCCGGCCGGCGCGGGGGCCCGGAGTCCTTCGGTGCGAAGGCCTGAAAGAGCAGGGCTGCACATCTGCTGGGTAACGCATTCGCCGATCTTCAATCCCTTATCCTTTATGGGCACCCCGATTCGATTCAGACCGAAGTGCTGCCCGAGCGGGCGGCTCTTTTCATTTGCGGAGAATCGGCCGGACCGACTCCGGCAATTTGTCGGCGTGGAGCAACAGCAGGCTGACCTGCCACAGCTCGGCATCCGTGAGACTGTCAACGTAGCCGGGCATGCCGGTGAGCCGGATGCCGTTCTTCACCTTCCAATAGGTCTCGCCCACCAGATCGTCGGTGACTCCCTTCTTCGGCGGCAGCAGTTGCGGCGGATGCGGAAACATGCCCTTGGCAATGGCGGACTCAGGCTGGCCGAGCCGCCCGTGACACACCGCACACTGGGCCTGGTAGACGTGCGCCCCGGCGAGGAAGTTTGGTTCATCGGCCGGTAGCGGTGAGGGTTTGCCGACTTCGCGGTCCATCGCCGCATGGAGCGCCTTGCGCGCGAGGTATTTTTCCAACGGCAGCGGCGGGCCCTTCGTGGCCACCGGCATGCCACCGAGGCTCACAAACAGATAACCCGCCAGAAGCAGCACGCAGATTCCGATGACGACACCAGCGAGGATTTTTTTCATGGATTTAATTTTTTCAAAGGGAGCTTGTTCGCACACTTCGCCGCCACGGAGTGTGGACGGGAAGCGTGTACCGGGGAATGTGGCGGTGAAACCTGAAGCCAAACTGAAATATAGCCGAATTGGCCCGATAATTTTAGGGCGTGCCGCAGTGCCGGCAAACCTGCCGAGGTCGATTTCCGGATGCCCAGGCTCAATTTTCCGTCCCGCGTCAGGGAGGAAGTGAGGCGCTGGCAGGCGGACCCTCCTGCGATTGCCAGGTGGCCTGGAGAGACTAGCATGGCGGCATGCTCAAAACGAAGTCGGTTCATTCGCCGATCGTAGCGGACGACGGGCTGCGGATCCTCGCGACACGCTTCCGCGGTCGCGGGCTGCCGACGGACCGCTACGACGTCTGGATGGCCAGCCTTGGCCCGAGCGAAAAGCTGCTGAAATCCGTGCATGCCGGCCAGATCAAGTGGCGGGAGTTTTCGAAACGCTACCGCGTCGAACTCTTCGCACCCGCCGCGGCCGATGCAGGCAACGCGACGATCAAAAACCACGGCCAGAAATTCACGCTGCGGCTGCTCGCCAAGCTCGCCGCGAAAGAAAACGTCACGCTCCTCTGCCACTGCGCCGAGGACGCGCTGGAGTGCCACCGGTTTCTGCTACAGAAACTGATCGAGCGCGAGTGCGGCACATAAGCCCGACCAGCGTTGCTTTCACTCGTTCCGTAGCAGGCGGCGCACGGCGTCGTGATTCCCGGCGAAAACAATCTCCAAGCTGGCAAGGCTGACCCGGAAAACGATGCGGGTGTTCAAACCAGCCCGGCATTCGAAGTAGCCGGCATGAAGCCTCCGGATAGAGAGGCCGGTATGCTGGTGCGGCGCGCCCCAGATTTTCTGGAGCTGCCCCAACGCTTCCTCGACCCGGGTGTAATCATCATCGCCCATGGTTTTGAGCGACTTGAGGAACCGCTTCGAAAGCCGCATCTCAACCGGCACGGCGCTTCGGGAGTTTGCCCGTGAAGGTGGTCATGCGTCCAGTCTTGCGCTCGGTCGCAAGCTCGGCGTCGGTGCGCTTGG
This sequence comes from uncultured Opitutia bacterium, assembly GCA_903877135.1. Classification (GTDB taxonomy): domain Bacteria; phylum Verrucomicrobiota; class Verrucomicrobiia; order Opitutales; family Opitutaceae; genus CAIRCN01. The sequence continues at coordinate 65,722 of CAIRCN010000056.1, forward strand.
CGAAAGCCGCCAATTGCTCCGTGGTCGCGCCATACTCCCGCTGGGCGTAATCGGCAGCGTGGATGGGCACGGGGCGCAGGGCAAAAACGTCGGCGCCGAAAACGATGCCGATTTCCTCCCCCCGTTTGGCGGCGCGCAGCCAGTGGCTGAGATTCTTGCGGGCTTCGGTGGCGGTGAGCGTCGTCATAACGGCTTTATCACGTCGTTATGGCGGCGCGTCAAGCGCGCGCGGTTGCGCGGGCAGGCTTTGGCAAACGGGATTTCTTACGCGACAGTTTCAGTGCTCAACTCCCGATGGAGTTTCTGCCGACGGGTCATTCAGGCCCCGCATTTGCGCGAGTGCGCGGGTAGTTTAAAAAAAACCGCCGCTCACAATAAGAACCAGATCACGTCGTTTGCACTACTTCACGAATGAGCTGACGAACTCGTGCGATGACATCGTCTCAAGTTTAGCACAGTCGGTGAAGAGGGACGTGAGGTTTTCGGACTTTGATTGGCCGTAGTGCGCAGTGAAGGCGGCGGCGGCTTTTTGCTGGAGGAGCGGGATGCCGTCTTTCCGCCGGCGGCGGTGGCCGATGGGATATTCGACGGCGATTTTTTCGGTGCTCGTGCCTTCGCGGAAGAAGACTTGGACGGCGTTGGCGATGGAACGTTTGTCGGCGTCGAGGTAGTCGCGGGAATATTGTTTGTCCTCGGTGACGGTCATCTTGGCGCGGAGGGCGTCGATGCGCGGGTCGGCGGCTGTTTTGTCCTCGTAATCTTCGGCGATGAGATTGCCGAAGATCAGACCGATGGCGGTCATGTATTGCAGGCAGTGGTCGCGGTCGGCGGGGTTGTGGAGCGGGCCGGTCTTGTCGATGATCCGGATGGCAGACTCGTGGGTAGTGAGTTCGACGCGCTCGATGGCGTCGAGTCGGTCGCGGACCTGCGGGTGGAGTTGCACGGCGCACTCGACGGCGGTCTGCGCGTGGAATTCGGCGGGAAAGGAAATTTTGAAGAGCACGTTTTCCATCACGTAGCTGCCGAGCGGGCGCGCGAGTTTCACGGGCTGGCCCTTGAAGGAGACGTCCTGGAAGCCCCACGTCTTCGCGGTGAGGACGGAGGGGTAGCCCATTTCGCCGGTCATCGCGATGAGGGCGAGGCGGATGGCGCGGCTGGTGGCGTCGCCGGCGGCCCAGGATTTGCGCGAGCCGGTGTTGGGCGCGTGGCGGTAGGTGCGGAGCGCGGAGCCGTCGAGCCAGGCGTGCGAGAGGGCGGCGATGACCTGATCGCGGGTGCCGCCGAGCATCGCGGTGGTGACGGCGGTGGAGGCGACGCGCACGAGGAGGACGTGGTCGAGACCGACGCGGTTGAAAGAGTTTTCGAGCGCGAGGATGCCCTGGATTTCGTGGGCTTTGACCATCGCGACGAGGACGTCGCGGACGGTGAGTGGCGAGTGACGAGTGACGAGTGATGAGTGGAAGGCAGAAACCGGAGTGCCGGCGGCGGCGTTGCGGCTGAGCCAGTCAGCGGTGGCGAGGATGGAGCCGAGGTTGTCGGAGGGGTGGCCCCACTCCGCGGCGAGCCAGGTGTCATTGAAGTCGAGCCAGCGGATGATCGTGCCGATGTTGAAGGCAGCCTGCACGGGATCGAGTTCGTAGGCGGTGCCGGGGACGCGCGCGCCGTTGACGATGGTCGTGCCGGAGACGACGGGGCCGAGGAGCTTGGTGCAGGCGGGATAGGCGAGCGCCAAGATGCCGCAGGCGAGCGTGTCGAGGAGGCACCAGCGGGCGGTGTCGAGGGCTTCGTCGGAGGGCGCGGTGAAGTTGAGCGCGTAGTCGGCGAGGTCGGCAAGGAGCTGGTCGGAGGGCGGGCGGAGGTTGGAAGGTGTGACGTGTGACATGTGGCGTGTGACGAGTCTGTCAGCCGAGCCAGACGCTCAGCGCTGGTCGAGCGGCGGGAGGGGGCGGTTTTCGGGGCCGGTGTAGTTGGCGCCGGGGCGGATGATTTTGCCGTCGATGCGCTGCTCGACGATGTGCGCGGCCCAGCCGGCCGTGCGGGCCATGACGAAGAGCGGCGTGAACATCAGCATCGGCACGCCGAGGCGCTGATAGGCGACGGCACTGAACCAATCGAGGTTGGGGAACATTTTTTTCTCGTTCCAGAGAAGCGTCTCGATGCACTCGGCGACGGCGTAGAGGCGCAGGTCGTGTTGCTCGACGCTGAGCTGGCGGGCGATTTCCTTGATGATGGGGTTGCGCGGGTCGCCGATGGTGTAAACAGGGTGGCCGAAGCCGATGACGATTTCCTTGCGGGCCATGCGGGCGCGGATGTCGGCCTCGGCCTCGTCGGGCGTGGCGTAGCGCTGCTGGATGTCGAGTGCGACCTCGTTGGCGCCACCGTGCTTCGCGCCGCGGAGGGCGCCGATGCCGCCGCCGATGCATGAATAGATGTCGGAGCCGGTGCCGGCGATGACGCGGCAGGTGAAAGTGGAGGCGTTGAACTCGTGCTCGGCGTAGAGGATGAGCGAGCGGTCGAGCGCGCGGATGTGCGAGGGTGCCGGCGGTTTCTGGTGGAGTAGGCGGAGGAAGTGCGCAGCGATGGAGTCGTCGTCGGTCTCGACATCGATCCGGCGGCCTTTCGTGGCAAAGTGGTGCCAATAGAGCAGCATCGATGGAAAACTGGCCAGGAGGCGGTCGGCGATAGCGCGCGCGCCGTCGGCGGTGGAGGCGTTGCCGCCGGAGGCCGGGAGTTTTTCCGGCTCGAGGTGGCCCAGCATGGAGCAGCCGGTGCGCAGCACGTCCATCGGGTGCGCGCCCGCGGGGATTTGCTCGAGGACGGCGCGGAGGGGCGAAGGCAGCCGGCGCTGCGACGCGAGGCGCGCACGGTAGGCGGCGAGTTCGATGCGATTGGGTAGGCGCTCGTGGATTAGCAGGTGTGCGACTTCCTCGTAGGTGGCGTCGCGCGCGAGGTCGGCGATGCCATAGCCGCGGTAATGGAGGTCGTTGCCGGTGTGACCGACAGTGCAGATGGCGGTGTTGCCGGCGACGACGCCGGAGAGGGAGACGGATTTTTTCTGGGGAGGTGCGGGGATGGGGTTGCTCATGGGAAACTACTTCGGGGGCTCGTAGCCGAGGGTGGCGTAGAGGTCGGAGCGCGGTTGCATGGTGGCGACGACGTTCCGCTGCGTGCCGTCACAGCGGATGGCGGCGTAAGCGGCGAGCGAGGCGGCGGCGGCGGCTCGGCTGGCGCTGAGGGGATAGAGCACCAGCGCGATGCCGGCGGCGCGGAGCTCGTCGAGGGTAAAGTAGGGCGTTTTTCCGAACTCGGTGAGGTTGGCAAGGACGGGGACGGGCATGGCGGCGGTGAAGGCGCGGTAGTCGGCGAGCGTGTGGAGCGCCTCGGCGAAAATCATGTCGGCGCCGGCGACGACGTAGGCTTGGGCGCGGGCGATGGCGGCGGGAACGCCCTCGACCGCGGCGGCATCGGTGCGCGCCATGACGACAAAGTTGGGGTCGGGTTTGCCGGCGACGGCGGCGCGGACGCGGGCGACCATCTCGGCTGTGGGGACGAGGTGTTTGCCGGGGAGGTGGCCGCAGAGTTTCGCGGGGACCTGGTCCTCGATGTGAACAGCGGCGACGCTGGCAGCGGCCATTTCACGGACGGCGGTGGCAGGGTCGTCCCAGCCGGTGTCGATATCGACGAGGAGCGGGAGCGGCACGCGGCGCGTGAGGCGGCGGGCGTCGGTGAGCACGTCTGCGAGCGTGGTGGCGCCGGTGTCGGGGATGCCGTAGGAGTGGTTGGCAACGCCGGCGCCGGAGAGATAGAGGGCGCGGAAGCCGGCGCGCTGGGCGAGGAGCGCGGCGTAGGCGTTGATGGCGCCGGCGATCTGGAGCGGGCGCTCGGCAGCGAGAGCAGCGCGGAATTGGGAGCCGGGGGACAGACTCATTGAGGCAGTTAGCCGTGGATGAGCGCGCGAGTCGAGACTGCGCCGTGCGAAGATTATGGGGAAACGGATTGAGGCGCAGCACGTCTTGCTTCATCCACACATCATGCTCGCCGTCACCGCTCTCACGAAGTCGTTCCTCTCGCCGGAGGGCGTGAGGAATGAGATCGTGAACGTGCCGGTGTTCGGGCTGGCGGCAGGCGAGCAGCTGGCGCTGCGGGGCGAGAGCGGCTCGGGCAAGACGACCTTTCTCAACCTGATCGCGGGCATCCTCGCGGCGGACAGCGGGCGGGTTGAACTCGGGGGCATGGTGATGACGGCGCTGAGCGAGTCGAAGCGCGACCGGCTGCGGGCGGAGAAGCTGGGCTACATTTTTCAGACGTTCAACCTGCTGCAGGGCTACACGGTGCTGGAAAACGTGGTGCTGGGGATGAGCTTCGGTCCGCGGGGCGCGGACCGGGCGCATGCGCGCGAGGTGCTGGAGCGCGTCGGGCTGGGCCACCGGCTGGACCATTTTCCGCGGCAGCTTTCGACCGGGCAGCAGCAGCGGGTGGCGGTGGCCCGCGCGCTGGCGAACCGGCCGCAACTGGTGCTGGCCGACGAGCCGACGGGCAACCTCGACCACCGGAGCGCGCACGAGGCTCTGGCGCTAATCCGCGAGGTATGCCGCGAGCACGGCGCAGCGCTGCTGCTGGTGAGTCACGACGAGGAGGTGCTCAGGGAGTTCGAGTTGCGAAGAGATTTTACTGAGATCAACAAGGCGATGACGGAGGCGAAGCGATGACCCTGCCGCTCGTCATCTATCGCTCGCTGCGGCAGCACGCGCTCTCGACGGTCATCACCGCGGGCAGCATCGCGCTGGCGTGCGGGCTGCTCATGTGCGTGTGGACGGTGAAGACACAGTCGCAGGTGGCGTTCACGCAGACCACCGGCGGATTCGACGCGGTGCTGGGCGCGCGGAGTTCGAAGCTGCAGCTCGTGCTAAACGCGATTTTCCACCTGGAGGCGTCGCCCGGGAACTTGGCGTGGAGCGATTACGAGGCGATTAAGCGGCATCCGGCGGTGAAGGCGGCGATCCCGATCGCCGTCGGCGACAACTTGCGCGGCTTCCGGCTCGTCGGCACGCTGCCGGAGCTTTTTGCCAGCGTGGAATACGCGCCGGGGAAGAAATACGCGCTGGAGGTGGGCGGGCGGGTGTTTCAGGGTGGGGCGAAGGAGGCGGTGGCGGGCAGTTTCGCGGCGGCGCGGCTGGGGTTGAAGGCGGGCGTCACGTTTCACCCGTTTCACGGGCTGGCGTTTGACGAGAAAAACCGGCACGCGGAGACCTACACCGTGGTCGGCGTGCTGACGCCGACGAACACGCCGGCGGACCGCGTGATCTGGATTCCGCTGGCGGGCGTGCAGACGATGAGCGGGCACGATCCACGCGCGGCGACTGACGTGAGCGCGGTGCTGGTGCAACTGCGGGCGCCGACAGCGGGATTCATGATGGACATGATGTATAACAAGCAGGGCAACCGGCTGACGTTTGCCTATCCGGTGGGCACGATCATCGCGGAGCTGTTTGGGAAGATCGCGTGGTTCGACCAGGTGCTGACGCTCGTGGCCTATCTGGTGGCGCTGGTGGCGGCGGGTTCGGTGCTGGCGAGCATCTACAACTCGATGAGCGCACGGCGGCGCGACCTGGCGATTTTGCGGGCCTTGGGCGCGCGGCGACGGACAATTTTCGGCGCGGTGGTATGCGAGGCGGCAGTGATCGGCGCGCTGGGCGCGTTGACAGGCTACGTAGTCTATTTCAGCCTGCTGGCAGCGGTGGCGAGCCTGATCCGCACACAAACGGGCGTGGTGATCGAGGTGTGGCACTGGCAACCGGTGCTGGCCTACAGTCCCCTGGCGATGATTGGCCTGTGCGCTCTAGGTGGTGTGGTGCCGGCGTTCAAAGCCTACCAGACGCCTGTGGCAGAGACGCTCGCACCTCTGGCATAGGTGGGCCAGAGGCGGAGGCCGATTAGTAAACTTCGTAAACCTCAACGAGCGCGATGCCGGTCGCGCCGTTTACCCCGCTAACTTGCGCGGTATAGACGCCGGGCGGGAGCGTGAGCAGAAGCACGGACTCGTAGGCGGACGTGAGGGTGAAGGCGCCGACCTGGGTGGCCGCGGTGGAAAGGCTGCTACCGCCGCCCCAGTTGTCGTTGGTGGCGACAAGCGTGCTCGTGCCATTTTTCGCCTGATAGAGGCTGAGTTGCGGATCGGGCAGACAGCCCGTAACACCGTAACCGGCAAGCGTGGGGCCGACGCCACGGATGAGCACCGTGCGCGGAGTGCTGCCGCTGATGACGAAACCGGCGATCAGGACGCCGCCGCCGGTGCCGACCTGCGCGCGAGCGGAGATGTTGACGAGGCGGGGAGTGGTGGCGGTGTAGGTGGAGTTGGCGGCGTAAATCTCGGCCAGCACCTGGCCGGTGGTGTTGGCGACGCCCGAGGCGAGCACGGCATACACACCGCCAGGGAGCGATGTCACCAAGGCCGCATCCTTGCTGTTAGTGTTGGGGAGCGCGAAGGCGCCTACGGCGGCAGCGGTCGCGACAATTTGCGGGTCGCCACCCCAATTGTCGTTGGCCGCGACGATGGTGCCGTCGGACTGGCGGTTTAGGACGAGAGCGGGATCGTTCAGCACCTGTCCAGCCGGCACACCGTAGGGGATCAGGCCCGGACCGATGCCGCGCACGAGGACGGGGATGTTACCGCTGTTGCCGGCGCCACCGATGACGAAGCCGACGTTGAGCACTTGCGCGCCGGTCCCGGAATTGGTGTTGACGGAAAGGTTGACGAGACGGCCGGGGTCGGCACTCGTCGACGCGACCGTGAGCGTGGCGGCAGTGCTGACGACGAAACCCTGAAGATTGATGATGGTTACCGAGTAGTTGGCCGCATCGGTCGCGGAGATGTTGCGCAGCAGCAAATTCGCGTCGGTGGCACCGACAATATCGACGCCGTTCTTGTGCCATTGGTAGGATGGCAGCGGATAGCCGGTGGCGTTGACCGAAATGACCGCCGTGGATCCCGCGGGCATGGTCATGTTGGCGGGCTGGTTGATGATGCTGGGGGCAGATGGTGCGATTATGGAAACAGGCACGATGCCATCGGCGTAGTTGCCGTCGGTGTCGGCAACGCGGATGGTGACGAAGGTGGTGCCGCTGGCAGCGACAGGAGTAACCACCAGCGCGCTGCCGGAGATCGTTACGGTTGCCACAGCGGGGTTGGAATTAGCGGTGACCGAAAGAGCAAGGATTGTGTCGGCGTTCGCAGTGGAGGGGTAAAGGGGTAGAGAGCGGATGCTATTGAGCACCAAATAATTATTAAGTTGGATGAGGGTCGCGCCCGAACCTAGGGCAAAATTCTGCAGCGGGAGGTTCAATTTTTGGACTCCATTCGCATCGGTCCCGGTGTTCCAGGTAGGAACTGCACCCAAGGCATCGACCACAGTCATGCCGGAGCCAAGCACGCGGCCAAAGACAGTGAAGCCGGTGCCACCGGCGGCATCTAGGTAGGTGTTGTCCTTTAAATTGAAATAAAAACCCGAGGTGGCACTGTTCGGGTTGGCCGCGTCGTTTTGCGACATACCGATCGTGCCGCGGGTGTTGGACCAGTAGGGTTCATTGGCGATGGCGGCGTTTTGGGCGATCAGCACGGGCGTGAGCGAATACGTATAGAGGCCACCCGCGAGCATCTGGTAACTGGGATCACGATAATCGAAGATAGTCTGGTTGTAGGCACCCGTGGTTACGTAGGAGAGGAAATTGGTCACCGTGAGCTTATTGGTGGAATTGAAGAGCTCCATGTTGAACTTTCCCAGGCTCGTGTCCCATTGCACAAATGAGCCCGTCATGGACACGCCGGGCAGGCCGAAATAGGTGCGCAGATCGAAAGAGACTGCCCCCGCGCCCGGAGAGGCGACGAAAGTGGTCAGGGGCTTCAACACGGCCGGCAGGGTGGATTGTGCCCAAACTGGCAGAATGGCGGCAGAGAGGCAGAGCAAGAGGACGAGACGGCGGAAAATCATCGGCAGCGAGGTGAAAAGTAAAGACGGTGAGGCGAAGCGAAAGTTCCGGGCAAGGTTAAAAACTGGAAATTTACCCGGAACCAGTGCTGTTGATTGATTTCTGCAGCACGCTTGAACCGAAAATGAAAGTGGCACCATGTTGTCTGTGCGCTCCAACGCGGCTACATTTTTTTGAGTATGATCCAAGGATGGACACAACGAAAAACGGGAAAGGAAAAGGGCGGAGACTTGCGTCTCCGCCCTTGAAGATTTTCGCTCAGATGAGCGGAGACCGGATCAGAACTTCAGGGTGTTGATCACGAAGAGCTGACGGCCGGGGGACGGGATGGGGCCGCCCTCAAAGTAGAGCTTGTCCATCACGTTCTGGAGATTGGCCGAGGTGCTGATCTTGTAGCCGAAGATTTCCCACGGATACGTCACGCTCGAGTCGAACACGAAGTAGTTGCCGGCTTGGAAGCCGTTGCGGGCCGGATTCCAGTCCACGCTGCGGGAAACCACAGACTTGGACGAGAAGCGCGTGCCGATACCAATCTGCAGGCCCTGAGCAGGACCGGCGGTGAAGGTATACTTGCTGAACGTGTTGAACCGATACTGGGGCGTATACTCGACGCGCTGCTGATAATAGAGATCATCATTGGTGCGCGCCTGGATACCGGCGAAGGTCGTGGTCGACAGAGCATTGTAAGCAGCCGAGCCCGGATGAGGAACCGTGGGGTTGTCATTGGTCTTGGCCACGAACAGATCAGACATATTGATCATGCTCTGGAAGTTGCGGATCGGGGTCCAGATGACTTCCGCTTCGACACCTTCAACCGTGTTCTTGATGCCGAGAGCGCGCCAGCGAAGATTGCGTGCGCCGTAGAAACGACTGGACGATGGGAAGATCGTATAGTTGTTCGCGTAGTTGAGGGGCTCAGCGGCCTGCGCCACTGTGTCGTCGATGCGCTGATTCTGCCGGTAGGCGGAGAAGAGCGAGATCGTGCCAGTGAGTTTGTTGTCCCACATGCTGGACTTGAGGCCGACTTCCTTGCTCATGCCGATCTCAGGCTTGAAGAACGCATCGGCACCAATGCTGTGGAATACCGCCAGCAGGTCGGCCGCTGACTTGATCGTGGCACCACGGTAGGTGAAGTAGTTCTGTGACGTCTTCGCAGCGCCGGAATTGTCCGTCGTCTGCGCGGCATATCCCAACGCATCGCTCACCATCGGGTTAATGTCGGTGACGTAATAACCACCGGCGATGGTGGAAGAGTTGAACTTAAACAACTTGGAAACCGAGACATAAGCCGTCAGATCCTTCTTGAGATCATAGGCCATACCCGCCATCCATGACGTGCCGGCTTGGCGGGAGAAGTTGCCGATAAGATCGTCGGCATAACCTAGATCGTAGCCGTTGGCCTGGGGAGGCGTCGTGGTGGAAGTGGTCCACTGATAGGGGCTGGGTGCAAACCACGGGAAGTTGCTCACGAGGTATTGGCCGCTGTCGCGGTGTTCCTCACGGCGCATACCGGCGATGATATTCAGGCGATCATTGAGCAGCGAGCCCTGATAGTTGACGTAGCCCGACTGATCTTGGGTGGCGTAGCCGTCGAGCGCAGGGCGGTCGAACAGCACGATCTTGGAGATGTCGGGGGCGATTTCATAGCCGGGGTCGAACTCCGTGTAAACCTGCTGGACGGTCTTGATGACGCCGTAGCGGTCGCGGATGACCTGATCAACGCGGGGGGCGTTGCTGTTAACCATCGACTGCGGCACGAGCATGAAGTTCGGATTGCCGAGCGCATTGGAAGCACCGGGAATCTGGCCGTAGAAGGGGAACAGCGCGGTGGCCCAGCCCTGTTGGGCGACTTGGATGATGCCCGTCGGCGTGCCGCTGGCGACACTGCCGTTCGGGTTGAAGACCGCTGTGCCAGCGAGGTAGGCCGTATTGGCTGCCACGGTCGCGATTTGATTGCCGGTGAGGCGGACGCCTGTCGGTGTGACATAGGTATACTGGATGCCTGTCGGCTGGGCAACTTGAGTCGCACCGGTCGCGTTGGCGATGTTGATCGGCGCCAACGTGGTATTGGCGAGAAAGGGAGCGGGAGACGTCAGCGTGGTGTTCAGTGAGCCGGGGACCGCGCCATAGCTGCCCAAATTATAGGCGGAGGACAGGATCGTGCCACCGCCGTTGGCATTGTTGCCATTGAAGTTCTGGAAGACCTTGCGGGTGATGGCGCCGAAGAGCAGCTTGCTCTTGATGCCCCACTTTTCGAACTTCATCACTACGTCGAACTGGTGGTCATCCGCCCGGCGATAATAGCCGGATGAAGCGACAGAGGCCTGGGAATTCCAACGGCGACCGTCAGCATAGGGTGTAACCTGACCTTCAATGTTGTTGAAGCGGTTGTTGTCGTGCGTGAGCACATAGCGGAAGTCCAGCCAGCTGACGGGTGTGATCTCGACCGTCTCGACAAAGGTGGCGACGTCGTCCTTCGAGTAGGTGCCGCGCGCCTTGTAGTTGAAGGCATCGTCCTGGATGCGCTGCCCTTGGGCATTGGTGATTCTGGCACCCTTATTGATGACTGTCCAGAGAGGCTCAGTCGGATCATTATCCACAATGCGCTTGGCGGCCATCCACGCGGAGATGTTGTTGAACGTAATGTTTTGGAAGGCGGCCACACTGGCTGCGCCTGCGGCGGACATCATGGCCTGAGAAGGAGCAGCGTAATCCGTGAACCACTGTTCGGGATAGCGCCAGTAGTCGTTGCTGTAGTTGTATTTTTGCTCGAGAATTTCAACTTGGCTCGTCAGACGGACCTTGCCGCTGTCAAACGGTACGAGGGTGATGTTGACGGTGGCGTTGTTGTTCTTCATGTATTCCCAGCGCTGCGTGCCACCGCTGTTTTCCCATGAACCGATGAAGCGCATCGCGGCCTTCTTGGAGAGATAGGCGTTGTGATCGAACACGACCTTGTGCTTGTGGTCGCTGCCACCGGTGAGGGTGATGGTCGTCGGGATGTTGGCAAAGACCGGCTTCTTGGTGATGTAGTTGATCACGCCGCCGGGATAGCCTTGGCCGAAGAACACGGAGGCCGGACCCTTCACGATTTCAACACGCTCGGTGTTGTCCAAGTTGTAGGAGGTGTAACGGAACACACCGTCCTGCAGGAACGTGTTCATGGGGAAGCCACGCATCGTCATGCTGCCTTGGGGCGTGGCCGAGTTGGCCGGACGCGCCATGCGGAAGTTATTATCGCCGTAAGCCGAGGCGGAATAACGGAAGATGTCGTTCAGCGAGTTGATGCTCGCGTCCTGAATGAACTCGGCGCTGAACACCGAGACAAAGAGCGGCACTTTCTGAATTTCCATGCCGATACGGGTGGCCGTGACGGCGTTGGTTTTCAAATACCCATAGTCTTTGTCGGCAGTGGCGACATAGGGGGAAAGGACGGTGACACCTTCGTCGGCCGTCGCGGTAGCGGTGGTCGAGGCGGCGGTGCCGGTGCGTCCTTCAATTTCGGCGAGACGCTTGCGGAGAGCGGCGTTCTCGTCCTGTAGTTTCTGGGCATCGTCGGCGGCCCAAGTCGCGGTCGCGGAGAGCGTGAACAACGCTGCGAGACAGACGACCAAGGATCGCTTGGCCCTGTGAATCGAATAGCTAGGTTCTAGTTTCATGCTGTTATTCGGGGTGGTTTGTAGTTTCCGGTTTTGGAGCAACGGGAGTTGTTCCAAAAGTCGGGAAAGTAAGGGAATTCTTAGGAACAAATGCAAGTAGTGAATTTTTGATTGTTCAGGCAACCGTCGGTTTGGGCGTTTCCATGGTCACCAGCGTCGGCGCCACAGTGATGCCAATGCGGCCAGTCGTCTGGGGATTGTCGATCCGCCACGCGAGGTGATCGACGACTTTGCGCAGAAGGGTCGGCAGGTTGATGTCGAGAGCGGCGGGGAGATGGTCGAGGTTGTGGTATATGACAGGATTGTAATTGCCCAGCACCGCCTCGAAGTCGCGCTCGGATTTCAGTCCGGCCTGGCGGAGCGAGCGGAAGAGCGAGCCGCAAAAATGGTCCACCGGCATGTAGAGCCCGGTGGGGCGGGGCGTAATCTGCAACATGCGGCGCACGAGCGAGTCGCTCTCCTCGTGCATAGGGGTGATTTCCAGATAGCTGACCCCGGGCCTGGCTTTGCCGAGGATGGTGCTGACAGCGAGGCCCAGTTCCCTGGCCCGCTCGGCAAAGGCCTTGATGCGCCATGCCACCGCACTGTAAGATGGATCCGTCGAGATGATGCCGAGGTTTTTATGCCCGCGACTGTGGAGAAAATCGGCGGCCAACCGGCCATTTAAGTCGTTATCCGGCTCCACGTAATCCCCGGCGTAAGAGGCAGTGCGCCGGGTCATGAACCACACGTGCGGAAAATCGCCCAGCTTCTGCAGACAGGCCGTCGAAGGCTCCATGCCCTGAATGATGACGCCGTCGACCAAATGCTCGGCTACCGCGCGCGGCAGCTCTTCAGGCGTGTCGGTGAACAGCACGCTCAAATCAATGCGCTGTCGCTCATTCGAGGGCTGCACCTGCAGGAGCTGATCCTGAAACCAGTTGAGGCTCGGGCTTTTCTTGGCACCGACAAACCAGACCCCTATTTTCTTGGGGGCGGCGAGCCGGGACTTGGGGCCGCGGCGGCGGTGCAAGGGCGTAGGCACGTAGTTCACGGCCGTCATGACGGCCTGCACACGGGCCAGCCGGTCGGGCGCGACCAGATGGGGTTGGTTGATGACGCGCGAGACGGTGGCTGGTGAGACCTTGGCCTTGCGGGCGATATCGGCAATAAGCATGAAAGGCGGGGGCGGGGTGCCGTGAATGTTTCAGAAATAGGCTCTGAAAATCATTGGAAATGGTCAAGTGTGTTTTTCTGGAGAAAATTCGGACGGTAGACGACAGCCTCCGAGAGCCGTTGGCATGCACGATGGAACGCCCTTTGCCAAGTTCCAGCATCAGCGCGCCAAGCCCGGATCTCGACTCGACCAAGGAGAGCGCACGACTGCCACAACGCCTCAGAATCAGTCAGTCACCACAAACGGGAATCGTCAGACGATTCGAGCCATTTGGCCGTCGGTTCCGTCCGCCGAGCAGGGTTTGAGGCACCGTGCACATGGTAAATATTCAGGTTGGAAATGTTGCGAGTCCCAGGACAAATTTCCGCTGCTGGGTCTGGGTGGTAGAGCGAGCAAAACTGCCTGTGTTTCACGAGGTCAAAGTCGGTTGTTGCTGTTTTTAAGCGCGGGAAAAATGTCGTAATATATTTATTCATAATACTATAATCTATAAAATTCATGCGTTGGCAACCCTGCTTCCAGTTGGCTTGGTAACCATGCACCGCCTAGGCGCAACCCTCAGAACAACTGTGGGCAGCGGCGGTAATGTTCGAGTTAAGTGTGAAAATGAAATTTCACAGAAAAGCTGGTTGAAATACCGAAAGAACCCCGCGTATGTTTATATCTTACCTCCCCTACTCCTTATGACCCTGAAATTGGTTTGTCCGCGCCTCATCATGGTCATGGCTATCGGCGCGCTTGCCGGCCAGATCGGAGCCGCCACACCGGTCTGTTCACCAACTGACCTGCCCGACGCAGAAATTGCACGTCGGTTTGAAGCCCGCCGGGAAGCCGTCCTCGCCAGAGCGACCGCCGTCATCGACCCTGCCCATCCGACCAGAGGAGGATTCATCGAGGTTGCCGCCTGTCTCCAACAGGGCGCACACCGGGAGGCGGCTCTAGCCCGGTTGGCTCAGCTCAATGCGCCGATGCCCGATTTGAACATGTTCTGGATGTTTCCGATGGCCGCCGTGATGGTCGCAGGACACGACGGTCTCGATCAAGCCTCGTGGGATCGGATTCAGGAGCTCTGGCGCGTTTACTGGCCCAGTCGCGGTGACACCGAGAACCACTGGTGCCTTTATTACTCCAGCCTCTATCTCGCGGCGCAAACGATGCCTGGGGCCGGCCCGGAGAAATGGTTCAACGGCAAATCTTCCGCCGAAAACATGGCAGAGGCCAAATCCTACCTCGAACACTGGATGTGGGTGACGACGACTCACGGTCAGGGTGAATACGATTCGCCAAATTACATCCAGGAATACCTGATTCCGATGAGCCTCCTGACCGGTTGGGCCAAGGACGATGCTTTCCGCCAAAAAGCCCGGATGATGCTCGACTACCTGATCTACGATTACGCCGTGGAAAACGTCGACGGCTACTATGGCGGCGCGCACAGCCGCGTTTACCCCAAGCAGATCATCGCCCCGGGCAACACGCCCATCGCCGCCATCGGCTGGCTCCTCTTCGGCTTCGGCGAACAGATCCCCGATCCGGCCAACACCCTCATCGCGCTCAGCGGCTATCGGCCGCCGCCGATCCTTGAGCGCGTAGCCCGCGACCGCTCCCGGCCCTACGTCGAACGCGAACTCAAGCGCACCCGCTGGCGCCTCCGCAACGCCGGCCCCGATTCCTTCGCGATCGGCGACAAGCGCACCGTGCCCGTCTACAAATACAGCTACGTCGACGCCGACTTCGTCCTCGGCTCCACGCAGGGCGGCCTCCTGCAACCCATCCAACAGCAAACCTGGAGCCTCACTTGGCGCACCGACACGCGCGTCCAGGACGCCGCCAACACCTTCTTCGGCGTCCAGCCCTATTCGTCGCCCCTCGAGGGCACGATGTTCTTCGGCGGCGACTGGGACACCGTGACCGATCTGATTGCGAGATCCAAGGCCGACTACGATTCCGAGGACAAGCTCCCCGGCGGCTCGCCCTACGAGCAGGTGTTTCAGCACGGCACGGCGCTCATCGCGCTCTACGACATGCCGGCGCACAACCGCTTTCCACACATCACCACGTTTTTTTCGCGCGACCTCGTCAACACCATCGAGGACTCCTCGGGCTGGATCTTCACCCAAGGCGGTGCCGTCTACATCGCCTACCGTCCCTTCGCGCCCGGCACTTGGAAACCCAACGACTGGACCGGCCTCCTGCGCCGCGGCACCGGTGGCTTCATCGGCGCGGGTTTCGCGCAATGGGGCGCCGGCAGCCGCTGCTACGTGAGCGACGCCCCGCGCAACGGCTACGTGGTCCAGGTCGCGCCCGCGCGCGATTTCGCCTCGTTCGCGGCCTTCCAAGCCGCCGTGCGCGCCCTGCCCCTGAAAATCTCCACCGCCGCGGCCCCGGAGGCCACCTTCACTGCCCTCGACGGCAGCGTGCTGCATGCGCGCTACGGCGACACTCCCTCGGTCAAAACCAAGCCGGTCGACTACGCGCACTGGCCCCTGTTCGACAGTCCTTTCGCACACGAGATTCGCGGCAGCGAACGCTTGGAAATCCGCCACGGCGCACAGCGCTACCGGCTCGATTTCAAACGCACCCTGATCCAGGAAACCGTCAGCTCCGCGCAGCCATGAACGCCCCGCTCGCCCTCCTGCTCGCCCTCATCGTTTCGCTCCCGGCCACCGCCGGCGCCGCGGCGCCGGCGCATCAACTTTACGCCGCCGTCGCGATGACGAAGGCGCAGAAAAACAGCTCCACGCCGACCGACTCCGGCCTCTACACCCGCGCCCCCGACGGCCAATGGACCCACTTCGGTCCCCGCGCACTCGGCGTCACCAGCATCGTCGTGCAGCCCGGCAGCGTCGGCCGGGTCATCCTGATTGGCTGCTCCGACGGCGTCGTGCGCAGTGCCGATGGCGGCAAGACTTGGCGCAAAACCACCGGCTGGGAAGTTGCCGATGTCCGCGCCCTCGCCTTCGATGGCCAAAATTCCAGCGATGCCTACGCGGCCACCTGCTGGGGCCCGCTCCGCTCGACCGATGGCGGCGCAACCTGGGCACTCGCCCAAACCGGCCTGCCCAAACTCTACTGCCAGACGCTCGTCACCGACCCGCGGCAGCCCGGCCGCGTGCTGCTCGGCACCGAGGACGGCATCTACCTCTCCACTGACGCCGCCAAGACCTGGTCGCGCACCGCCAGTCCTGCCGCCTGCATCCTGCGCCTCGCGCGCAGCGCCGCCGACCCGCAGGTGCTTGTCGCCGCGACGCTCGCCCGCGGCGCCTGGCTCTCGTGCGACAACGGTGACTCGTGGTCCGCGACCGACTCCGCCTCGGCCGCCGCCAACCTCTACGCCGCCGCCATCGATCCTGCCAACGGCGCGCACCTCGCCCTCGGCGGCTGGGCCGTCGGCGTCCGCATTTCGGCCGACGGCGGCAAGACCTGGACCGACCGCAGCGCCGGCCTCCCCGTGAAAAACATTTTTGTTCTCTCGTTCGATCCCGACGTCCATGGCCGCCTCTGGGCCTCAACCTTCGAAGAAGGCACCTTCTTCTCCGATGACCTCGGCGCCACCTGGCACGACGGCGGCCTCTACGGCGCCTATGGCTTCGATTTAACCTTTCTGCCGGTAACTCGCTGATTCGCCCGCCGTCCTTTCCCTCACCGTGTCCGCCCAACCCTTCGTCAATTCCGCCTCGTGGATTTGGTCCAGCGAGGGTTCCCACAGCGCGCCCGCACCTAAAGACGCCTCGCCATCGCACTACCAGGTGCGCTACTTCCGCCGCACCTTCGACGTCGCCGACCCGGCGAAGGCCGCGCTCACCGTCGATCTCTCTGCCGACAGCCGCTACCTGTTTTTCTGCAACGGCGCCTTCGTCGGCCGCGGCCCCGCGAAGGGCGACGTAAACCACCACTTCTTCGACACCTTCAAGCTCACACCGCACCTCCGACGCGGCCGCAACGTTCTCGCCGCGCTCGTCCTCGACATGTCGCGCGTCGCGCACCGCCCCGCGCTGCTCGGCCCGCCCTGCTCGGTGATGACTTACACCGGTGGTTTCGTGCTCGAGGGCGCGCTGAAAACCAAATCAGGCAAGGTGCTCGAGGATCTGCGCACCGACGCCTCGTGGCGCGTCGCAGTCGACAAGGCGCACCGTTTCCAGAACGAGAACACCACCTTCGAGGGCTACCTCGGCTACTTCGAGCATCGCGTCTCCGCGCTCATCCCCGCCGGCTGGAACGCACCAAAGTTCGACGACTCGTCGTGGCAGCCGGCGCACCTCCTGTTCAAGGCCGAGCTCCTCGAAAACCGCCGCGACCCCGCCAGCCCCTACGGCCTCATGCCGCGCATGATTCCGATGCTCGAGGAGGGCGCGCCCGCGCCGTTCCCCGACGCCTACGCCAGCGGCGGCGGCGAAGTTTCCCCGGCGTGGAAAAAACTCCTCGCGAAAAACACCGCGCTCACCCTCAAGCCCGGCGATAAAATTGACCTCGTGCTCGACATGGGCGCGCTCACGACGGCGTTCCCGCACCTCGCCGTCTCAGGCGGCGCCGGCAGCACGATCCGCCTCACCTACGCCGAGGCCCTGCGCCTGCGCTGGGACACGCCCGACGCCAAACTCCTCGGCAAACAGCAGTCGCTCGCCAACCTCGCCTCGCATTTCGCCGATGAGAGCCGCGGCTGGACCTTCGACCGGCGCGGCCAGGTCAACGGCTGGGGCGATATCTGGGAACCCTCCGGCGGCGAAGAAGTGTTCGAGCCGTTGCACTGGCGTGCGTTTCGCTACATCGGCCTGCAGATCACCGTCGGCAAGAAACCGCTCATGCTCCGCGCGGTGCAGCAGCGCTTCACCGCCTACCCGTATCGCGTGAAGGCGAAGTTCAAATCCTCTGATCCCGCGCTCGACAAAATCTGGACCGTGGGCCTGCACACTATGCGCATGTGCTCGCACGAGACCTTCGAGGACTGCCCGCACTACGAGCAGATGCAGTATGCCGGCGACACGATGATCACGTCGAAGCTGGCGATGTTCACCACCGGTGACTACCGCCTCAGCCGCCAGGCACTCTATCACTTCGACTGGTCGCGCCACTCCGACGGCCTCACGCAGGCGCGCTATCCCTCGCGCCTCGTGCAGATCATCCCGGCGTGGAGCATTCACTGGATCACGAACATCAAGGACTACTTCAACTGCACCGGCGACCGCGCCACCGTGCAGGATCTGCTCCCCGGCATGCGCGCCGTCCTCGACTGGTATCGCCGCCACACCGATGCCGACGGCCTGCCCGCGAAGATGCCGTTCTGGAACATCACCGACTGGTGCCCGTGGTGGCCGCGCGGTGTCGTGCCCGGCGCCGACATCGGCCCGACCGCGATCCACTCCGCGCAATACATCAACGCCCTCGACGAAGCCGCGTTTCTCCTCCGTCACTTCAACCGCACCACTGAGGCCGATGCGCTCTCCGCCGAAGCCGCCGCCCTCCGCCCGAAGGCCCACGCGCTTTTCTGGTCCGTGGCCGAGGGCCTCTACTTCGACCGCCCCGGCGGCCCCGAGGTCAGCCAGTATGGCAACGCCTGGGCCATCGTCGCCGGCCTCGCCGGCGAGCGCGAGCGCGCCATCGTCATGCGCCGTTTCCCCAACGACCCGAAGCTCGCGCCCGGCTCCTTTTTCTGGATGCACACCGGCTTCACCGCGCTCGCCAAGGCCGGCCGCTACGACGATATGCCGCAGCACCTCGGCCCGTGGCACGAGTCGGTCGGCTACGGGCTCTCCACCTTCGTCGAGGAGAACAGTTACTGGCGCTCGCTCTGCCACGCATGGTCCGCGCAACCCGTGCTCGAGTTCCAGCAGCGCATCCTCGGCGTCACGCCCGCCGAGCCGGGCTTCGCGCGCCTCGCCATCGCGCCGCATCGCTGTGGCCTCACCCACGCCGCCGGCAGCGTCTGCACGCCGCACGGCCTGGTTGAGGTCGCGTGGCGCGTCGCCGACGGAAAATTTCATCTCACCGTCACGAAGCCCGCCGACCTTCCCGCGACGGTCACCGTCCCCGGCGGTGCCACGCGCGAATTCACCGCCGCGCATTTCGAGGAAACCTTCTCCCTTTCATGAGCACACTCAGCCTCCAGCACGACCTCGGCCGCGCCGTCACCCTCTTCGCTGGCGACGGGCTGCTCTGCCGCTACGTCTACGCGCCCCAGACCGCGGCCAACGAATCACCCAAGCCCTATTTCCATCCGCTCAACTCGCTCGCCGGCGACACGCTGACGAACTTCCGCCCCAACGACCACCCCTGGCACCACGCCCTGAGTCTCACGCTGGACAACGTTTCGGGCGCGAATTTCTGGGGCGGCCCCACCTGCGAGCGCGGCGACGGCTACAAGTGGCGCGATGACCACGGTTCGCAAAATCACCTCGCGTGGACCAAGCTCGAAGCCGCCGGCACCACCGCCGCCCTCGCCCACTCGCTTGAGTGGCGGAGGCTCACAGAAATTTTCTTCCGCGAAGAGCGCACCATTGACATTGCGGTCGACCTTGCCGCGCACTCGTGGTCACTGCGTTGGCGCAGCCAGCTCACCAACACCAGCGGCCGCACGCTCTCGCTCGGCAATCCCCACTCGCACGGCGGCCTCGCCGGCTCGCACTACACCGGCCTGCAGTTCCGCGGCGCGCGCGAGCTGCTCGACGACCACGGTGACGCCGCGATCAAGATCGTCGCCGAGGGCGGCCTGGAGGGCATCCCAGTCGTGCACGGCACGCTGGCGCGCTGGATGGAATGGCACGGGCAGCTCGACCAGACGCTCCATCGCGTTATCATCCGTTTCGAAAACAACCCCGGTCCGCTGCACTGGTTCGTGCGCCGCAACTACCCCCTCGCGGCCTTCCCCTTTCAATTCGACCAAAACCTCGATCTCGCGCCGGGTGCCAATTTCGCGCTCGATCACACCCTCACGTTCACCTCCCCATGAACCTCAATCGAAGAAATTTCGTTCGCAGTCTCGGCGTCGGCGCTCTGGGCACGCTCGCCGCTCCGGCATTGTTTTCCAAGGACCAGCTAGTCGTGCCACCCGCCCCGTTCACCCCCAAACCGCTCCCTGCCTACGACCCCAAACACGACGCCGATTTCTGGCGCGCCGTCCGCGCGCAGTTTCCGCTGCTCGACGAACCGGTCTATCTGAATACCGGTGGCCTCGGCCCGGCTTCGCAGCCCGTGCTCGAAAAAGTTTTTGCCACCATGAGGGCGTTGCAAAAACACTCCGAGACCGGACACAAATCCTTCGATCCCGCCCGCCAGACCATGGCGCGCTTCCTCGGCGTCACGTCGGACGAAGTGTGCTTTACGCGCAACGCCACCGAGGGTAACTGCATCATCGCCGCGGGGCTGGAAATGCGCCCCGGCGACGAGGCTATTCTTGAGTCTCACGCCCATCCCGGCGGGTCTTACCCGTGGTTAAACCAGGCTCTGCAGGCCGGTATCAAAGTGCGCCTGTTTGATCCCGACCCCGCGAGTCCCGGGGGCAACATCGCCCGCATTCGTGCGCTCGTCACGCGGCGCACTAAGGTGATTCAGGTGAGCCACATCACCTGCACCACCGGGCTCGTGATGCCGGTGCACGCCATCGCGGAGTATGCCCAAGCCCACGGCCTCTGGTTCCACATCGATGGTGCCCAGGCCGCCGGCATGATCCCGCTCAACCTCGACGCGATCGGCTGCGACTCCTACGCGTTCAGCGGCCACAAGTGGCTCGGTGGGCCGCATGAGACAGGGGTGCTCTACCTCCGGCACTCGCGCCTCGAGGACATTGCTCCGACGGGCATCGGCGCCTACTCGGGCGAGTTGCTGCGTCTGCCGGGCGAACTGAAATACTCCGCCGCCGCCTCCCGTCACGAATACGGCACGCGCAACGCCGGGCTCGTCGCCGGCCTCGCGGAAGCGGTGCGCTTTCAGGAACAAATCGGCCGCGACCGCATCGCCGCGCATGGCCGCGAACTATCGTCGTGGCTGCTCCGCGAGCTCGGAAAAATCAAAGGCATTGAAATGCTGACCCCTCAGCACGACGAGTTGCGCGCCTCGATGACCACGATCCGTCATACACGTGCCAACGCCGACAAATTCTTCGAATACCTAATGAAAACACACCGGCTGCGTTGCCGGCCCGTGACCGAGCAGGGACTGGAAGCCGTGCGTATCTCAACCCACGTTTTCAATTCGCACCCCGAGTGCGACCGCGTCATCGCCGCCGTGCAGGCCTCCGCCCGCGACCTGTAAGCGATGTCGCCGCGCTCAATCCGCCACTTCCGCGACCAGCTCAATTTCCACCGGTGCACCGGCAGGCAGCGCAGCCACCCCCACGGCGGCACGTGCGTGCCGGCCCTTGTCGCCAAACACCGCCACGAGCAAATCACTCGCGCCGTTCACCACCTTCGGCTGCGCGGTGAAATCGGCCGTGCAGTTCACAAAACCGCCGACGCGCACGATCCGTTTCACCTTCGCGAGATCACCAACCTCCGCCTTCAACACGGCGAGGAGTTGGATCGCACAGGTCCGCGCCGCCTCGGCACCCTGCGCCTCCGTGAAATCGCGGCCGACCTTGCCAGCAATGATCTTGCCATCGGCGCCCTTCGCCACCTGCCCCGCCAGAAACAACAGGTGCTCACTGCGCACCGCCGGCACGTAGTTGGCGATCGCCGCCGGCACCGGCGGCAGCGTCACTCCGAGCGCTGCAAGCTTTTGCTCGGGTGTGGTTGCGTCCGCCGCGTGGACCGAGGAGAGTGTGCAGAGAACCATTACCAAAAACACCAATTTTCTTTTCATCTTGGCGCCTAGCCATGCCCGCTCGTCCGACGCGCCGCAACGTCAGAACTTCATTTTCAGCCATGACCAAAATCAAAATGTCTCTCCTCCTCGGCTCGCTGCTCACCGCCACCGCGCTCGCCGGCACCGCGCCCAAGCACGACCTGCTGCTCTGCGCCGCCATCAACAAAAACTACGTCATCGGATCGAAGATCGTCACACAAAACGGCATCTTTCAGCGCGGGAGCGACGGGAGTTTCCAGCACATCGGCCTCAACTTCCCCAGCATTCTCAATCTCTCGGCCGACCCGCGTGACCCGCGCGTCTTCTATCTGGCCACGCTTAACGGTTGCGTGTTCACCAAGGACGGCGGCCAGACTTGGCGCATCGGCACCAGCTGGGATATGACCGAGCCGAAGGATGTGTGCGTCGACCCCAACGCGCCCGACAACATCTACCTCGCGCTGCCCGATGGCATCGCCGTCTCGCCCGATCGCGGCGCCACCTGGCCTCGCCGCGAAAACGGCCTGCCCAACCGCGGCAAATACACCCAAACCATCGAGGTGGACCGCACCACCGCCGGCCGCGTCCTCGCCGGCTGCGAATCTGGCATCTACCTCACTGAAGACGGCGCACAGTCGTGGCACCGCTTGCTGCCAACGAAAGCAGCCGTGGATGATATCGAGCAGTCGCCGCTCGACCCGCAACTCTGGCTCACCGTCACGCAAAGCGATGGCGCGCACCTCTCGCATGACGGCGGCCGCACTTGGCAGAAAATTCCCGGCGTGCCCGCGGACGAGGCGCTCTACAACGTTGCGTTCGACGCCACCAATCCCCAGCGCTGGGCCATCGCAAGCTGGCACTACGGCGTCCTCACCACCGAGGACGGCGGCCACACCTGGACCGCGCGCAACGCCGGCCTGCCTGCTGACGGGCACGTCTTCAAACTCGGCATCGATCCCGACACCGGCCGCCTCTACGTCAGCGTTTACCAGAACGCCATCCACGTCTCTGATGACTTCGGTCGCACGTGGCGCGCCGCCGGCCTCGAAGGCTCCTCCGTCTATAATTTCGTCTTCGTGCCCAAGACGGCGAAGTAACCTACCTCCCGCGCCTCACCGAACATGAAAGCCCATTCTCTTTTCGTTTCCTGCCTCGCCATTCTCTCGTCCGCCTCGCTTTACGCGCAGCCTGCCTACGAGGCCCCGCCGCCCTCGCGCGCCGTCGTCGACAGCGCAGACTTTCGCCGCGCCGCCTATCTCCAACGCATCGACGAGGTGCTCACGTGGCGCGTCGGTCAGCTCAAGCCCGACGACGCCCTCCTCCCTGACATGGGCGCCATCGCCGCCAAGCTCGCACGCCACGAGGACGCCGACCTCTGCTCGCGCAGCGTCATCGCGCAGATGAAGGAGCCTGGTAGCGGCCCGTTCTGGATGTTCCCCGCCGTCTGCGTCGCCTACCTCGGCCGCGACCAGCTCTCGCCCGCCGCGCGGCAGGCGATCCGCGACGCCTGGCGCACGCAGATGCAGCTCCGCGGCGACACCGAGAATCACTGGGCGATGTATTACACCTCGCTCTACCTGATGTCGGAGCTTTATCCCAACGAACCCGCCAGCACCTGGTATTCCGGAAAAAGCTCCGCCGAGAATCTCGCCGAGGCGCGCGACTATCTCATCCATTGGATGGACCTCGCCACCACCATCGGCCAGGGCGAATACACCTGCTCCCACTACATCGGCGAATACGCGATTCCCATGCTCTTCCTAGCCTCGTGGGCCAAGGACCCCGCCATGCGTCAGCGTAGCCACATGATGCTCGACTGGCTCTTCGCCGACCAGTTCGCCAACTCCCTCAACGGCGTCCTCCACGGCGCCAACGCCCGCACCGACGACACCGGCGTGGTCGAGCGCTGGAACTGCCTCTCGTCCTTCTTCAGCTGGCTCCTCCTCGGCAACACCCCGCCGCCCGCCGGCTACGGTGGCTGGGGCGTCTACTTCGCCGCCGCGGCGAAAAACTACGAGTTGCCCGAAGTCATCTATCGCATCGGCGTCGACCGCGACGGCGATTTTCTCCAGCGCGATCTCAAGCGCACGCGCCGCCGCTGGCGCAATAGCGACGTCTTCATGGCGCCGGTTTACAAGATGAACTACACCCGTCGCGACTACGCCGTTGGCTCCTTCCAGAGCGGCCTGTGCGATCCGATCCAGACGCACGTCTGGGACATCACCTGGGCCGTGCCCGATCCGCGCGGCGTGCACAACACCATGTTCTCGATGCACCCCGTCTCCTCGTCCTTCGACATGCAGACCTACTTCACCGAGTTTCCCGACCACATGATGCAGGGCGTCACCAAGGAGGGCAAAGCCTCCTACGACTCGCCCGACAAGTTCCTCGGCGGCTCGCGCTTCGAACAGGTCGTGCAGGACCTCGACACCGTCATCGCACTCTACGACATCCCGCCCGGCACGCGCTTCCCGCACATCAACGGCTTTTTCTCAAAAGACCTCGTCCACCTTACCATCGACAAGTCCGGCTGGATCTTCGCGCAGGGCGGCCACACCTACCTCGCCTACCGTCCGCTCGCACCCTATGAAATGCTGCCGGTGGCGCACATCAAATCCTCGTGGACCGGCGAGCGCGTCGACTCCGGCGACAAGCGCCTCTACAGCCCGCACCTGAAGAATGGCACCATCGTGCAGGCCGCCAGCGCGGACGAGTTCAAGAGTTTCGACGCCTTCAAAACCGCCATCAACGCGCTCCCCCTCGAGTTCAGCCTCGAACCAAATCCGACGGTGAAACTGATCACACTCCGCGGCAAAAACATCGTCTTCACCTATAATCAGCCACCGCAGATCGATGGCCATGTGCGCGACTACGCCTCGGAGTGGAAACTTTTCCAAGGCCCCTACCTCAACGCCGAGAAGAACTCCCGCCGCCTCACTCTCACGCACGGCCGTCTGCAGCGCGTCCTCGATTTCAACACCCTCACGATCACCGACACTGTCTTGCCCAACTAACCTAGTATCGGGAGTGTGCTGTCCGCCGCAGCTTCGCGCCGATGAAACTATTTCCCCGTTGCATCGCCGCATTCTGCGCGCTCGCGGGAGCATCCGTTGTGGCGCAGCCATCGTTCACCGCTCCCTCGCCGCAGCCTCGAATCGTCGAGCGTGCTGACCAGCGACAGTCTGAATATCTTGCCCGGATCAACGAGGTTCTCGTATGGCGCGCGAGCCTGGCGCATGCCAGCCGGCCTGAGTCCCTCGGCTACGCCGAGATCGCCGCGAAGCTGGCCCTCCGCCAGGACGCCGCCCGGTGCTCGCAGCGACTCGTCGCACTGCTGCGTGAGCCGCCGAACGGCGACATGTTCTGGATGTTTCCGATGGTGTGCATCTCGTTCCTCGGGCGCGACCAGCTCTCCGCCGAGGCGCAGGCCGCGATCCGCGCCGCCTGGCGCAGCTATTTCCCTTCGCGCGGTGACACTGAGAACCACTGGGCGATGTATTACACCTCGCTCTACCTCATGTCGGAGCTCTACCCGAACGAGCCCGCCGGCAGTTGGTATTCCGGCAAGTCTTCCGCCGAAAACCTCGCCGAGTCGCTCGACTACCTCGTCAGTTGGATGGACCTCACAACATCTATCGGCCAGGGCGAATACAACTGCACCCAATATATCGGGGAATACACAATCCCGATGCTCTACCTGGCGACGTGGGCACACGATCCCGCGATGCGGCAGCGCGGACGGATGATGCTCGACTGGCTGCTCGCGGAATATTCCGAAAACACCCTCGACGGCCTCTCCATCGGCGCCCACGCCCGCACGGACGACACGCAGGTGCTCGAAAAATGGAATGGCCTCTCGTCGTTCTACTCCTGGCTGCTGTTCGACAACTGTCCGCCGCCCGACGGCTACGGCGGCTGGGGCGTATTTTTCGCGGCGGTGGCCACCAACTACGACTTGCCCGAGGTCATCTACCGAATCGGCACCGACCGGCCCGATGCCGCGCTCCAACGCGACCTCAAGCGCACCCGTAACCGCTGGCGCAACAGCCCCGTCCGCCGCGCCCCTGTCTACAAAACCACCTATCTGAAGCACGACTACGCAGTCGGCTCCGACCAAGGCGGCCTCAACCAGCCGAGCCAGCTGCATTCGTGGGACGTCACCTGGGCCGTGCCTGATCCGCGCAGCCGGCACAACACCATGTTCTCCCTGCAACCCTACTCGGCGGTCGCCGCCCTCCAGATGTATTACACCGAGCTGCCGGGCAATCTGCTCCCCGCCGTGGTGCGCACACGGCCCAGCTACGACTCGCCCGACAAGTTCCTCGGCGGCTCGCCCTACGAGCAGGTTTTCCAGGACCTCGATACCGTTGTCGCGCTCTACAACATCACCCCCGGCACCCGCTTCCCGCACGTCAACGGCTTCTTCTCGCGCGAACTCGTGCAACTCACCGAGGACCCTTCAGGTTGGATATTCGCGCAGGGCGGCCGCTGTTACCTCGCCTACCGGCCGCTCGCACCGTTTGAGTGGATTCCGACTACCCAGGGCGATCGGCGGCTCTACAGCCCGCATCTGCAGAATGGCACGATTCTGCAAGCCGCGTCGGCAGCTGAGTTCTCGGATTTTGGTGCGTTCCAGCGGGCGATCCGCGCACTGCCTCTCACCATGCAAATGGAGCCCGTGCCCTCTGTCGCGCTGCACACGCTGCGAGGCACCGAACTCGTCTGCACCTACGGTCAGCCGCCCATCGTCAACGGCCGGGTGGTAGATTATGCCGCGTGGAAACTCTTCGAGGGGCCGTTCCTCAACGCCGCGCGCGACTCCCATCGGCTTACGATCACCCACGGCCACCTGAAACGCGTGCTCGATTTCAACACGCTTACCGTTTCCGATTCCGTCACACCCTGATCTTCCATGCCTCGCGCCCAACTTACCGTCCACACTACCGAGTCCGGCCCGGTCATCGACCGGCACATCTTCGGCCACTTCGCGGAACATCTCGGCCGCTGCATCTACGACGGCCTCTGGGTCGGCGAAAACTCTTCGGTCCCCAACATCCGCGGCTGGCGCAGCGACCTCGTCGCCGCGCTGAAACAGATCCGCATCCCCAACCTCCGCTGGCCGGGCGGCTGCTTTGCCGACGACTACCACTGGCGCGACGGCATCGGCCCGCGCGAAAAACGCCCGCGCCGCGTCAACGCCCACTGGGGCGGAGTCGTTGAGAGCAACGCCGTCGGCACGCACGAGTTCCTCGATCTCTGCGAACAGATCGGCTGCGAGCCCTACCTCGCCGGCAACGTCGGCAGCGGCTCGCCGCGCGAACTGCGTGAGTGGGTCGAGTATTGCAACGCCACCGCCGGCACCCTCGCCGAGGAACGCGCCACCAACAGCCGCCGCGACCCGTGGAAGGTCCGCCTTTGGGGCGTCGGCAACGAGACCTGGGGCTGCGGCGGCAACATGACGGTCGAGTATTACGCCAACGAGTATCGCCGCTTCGCCACTTACACGCGCGATTTCCCGAACGCCCCGCTCTACCGCATCGCCAGCGGTGCCCGCAACGACGACTACCACTGGACCGAGGTGATGATGCGCGAGGCTTTCAAGGGCCCGATCGGCGGCCCGATCCTGCAGGGCCTCTCGCTCCACTACTACACCGTGCCCGGCGACTGGCCGCCGAAGCATCCCGCCACCGGCTTCGACCACGCCGGCTGGAACTGGGTCATGGCCCTCGGCTGGAAAATGGACGAATACGTCCGCGGCCACCGCGCCGCGATGGACCGCTACGATCCCGCCGAAAAAACCGCCCTCGTCGTGGACGAATGGGGCTCGTGGTATGCCGTCGAGTCAGGGACCAACCCCGGTTTCCTCTACCAGCAGCAGACCGTGCGCGACGCCGTCCTCGCCTCGCTCACACTCAACATCTTCATCAACCACTGCGAACGCGTCCGCATCGCCAACCTCGCCCAGCTCGTCAACGTCCTCCAAGCCGTGGCGCTCACCGAGGAAGGCGGCGGTCGCCTCGTCCTCACGCCGACCTGGGACGTCCTCGCACTCTACGCCGCACACCAAGACGCCCGCCGCCTGTCCGTGCACAGCGACGCCGCCACACTCAAGCACGACGGCATGCCCTACCCCGCCGTCTCCGCCACCGCCTCGCTCGCCGCCGACCACACCATCACCGTCACGGTCTGCAACACCGACCCCGCCGCGCCCGCCGAGATCACCCTCACCCTCGTCGACCGCGCCCCGGTTGTCGCCGACGCCCGCGTCCTCGCCTCCGCCGACCTAACCGCCTGCAACACCATCGCCCAACCCCGCGCCGTCACCACCCGCCCGCTCGATGGCGTGCGCGTGAGCGGCCAGCAGATTTCCGTTTCTCTCCCCCCCGGCGCTGTCGCCTCGCTGCGCTTCTCATGAATTACCGCTCGGCCCTCCCGCTCGCTAACGTCCGCCTCACGCGCGGCTTTCTCGCCGAGCGCACCCGCCTCGTCCGCGATGTCGTCATCCCTTACCAGTGGGACGCGCTCAATGACCGTGTGCCCGGCGCCGAGCCGAGCGGGTGCGTGCACAACTTCAAGGTCGCCGCCGGTGAGAAGGAGGGGAAGTTCTACGGCCTCTTCTGGCAGGACTCCGACCTCGCAAAATGGATCGAGGCCGCCTCCTACCGCCTCGCCACGCACCCCGACGCCGCGCTCGACACCGAACTCGACCGCCTCATCGCCACCATCGCGAAGGCCCAGGGCGCCGACGGCTACCTCAACACCTTCTTCCAGCTCGTCGAGCCGCAGAACCGCTGGGCCAACCTCCGCGACTGCCACGAGCTCTACGTCGCCGGCCACATGATCGAGGCGGGCGTCGCGCACTTCCGCGCCACCGGCAAGCGCACTCTCCTCGTCGTCGTCCAAAAACTCGCCGACCTCATCGACCGCACCTTCGGCCTCGGGCCCGGCCAGATCCCGGGTTATTGCGGCCACGAAGAAATCGAGCTCGCCCTCGTGAAACTCGCCCGCATCACAGGCGAAATCCGCTACGTCCGGCTCGCCGCCTACTTCGTCAATCAGCGCGGCCAGCAGCCGAATTATCTTGAGGAGGAAACCAAGCGCCGCGGCGACAAGCTCCCCTGGCACATGTATTTTGACGGCCTCGCCACGCTCCAGGCCGCGCGGCCCGTGCGCGAACTCACCGAGCCCGTCGGCCACGCCGTGCGCCAGATGTATCTGCTCGCCGCGATGGCCGACCTTGCCGTCGAACTGAACGACGACTCGCTTCTGCGCTCCTGCCACACGCTCTGGGACGCCATCGTGCGCCGTCACCTCTACCTCACCGGCGGCGTCGGCTCCGAGCCCTACGGCGAGAAATTCACCGAGCCCTTCGATCTGCCACCCGACCGCGCCTACGCCGAAACCTGCGCCGCCATCGGCGTGATTTTCTTCGCCCGCCGGATGCTCGACGTCAAACTCCGCGGCGAGTTCGCCGACGTGATGGAGCGCGCCCTTTACAACAACGTCCCGAGCGGCATATCGCTCGACGGCACGAAGTTTTTCTACGTCAACCCGCTCGAGCTCATCCCCGCCGTCGCCAAGCGCCGTTACGAGTGCCACCTCGTGAAGACGCAGCGCGTCGGCTGGTTCGGCTGCGCGTGCTGCCCGCCCAACGTCGCCCGCCTCTTCGCCTCCCTCGGCGAATACGTCGCCTCGCAGCGCCCCGACGGCCTCGCGCTCCACCTCTACACCGAGGGCGACCTGCGCTTCACCGCCGCCGGCACCGAAGTCCGCCTCGCCGTGCGCACGGATTATCCGTGGACCGAGGAGGTCGTCCTCGAAGTGAACCCCGCCGAGCCCGCCGAATTCACGCTGTATCTGCGCATCCCCGGCTGGTGCCGTGCCGCCGCACTCGCCGTCAACGGCCAGCCGCAGTCCCTCGCTCCCGTCAACGGCTACGCCGAGCTCACCCGCGCTTGGCAGCCCGGCGACACCGTCACGCTCACGCTTCCGATGCCCGTCGAGCGTATCCATGCCGACCCGCGCGTCGCCACCGTTGCCGGCCAGGTCGCGCTCCAGCGCGGCCCCATCGTCTACTGCTTCGAGGAAGCCGACCACGGCGCCAACCTCGCCGCCGTGTCTCTCTCCCGTTCCGCGCCCATCACCGCCCGCCACGACACCACGCTTCTCGGTGGCTGCGTCGTCCTCGAATCCACCGCACAACGCGATCCGCAATCGCCCAGCCTCTACTCAACCGCTGCGCCTGCGCCAGCCATCGTCCCCTTCCGCGCCATCCCTTACGGCCTCTGGGCCAATCGCGGCGAAGGCGAAATGCGCGTCTGGCTCCGCGAATCATGATCATGCTGAACAAATTCCTCCTCCCTCTCCTGTTGGCCGGTTCGCTTTGCGCCCAGCCACTACAAACCATGCAGGACAAGATCGTCGCCGACGGCGTGGCCGACCGCGCCGGTTACGATTTTCTCGGCCGCCTGTGCGACGACTTCGGCGGGCGCCTCACCGGCAGCCCCAACAACCGCGACGCACTCGCTCGCACCGTCGCCGAACTGAAGGCCATCGGCGTCGAGGCACGTCTGGAGCCGTTCACTATGCCCGGCTGGGTCCGCGGCGACGACGAGGCCGTCATGCTCACGCCCATCGTCCGCCGGCTCCGCGTCGCGTCGCTCAGTTACACGCAGCCGCACGAACCGTTCGAAGCCGAGGTCGTGGACATCCACGACGGCCGCGAGGAGGACTTCGCCGGCCTAGCGGCCGCGGGCAAGATCGGTCTGCTCGCCGCCAACACCTCCGTCCCGCGCGGCCAGTATGAAACCGCCGCGCTCAAGCACGGCGTCCGCGGCATCCTTTTCATCGACCGCGAGGGCGGCGGCCAGTTGCTCGCCCGCACCGGCTCGTTCGTCGGCGAGCCGCTGCGCCTTCCGATCTACAGCATCACCCAGGAGGAGGGCCTATGGATCGGCCGGCTGCTCCAGCGCCACCAGCCCGTGCGCGTGCGGCTGACGACCCGCTCGCACTGCGAGCAGGCCGAAACGGCCAACATCGTCGTGTGCTTCCCCGGCCGCAACGCCGATACAATTATCGTCGGCGCGCATTTCGACTCGTGGGACCTCGGCCAGGGCGCGACCGACAACGGCCTCGGCACCGCCCAGCTCTTCGCCCTCGCCAAACTCCTCAAAAACCACGCGCCGCAAAACCTGCGCACCATCGAGCTCGTCTGGTTCAACGGCGAGGAGCAGGGCCTCTGGGGCTCGCGCCACCACGCGCCGCTCACCCGCGGCCGGCCCGTCGCCACGATGCTCAACCTCGACATGGTCGGCTATCCACTCTCGGTCAACGCCCTCGGATACGACGAATTGCTGCCCGTCCTCCAGCGCTTCGCCGCCTCGATGCCCAAGGAGCGCCTGCGCGAGGGCGTCACCAACATCAACTGGTTCGGCAGTGACCACACGTCCTTCCAACTAGAGGGCATTCCGAGCATCACGTTCGGCGCACATATCGACCGCGAGGTCGTGCGCTATTACCACGACCTCGGCGACACTTTCGACAAGAGCGATCCGAAGATGATTTCCGAATCCACCGCCACCATCACCGCGCTCGTCTACCGCCTCGCCAACGAGCCCGGTCTGTCTGTGAAGCGACACACCTCGACTGAGACACTGGAGCTTTTCCGCAAGTTCGACCTCGAAAAACGCTTGCGTAGCGTGGGTTTGTGGCCCGCAGAAAACCCACCGCCAGCCAAAACCCCATGATGCCCAAAATCCATCGCGAGCTCCGCTGTGGCGCAACCACGGTGCTTTACCTAATCGACGAGGAGACCGGCCGGCTGGGGCTCTGGCTGGTTCCGACCTCGAAACGGAAACAGCTCGCTTCGCGGCGGCAATTTCTTAGCGGCGTCGAAGTCGACGGCATCAACACCACCCTCGGCACCCGGCAGCGCGCGTGGACCATCGAGTCGCTGATCCAGGTGAAGGCGCTGGGAGACGACCAAGCGTCGGCGTTTTCGCAGGGCCGCACAATGCGCAACAGCGTGACGGTGGATCGCCTGAAATTCACCGCGCAAACGCTCACGCGGGACCGCGGCATCACCCGCGTGCGGACCAGTTTCACACACCAGGACGCCTGGCAGGCGCATCACGACCTCGTCTGGCGGCGCAGCGCGAGCTGGCTCACAAACTCCGTCACCGTCGAAAATAGCTCCGCCGCGTCCGTCACGCTGGAGTTTCTCGCCAGTTTCTCACTTGGTGGCCTCACGCCCTTCGCGACCGACGACGCGCCCGGCCGGTTGAAACTGCACCGCATCCGCGCCGCGTGGAGCACCGAGGGCCGGCTGCACACGCAGGCGTTCGAGGATCTTCTGCTCGAACGCTCGTGGGCCGGCTATGCCGTGCGTAACGAGCGGTTCGGCTGCATCGGCTCGCTGCCGGTCAACGGCTTTTTTCCCTTCGTCGCTGTCGAGGACACCACGGCCGGCGTCACGTGGGGTGCGCAGCTCGCACATCCGGGCTCGTGGCAGATGGAGATTTGCCGACGCGACGATCTCGCGGCGATTTCCGGCGGCCTTGCGGACCGTGAGTTTGGCCACTGGATGAAAACCCTGGCGCCCGGCGCCGCCTTCACCTCGCCCACGGCCACCCTCGGATGCGTCGCGGGCGGCCTCGACGACCTGTGCGCAGCGCTGACGGCGGCACAGGAGCTTTCGCTCTCGGCGTTGCCGAAGAGCGAGGCCGCGCTGCCGGTGATGTTCAACGAGTGGGCCACGAGCTGGGGCACGCCCAGCCACACCAACATACTGCCGCTCGCCGCCGCGCTCCGCGGCACCGGGGTGAAATATCTCGTGATGGACGCCGGCTGGTATAAGCCCGCCGGCGGCGACTGGTCCACCGCGCAGGGCGAGTGGCAGCCCAACGCCGCGATGTATCCCGACGGACTCCGCGCCACCGCCGACGCGATCCGCGCCTGCGGCCTGATCCCGGGCCTCTGGTTCGAGCTGGAGGTCGTCGGCTCGGCGTCACCGCTCTTCTCGCGGACCGACCTTCTGCTGCACCGCGACGGCCGCGTGCTCACCGCCGGCACCCGGCGCTTTCTCGACCTGCGCAAACCCGAGGTCGTCGCGCACCTCACTGAGCGTGTCATCGGCCTGCTGCGCGCCGGCAATTTCGGCTATCTCAAGGTCGACTACAACGAGAACATCGGCATCGGCGTCGACGGCGCCGAGTCGCTCGGCGAAGGCCTGCGCCAGCATCTCGCCGGCGTGCAGGATTTCTTCCGGAAAATCCGCGCCGAGCTGCCGGATCTCGTCATCGAAAACTGCTCCTCGGGCGGACACCGCCTCGAACCGTCGATGATCGGCCTCACCGCGATGAGCAGCTTCTCCGACGCGCACGAGTGCCCGGAGATTCCCATCATCGCCGCCAACCTCCACCGCGTGATGCAGCCGCGGCAGAGCCAAGTCTGGGCCGTGCTGCGCGCCAACGCCACGCTGAGCCGCCTCGTTTACCTGCTGGCGGGCGGCTTCCTCGGCCGGCTCTGCCTCTCGGGCAATTTTGTCACGCTGCGTCCAGAGCAGCGCTCGCTTGTGGACCGGGCCATCGCGCTCTACGCGAAGGCGGCGCCGGTCATCCGCCGCGGCCGCTCGCATCGCCACGGCCCCGACGTAGCCGCCTACCGCCACGCGGAAGGCTGGCAAGCCGTCGTGCGCGTCAGCGCCAACGGCAAACAGGCCCTCGTCGTCGCCCACGCCTTCGCGCAACCTGGGTTGAAAACCATCCTCGTGCCGCTGCCGCCCGGAAAATGGCGCGTGGTCGAGGAACTGAACACCGACCGCCAAGGCGTGAAGCTCGCCCGAGGCGAACTCCGCTGGCAACCCGCCGACGAGTGGTGTGCGACGGTGGTCCTGCTGAAACGGTAGCCCGGCGTAATTGGCTGGTCTTATTATTCTGCGAAACTGGAGCCGCGCCCAAACGGCCTTTGCCCCGGCAGACCTTTCGCGTCTTGACTGGTCGCCATGTCCGGCGCTCCTGTAAGGCAATCGAGCAAGACATAACAACACTGTTGGGCAAATACCTATGGCCTCACGAAAAAAGATCGCACTGGTTGTCGCGGCCTCGGTGCTGCTTCTCGCTTTCGCTGAGCAGCTGAACGCGGTCAGCGTTTACTATTCGCGTCTCGGATCGTCTACGAGCAACTCGGAAGTCGTGAAGGAGCGGCGCGGGGACTTAAAGTCGACGGTTCAGATTGAGCGGTCGTTTTGGCGTTGGATGCCGTTCCTGAAGATAGGAGACACAGTTTATCGGCACACCTACGAGTATGTGAAGGGTTCCAATGCTGTTCTTGTGCAGGACTCGCTCACCCGGACCCATTTGGTGGTCATCAGACTTTGCTCCACGAGAAGCTACGACGCGCTCGCTGACGCCCCGTTCGAAAGCGTGCACCGGGACTACTCGAAGAGATGAAAAGAAGAGCCCAATCGGGTAGCCGGTGGTAATCAGCAGCCGGTCCCCATACCACCCTGATCGGTAGTCCGCCAATGGGCGGTTCCAATGGCTCCCCGCGCCGCGCCCTGCCCCAAATCATCCTCGCTTCGCCCTGTGGAGTGCGATTATCGCTTGGACAAACAGCGCCCCGCTCATGCCCCAACCCGACGCCTCCGTGACCGGCCTTGCCGCCGATGATCCGAATTCCGACCAGCCACTCCGCGTGGACGGTTTCAAAGGCACCGCCGAGGAGATCGAGCGACAGTGGTTCCGCGAGGTTTACACCGGCCGCGGCGACCGCATGCCCCAGCTCACGCTGCGCGCCGTCCTCATGGGCATGGCGCTCGGCGGCATCCTCTCGCTCACCAATCTCTACATCGGCCTGAAGGCCGGCTGGGCCTTTGGCGTCACGATCACAGCCTGCATCGTGTCCTACGCGGTCTGGTCGGTATTCCTCCGCATCGGCCTGGCGAAAACGCCGATGACCATCCTCGAAAACAACTGCATGCAGTCGACGTCGAGTTCCGCCGGCTACTCCACCGGCACGACGCTCGTGTCGGCCTTCGCGGCGTATTTCATGATCAACAACCAGGCGCTCCCGCTCGGGCTCACGTTTGCGTGGGTGTTTTTCCTGGCGGTGCTCGGCGTGACGATGGCGATCCCGATGAAACGCCAGATGATCAACGTCGAACAGCTGCGTTTCCCGACCGGCATCGCGACGGCCGAGACGCTGCGGGCCCTCTACTCGAAGGGCCAGCGCGCTGTGCAGTCCGCCCGCGCGCTCACCTATGCCGGCGTGGCCGCGGCGGTCAGCCAGTTCTGGGCGGACGGCCTGCGGCTCGTCAACTCACGCCTCGAGCCGTTCGGGCTCAGCTCGCTCGTGGAGCGGTTCGACAAGGTCGTCTTCGGCCCGGCGTGGATCGGCCGCACGGTCACGTTCGTGTGGGACCCCATCTTCATCGCCGCCGGCGTGCTGATGGGGCTCCGCCCGGCCGCCAGCATTTTCTTCGGTGGCACGCTGTGCTGGGCGGTGTTCGTGCCGGTCATGCAGGCACGCGGCGTGATCACGGAGACCGGTTACCGTGGCGTGGTGCAGTGGACGCTGTGGGGCGGGGTCTCCTGCATGGTCGTGTCGGGACTGCTGGCGTTTTTCATGCAGTGGCGCGCGATCACCAAGGCGTTTCGCGCGCTGCGCAGCCTCTTCGGTGGCGAAAAAGCGCCCGTGAGCGAACTCGACGTCATCGAGACGCCCATGTCGTGGTTCGTCATCGGCCAACTCGTCTCGCTGGTCGCGATCTGCTGGCTGGCCAAGGTGAGTTTCCACATGCCGCTCTGGCAAAGTGTCCTCGCCGTCGCGATGTCGTTTTTCCTCGCGCTCGTCGCCTGCCGCGTGACCGGCGAGACCGACACCACGCCGACCGGCGCGATGGGTAAAGTCACGCAGCTCATCTTCGGCGCACTCAATCCCGGCAACATGAACGTCAACCTCATGAGCGCCAACATCACCTCCAGCGCCGCCATCTCCTCGGCCGATCTGCTGACCGACCTCAAGAGCGGCTACCTGCTGGGCGCCAATCCGCGCAAGCAGTTCATCGCGCAGTTTTGCGGCATCTTCATCGGCACGATCGCAACCGTGCTAGCCTTCCGCGTCATGGTGCCCACCGCCTCCGTGCTCGGCTCGGACCAGTTTCCCGCCCCGGCCGCCCAGGCGTGGCGCGTCGTCGCGCTCGCGCTCAGCAAGGGCTTCGACGCGCTCGAACCCGTGAAAATCTGGTCGATCGTCATCGGCGCCCTCGTCGGCGCGCTGCTCACGCTGGCGCCCCGCTGGTTTCCCCGGCACGCCAAATGGATGCCCTCGGCCTCGGGCGTCGGCCTCTCCTGGACCTTCCACTGGTATTACGGCTTTCTGTTTTTCATCGGCGCCCTGGCCGGCTGGTTCATGGAACGGCGCAACCCCGCGAAGGCCGATCTCTACAACTACCCCGTGGCCTCCGGCATCATCGCTGGCGGCTCGCTGATGGGTGTGGCCCTGATCTTCTGGGAAAACGGCCCGATCGTCTTCCACCAGATTTTCGGCGGCGGTTGAACGCAGCCCGCCGCGCGGGGATTCCTACTTTTTCGCCGCGCCGGGCTCCGCCGAGCCGTATTTCTCCTCGGCCGCCTTGAGGAGCGCGCGGCTGATGATGAGCCGCTGCACCTCGCTCGAGCCCTCGCCGATCTCGCACAGCCGCGCGTCACGCCACATCCGCTCAACCGCGGTGTCGCGGGTGTAGCCCCAGCCACCGCAAATCTGCAGCGCGCTGTTCGCCGCGCGCGACGCCGCCTCGCTCGCATAGAGCTTGGCGAACGACGCCTCGAGGCTGAACCGCTGGCCGCGCGCGTGCATCACGCACGGCTGGAGCAGCAACGCCTCCGCCGCGCGCAGCTCGACCTCGCAGTCGGCGAGCCGGAATTGCAGCGCCTGAAATTCGGCGATGCGCTTCCCAAACTGCATCCGCGCCAGCATCCGCTCTTTCGCGATCTCGACTGCCGCGCGCCCGAGCCCGATCGCCATCGCTGCGATGCCGAGCCGGCCGCTGTCGAGGCAGGCGAGTGCTGCGTGTTGCCCGCGGCCGCGCTGGCCGACGAGTTCGCCCCGCACTTTCTTCAAGTAGAACTCGCTCGTGTTGCTCGCACGCACGCCGCTGGTCGGCACCTTGCGCACCGGCTCGATATCGGCGCTGTTGATCCAGAACGCGGAAAATTCCTTCTTCCCCTTCTCGTCCTGGCCCGTGACCGCCATCACGACCATCCGGTCCGAGTGCAGACCCATCGTGATGTAGATTTTGTGGCCGTTCAGCTCCCAGGTGCCGTCCGCCAGCGGCACCGCCGTCGTTTCGACGCCGCCCGTGTCAGAGCCCGCGTTCGGCTCGGTCAGCGCCCAGGCCACCATCCAATCGCCATTCAGCACGCTCGGAAAAATCTTCTTTTTCAACTCCTCGCCCGCAAAGCCCAGCGGGTGGCCGACGCAGAGCGCATTGTGCGCCGCCATGTTCATCGCGAACGCCCCGCAGTGCCGTGCGATCTCCTCGACCACGAGACAGAAACACAGCATCGACAGCCCCTGCCCTCCGACCGCTTGCGGCGCGAGCATGCCCATCAGCCCCGCGCGGCCCGCCTTGGTGAATAGCTCGCGTGGCAGTTCCTCCTTCTCCTCCCACTCGGCCGCGTGCGGCGCGATTTCGGCCACGCAGAAATCCGCGGCTTTCTTGAGGAACTCCAGCTCCTCGGGTTTCAGGTGATCGTGATAAAGCGAATGGGGATGGAGCATGGGGTGCGAGGTTGAGGGCAGCGTAGCGTCCCGCTGCACCCCGTGCAAGAACCCGCCCGCCGGTTCCTCCACTATACGCCGAAAGGGTGAAACAGGCCCCGGGCACGCCCAAAACACCCCTCGGCCATTGCGCCGGCGCCGGCCATCGCTATCTCCTGTCGCATCATGGCGGCCGTCACCTCACGTCGCATCCAGCCCCCCGCCCCGCTCCGCATCCTGACTGCGGTGCCGCTTTGCGACGGACACGACAGTGCCATCACCACGATCAACCTCGAACTCGCCCGCCACGGCCTTGAGGTCATCTACCTCGGTTACCACCAGTCTGCCTCGGCCATCGTGCGCGCCGCCATTCAGGAGGACACCGACGCGATCGGCCTCTCCAGCTACAACGGCGGCCACCTCGTCTTTTTCAAAGAAGTCGTCGACCAGCTCCGCCGCAGTGGCAACAGCGACATCGACGTCTTCGGCGGTGGCGGCGGCACGATCACGCTGGCCGACGCGCGCCAGATGCGGCGCCTTGGAACCGCGCGCATTTTTTTCGCCGGCACGCCCCTCGACACCATCGTGTCCGAGATCAAGCGCGACTTCGCCCGCGTCACGAAACCCAACGCCCGGTTTCGCGGCGACCGTGCCCTCGCCCGCGCCATCACCCTCGCCGAATCCGGCCGCGCCACTCGCCACTCGTCACTCGTCACACCACGAAAGAACGCCGCACGCTCTTTGGTGGTTGGCATCGCCGGCCCCGGCGGCGCGGGCAAGTCTACGCTCATCGATGAACTCGCCTTGCGCTTCCTCCGCGCGAACTCGACTGGCCGCATCGCCATCCTCGCCAACGACCCATCACACCCCGGCACCGGCGGCGCCATCCTCGGCGACCGTGTCTCCGCTATCTACGCGCAAGACGACCGCGCGTTCTTCCGCTCACTCGCCACGCGTGGCAGCCTCACCGGCCTCTCCGCCGCCGCGCCCGCTGCCATCGACATCCTGAAACGCAGCGGCGCGTTCGACCTCATCCTCGTCGAATCCGTCGGCGTCGGCCAGGAGAGCGACCCGTTTGGCAGCTTCGGCCACCGCACGCCGCTCGTCGACGCCGTCCTCTTCGTGCTCGCGCCGCACTACGGCGGCCGCGTCCAACTCCAGAAAATCGCGCTCCTCAGCGGCGCCGACTTCGTCGCGCTGAACAAATGCGACCACCCGATGGCGCACACCGCCCGCGCCGAGATTCAGGCCTGCCTCGACCAAAACGGCCAGGGCCAGCGCCTCCACGCCACCACCGCCGCGCAGCACTCCGACCCCGGCGTGAACCAACTCTACGACGCCATCCAGTCTCTCGCCAAAGGAGGCACCCCGTGAGTTCCCTCGGCAAAATCGCCGACTCGGTCGACGCCTACAACCGCCACGTCGCCGCCGAGGTGGCCCGCGCCCGCACCGACGCCGCCTTCGCCGCCGAACTTCGCGTCCGCTGGGCCGCGCTCCGCGCTTCGGTTGATTGGACCACCTCGCCCACTGGCACGCCACTCCCGCGCCTCGCGCTCCCCGACACCGACGAGCCTGGCGCCATCGCCGCCTACCTCCTCGGCCAGGGTCTGCCCGGTGAGTTCCCCTACGCCAACGCTGCCTACCGCGAGATGTATCTGGACCGCGAAACCGCCGCCGCACCCGCCACCGCCGCCGTCAACGAGGAGCCCATGCGCCTCTTCGCCGGCCTCGGCCTCGCCGAGGACACCAACGCCCGCTTCCGCTACCTCTCGCGCCACCAAAAGAGCCTCCGCCTCTCCACCGCGTTCGACGGCCCCACGCTCTACGGCCTCGATTCCGACCACGAGGGCGTGCTCGGTAAAATCGGCGAGGGCGGCGTCGCCATCGACACCGTCGAGGACATGACCCGCCTCTTCGCCGGCTTCGACCTCACGCGCCCCGACGCCTCCGTCTCCATGACGATGAACGCCCCCGCGCCGGTCATCCTCGCGATGTTCGTCGCCTCCGCGAAGCGCCGCTTCGGCCCCGCCTGCGTGCCCCAGCTCCGCGGCACCATTCAGGCCGACATGCTCAAGGAGGTGCAGGCCCAAAACGAAGTCATCTTCCCCGTCGATGCCTCCCTCCGTTTCCTCTGCGACATGATCGAGTGGTGCGTGCCCCACATGCCGCGCTGGTATCCCGTCTCCATCTCCGGTTACCACATCGCCGAGGCCGGCGCCACGCCCGTGCAGCAGGCCGCGTTCACCCTCTCCAACGGCTTCACCTATGCCGAACTCCTCCGCGCCCGCGGCGCCGACGTCAACCAGTTCGGCCCGCGCCTCTCCTTCTTCTTCGATTGCGGCCTCGACGTCGAATACCTCGTGCTTGGCCGCGTCTGCCGCCGCCTCTGGGCCATCGGCATGCGCGACGTCTTCGGCGCCGGCCCCAAGGCGCAGATCCTGAAACTCCACACCCAGACCTCCGGCCGCTCGCTCGTCGCCGCCGAGTTCCAGAACAACCTCACCCGCACCGCCGTCGAACTCCTGCTCGCCTACCTCAACGCCACCAACTCCTGCCACTCCAACTCCGCCGACGAGCCCTTCACCACGCCCACCGAGCGCTACGCCCTCCTCGCCTCGCATGCCCAGTCCATCATCCTCGAGGAGTCCGGCCTCTTCAAACACACCATGAACCTCCTCGGCGGCGCCCCCGGCCTCCTCGCCCTCGAACGCGCGGTCGAGCAAGGCATCCTCGACGTTTTTCGGGAAATGGACACCCTAGGCGGCGTCCTCGCCGCCATGGAACAACGCTACCAACGCAGCAAAATCCAGGAAGCCGGCCACGCCTACGAGCGCCAGATCAACGCCGGCACCCGCCCCATCATCGGCCTCAACAAATACGTCTCCGCCGAGGCGCACCCCAACGTCCCCCTCGCCCGCACCCCACCGGCCAAACAGCGCCTGCAAGTCGAGCGCCTCCGCGCTTTCAAGCGGAAGCACGCGAAAAAAGCCCCCGACGCCCTCCAACGCCTCGAAAACGTCACCCGCACCGGCGGCAACGTCTTCGCCGAACTGGTGAACACCGTCGAAGTCTGCTCCCTCGGCCAAATCACCGCCAGCCTCACCAACGTCGTCGGGAAGTTCCGGCCAATGGTCTAGATTCGCTATGCCCGCCGTCCTCCATCTCCTTCATGGTCTGCCCGGCTCAGGTAAGACCACCTATGCCGCCAAGCTTGCCGCTGAGTGTAGAGCCCCCGTGTTCAGTCCGGACGATTGGATGATCGCCCGGCATGGCAGCAATCCTCCAGCCGCAGATTTTGCTCGTTACAAAGCAGCGATTGACACCGAGATCTGGCAGCAAACCGATGCGCTGTTGCAGCAAGGAAAGGACGTGATCCATGACTCAGGCCTATGGACTCGCACCGAACGCGATATTGCGCGTCAGCGCGCCGCTGACGCCAAGGCTTTAACGCGGCTGTATTCTTTCGAAGCTGACGAGTCGGCCATGCTCCAGCGTGTCTTGCAGCGTTCGGCGGCTAATCCGGACAGCGCTTTGCAGATTAACGAAGCTGCGTTTCGCCTCTTCAAAACTCGTTTCGAGCCACTGGGCCCCGATGAAACCCACGTCACGATCCGCACCTGAAGCAATGAGTTCACCCGCACGCGTCCCCTCTCTCCTCGACCGCTGCAACCAAATCGCGCAGCAAGAAGCCCAGCTCCGCGAAGGCGGCGGCGCGGCCGGCCAGGAGCGCCAGCACAAGCTCGGCCGCCTTTTCGTCCGCGAGCGCATCGCCGCGCTGATCGACTCGCCCGAGTCGTTCCTCGAAGTCGGCCTCTGGGCCGCGCACGGCATGTATAAGGAATGGGGGGCGTTCCCCGGCGCGGGCGTCGTCACCGGCATCGCCGACATCGCCGGCCACCCGTGCATGATCGTCGCCAACGACGCCACCGTGAAGGCCGGCGCCTTCGTCCCGATGACCTGCAAGAAGGTCCTCCGCGCCCAGCGCATCGCCTTCGAGTGCAACCTACCGCTCGTCTATCTCGTCGATTCCGCCGGCGTTTTCCTCCCCATGCAGGACGAGATTTTC
Organism: uncultured Opitutia bacterium; assembly: GCA_903877135.1. Lineage (GTDB taxonomy): Bacteria > Verrucomicrobiota > Verrucomicrobiia > Opitutales > Opitutaceae > CAIRCN01. The sequence goes on from CAIRCN010000056.1 coordinate 107,123, forward strand.
CCCGATGAGGACGACTTCGGTCGCATTTTTCGGAACAACGCCGTCATCTCCGCCGCCGGCATCCCGCAATACGCGGCCATTATGGGCAACTGCGTCGCCGGCGGCGCCTACCTGCCCGTCCTCTGCGACAAGATCCTCATGACTGAGGGCAGCGGCCTCTACCTCGCCGGCCCGCAGCTCGTGAAAGCCGCCATCGGCCAGGAGACCGACACCGAGACCCTCGGCGGCGCCGCGATGCACGCCGAGATTTCCGGCACCGTCGATTTCAAGGAAACGGACGACCCCGCCGCCATCAAGCGCCTCAAGTCACTCCTCGCGCTCCTCCCTGCCGAAGTTAACTCGTCACATGTCACAAGCCACACTTCACACGCCGAGCCAGAATTTCCGGCGAGCCGTCTCTACGACCTCGTCTCCGTCGATGGCCGCAAAGAGTATGACGTCCGCGATCTGATCAAGTGCCTCGCCGACGCCGGCTCGCTCGACGAATACAAGACCGACTACGGCAAATCCATCGTCTGCACCTTCGCGCGCCTCGGCGGCCGGCCCATCGGCATCGTCGCCAACCAGCGTATGCGCGTCCAGTCGAAGACGAGCGGCCTCCAGATGCAGGGCGTCATCTACGCTGACAGCGCCGACAAGGGCGCGCGGTTCATCATGGACTGCAACCAGACGCGCGTGCCCCTTCTCTTCCTGCAGGATGTCTCCGGCTTCATGGTCGGCAAGGACGCCGAGCAGAGCGGCATCATCCGCTCGGGCGCGAAGATGGTGAACGCGCTCAGTAACTCCACTGTGCCGAAGATCACCGTCATCACCGGCGGCTCGTTCGGCGCCGGCAACTACGCGATGTGCGGCAAGGCCTTCGACCCGCGCTTCATCTTCTCCTGGCCCCACGGCAAATACGCCGTCATGGGCGCCGCGCAGGCGAGCGACGTGGTTTTCAACATCCTCACCCGCTCCGCTAAGGACAAGACCCCGGCCGAACTCGACGCCCTCCGCGCCAAGGTCAAAGCCGACTACACCGAGCAGACCGACATCCGCTACGGCGCCGCCCGCGGCTGGGTGGACGCGATCATCCAGCCCGACGACACCCGCGCGACGCTCCTCCGCGCCTTCGCCCTCGCCTGCCGCGCAACCCCAAAACCCGGTTTCCACACCGGCGTGCTGCAGGTTTAAGCAATGATCACCACGAAGAAACAGAGACACAAAGCCGTGTCATCCTGCTACGTTCTCCTTCGTGTCTCCGTGTCTCTGTGGTTCTCCTTGCCATGATAAGGATCGCCAACGCCTCCGGTTTCTGGGGTGACCAGCCCGACGCCGCCGCGCGCCTCGTCGCGCAGCAGCCCGACCTCGACTTCCTCACCCTTGACTACCTCGCCGAGGTCTCGCTCTCGATTATGGCGATCATGCGCGCCAAGGATCCCACCGCCGCCTACGCGCGCGACTTCGTCGAGGTGCTGCGCTCGCTCGTTCCCTTCTACCAAGCCGGCGGAAAAACCAAGATCGTCACCAACGCCGGCGGCCTCGACCCGCCCGCCTGCGCCCGCGCCTGCGCCGAGGTCCTTCGCGCCACGAACCTCGCCCACCTCCGCCTCGCCACCGTCACCGGCGACGACGTCTTGCCTGCGCTGCGCGCCGACCCTGCGGCCTTCGCCAACCTCGAAACCGCCGCGCCGCTCTCCTCGGTCGCCCCGCGTCTCGTCACCGCCAACGCCTACCTCGGCGCCGGGCCCATCGCCGAGGCGCTGCACGCCGGGGCCGACATCGTCATAACCGGCCGCGTGGCCGACCCCTCGCTCACCGTCGGGCCGTGCCGCGCGCACTTTGGCTGGGGCGAGACCGACTACGACCGGCTCGCCGGCGCGACCGTCGCCGGCCACCTGATCGAGTGCGGAACGCAGGCCTGCGGCGGTTTCTCGACCGACTGGCTCGACCTCCCGGACAACCACGACATCGGTTTCCCCGTCGTGGAAATTTCCGCTGACGGCTCGTGCGTCGTCACCAAGCCCGCCGGCACCGGCGGCGCCGTCACGGTGCCGACCGTGAAGGAGCAACTGCTCTACGAGATCGGCAACCCGGGAAACTACCTCTCGCCCGACGTCACCGTTTCCTTCCTCACCCTGCACGTCGATCAGTTCAGCGAGAACCGCGTTCGCGTGTCCGGCGCGACCGGCCGCGCTCCAACCGGCGCCTACAAAGTCTCCGCCACCTACCGCGACGGCTACAAGGCCCACGGTCTGCTGACCATCTTCGGCAACGACGCCGTGAAAAAGGCGCGCTACGCCGGCGAGGGCATCCTTCGCCGGCTCGCCGCGCGCGGCTGCGTTTACCGCGAGACACTGATCGAGTGCCTCGGCACCGGCGCCAGCGTGCGCGGGCTCGCCAGCCGCATGAGCGACACCCACCTCGTCGAGACCGTGCTGCGCGTGAGCGTCGCCGCCGACACCAAGGAACCCGTCGAGCGTTTCACGCGGGAGATCGCGCCGCTCGTCACCTGCGGCCCGCAGGGCGTGACCGGCTACGCCACCGGCCGCCCAAAAATCCTCCCGATCTTCGGCTACTGGCCTTGCCTCATCGATCGCGCGGCCGTGCGGCCCACCATGGCGTTGCTCCCCCCATGATTCCCCTCCGCCAAATCGCCTTCGCCCGCAGCGGCGACAAGGGGGCGTCGGCCAACGTCGCCGTCTTCGCCCGCTCGCCCGCCGCCTACGCGTGGCTGCGCGACCACCTCACCGCCACCGCCGTCGAGGAGTATTTCCGTCCGCTCGGCGTCGGCACCGTCACACGCTTCGAAGTGCCCAACCTGGAGGCGCTGAACTTCCTCTTGCCCGCCATCCTCGCCGGCGGCGGCAGCCGCTCGCTGCGCATCGACGCCCAGGGTAAGACCCTTGGCATGGCACTCCTCGAAATGCCGGTGGACGCTCCCGCCAAATTTTTTTCCCGGTCATGAATTCCCCCGTCCTTGTCTCGACTGACGGCCCGATCACTACCGTCACGCTCAACCGGCCCGACAAACGCAACGCACTGAACGTCGAGTTACTCGCCGCGCTCAGGGCTGCGCTCTCCACCGCCGAGGCCGACCGCGTGCAACGCGTGTTCGTGCTGCGCGGGGCGGGCCCGGTGTTCTGCTCCGGACTCGATCTCGCGGAGGCCGCGCAGCCTGATTTCGCGCACCGCTCTGCGGAGCTCGTCGGCCGGACGCTCGGCGCGCTGGCGACATCGCGGCTCGTCACCCTCGCGGTCGTGCAAGGCGCGGCCATCGCCGGCGGCGCGGGCCTCGCCAGCGCGTGCGACTTCGTTGTCGCCGTGCGCGACGCAAAGTTTGGCTACCCTGAGGTGCGCCGCGGGCTCGTGCCCGCGCTCATCATGACTTTCCTGCGCCGCCAACTCCGTGAGCGAGATGCGCGCGAGTTGCTATTGCTCGGAAAACTTTTCACCGCCGAGCACGCCCTCACCATCGGCCTCATTAACCGCGTGGTCGCCGACGAAACCGCGCTCGCGAGCGAGATTCAGTCCATTGTCGGCTCCTTGCTGCAAGGCGCGCCCGAGGCCATCGCCGAGACTAAAAAACTGCTTGCCGCGCTCTGGCCGTCACCCGTCAACGACGACCTAGATCGCGCGCACGCTTATCACCTCTCCGCGCGCAACTCAGCCGAGGCGAAGGAAGGTGTGGCGGCGTTTCTCGAAAAACGCCCGCCTCACTGGGCGCCCAAGTAGGCGCGGCGCCCGCGCCTCATTCGCCCTTCTTCGAACGGGTGCGCTTCGGTTTCCCGCCGTCGTCAGCCGGCTCGGCAAATTTCGAGACTTTGGCGTTAAGCCAGAGCTCGTCCTTGGCGTTGCGGTTAAGCCAGAAAATCTCGCCCGCGTGCTCGACGAAGACGGGTTTCTCGCGCGCCTTTTCCGGCACCTTCAACCCGGCGGCGGTGAGTGCCGCGACGAAATCCTCGGGCGCCTTGCCCAGTTCTTCCGCCAGCCGCTCGAGTTTGCCAGCGACGGAACCGGTCTTAGTTTCCTTCAACAGGAGCCGCACAGCGCTGAGGGTGTTTTCGGTTTTCGCTTCCCGATTTTGGCTTTCAGGGGCGGGCTCCGGCACAGCGGCAGACGCAGGCGTCGGCGTGAATACCGCGGCGGTCTCCGGGGTCGGCGTTTCCTGGGTGACCGGCGGCGCATCGCTCGGGAGCTTCTCGCGGCCGTTGATCCACACGCCGCCGCGTGAATCAAGGTTGAGCCACCAGATGTCGCCCTCGATCTCGACGTTCACCGGCTTGTCCGCGGCGGCAGCAGGGAGAACCAGGCCCAGCGCGATGAAGCCCGCGATGAGGTCGACCTCGGTGCATTTCAGGGCGCGGGCCAAAAAACTGGTGCTGCCCGAGCCGCCGGGGCCGCGGCGGTTGCGCCGCATGAGCGGGCGGATTTTCCCCAGCAGCGCCGAACCGGCGGGCAGCGGAGCGGGAGGAATCTGGCTTGTCGCTTTTGGCTTTTCACTTTCTGGTGCGGTGGTGGGCGCGGCTTCTGATACTGCGGCGGCCGGGATTTCCGGATTACGGTTTTCCGCCTCGGAGGCAGCGGCGGGTTCCTCGGGGGCGACGCGCTGCGCCTGCACCACGCGGAACACCGGACGGGGCTTTTCGCGGGTGTTGATCCAGATCTCGCCGCGGCGGTTGATGTTCACCCAAAACAGGTCGCCGTCGTATTCGACGTAGAGGGGCTTGGCATTCTCGTCGCCGGGGATCTGGAGGCCGCACTCGACGAGCGCACCCTTCACATCGTCCTCTGAGAGGTCCCACTTCTTGGCGAGATAATCGACGCCGACGGACATGCCGGGGCCGCGCTGGTTGCGGCGCAAGTGGGGCTTGAGCGCGTCGAAGAACGACGGCAGCTCATCCTCCTTGGCCAGTTGGTCCCACTCATCCTTCTCGATCTCTTCAGGCGCGTCGGGATCGCTGTCGCGTGAGGTGTCCACGGGCTTGCGGAAACCGTCGTCAGGGGCGGCCTTTTCCTCCAGAAAGCTCGCGGGCGCGACTTCGGCGGCGGCAGGGGCGGCGCTGCTGGTCGCCGCCTTGAACTTGGCCTCAAACTCGGCGCGGAGTTTTTCGGCCTCGACCTTGGCGGCGGCGGCGACGGCGTCCTCGAGCGTCCAGTCGCGCTGGGTCGAGCGGCGCACGAGACCGGTGAAGGCAAGGGCGTTGTCGGGCGGCGACTGAAAATGGACGATCTCCCACTCATCGCGGCCGAGATCGTTGAGATATTTTTCCAGCATTGCGGGCGTGGCAAAGCCGCCCTTGCCGCTGGTGATGACCTTGTATTCCCAAAGTGACATAGAAAATCGAAACTCCACCCATCCCAAAAGCCGCCCCCCATGCCGAGCCTAATCTCTCCCCGGCTCGATTATTTGCTCACCGCCGCAAGGAACCATGTCAGCGCAAACGCCGTGAGCTGGCCGCCGGGACCACCAAGGTTGACCTCGAAGCCATGCGTGGCCCAAGGGAGCTCGACAAAAACGTGCGACACCTGCGCCTCCCTGAGCGCCGCCTCCAGACGCCGACTGTGCCTCACCCAAGACAGCGTGTCGATGGTGCCGTGCAGCAGCAGCGTCGGCGGCGTAACGCCGCGGCGCACCAGGGCCTGCCCGCTCGCCGAATCGTAGAGCGCTTCGCGGCCCTCGGGCGGACCGCCCATAATTTGCCGCATCAGTTTCAGCGAATTCAGCGCATCATCGGAGCGGGAAACCGACCATACGAAACGCATGTCGTGCGGCGCGTAAAGCGCCACCACCCCGCGGATGGCCGGGTCGCCCAGATAGCCGACCGCCGTAGCAATCTGTCCGCCCGCCGAGCGGCCGAGGAGCACCAACCGCGCGGGGTCAAAGCCCAGTTCTGGCGCGTGCGTCTTCAGCCAGGCAATCGCCGCGAGCACGTCGTCGCGCTGCGCCGGCCACGGGTGCGTCGGCGCGAGCCGGTAGGAAATCGCGGCCACGGCGTAGCCTTGGCGAGCCAGCCAGTGATTAAAACCCGCCAACTGGCGGCGGTCGCCTCCGTCCCACCCACCGCCGTGGATGGCGATTACGCAGGTGACCGGCATCCCGATCGGGCTGGACGGATTCGCCGGATATAAATCCAGCGCCAGCCCGGGTGCGAACGTGTGCGTTTGCATCTGGCCATTTGGCGGAATCACACGCAGCAGCTTTCGCAGCGAAAAGGGTCCGAAGGAAAATGTCGCGGGACCGAACGCCGCGCCGAGTTGCGCGGGCAATCCCCGCCCGATCTGCCATGCCTGCACCACCGGTCGTAGAAACAGCCAGATCGCCGCCACACAAAGCACGACGGTTGTCACCGTCAAAAGCAGCGATCCTCCGCACGCCAGTCTGGCCGCCAACACGCCCAGCGGCACGACGGCGAGCGCGTAGCCGAATTCGCCTGCGAGCACGGCAAGCTTCCAATTCACCGCCACCGGCACGTGCGCCACCGTGAGGAGCGACAGTGCCAGCGCGACGACTGCGACCAGCAGAAGCAGCACATTGGGCAACATCCCGCTACTACGTGCGAGAAACCCGCGCAGTTGAATCATTTTCGGCGTGTCCTCCCTGCGCGGCATGGTTCAGTGCGGCATGCGTCGGCTCGACCAGCTTCTCACCAACCTCGGTTATTGCAGCCGGCGGGAGGCCCGCGCCTGGCTCAAGGCCGGGCGCGTGACCGTCCGCGGCGCGCCCGCCACCGACCCGGGCCAGAAAGTTCTGCCGGCGGACATTCGCATCGACGGTGAACCGCCAGACCATCCCGACAACCTGCTCCTGATGCTGCACAAGCCGACTGGGCTGGTGTGCTCGCACGACGAGCGCGAGGGACCCAACGTCTATTCGCTGCTGCCGCCCCGCTGGCGGCAGCGCTACCCGGCGGTTACAAGCATCGGCCGGCTCGACAAGGACACCAGCGGCCTGCTTCTGCTCACTGACCAATCACCGCTCGTGCACCGGCTCACCTCGCCGAAACACAAGGTGCCCAAAATTTACCGGACGCTCGTGGACCGCAACTTGCCACCGGGGCTGGCGGCGCTGTTCGCGAGCGGAACGCTGATGCTCCCCGGCGAAAAGGACGCCTGCGCGCCAGCCACGCTCGATGTCCTCTCAGAGCGCGAGGCCGAAATCACACTCACGGAAGGGCGCTACCACCAAATCCGCCGGATGTTCGCCAGCCAAGGTTGCGAGGTCGTGGAACTTCACCGCACCCGCTTCGGTGCGCTGGAACTCGGGAACCTGGCCGCGGGGCAGTGGCGGGAATTGCCGCTGGATTATTTCGCCTGATGCTCTCGCGCCAACGCTAATCGTGTTCCTCCACGTTAATGGTCATGGGCTGCATCATCCGGGCGTTGACCTTGCGGCCACCTTTCATGCCAGGGCGGAATTTCCACTTCGATATGGCCAGAACAGCAACATCCTCAAAGTCGTGATTCGTCGAGCTCACTGCGACGGGGCTGACGACTGAGCCCGTCGTATCGACGATGAAGGCCACGCGAACTTCTACCGTCTGCGCCAGACGGCGGAGACTGGCCGGGACGGCAGGTGGCACCCTCACGATGGGTTCGGGCACGTGGTCGAGATCGGCGAGGTTGAACAGGTTCGCCATGCCTTCGCCCAGCCGGCCGCCGCGGGCGATGTTGGTCGGGATAGAGATGGTCTTCGCTGCCGTAAAATCAGGTGGCGGCACCAGGCTGTTGAAGTCGATCTGCTGCACGAAAGCGGACGCCAGATCGATTTGCGTTGGCACGTCGGGCAGCGTCGGCACTGGAACACCTGCGTCGGGCGGCGGCATGTCGTCAGGATTCAGCGGTTTTTCTGGTTCCTCGAGATCCTTCAAGTCCGGCATTGTCAGCGTCACCGCAATGGCGTCATCAACCGCTACATGGCGGGTGACCTTTGGCGGTCGGTTAAACCCAAACAGCACAAAAACGTGAAACCCCAGCGAGACCAAGACAGCCAGCCAGTAGATCCCCAGGGAGCGTTTCTTTGCGCTGTAACGCCATGCGCCCGGGGCAGGCCTCAGGCGAGGTAGTGTGGAGGTGGCGACGACGGCGCTCGTTGCAGGGAGGACCGCGGTATGAGCTTCCCTAGTCATGACCTATAATACCCGGGAAACGCCACCAGACCTTCGCATAGATTGGTAAAAACCCCGCATCGCTTGCCGGAGACATTCCAGCCCACCAAAGAACAATGGAACCCCGGGCGGCGAAAGGAGCCTGCGAATCCGTCCTTGGCGGCGCGCCCGGAATCCGCGAACCTCGCCGACCAAGCATGTATGACCTCGTTCTCAGTAGTGCCCAGAAATCGCAGCTGCGCGGGCTCGGCCAGACGCTCGAGCCGGTCTTGAAAGTCGGCAAAGGCGGGCTCACGCCCGCGTTTTACGCCGAGCTGCAACAGCAGCTGCGCGCTCACGAACTGGTGAAACTGCGCTTTCTAGGCGCCGAGCGCGCGGAGCGGGCTGCGCTGTGCGCAATGATTGCCGACGAAGGCCGCTGCGTGTGCGTCGGCGCGATCGGGCACACCGCGCTGTTTTACCGCCAAAATCCGGTGCCTGCCGAGCGTCGCGTGGTGTTCCCGGAGTGACGATCCACTGTCGGCCAACCGCACAGATTGACGCGCCGCGTCGCCACTGCTTGGTTTTCGCCCATGTTCACCATCATTGGAGGCGACGGAAAGGAATACGGGCCGGCTTCGACAGAGCAGATTCGCGCCTGGCTCAAGGGCGGCCGCGCCAATCTCAGCACCAAGGCGAAGGCTCTCGGCACCGACGAGTGGCGCCCACTTGGCGACTTCGCGGAATTCGGTACCATCGACGACACAACGACGGCCAGCGTTGAGCCACCGCCCCTTTCCGCACCCGCCGGCGATGTGCACCCGAAAACCTACGCCGCCGACCTCATCGCGCGCGCCCAGCCGCTCGATGTGTTCGGGTGCCTGGATCGGAGCTTCTGTCTGTGGAAGGCGAATTTCTTTCCGCTGGTCGGCGGCACGCTGCTCATCCTCCTGCTGCAGATGGCGCTCGGCCTCATCCCCATTCTGGGCTCTATCGCCGGGTTGTTCCTCAACGGCGTTTTTTACGGCGGCCTCTACTACTATTATCTCGGCAAGATGCGCGGCCAACCCCGCGAAGTGGGCGACGTCTTTGCCGGTTTTTCGAGGGCCTTTGTTCCACTCATGCTCGCCAGCCTACTCATCACCGTGCTCACCCTCGCGGTGGTGCTGCCGTTCGTCGGGCCGCTGGTTTATGGCTTTGTCAAAGCCGCCTTCCTCCATGGCCACCCGCCGGCCGTGCTGCCGAGTTTCAGCCCACTCGCGCTGCTCAGCGCGTTTGTCGGCTTCCTGCTGCTGCTCTACCTGTCGCTCAGCTGGGCCTTCACCTTCACGTTGATCATAGACAAAAAGCTCGCTCCCTGGGCGGCGATGGAAGTCAGCCGGCGCGTGGTGACGAAACAGTGGTTCCGCGTGTTTTTCGTCACGTTGCTGGGGGCGATTCTGGCGCTACTGGGCCTGATCGGGTTGTTCATCGGTGTGCTGTTCACCCTGCCGTTGATGCTCGGTGCCATGCTCTACGCCTACGAAGATCTCTGCAATCCGCCGCCGAAAAACCCGAACGGTTGAGCCAACCGGACGGTCGGAGTTCGACCACTGACTCCTCAAACGATCCGGTCCGTCATCGGCTCGCCGCGCTCGAAAGCCGCGAGATTCGCCAGAAAATGCCGCACGAGCGCCTCGTCCTGGTCGTGCCGGCCACCGCCGGTGTGCGGCGTGATGAAGCAGTTCGGCGCGGTCCAGAGCGGATGCTCGGGCGGCAGCGGCTCGGGGACGGTGACGTCGAGGTAGGCGGCGCCGAGTCGGCCGGATTGCAGTGCGTCGAGGAGCGCCGACTGGTCCACCGTGGTGCCGCGGCCGACGTTGTAGAACCGCGCGCCGGGCTTGGCGCAGGCGAGGCGGCGGGCGTTCACGTAGTTCAGTGTGGCGTCGTTTTCGGGCAAAATATTCACCACATGGTCCGCCAGCGCGAGGGCGCTGCTGATGTTTTCCTCCGGGATGATGCGCACGGCGCGCTCGCTGCGCGTCTGCCGCCGCACGGCGAAGAGCGTCACGCCAAACGGCGTCAGCAACTCCGCCAACCGGCGGCCGATCGCCCCGAAGCCGAGTAGCAACACCGTCTGGCCCGTCAGCAGGCGAGAGTCGTAGCGCCGCTCCGCGTAGTGCCAGGAGCGGTCCGTCAACTGATCCTGCAGCGATTGCGGCAACTGCCGGCCGAGCGCGAGCATCATGGCAAGCACATGCTGCGCGCACGAATCGGCAAACACCTCCGACGCGTTCGTCAGCACCGTCCCGCGCCGGAGAAATTCCTCCCGCAAATCGTCGCGATCATAGCGCGTGTAGCCCGCGCTCGACAACTCGACCCAGCGCAGGCCCGGACAACGCAGGCAATCCTCCACCGCTGGCTGCCCAAACGCCACCTCTGCCTCCGCCAGCTTCGGATCGGAGCTGCCCGCGACCAGCACCGACGAATTCGCCAATTTGGAAATCACCAGCCGGTGACCCGACAGGCCCGCATCGAGCAGCCGCGTGGCTGCGGCGTTGAACTTCGTGTTGCACCAAATCGTGAGGCTCATGAATGCGTCCACGATGACGCCCCTCCGCCCGCTGGCCCGCAAGCAAATCCTCCCGGCCTACGCTACCGCACTGGTTCCACCTCGACCAAGTGCATTTCGTTCTCGTTGGCAGACGTGAGCGGATGCGCGCTCGCGGTGTAATAGGCCAGTTTCTTGCCGATGGAGACACGCACGTCGATATTGAGGCCGCGTCGCAGCACAGCGTCTTCCGCGCGATACTCGATGCGGAACGGAATCGGCGGCTTGCTCGGCTCGATGATCGTCTGTTCGCCGAGCACCTCGCCGCGTCCTTCGTTGCTCGACTTGTCCACCACCTGCACGATCACCTCGGCGTTGGCCGGCAGGGGCTCGGCCACGCGAAAGGTCACCGAGCCCTGCGCCACCCGGTCGCCAAAGCCCGGAGGTGTGAGGTCGAGATTGCCACATCCGGCGCTGAATAGAACTAGCGCGATGGAGAGAGACACAGCGGAAAAAGTTTTCATGCGGTAAAGGAGGAGAGACGGCGGGTGATTGCTGAAAAAGTGCACCCACGCAGGGTCGACCGCAAGCAAGTCCGTGTGTTTGCTCGCCCTAGTCGGCTATTGGACCCCACGGTGTAATGGAAAGCGCGATTGCGGGCGCGCATCCGATCCGTTTGCGTGTCGCCATGACCTCCGCGCGCCTCGACGAACTCACCGCCCGTTTCGCCACCCTCAGCGTGGCCGTCGTCGGCGATTTTTCGCTCGACCGCTATTTCGATATCGACCCGGCGCGCGCCGAGAAGTCGCTCGAGACCGGCCTGCCCGTGCACAACATCACGCGAGTCCGCTGCTCGCCCGGCGCCGCTGGCAACATCGCCCAAAACCTCGGCGCCCTCGGCGTCTCCGAACTCTGGCCAGTCGGCTGTTGCGGTGACGACGGCGAGGGTTTCGAACTCCTCCGCGCCCTCCGCCGCGTGCCCGGTGTGCGCCTCGACAACTTCCTTCAGTCGCCCGACCGCGTCACCTTCTGTTACACCAAGCCGCTCCTCCATCGCGCCAGCCAGCCGCCCGAGGAACTCTCGCGGCTCGATCTGAAAAACTGGACACCCACGCCGCCCGATGTCGAAAGCGAACTCTGCTCTGCGCTCCGCGATCTCGCACCGCAGCTCTGCGCGCTGATCGTGATGGACCAGTCCGCCGTGCCCGGCACCGGCATCATCTCCGACAGCCTGCTAGCCACCATCCAAAAGCTCTCCGGCGCGAATCCTACCTTGCGCATCTTTGCTGACAGCCGCCACGGCCTCGGCCGTTTCCCACCGCTCACCTTCAAGATGAACGCCGCGGAGTTCACCACGCTCACCGGCGGACGCGCCGACGCCGACCTCGCCCAACTCCAAACCGGCGCCGAGAATCTCGCGCGCACCACCAAGCGCCCCGTCTTCATCACCCTTGCCGAACGCGGCATCGTCGGCGCCGCCCCGGGCGAACTTGCACAGCACGCGCCCGCCCTGCCCCTCCGCGGCCCCATCGACATCGTCGGCGCGGGCGACACCGTCACCGCCACGCTCACCCTCGCCCTCGCTGCCGGCGCCACCATCGCCGAGGCCCTGCAACTCGCCCAGGCGGCCGCCAGCCTCGTAATCCACCAACTCGGCACTACCGGCACCGCCACTCCCGCCGAACTGCGTGCCCTGCTTTTCCCGTGAGTGCCGCCGCAGAATTTGTCGAGGCCCCCGCAACCGTCGCGACCCGCCCACCCACCGGCCGGCCCACGCTGCTCGTCGCAGAACTGCGCGGCACGGGCGACATCTCTATCCTCATCCCGTTTCTCCAATCGGCCCTCGCCCGCTACGACGTCACCCTGCTCGCGCCGCCCAACGCCGCCACCCTCGTGCGCCGCTTCGCCCCCGCGGTGGAGCTGTTTCCCTGCGTCGCCCCGTGGGCACTCTTCTCCGGACCCGCCGCGCAATACTGGCCGTGGCGCGGCCTCGGCGGCCTCGTCCGCACGCTGCGCGCCCGCCGCTTCGACGCCGCCGCGTCCATCTGGCCCATCGCGCGCGACCACCTCTTCCTGCGCCTGATCCGCGCGCGGCGACTCCTCGGCTACGGCCGCGACCTCGCCGGCTGGTTGCTCGACGACAACCTAGGCGGCCGCGGCCACGTGCACCGCCCCGAAGCGTGGCGTCGCCTCGCAGAACGCCTCGAACTGCCGCCTGTCACGATGGCGCAGCCGCGTATGCGTCCGCCCGTCTCTGCGAAACACATCGTGCTCCACTCCGGCGCCTCGCAGCCAATCCGTGTCTGGCCGCTCGCCCGCTACGCCGCGCTTCTCAAACGCGTGCGCGACCGTGGCTGGACCGTGGAAATCCTCTGCGACCGCCTGCAACTCGCCGCCTGGCGCGAGCTCGACGAGACCGGCGCGCGGGTCGCCGCGAGTATGGACGACCTCATCGATACCCTCGCCAGTGGCGCGGCGTTTCTGGGCAACGACTCCGGTCCCGGCCACATCGCTGCGCTCTGCGGCGTGCCGACCTTCACGCTCTTCGGCCCGCAAATCCCCGAGCTCTTCGCCCCCGGCCACCCGCGCGCCGCGTGGATCGAAGGCCAGCCCTGCCGCTACAAACCCTGTTTCGACCGCTGCCACTACGCCGAACCCTTCTGCCTCACCGGCATCCAGTCCGACGCCGTCTGGTCACGCCTTGAGTCATGGCTCGACGGGCTGACCAAAGCTTGAGCGCCTGGCGCTCACCCAATCAACGTTCCACCGATCGGCTCGAACCGCGCCGTGAAGTGCCGCAGCACCGCGGGGGCGTGGGTCATCTTCACGCCGCGGATTTTTTCGCGCAAGCCGTTCACGTGCAGGATGACTTCGCCGAGGTAGTCCACGTGGCTCTGCGTGTAGACGCGCCGCGGGAAAGCCAGCCGCACGAGTTCCATCGCCGCGGGTTTCTCCGTGCCGTCGGGCTGGCGGCCAAACATCACCGAGCCGATCTCCACGCCGCGCACGCCGCCCTCGAGGTAGAGCGCGCAGGACAGCGCCCACGCAGGAAACTCGCTCTGCGCCAGGTGCGGCAGCATCGCCTTCGCGTCGATATACACCGCGTGGCCGCCGGTCGGCTGCACGATGGGCACGCCCGCCGCGGTGAGCTTGTCGCCGAGATACTCGATCGAGCGGATGCGGTAGCGCAGGTAGTCCTCGTCGAGCGCCTCGTAAAAACCCACCGCCAGCGCCTCGAGGTCGTAGCCCGCGAGGCCGCCGTAGGTCGGAAAACCCTCGGTGAGGATGAGGTTATTCTTCGCGCGCTCGGACCACGTGTCGTCGTTCAGCGCGAGGAAGCCGCCGATGTTGGCCATGCCGTCCTTTTTCGCGCTCATTGTCGCCCCGTCGGCGCAGGCAAACATCGCGCGCGCGATCGCGAGCGGCGTTTTGTCGGCCATCCCCGGCTCGCGCTGCTTGATGAACCACGCGTTCTCCGCAAAGCGGCAGCAGTCGAGAAACAGTGGCACTCCGTGCTTTTGGCAGATGGCGCGCGCGCCGCGGATGTTGGCGAGTGACACCGGCTGGCCGCCGCCGGAGTTATTGGTGATCGTGATCATCGCCAGTGGCACGCGGCCGGGATTTTCCGCGAGGCAGCGCTCGAGCGCGGCGAGGTCGATGTTGCCCTTGAACGGCGCGCGCAGCTGCGGCTGGCGCCCCTCGGGCACGGGCAGGTCGAGCGCGATGGCGCCGCGCGCCTCGATGTTCGCGCGGGTGGTGTCGAAATGCGTGTTGTTCGGCACGATGTCGCCGGGCTTCAGCACCGTCGTGAAAAGGATGCGCTCCGCTGCGCGTCCCTGGTGCGTGGGGATGATCGTCTTGAGCCCCGTGATGTCGCGCACCGCAGCCTCGAAGCGGTAGAACGAGTCCGCGCCCGCGTAGCTCTCGTCGCCGCGCATCATGCCGGCCCATTGGTGCTTCGACATCGCCCCAGTGCCCGAGTCGGTCAGCAGGTCGATCAGCACGTCCTCGGCACGAAGGAGAAAGAGGTTGTAGCCGGCCTTTTCGAGCGCGGCGGCGCGATGCTCGCGGGTCGTGAACCGGATCGGCTCGACGGATTTGATACGGAACGGCTCGATGATGGTCTTGAACGGGGAGTGCATCGCGGCGGCGGGTGGTTGGCCCTGACTGAACCGCCACGCCTACGCCTAGTCGAGCCCGGCCCAGTAGTCCGAAAGCATCAAACCCCGCGCGGCCGGGCGTTCCACGTAAGCGCGAGCAGCGCAGCGCCGATCACCGCCGCGCCGCCGTAGAACCACAGCACGCCGTCCCACCCGAAACGGTCCGCCAGCACGCCGGTCGTGACTCCGCAGACCGTCGCGCCGAGGTAGCCGAGCAGCCCCGTGAGCCCGACGGCGCTCGAGGCGGCCGCCTTCGTCGCGTAGTCCGCCGCCGCCACCGCGATCAGCATCTGCGGCCCGTAGACAAAAAAGCCGAGCGCGATGAACACCACCGCCATCGTCCCCACCTGGCCGCGCGGCACGACAAACAACGCCGCCACGCTCACGATCAGCAGCAACATGAATCCCACCGACACGGGCCCGCGCCGGCCCTTGAAAACCGTGTCCGACAGCCAACCTGCCGCATAAGCGCCAAAAATCCCCGCCACCTCGAAGCCCGACAGCGAAAAGCCGGCCGTCTGCAAATCGAAGCCTTTCGCCTCCTGCAGGTATTTCGGCGCCCAATCGAGGATGCCGATCCGCACGATGTAGACGAAGAAGTTCGCCCCGCTCACGAGCCATACGCCGGGATTCGCGAGGATGTAGCGGCGAAACACGCCCCAGAACAGCGCGCTCACGTCCGCCACCGACCCCGCCGCCGTGCCCTCACGATAAACCTCAACCGCCGGCAGCCCCATCGACTCCGGCGAATCGGTGAGCCGGTTCAGCAGCCAGAACGCACCGACGATGCACAGCAGCGCCGGCGCCCAAAACACCGCGCGCCACCCGTAGTGCGTCACCAGCAAGCCCGCCCACACCGCGATGATCGCGCCGCCGATCTGGTGCGAGGCGTTCCAGACGCCCCAGGCGCGCCCGATCTCTCGCGGGCTGAACCAGCTCGTCAGCAGCCGCACGCAGGGCGGCACGCCGGCGCCCTGGAACAGGTTGTTCAGCGCCCACAGCGCGATGAAGAACCCGAGGCTAGCCCCCAGCCCGAAAAAAAGGTTCACGACCGCAGAGCCCAGCAGCCCCAACGCGAGCAGATAGCGCGGGTTCGCCCGGTCGCCGACCACGCCGCTGAAAAACTTCGAGAACGCATAGACGATGGTCGCGACGCTCAGCACGACGCCCCACTGCGTGTTCGTGAAGTGAAACTCGTCCGTGATCGCCTTCGCGGCCATTGAGAGGTTTTTCCGCACGAAATAGAAGAGCGCGTAGCCCGTCGTCATCGCATACATCACGCGCAGCCGCCAGTGGCGGTAGAGCCGGTCTATCTCCGCACGGTCGGTCAGGGCCGGAGCTGGCGGTTGCGCGCGGAGCGCAGCGGCGATGCGGGCGAGCGGCGTCGCGCTCACGCCGCAGGATAGGCCTCGAAACCGTGGATGTAACGGCGGTCCGTCTTCTGGCGGGACGGCACGGCGGGCGCGGCGCCGGACTGCGCCAGTGCAGCACCGGGCAGGCGCCGGGCGATGAGCAGTCCGGCAAGCGTGGCACTGACAGATTTGAGCCACTGACGGCGGTTCAGCGCGGATAATTTCGTCATCATGGGTGGGGACTGGCACACATTGCGCCCGAACTTATTTCTCGTGCAAGCCCGGAGCTTCCCGCAACACTCATGCGCCATGGGTGCCTACGATTTTAACTTCGACGTCCCTTCCGGGGAAACTTACGCGCCAAATCCCGACCGCGTCCGCGCCCTCCAGGCGCTGCTGCCCAAACAGCCCTTCGGCTTCGCCCCGCCTGTCACCGACCGCGCCGCCTGGGGCCGCTGGCAGGACGACCCGTTCGGTAAAAAAATTCTCCAGACCGCCCGTGAACTCGCCGCCTCGCCGTTCCCCGACTACACCGACGCCGCCTACCTCGACTGCCTTGCCAAGGAGGACGTCACGCACATCAACACCGTTATGCCGCTCACACGGAAACGCCAGGTGGCGTTCCTCCTTGCCGAGGCGATGCACGACAAGGGCGAATTCATCGGCGTCATCGGCAGCGATGCGCGACAACTTGCCAAACTCCGCTCGTGGATTCACCCCGGCAACGACCTCAATAAAATCAACTACGACCTCAAGACCGTCGAGTCCGACCTCGGCGTAGTGCACTTCGCCGACAATCTCGCGCTGACCGATTTTGTGCTTGGGCCGCGGCTGCCGGCCGACCTGCGCGCTCTCATCCGCGAGGAAACGAACCGCCGCCTCTTCGCCCCACTGCGCCAGCGGCTCGAGTCTGGCCGCGATCTCTACTGGTGGATCGACGTGAAGCACAACTGGAACTCCGTCTGCCTTGCTGGCACTGCAGAGGCCGCCGCCGTGCTTCTACCCGCCGCCGCCGACCGCGCGTGGTGGCTCGCATTCGCAGAGGCGCTTGTGAAAAATTTCCGCGACGGCTTCAACGACGACGGTGTGTGCACCGAGGGCGTCGGCTACTGGAGCTACGGCTTCATGCACTACGTCCTCCTCGGCGAACTGCTCCGCCTCGGCACGGCCGGTGCGATCGATCTGCTCGACGAGCCGAAGATGGAGCGCGCCTCGCTCTTCCCCGACCGTGTCGAAATTCAGCCGAAGGTTTTCCCGACGTTCTCCGACTGCGCGCTCGACGTGCAGCCGGTGTTCTGGACGCGCCGCTGGCTCGACAACCGCCTGGGCACCATCCGCCACGCCGTCGAACCCGTGGCGTCTGACACCGATCCGTTTGCCACCATGGGGCAGCAATTTGCCTCCGAGCCGCTGCTGTGGATGTTCCAGACCCGCGATCCACGCCGGCCGCAGCGCTCGACGCTCGCGCCCGAACTGCGCAACTGGTTCAAAAGTTCCGACCTGCTCGTCTGCCGGCCCGCGCCCACGACCCGGCGCCGCTTCTCCGCCACGCTCCTCGGCGGCAACAACGGCACCAACCACAATCACAACGACCTCGGCACCTTCACCGTCGTGCTCGACGGTCGCACGCTCGTGGTCGATCCCGGCGCGGAGGTTTACAGCTTCCGCACGTTCAGCACACACCGCTACGACAGCAATCTGCTCAACTCCTACGGCCACCCCGTGCCGCGCGTCGCCGGTCGCCTGCAGGAAGCCGGCACGGAGTATCACGCCCGCGTCGTCGCGAAAGAATTCACCGACGCCACCGACCGCGTCGTGATGGATCTGAGCAAAGGCTACGACGTGCCCGCGCTGCGCAAACTCGAGCGCGAGTTCCTCTACGACCGGCGAGGCGCCGGCAGCCTGACCGTCACGGATCGAGTGGAGTTTTCCGAGCCCGCCGCTTTCGAGACGGCGCTCATCACGCTCGGCCAAGTCGTCATCGACGGCGCGCAGGTGAAACTAACCGACGGACCCGCCGCGCTCATGGCCGAAGTGACCGTCGAAGGCGCCGGCTTGGAAATCACCACCGACAAAATCGACCAACCGCCCAATCCGACGCGCGTCGCGCTGCGCTGCCGTGGCGAGGTGCGCCACGCCACCATCCGCACCGTCCTGCGCCCGGTCTGACCGGAAAACACGCTGGCACTATTTCCCGCCCAGCGCGGAAATCAGCTCGAACGCCGCCGGGTTGTCGATGCTGGTGAGGTCGCCGGCCGGCTGGCCGAGATAGACGCGCAAGATCGCCGCGCGAACGATTTTCCCGCTGCGCGTTTTTGGCAGCGCGGCGACCGCGTGCACGCGTTTCGGCGCGAGTGGCTTGCCCAGCTCGTGCGCGACCCGGGCCACTAAGTCCGCCTCGGTCGCCACCGCGCCGTGCTTCAGCACCACGAAACACACCAGCGCCGTGCCTTTGATCTCGTCGGGCACGCCGATGACGGCGGCCTCGCTCACCGCGGGATGCGCCGTCAGCGCGCCCTCGACCTCGCCGGGACCGACGCGTTTGCCGGCGATCTTCATCGTGTCGTCGGTGCGGCCGAAGAGGAACCACTGGCCGTCCTCGTCGACCTTCGCCCAGTCGCCGTGATACCACACGCCAGGGAAGCGGCTGAAGTAGGTTTCGAGGTAGCGCGCGTCGTCGTTGAGAAAACTCTTCGTCATCGACGGCGCGGGCTGTTTGCACACGAGGTGTCCCATCGTGCCCGGCGGCGCGGGCTGCCCCTCATCGGTAAACACGTCGGCGTCCATCCCAAGTCCGGGACCGCCGAGCGAGCAGGGCTTGAGTGTGTCGAGCGGCGTGACGGAGACGTGGCAGCCAAGAATCTCCGTGCCACCGGAGATGTTGATCACAGGGCAGCGGCGCCCGCCCACGTTTTCGAAATACCAGAGGTAACTCGCCTCGTCCCACATCTCGCCGGTCGAAGCCAGCGCGCGCAGTCGCGAGAGATCGTGGCCTCGCGGACCGCGGCCGCCGTGCTCGCGCATGAGCAGCCGGATGAGTGTCGGCGAGCAGCCGAGCGTGACGACACCGAGTTTTTCGCAAATCTGCCAGAGGCGGTCACCGGTCGGATAGTTTGGCGCGCCGTCGAGCAGCACGATGGGCGTGCGATAGAGCAGGCAGCCGATGATTTCCCACGGCCCCATCATCCAGCCGATGTCGGTGACCCAGAAAAACGGTTCGCCCGGCTGGGCATTCATGGCGTAGCGGAGTTCCTTGCCCATCTGCGCCATGCAACCCGCCTGCGTGTGCACCGTGCCTTTCGGTCGGCCGGTCGTGCCGCTGGTGTAGATGATGAGGCACGGCTCCTCCGCCGAGGTGTGCTCGGCCATCGCGACAGGCGCGCCGGAGTTCAAGAACGCGTCCCACTCCGCGGTGTCGGTCCACACGATGCGAGTGAGCGAAGGAAGTTTCGCCACCGCGGCGCGCGCGATGGCGCCGGTGTCGGTGGCCTTGCCGCGCCGGTGCAGCATGCCGCAGGCAAAAAGAATCTTCGCCTCACACGAGGCCAGCCGCTCACGCAGCGCCTCCTCGCCGTAACCGCAGAAAATCGGCACGAACCGCGCGCCGATTTTCATTGCCGCGAACAAAACCACCACCGTCGGCACCTGCATCGGCGCGTAGAGGCCGACGCTGTCGCCCGCCCCCACCCCCGCGGCGCGCAATGCCCCGGCGCAGCGGTCCACGAGCGAACTCAGCTCGGCGAAGGTCACGCGGCGCGCCTCTTCCGCGCGGCCGGAGTCGGCTTCATAAAACAGCGCCGTCTCTCCGCCGTGCCCATCGCGCACGTGACGGTCCACGCAGTTGTGCGTGACGTTGACCTCGCCGCCAAGGAACCAGCCTGTCCACGGAAAACCGCGCGAGTCGTCGCGCACCTGCGTGTAGGGCGTGAACCACTCGACGCCCATGTCGCGCATCGCCGCATCCCAAAACCACGCCGTGTCGGCGACCGAGCGACGGCGCATCTCGGCCAGCGTCGCGATGCCGTGTTTCGCCATGAACCGCGCGAGATGTGACTCACGCGTCCACGTATGGTCTTCAGGGTGCCAGATGAAAGCGGAGGGCATGGGGTAAAAGGTAGGGCGGGTTATCCATAACCCGTCTTCCGGCGCGGGGCGACGGTTGAAAGCGGGCCGAGCGTTTTGCGCAGGAGAATCTCGTCGTGCCCGGTGACGACATAGTCGCGCAGCCGGCCGACCCGCTCGTAGCCGAGCCGGCGGTAAAGCCGCTGTGCGCCGCGGTTGAAGGAGGTAACGCACATCAGGACGTTGCGGTGCGTTTTGAAGATGCGCCGCTCGGCCCAGCGCAACACCGCCGTGCCGACACCGAGCCCGCGCATCTCCGGCGCGACGCCGATGGTCTGGATGTAACCGCCCAGCGGCCCATTCAAATCGAGCACCAGAAATCCCGCGCGCTCGCCGTGATCAATGACCAGAAAGCATTTCTTCGCCGGATTCCGCAGCAGCCGCATCGCGTCGGCGTGGCCGCGCCCAAGCGTCAGCCACGGTTCCGACGAAGCCATGACCCGCGCCGCCCATTCGCGATCTGCCGCACGCCGCAGGGGTTTTACGTCAACCATCATATCTTACGCTCACGCCAGCTCCACGCACACGGCCAGACCCTCGCCACCGCCGATGCAGGTGGCGGCGACGCCGCGTTTGAGGCCGCGTTCGCGGAGGGCGGCGAGCAGCGTCACGAGGATGCGCGCGCCGCTGCAGCCGATGGGGTGGCCGAGCGAGATCGCGCCGCCGCGGACGTTGAGCTTGTCGTGCGGCACGCCGAGTTCGCGCATGAAGGCCATCGGCACGACGGCAAAGGCCTCGTTCACCTCCCAGAGATCGACGTCGCCGACCGACCAGCCAGCGCGCTTGAGCGCGTGGTGCGTGGCCTGCACGGGGGCGGTCGTGAACCACACCGGGTCCTGCGCGTGGGCGCCGAAGCCAGCGAGCCGTGCGAGCGGCTTGAGCCCGCGGGCGGCGGCGGTGTCGGCCGTGGCGAGGACGAGCGCGGCGGCACCGTCGTTGATTGTCGAGGCGTTGGCGGCGGTGATCGTGCCGGCTTTGTCGAAGACGGGGCGCAGTGTCGGCACCTTGTCGTAGCGCACCTTGGCCGGACCTTCATCCTGGTCGATGCGGGTGACGTTGCCGCGGGCGTCGGCAATTTCGACGGGTGTAATCTCCTGCGCGAACAGACCGGCCTTCTGTGCGGCATTGGCGCGGCGAAACGACTCCATCGCGTAGGCATCCTGCTGTTCACGGGTGAAGGCGTATTTCGCTGCGCATTGCTCGGCGCAGTTGCCCATGTGGATGTTGTTATACGGGTCCCAGAGTCCGTCGTGAACCAGCGAGTCGATCACCTGCTGGTGGCCCAGGCGGAAGCCGTCGCGGGCCTTCGGCAGCAAGTAGGGCGCGAGCGACATGTTCTCCATGCCGCCGGCCACGGCGATGCCACCCATGCCGCCAGCGAGAAAATGTGCGGCGCCGATGACGGTCTGCATGCCGGAGCCGCAGACCTTGTGGACGGTGGTGCAACGCACAGAATGCGGTAGGCCGGCGGCAAGCGCAGCCTGACGTGCGGGGGCCTGGCCCTGGCCGGCCTGGAGGACGTTGCCCATGAGGCAGTCAGTGATGTCGGCGGGCGCGACGCCGGACTGCGCGACCGCGCCCTTGATCGCGGCAGCGCCGAGGCGCGGCGCGGGAACGGCGGAAAGGATGCCTTGGAACGTACCGAGCGGCGTGCGCGTGGCGGAGAGGATGACGATGTTCATGGGGTGGCAGACATTAGTCCGGGCGTTCGATGGAAAAACTGTCGCGCGTCAGGGCGTAGTCTTCGCCGCCGAGGCGGCCGATGAGGTCGAGTTTACGGGCGTCGGGCCGGCCGTCGGCACCCAGCACGTCGTCGCGGACGTGGGCGGCGAGGATGCGGCCGAAGACGACGTTGGCCGCGAGCGGGCCCTCGCCGATGAGGACGATCTGGTGCAGCCGGCACTCGAACGCGACCGGGGCGGCGGCGACGCGCAGCGGCCGCACCTGACCCGACGGCGCGGCCGCAACGCCGAATTTTTCGAACTCGCTTTCGCCGTAGGGCAGCAGCGCCGCGGTGGCGTTCATCTGCTCCGCGAGTTCGCGCGAGACGAGGTTCACCACGAACTCAGGCACGGCCTCGATGTTGCGCACGGTGTCCTTCTTTGCGCCCTGGCGGTTGTTGACCGGCACGAACATGAGCGTGGGCGGATTCGCCGTGACGCCCTGGAAAAACGAAAATGGTGCGAGATTGGTTTTCCCTTCGGCCGAAATCGTGGAAACCCAGGCGATGGGGCGTGGCATGATCGTGGCGGACATCCACTGGTAAGCGTCGCGCGTGGGGAGAGCGGTGAAGTCCAGAATCATGGGCCGGACAAAAACAGAGTGCGGGGAGAAAGCAAAGTGGATAGCGCGCCCCACCGGGCCCGGTGCATCGGCCAAACGGAGTAAATGCGCCTTGAGCCCGGGCCGGGAGACCGCCAGCGTGCCGGCATGCCCCGTCGTCCCGCTGCTCCACCCTCCGCCGAGGCCGCCCGTCTCGCCCACTACGCCGCGATGCTGGAGGAGGTGCCCGTCGGCCTGCTGCTGCTCGACGAGGAACTGCAGCCGTTATGGTTCAACGCCGAGGCCGCGCGGGCCTGCGCCGTGTGGAACCACGGCGAGCGCCGCGGCACCGCCCTGCGCGCCCGCATCGCCTTCCGTGTGCCGGCGGTTCTGCTCGACGCCTGTCGCGTTCGCCTCGCGGCCGGCCAAGGCGCGGGGCATCCGGCGCAAGTGGTCAGCGATCATTCGCGCGGTTTGCACGCCCGCATCAAATTGCATGTGCCGGCCAACGCGGGTCACCCGGCGGCGTTTCACATCCAGCTCGATTATCGGCGTCCCCGCGGCGACCGCGACCGGCCGCTCTCGCCCGGCGCAGTGGCGCTGCTGGCGCGCCTGACTGAGCGCGAACGCGAGGTCGCGATGCGGGTGCGCGAAGGCCTGCGCACCTCTGAGATCGCCGCCGAGTTGCGCCGCAGCCCGCTCACGATCAAGACCCAACTCGCCGCCATTTTTGCGAAACTCGACGTCCGCGGCCGCACCCGGGTGGCGGCCTTGCTGAACCGCTGAGCGCCGCGAGTGTTTACGTCGGCCGTGCCACCACATGGTGACGCAGCACGCCGATCCGCTCGACCGCCAGCTCAACCGTGTCGCCGGGCTTCAGCCAGCCACCGGTATTTTCCGGACCCAGCTCGAGAATGCAGCCCGTGCCCACCGTGCCCGTGCCGATCAGGTCTCCCGGGAACAGCTCCGCATCGCGCGATGCCTGCGCGATCAGCCGCGGGATCGGGTGATGCAGCGACTCGACATTGCCGCTCGACAATTCGCGGCCATTCACGCGCGCACTCATCGCCAGCGACAGCTTTTCGCCGGCAATGCGGTCAGCCACCTCGTCGCGCGTTACCAGCCACGGGCCGACGCCCGTGGCGAAATCCTTGGCCTTGGCCGGACCGAGGCCGACGGTCATCTCCTTGCGCTGCAGGTCACGGGCGGAAAAATCGTTCACGATTGTGAATCCCGCCACATGCTCCCAGGCCCGTTCCGGCGCGATGTCGCGTCCGCCGTGCCCGATCACCACGCCCAGCTCCAATTCGTAGTCGAGTTCGGTCGAACCCGTCGGTGCGCAGACCTCGGCCTCATGGCCCACGAGCGCATTGTGGTTCGAGAAATAGAAAACCGGGATTTCATGCCACGCTGGCGGCACCTCGAGCCCGCGCTGGGCCCGCGCCGTTTTCACGTGCTGCTCGAACGCGTAGAAATCGCGAAATGCTGGCGGCTTCACCACGGGCGGCAGGAAGGAAAACTCGCTCTCACGGTAACGTGGACCTTTCCACGCGGCGGCGCGCTCCGCGAGGTGGGGGCCATGGAGCGCGACGTACGGCAGCGCGTATTTCATCCGCGGAGCCTGGCGACCGATGAGCCCAGCCAGCTCGATCCAAGTCCCGTCCGGTGCCGCCGCTACAGGCGCCGGCTCGGCGCTGCCCCGGGGAAGTATCGTCGCGAGTCGCATGGTTCCTCGGATTCAGAGTTAAACACCCGGACGCGCCGCGGTCGAATCTTTCCGCGCAGGGCAGCTCGCCGCGGACCCGCCACACTTTGGCACTCGCCTTTAATTGGAACCTCCGCCCCTTTCGGGACGTCATTGCCCGTATCGCTCCGTTGCACTTCTCATGAAGCTTCGCGCCACCCTTCTTCTCTGCAGTCTGCTGACTGGGCTTACCGGCACCGTTTTGGCCGGGGAGGACGCGCGTTTTTCTAAAAGCTTCGGCACGGAGGAGTTCTCCGCCGCGGGGCTACCGAAACTTACGTCCGATCAAGTCGCCATCCTCGACGCTTTGGTGAGGCGCGACGAAGAGGCGGCGTGGCATACCACCCCGATGCATCCGCGGGCCGCGCTCTTTTCGCAGCGCCTCTCCGCCGACGAACGCATCAACATCGGCATCAATCTCCTCACCGCCTCCGAGATCGCCCGGCTCGATGCCCAGGTCGCACGGCAGGAAAACACTGTCGTTTCGGCCGCCGTTGTCCCAGCCACCGCCGCCGGCAGCGCCGCCCAAACCGCCACCCCGGCCTACAAAGCGCTCCCGCAGATCCACGGTTCGTTCTCGCTGTTTTACGGCACAGGCAGCCACGGTTTCAGCACCCAAGGCGCCGCGGTTGATCTCATCTATCACGACCCCGACCACGGCTACACGATCACCGCCGGCTATGCGGAAATCCGCGCCAAGGGCCAGTTCATCCGCCGCGATTGTCCGGGTGTCTATACTCCCTCCAATTGACGCGAAGTCGCGTCGCTCAGTCTGGTAATATTCAGTAACGCGCCGCGTTTTTCGCGAAAGCACGCTTGTCCACCGCCGCAAATCGGAGCCTGCTGGGCACGCCGTCTTCCCGGCCCAAGCATGAAAACCCGCTCCATCGTTCAACTGTGCGCAGGTCTCGCCCTGCTCGTCTGCGGCGGTTTCGCCGCTCCAGAAAATTCCGTCCTGCCTCTGGCTGGAAATTGGAAACTCGATCCCGCCCGCAGCAGCCAGATCAAGCCGTGGACCTCCGAGCGGCTCGCGATCTCAGCCAAAGGCGACACCACCAAGATCCACCGTTTCCTGAGCTGGGGCTCCGAACGCAAGGCCGACGACCTCACCACCGTGCGGACCGACGGTGTCACCGTGACTTCGGTCCCTGTCACCTACTGGCTCGATACTTGGTATAACAACACCTACATCGGCGGCGACGGCACCAAGCGCGTCCGCGGCGAGTGGCTCGACGGCGGCCGCATCCTGAAGATCGAAACCACGCTTATGCTGAAATCCCAGCAGGGCGACGTGCCAGTCCACCTCTATGACGAATACCGGCTATCGCCCGACGGCCGCATCCTCACGCTCTTCGAGTTGCGCTCCACGCGCGACCAAGTGCTGACCTTCGTGTTCACCCGCAATTGAGGACCGCCGCCATGAAAACACTCTCAAAACTCACCGCCGTCCTCATTCTTGCCGCGCTGGCGCTGGTCCCAGTTTTGCGCGCCACCGTGCTACACCCCGGCCCCGCACCGAAGGAGGCGTGGCTCGTCCCCGTTAAGGACAACTGGGAAATCTCCGGCGCCCTGCCGGAAAACGCCCTGCTCCTCAGCCTCCAGGGTCTCGCCAACACCGATGCTCCGCGCGTCTACATCGAGTATCCCGAGGCGTGGCATTTCCACGATTTTATCCCGCTGAAGGATTTCTACGCCACGCGCTACGGCATCAAGTTCACCCGCCTCACCACCCCCGATGCCGCGCTGACGAACCTCGGCAGTTTCGCGAAAGGCTACGTCGTCTGGGACCGGAAAGCGCGCGCCTCGCTCAACGTCGCCTTCACCGCCGCCGGCATCCTGCGCGCCGTGGTGGTCGACGAGAGCCTCATCTCGCTCGCGGAAAAACACGGCTTCAAGTGCCGCGCCGACTTCCGCGGGCTCTTCGTCGGCCAGACCGACCTGCAGGTTTACCAGTGGGCCTACGACCGCTTCTGGAAGGATTGCAGCCGCGACTTCATCATCTGGATGGGTGGCGTCGCCGGCACGCAAATGGAGCCCGGCGTCGCCGACTTCGGCATCGCCACGCACGCCTTCTTCACCGACCTCTCCGCCAACGGAAAGCCCGACGGCGAACTCGCCTTCCACAAGAAACTCCTCTCCGAGCTCAAGCCCTCCGCGTGGATCCTCGGCTGGCACTCCTACGCCAAAGACAAGGAAGGCGAGTGGGTCACGCTCACCTCCGGCTACGGCCTGAAGGTCATCGGCCTCAACTCGCTCCCCAACTCCTCCTTCATGAGCCAGGTCGGCTTCTCGCCCGGCTTCAAACTCACCAACAGCAATCACGTCACCCGCGACACCAAGCTCACCGCTGCGCCCAAGGTTTACCTCTGCCTCGTGCAGTCCGACAGCATGGGCATCGGCGCCTGGACCGAGCCCGAGCGCGGCCAGATCCCCTACAACTGGGACGTCGGCATCGACGGCGGCATCTGGTATCCGAGCGCCATCGAGATGTGGGCGAAGGACAAGACGCCCAACGACTACTTCAACGGCGGCCAGTCCGGCTACATGTATCCCGCCGCCATCCCCGAGGACCGCTTCCCCGGCCTGATGAAGGAGATGAACGACCTCATGCCGCAGTTCGACGAACACGTCATCAGCATCATGGACCACACCCGCCGCGGCGTGCCCGTGCCCATCGGCTACTTCGACGTGCCGAAGCGCACCGTGGACCAGTATTACAAATACGTCCCCGACGCCATCGGCTTCATCAACGGCTACGCCGCCGCGCACACCTACGACCTGCGCAACGGCCAGGCCTTCATGTCCTACGACTACTACCTCGACGAAAACCGCCCCGAGGCCGACGCCGTGGCGGACCTCGACGAACTCATGCGCCTCAACCCGCAGCGCCCCTACTACCTCCTCGTGCACGTCCGGGAGTCCAACAGCATCAAGCGCGTGATGGGCATCGTGAAAAAACTCGCCGAACCGCCCGAGGTGGTGCCCGTCGACACCTTCCTAAAGCTAGCCGCCAGCAATAAGACCTACGAGACCCACTACAGCGACGAGTTCCCGAACACGGAATGAGCCGTGGGATGAAGTCCGGTTCTTAGCGTTTCAAGCGCGAACACCGTCCTCAGTTCAAACAGTATCAACCCGACCTTTTCTGTAGTCTGCTTGCTGTGGGAGGGATCGACATAAACGGTGGGCTGATCTGAAGAAACACACCGGAGCACGTCAGAAACTGGCGCTCTCCTGTATAAAGCTGCGGTGATCCCCCGAAATCTGGGCTACTTGCGATGTTCGTCCATCCGTTCTTCATAACTCATCTGCCGGAAGTGCCATTCCTCGTGCTCTATCAACTCGTGACCGTGAACTACGGGGAGTTTGCCTCGGGCGACGATGCGGTGACCTTTGGTGCCGCGGCGCTAGGGCTCGCCGAGGACGCGTATTACGAACGACTGTGCGAGTTAGTGGACTCGATCAGCGACAGCGGCTGCGTCTGACCCCGGTTTTCCCAGGTAAAGGACCGACGACTACCACGCCAGCCCGAGCGGCTTGAGTGCGGAGCGGAGCGCGGCGGGATTTACCACGTCGATGCGGCCGTCAGGCCAAAGCACGAGAAAACGCCGCCCGTCCGGCATAAATTTCACCAGGGTAGCCAGACTGGAGGCAGATGGCGCTTCAAGTTTGGCAAAGGGAACACCATTGGTCGTCGAGACGAGGTTGATGTGGTCGTCGCGCATGACGACGGCGTAACTGCCATCCGGCGATAGGGCGAAGGTCGTGGCGTTGCCGCCGAGTTCCCCAATGAGCCTGGCGCGGGGGCTCCAGGTGCCGGTATCCCAGAGCAAACTCTCAGCCTGACCGTTGGACGTGAGCACGGTGCGGCCATCATTGCTCCAGGCTGCATCGCAGGAAGGCGGTGCGCCAAGCTCGGCGATGACGGCGCCGTCGGCGACGCGATGCACGCGCAGGCGCTGGGCGGCAGCGTCAGGACCCTGGCCAGAGCAATTGACGACGATTTTTTGCCCGTCAGGGCTAAAGGCGACGTTGTAGACACCGGGGGTTTTCCAACGAGAGCGGGTGACGGCGGCAGTTGCGGACGGTTCCACGATCTTCACGTCGCCGGTCCTGACGTTGGCCAACAGACAGCGGTGGCGGTCTGCCGAATAGGCAGGCATCACAAAGCCCGGCTCGGGGTCGAGCTTCTGGGCCGGGCCAAAAGAGACGCTTCCATCCACTGCCACGACCAGCGGATAGCGGCTGAGCCCAGAAAGTGTGGAGCAGATGAGCAGCGCGTTACCTTCAGGGTCGAAGGCAATCGTCGTGACCTCCTGCGGATGCCCGGTTCCGGTATCACGCTCGGCGATGACGTGCCCCGTTGAGATTTCCCGAACGAGGGTGTAGCGCCCGTGCCCAGTGGCTACCCAACGACCGTCGGGGCTGATATCCATCGCACCAACAGAACCAGCGTTGAAATAGGCGCTGGGTGAAGGCGGCGGAATGATCTGGAGGCCGACTGGCGCCACAATATCCCAGCGAGTCGCGAGACCGTCATAACCGGTGGAGACGAATGATTCCCCTCCCGTCACGGCTGATAGTTGTGACGGGCTAAGTCCGTCGAGCGTGAGTTCCTGCTGGCCGGTGGCGGCATTGATGAGGTTAAGTTTGGTCACCAAGGTGCGGGTCGCGATATACCGGTCGTGATCTAGGAGCAGCACTTGGCGGGAAGCCTGGGTGCCGAGTGGATACCGGGCCCTCAGGCTACCGTTGCGCAGATCGAATTCGGCGAGCGCATTGTCTTCCGTCGAAACGATCAGGCACCGGCTGTCACTCGTCCAACCTAAGGTGTTGGGCGCGGCGGTTTGGTCGAAGCGATGCGCCAGGGTGAGATCAGCGGCGCGCAAGACGTAAACCTGCCGCGAGTCGTGACCCTGCGTGCGCGCTAGTGCCAGCCTGGCGCCATCGGGAGAAAAGCGCACAACATTCACGATCAGGGCATCGTTCCAGCGCGCCACCTCCGATCCGTCCGCGAGGCGCAGGAGCGAGAGTCCGCCGCCGGAGCGACCGACGACCAGCAGCTTGCCGTCGGGGCTGAAATCGTAGTCGTCGTTGAATTCCCTCGTCAGAGTGTCACCATCAGGCAGCGGCAGATTTGGAATAGTGAGCAGCAAGCTGGAATCTGACACGCGAAACACCCTCAGCGTGGCATCGAGGTAACGCGCCATCACGAGTTGCCCGTCGGGGCTGTAGCGCAGAAGACCGATCACCCGCGTGCCGGGAATGGCGATGGGCTTGACCTTGTCTGTCGGCGGCTGACCCCAATGGTGAAATACAGCCGGGCTGCGCTCTGTGCCGGTGACATCGATCATTTCCACGGCGGCAACTTGGCCTGACTGGTCAAAAGTGATGGAAGCAGGTGCGTCGGTTGCAAGATTCCAGGTTGCACCGGCGCTGACATCCAGCAGCCACATCGCGGCGAGGGCCTCGTTGCGCAGATCGATGCCGGGGCGGATTTTTGCGGCGTCGGCAAGCGCGGCCAGCGCTTGGGAGCGGCGCCCGGGCAACGCCGTGCGCCGGATGGCGCGTGCTTCGCCAAGCTTCGCATCGCGAAGCCGCTCGCGGGCCGAAGCCTCCGCCGTCCGGGCGAGCATGAGGGATTTTTCGGCAGCGGTGCGGGCCCGCATGATCCACAGCGAGGCCACGGTCGAGCCGACCGCCAGCGCTGTGACTAGAAACCAAATCGCGGCGAGCGCAGGCCGGCGGCGGCACCAGCGGGAAAAGCGGCCGAGGCCAGACACGGGGCGCGCGAGGATCGGCTCGCCGGCAAGAAAGCGGCGCAAGTCTTCCGCAAACGCGGCGGCGCTGGCGTAGCGGCGGGCGGGGTCGCGTTCGAGGCACTTCAGGCAGATGGTTTCGAGATCCGGCGGCACCGCGGGTGCCAGCAATCGCAGCGAGGGCGGATCGGTGTCGTGAACGAGCGCAGGCAGTTCCGCCGGCGAAGCGCCGGCAAACGGCGTGCGCCCGGTGAGCAGGGCGTAGAGCACAACACCAAGGGCATAGAGATCGCTGGCCGCCGTGAGCGCGGCACCACCACCGCGCATCGCTTCCGGGGCGAGATATTGCGGCGTGCCAAACACTCCTGAGGCACTCGTGAAATCGCCGCTCGTTTCGAGCTGCGCCGCGAGGCCAAAATCCGCAAGGCGGGGCTCGTCACCGTCGAGAAGGATGTTGGAGGGCTTGAGGTCGCGGTGGAGGATACCCTCGGCGTGGGCATGGGCCAGCGCTGCGGCAACCTTGGCTACGATGGCAGCGGATTCACGAACCGAAAACGAGCGTTCGCGCAGCCGGCGTGCGAGGTCACCGCCCTCGATGTAATCCATCGAAAAATAGACGTGCCCGGCGGCGCGGCCGGAATCGTGGATCGCGATGATGTGCGGATGCCGCAGGCGCGCGACGGTTTGAGCTTCGCGGAGAAATCGCATTTCCAATTCCGGCGGCGCACCCGGACCGAGCGAGAGGACCTTGAGCGCCACGATGCGGCCGAGGCCACTTTGCCGGGCGGCGTAGACGCGGCCCATGCCGCCGCGGCCGAGTTCCTCGATGATTTCGTAGGCACCGATGCGCATGGGCGCGTCGAGCGACGAGGTGTCTGAGCGCGCACCTTCCTCGAGGGTTTCGTCGGGAGGCACTGATGCGAACGGCGCATTGCTGCCGAGGGCGAAGACACGTTCACCGGCACAGCGTAGGCACACGCCGCCGACACCGGAGAATGGGTGGGCCGTGGCCGCACCACAGCGCGGACATGAGGACGAAGGCGGGCGTGACGTGGAACTTTCGGGCGGCGACATCGGAGAAAGCGATGGTGAATCAGTCGCGTTAGAGACGCAGCGCCTGCAGTAAGTGCTGCATTTCGGATGCTATTTCGTCGGGAGAACGCACCGTGCTGGAGACCTCGAATTTCACGAGTTCGGCGTAGCGGTGGTTGAGGCGGTGAACCCAGACGGCGACGTTGGTGCGGCTGGTGCCGAGCGCCGCGGCGGCGGCCTCGTAATCGCCGCGCGTAGGTGTCGAACTGAGGAATGGCTGGAGAATAGTGAACTGACGCGCCTTGCCGGCGGCGGCCTGCTCCTGCTCAAGTTGCCGCAAAGCACGCGAGAGGAGAGTAAGCGCCCACGCTTTTTCGTAGGCTTCGCTCGGGTCGAGCTGCGCTTGGTCGGAGGCGGCAAATTCGCGTTCGGCGTCGAGGTCCGCACAGTCGATGAACTGGGTGTCGCCGCCGCGTTTTTGCGCGCCGGTGTGTGCATGATGATCAGAAAGGAAATGACATAGTGCGCCGACGAGGTAGCCGCGGAAGCGGCCCTTGGCAGGATCGGGCCGCTCCAGAAAATCGCTGTCGAGCAGGTAGGCGAAGAAACTCTGCGTCAGATCCTCCGCATCGGCCGGCGCGTAGTCGCGGCGGCGCAGGTAATTGTAGATCGGCTGGCGATAGGCGGCGCAGAGCTGTTCGAGCGCCTTGCGCCCGCCGGCCGAATCCTCGCGGGCGACGAGGACGATGCTCCACTGGGTGGAGGCAAACCAATTGCCAGCGTGGGAGTCGGACATGCGGGGGTAGGAAAGCGGCGCATAATGGCCGGACGGCCAGCACCGCCGCAAGCGCGTTGTGCGGCGCAGACGCTTTGACGCTGCGGCGCGGACCCGGCGCCGCAGCGGACGAGCGGGTAGCATGCCGCCCGGACGGGCCGGCGGCCGCCGGCATGAGTGCACCCCATTCGCGCTCACGATCGGAGTTGGCGGCGCCAAGGTCGCGCAAGTTTAGGAGTGAGTCTGACGGCGGCGGGCGAACCGCACGAACGCCAGAGCACCGCACCCCAAAAGGAGCGCGGCGCGGGTGGGCTCCGGCACCGCGGCGAGTTGCACGTTATCCAGCACATCGTTCTCGGGGCCGTTGTGCCAGTCGGCCAGAATGCGCAGGTCGGTGAGGTTGCTGAGCACAGATAGCATTTGCGACTGAGACGGGGCAGTCGACGTTCCCGTAATAAACCAACCGGAGTTTTCGAGCAGGTTGATGGAATAGGAGGTAAAACCAGTCGTTACAGGATAAGACAGCAGATTATAGGATATGGAAACGCCGTTGCCGGTCAGGACCACGTTGTCGGCTTCGGGGAGGTCCACCGGGGACGTGATCAAGAGGTCGAAGCTGAGGGTGCCGCCGTAAAACACTGACTGATTGCCGAGAAATTTTGCTGGGGCGTCAAAGTAGTCGTTTTGTCCCGTGGCCGCATCGTTTAAAACCAGGCCGCCGGTGCCACCATTGCCGCCAATGGCGGTCCAGGAGACACTTGAGCCTCCGTCGCCGCCGGAATATTTTTGCCAACCATCGGTCGTAGTGGCGACGCTGTTGAAATCGGACAGGATGATCTGGGCCTGAGCGTTAACCGTGAAGCAGGGGGCGGCAAAGGATAGGAGAAGCCTGAATAGAGCGGCGACAGAAGGCATAGGTGAAGAGGTGGCGAGGTGTCGTTCGTAAAGTTAAGGCAGGAGGAAAATTTCGACGAGGCCGACGCCGGTAGTGCCGTTCGCACCGGAGACCTGTGCGCTGTAAACACCGGGCGGGAGGGTGACGAGGAGGGCGGCGTCCTTACTGGTGTCGGAGACGAGGGCCCCTGCCCCCGCGGTCGCAAAGGCGTCCTTCAGGGCGGCGGTGCCGCCCCAGTCGTCGTTGCTGCCGGCGAGCGCGCCGCCGGAGTAAACGTTGAGCTGCGGATCGGCCAGCACTCCGGTAACGCCGTAGGAGAGCAGCGTCGGGCCGAGGCCGCGGATAAGCATCCTCTTCGGGGCATTGCCGGTAATGACGAAGCCGGCGATGAGGATGTTTTCGCCCGTGCCCACCTGGGTGCGCGCAGAGAGGTTCACCACCTTGGCAGCGCCTTCCACGTTGTCGGCATCGTAGAGCTCCGCGAGGGCGACGCCAGCGGTGCCGTTGGCGATGACATGGAAGGTGTAGGGGCCACTCGAGACGACCTGCTGGAGGGCGGCATCCTTGGAGTTGGCGGCTGGGACAAAGGCGCCTACCGAGGCGAAACTGTTCACCATGGCCGCAGAGCCGCCCCAATCGTCGTTGTTCGCCACTTCGGCGCCGGTGCTGTCGTGGAGCCGCAGGACGGGGTCAGTGAGGGCGTTGACGACGCCCAACGGGGCGAGCGACGGGCCCATGCCGCGCAGGAGCAGGTTTTTGTTGCCGGTCCCGGTGACCACGAAGCCGACGATCAGGGTCTGCGAACCGCTGCCGGCGCCGCTGCGCACGGAGAGGTTCACGACGCGGGCCACAGGAGCCACGGTGTCGGGCAGACCGGCGTAGGTGATGGGCGTGTTCGAACCGGCGGGCGTCAGGCTCGCGCTCAAGGTCTGGGCTTGGGCATCGATACTGAAGGTTAGGAGAGCGTTGTTACTCGTCGTGGCGGTCAACTGGCCGTTCGAATCAACCATGCCGGCCGCGCCATCCACGGCAGAAGGGGTGGTGCTGACGACGACCGCCTGGCCGGAAGGCCCAACGATGGTGTAGGTCGCGCCGCTAGCGGTGTTCAGGGCGGCGGCGGTGTAGAAGCCGGCCAACGCCGGGGCGGAGCCGGTGGCGCCATCGGCTGCTCCGGTGAGCGTCTCGCCGAAGCCGGCAAGCTGGCCGGCGAGCGCGCCGCTGACGGTTATCTGGCCGGTGACCGTGAAATCGCCAGCCGCGGCGGACTGCCTGCGCACCGGGGCTTCTGGCGAGTTAAGGGCGAGACCTGTGAGGGACGAACCGGCGAGGGGTTTGATCTCCGTGCCGGTGACCGTGAAGGCGCCGGTGGCGTCGATGGTGAGGTTGACGACGATCGCACTGTGCCGGCTGGGCAGATACGCGATGTAGGTGGCGGTGTTGTCGCGGTGGACGTTGAGCGCCCAATGGCCGCCGGAGGCAAACATGCCGAAATAGGCGCCGCTGTAATCGCGCGGGGTCACGGCGAGGAGGCCGGGTTGCAGCGTGAGGGTGTAATTGGCGGCGCTGCCACCCGTGAGCGTGACGGGATAAACGCCGGGCAAGCTCGCTGTCGTGGCCGTGGTGCTCGCCGTGGGCGCCGACGCCAGCACCGCGGCGGTTTCGTTGTTGACGAAGCCGGCATAGCTGACGGTGAGCGCCGGGTTGCCGGCGCCATACACCCGGGACTGGTTGGCGGCGGTGGCGGTGAGCGGGGCTTTGTTGACACTCAGAGTCTGGGTCTGCGCGGCGGACCCATAATTCAGGGTGTCGCTCGGGGTAAACGTTACGCTCAGCGTTTGGCTGCCGGCGCCAAGCACTGTGCCGGCGGCCGGGATGTAGTCAAAGGTGCCCGGCACGCTTGCGGTCGCGTTGAGCTGGGCGACGGACAAGGCCGTGCCGTAGGTGATCGCTGCCGGCGTCGCCCAGGTGACGGTCGGCGCCACCGAGGTGACTGTCAGGGTTCCGTTCTGAAGGGTCAGTGTGTAATTGGCAGCCGCGCCGCCAGTGAGCGTGATCGGATAATCTCCCACCGCGCTCGCCGTGGTAGCGCTCGTGCTGGCCGTCGGCGCCGTAATGGCCCCGGCGGAATCGCTATTCACGAAACCGAGGTAACTGATCGTGAGCGCAGGATTGGCTGCGCCATAGCTGCGCGCTTGGTTTGCCGCGGTGACCGTCAGCGGGGCTTTGTTGACGGTGAGGGACTGAGTCTGGGCGGCCGAAGAGTAATTGACTGTGTCGCTTGGCGCGAACGTGACGCTCAGCGTCCGACTGCCCGCGCCCAGCACTGCGCCGATGGCCGGGTTGTAGGCGAAGGTGCCCGGCACGCTCGCCATCGCATTGAGCTGAGCGGCCGACAAAGCCATGCCGTAGGTGATCGCGGTGGGCGTCGCCCAGGTGACGGTCGGCGCGGTCATAACGCTCATGACCGCGGCTTTGCTGACCACGCGGCCCGAGGAATTCGACACGATGCAATAGTAGGTGCCGGCGCTGTCTTTCCCGGCATTGACGATGGTCAGTTTCGCCGTCCCGGCCCCGAGAATGGAGACGCTCCTCGCCGCTCTCAACAACTCCCCGTTACCGGTCAAGGACGCGGCCGACTTGCTGCCGGCTCCGCTCAGCAAGGAAATTCCATCTTTGAACCACTCGTAGGTGACATTGTCTCCGCCTGCCACGGTGATCGACAAAGACACGCTGTCGCCGACGGCATACGATTTCGAAACGGGATCGCCGATGATGTTTAGATCCGCTGCCGCCGTGCTCATCGGATCGAAGCGGACCGTCTCAGTGAAAGAATACGGCTGACCGTTGCCGGCCTTGTCGGTGAGCACCATCTGGGAGAGGCCCCAGACGCCGGGAACCGAGCCGCGGGGCAGGAGGACCTGCTGCGTGTATTCCTCCCAAGCCGTCGGGTCGCCATCGAAGTATTCGGTGTAAGTGTTGCGGTGGTAGAACCAGTAAAAATGCTCGATGCCTTGTGGATCGCGCAGGATGAAATTGCTGTTGTTGCCATAGCCCGAGATGTCGTCGCGGACGAAATATTTGATCGTGACGAGTGTTTCCCCATCTGGGGTGACCAGATTGGTGGGCGTGGCCGTGACGGTGATGCGGTTCACATCCAATTCGGGACCCTTGGTGTCCGGGTTGGCAGTCACGATGTCGAGGAACGGGGACGCCTCATCGGCGACCGTGGTCGTGCCATCCGCGTTGCCGACCAGGGGGCTGTGGGTGTTGAAATAGGTGTAGTTGAGGTTCAGACCGTAATCCTTCAGCACGATCTGATCGACGGTGTAGCGGCCAGTCCGGGCATAGTCCTTGATGACAAAGTCAACAGTGCGCTCGCCGCCGCCGTCGGTATTGACCGGGCCCCATTGCTGCATGGAGTAGGCCGAGGGCGGAGACAGCCGGGCTAAATACGAGGTGAGACCGGTGTTCTCCGTGACGTTGAAGCGCAGGGTCGCGATTTGCACCGGATGGCCCGCGAGGGTGTCGTTGCGGATCGTCAACGACGAGGTGCCCGGCTGCACCTGGGGCGGCACGATGTCCTGGAGAGGGTTATTGATGTAACACTTCCAGCCGTAAAGGAGCGATGACTCGTAGCGCTCCAGCCCGACCGAGTCGCGCAGCGTGATGTTTGGCAGAGTCCAATAACCGCTGCGGGCAAATTTGGTCAGGGTGACGCTGCCCCGGAACAGGGTCCGGCTGTTCTCCACCGGCGAGAGTCCGAGGTCAATGTAGGGGGCCACGGGAGCCTCGGGGGTGACTGGCCCCAGCATGCGGCCTTGCAGGGCGACCACGGGATTGGAATTGGGTGAGAACGGGGAAATCTCGACCTCGACCTTGACAATCTTGTCGGCGGTCGCCTCGCCGGTGACTTGGGTGGTGATCCGGGTGATCTTGCCGGGATATTCGTAGTTGGGGAACAAATTGAGGACGGTGAAGGTGAGATCCGGGCGGATGATGCTGACATAGGAATTGGAGAGCATCACGGTGTCGCGGATGAAGGTGTATTTCTCCATCGAGCGGGCCTTGAGGGCGTCGGGATCGTTCACGAAATAGGCCACTGTTTCCGCAAAATCCTCATTAGGATTCTTGTCATGGGCGTAGGCGCTGACGAACTCCGTCGTTTTGGTGGTCTGCCACCCGGCGGTGGCATTATAGTCGGGATTCAGCGGATCGGGGGCGTATTGCCAGCCGCCCAGCTCGGCCCAGGTTTTCTTGAAGGCCGGCGTCAGCACAAACTGGTAAAGGTAGTGGGCCTTCTCATGCAGAATCAGGCGGGTGATGTAGGCGGTGTTGAAACTGGAAAACGCCGACTCCATGAACTCCATGTAGCCCGACGACCAAGCGATCGCGGGCGCTTCCGGATAAACCGGATTGACGGTGCCATCCTGGCGTCGGATGAGCCATTTGAAGCCGGCGATCTTGGCAAATCCCTCGGGCAGTTCCTCGAAGCTGTTGATGATTTGGATCAGTTCCTCAGGATGGGTGAACCAAGATTGGAAACGCGTGACCGATTCCTTGGTGAACTGGGTGTAGTCGAGCGGGTGGGCGGTGGTGTCGATCGCCAGCCCATAGCGGTCGGTCAGGATTTTGGCCACGGCGGCTTGGTCGGTGCCGTTGCCCGTGACGTAGCGCACCAACGCTGCATGCAGGCGCTTCGAAAAATACAATCCCCGCACACCGTCGATTTCCGCGACAAAAGGCGCCGCGTAGGTGAAGGCGGCCTCGGAGACCCGGATCGCGCCGCCAGCGCTGCCGGTGGGAAGGTCGATGTCGTTATTGATGGAATCGGTGGTGAGAATCCAGCGGGTCGGCGCCAAGGCCGTGTTATACTTGTATCCCGTCCCGGCGGCCTGCGGGATGCGCTGCAGGACGGAATACAGGCGAAAGGCATATTCCTGGGTCCAAGTTTCGCCCTCATTGCTCAACACGATCCCGTAGGTGTCGAAAAGTTCCTGGGCATAACTCAAGTCCGCCATCTGGTAGGCTTTCCCCATGATCGTCACCTGCGTCGGTTGGACGATGTTGGCCGCAATCTCGGTCTTGGGCAGACCCGCATAACTTTGGTCCTGCACCCAGGTGTAGCCATAGCTGTCTGCCGCCGCCGTCGATTTGTCCAAGGCCAAGTCGGGAACGCTGACCGCATCGGTCGTCGTGGTATCCACGGACACCGTCTGGGTCTGGTTGTAACCGGCTACTTCCGCCTTGAGCGCATAGAGGCCGGGTTCGACCGCCGGAAATGCATACCCACCGCTGGAATCGAAGTTGGCGGTATAGACGTAGTTTAAATTTGAGAGGGTGACCTGCGCAGTATCGATACCCGGCACAACCGGAGCCTTTCCCGATACCGTAGCCGCTTCAGCAACTGTGCTCAGTATCATTATGCAGAAAATCGAAAGGCGGCGGTAGATGGAAACGAAGGGGTTCATGGGGTGTGAGAATTATTGGGTCAGTGAGACGAGAGATCCCGTCATGCCCCTTATTACGGCAAATCCGTCGGCCGATTTCAAAAAATCGCACGCCAGGCGCGCGATTCGCCGCGGGCATCGTCCTCTTCCCGAGGAACGTTGCGTTCTCCGCAGTGAGATTGGCCAGCCTGGATTGCTCTCCTGCTATTTCGCGAACAACCGCAGCATCCTCAAACTTGGCGCAATGCTCTTCCGGAGGCAATCCGCTGGCCAGACGCGAATTTACGGAGATATTTCAGCGCGACCTCAAACTCGTGCGGCAGCGGCGCGCTCAGCGTCACCGGCTCACGTGTGACGGGGTGTGTCAGCGTCAGCTCGCTCGCGTGAAGCGCGAGGCGGTTGACGAGCGGCTTTTCCTCGTCGCGACCCTTATAGCGGCGCTTGAGCGCGGAGAGCAGCAATTTGATTTCGGGATCGCCGTAGAACGGGTCGTTGAGCACCGGCGCACCGATCGCGGCGAGGTGCACGCGGATCTGGTGCGTGCGGCCCGTGAGCGGCTGGCATTCGATCCACGCAAACTGTCCGAAGCGCTCGAGCGTGCGGCAGACCGTGACGGAGTCTTTGCCGCCACGTTTTTTGAAAACCCGCATGCGGCCCGGCTGGCGCTCGTCCTCGCCCAGCGCAAGCTCGACTGTGAACTCGTGTGGCAGCACCCCCGCGGCGTCGCGCACCGGGGCAACGACCTTCATCGCCTGCTCCGGCGGCAGGACCACGACGAAGGCAAGGTATTTTTTCCGCACTGTCTTCGACTGGAACTGGCCGCTGAGAAAATCGAGCGCGGGCTTCGTCTTGGCGCAGAGCAGCAGGCCGCTGGTGTCGGCATCAAGCCGGTGGACGTTGGCGACGCCGTGGCCCAGCTTCGCGTGGACGAGGCCCATGAGGTTTTCGCGCGTCTTGTCCCAGCGGTCGGGCGCGACGAGCATCCCGCTCGGTTTGTCGAACGCGATCATGGCTTCGTCTTCATAGATGACGGGCGGGAGTGGCATGCGCTCCCGTGAGAACGCGTCATCTGCGGCGCAAAGTCACGCTTCGGTTTCGGGATCCGATGGCGACTGCGATGGAATGATGTCGAATATTTCCACTGGGATTGGGTTTCTGCCTTGGTCTCTACCGCCAAACGACAGCTAAAAACCGGTAAGTTTGGGGGCGGCCGCGTGAATGCACTTGCCGCATCGCGGCTGGCGCGGCTGCCTGATGCATCCCCGCGGTTGCGATGCCAGTCCTCCCGAAAAAACTTCTCCTGCTGGGTGCCAGCTTCCAGACCGCGCGTGCGGCCCGGCGGCTCAAGCGCCACCGCTCGGCCGTGCCAGAGCAGCAGAAGGCATATTGCGAACTGACCGCGCAATTCGCCGCCACGGCCTTTGGCCGCGAGACCGGAATCACGGCCGGGATCGGCTACGAACAATTCCGGACACGCGTGCCGCTCCGCGGCTACGAACAGTTTGCGCCCTACATCGAGCGCATGAAACGCGGCGAGGCCGATGTGCTGTGGCCGGGTCGCTGCGCCTTCTATGCGGCATCGTCGGGCACGGCCGACGGCCACACCAAGTGGCTGCCGGTCACAGAGCAGATGATGGTCCATTTCCGGCAGGCGGGGCTCGACTCGCTGTTCTTCTACACCGCGCGCGTCGGCCACGCTGGAGTATTCCACGGCCGGCATCTGTTCCTCGGCGGCGCGACCGCGGTCACCCGGATTCCCGAAGCCCGGCCCTTTCTGGCCTACGGCGGCGACCTGAGCTGCATTTCCGCCCTCAACCTGCCAGCCTGGATCGAACGTCATTTCTACGAACCCGGCATAGCCATCGCGCAGATGCCCGACTGGCCGGCCCAACTCGCCGCCATCGTCGCGCGCACCCGCCGCCTCGATATCACGCTGCTCGCCGGCATCCCGAACTGGCTGCTCATTTTGGCCGAGGCACTGCGCACGGGCACGAGCCGCAGCAGGGGCCGGCTGGCCAACCTCCAGACCATCTGGCCCAACCTCGAATGCATCCTGCACGGAGGTGTGCCCGTCGGGCCGTTCCAGGACGAACTGCGCGAGGCGGTCGGCCCCAACGTGAACTTCCACGAGGTCTATCCGGCCTCCGAGGGATTCATCGCCGCTCAGGATGCCGACCCGGCCGCCGGACTGAGATTGCTGAGCGCGGCCGGACTTTTTTTCGAATTTCTACCGATGAGCGTTTTCCACGAGACGCTGCCCGCGGCGCTCGGCGCCAAAGCCGTGCCGCTCGAAGGCGTGACCACCGGCGTGGACTACGCCCTGCTCCTCACGACGCCCGCCGGGCTCTGCCGCTACGTCATTGGCGATGTGGTGCAGTTCGTGTCGGCGGAGCCGCCGCGGCTGATATATATCGGTCGCACCCAGCTCCAACTCAGCGCCTTTGGCGAGCATTTGGTCGAGAAGGAACTGACCGACACGCTCGCCAAGGTTTGCCAGCGACACGGCTGGGTGATCGTCAATTTTCATGTTGCGCCTCTGTTTAGTAATTC
Organism: uncultured Opitutia bacterium; assembly: GCA_903877135.1. Taxonomy (GTDB): domain Bacteria; phylum Verrucomicrobiota; class Verrucomicrobiia; order Opitutales; family Opitutaceae; genus CAIRCN01. The sequence goes on from CAIRCN010000056.1 coordinate 147,817, forward strand.
GCTTACCGGCCAGTTGCGCGGGCGTCACGAATGGTGGATCGAGCTGAAACCCGGCTCGGTCGCGACGCCCACGGGCCTGCTATTGGCGTCGCTCCTCGATGTCGAACTTTCGGCGCGCAACGATGAGTATGCAGCTAAACGCAAGGTCAACGGTCTGGAAATGCCGCTCGTGCGCCTCGTGATGCCTGGAGTGTTCGAGCACTGGATGCGCTACCACCACAGGTGGGGCGGCCAGAGCAAAATGCCCCGTTGCCGCAGCGACCGCCAGATCGCGGACGAGTTGACGGGCATCGCCCGCTTCGACACCAGCTGATCCTCGCCGCGCAGGCGGCCCAGCTCACTTCAGATACTTGACCAAAGTCTTCTCGTATTCGGCGGTGTCTTCGGATCCGACCTTGCGCTCCCGGATCTTGCCTTCGCGATCGATGATGAATGTGGTCGGGATGCCCTCCACGCCGCCAAACGCCTCGACAACCGTGTCATTGCCCATGACGACTTTGTAATTCACACCCTGCTTCGCGACAAAGGCCCGGACGCTCGCCACCTTGTCGCTCACGGCGATACCGACAATCACGAGGCCATCCTTGGCGTATTTTTTTTGGAGGGCGATATAGCCCGGAATCTCGTGGCGGCACGGTCCGCACCACGTGGCCCAAAAATCGACCACGACCACTTTCCCCTTGAACTGAGCCGAACTGACCTCCTTGCCGTCGAGATCCTGCAGCGTCCACACTGGCGCAGGCGTCGCGGGAACAGGCTCCGCCAGGGAAAGCGCAGCAGCAGTGAAGGAGATAGCCAAAACCAAGACGAGGCGGAGTGTTTTCATGAAAAATAGGAGACGGCAGAGGTGCTGATTGTTCCCGGCGCCGGGAACAATTTCACAAAAAAACGTGCCGGCGTTCAGCTCGGAGCCATTTCCTCTAGGTCGAACCCCAAGACTTCGATGAATTTCTTCATGGCCGGGGTGAGCACGCGGCCCTTGCGGTGGAGAATCGCCAGCGGCCGCGTGAAGTCCTTGTCCTTGAAATGCACCGCCACGAGTGTGCCCAGCCTCACCTCCTGCAGCACCGTGGCGAGCGGCACGATGGCGATACCGTGGTCGATCTCCACCGCCCGCTTCACCGTCTCGATGTTGTCGAACTCCATCACTGGCTCGATCTCTAGCTTGTTGTCGCGGAAAATCTGATCGACGGCCTTGCGCGTCGGGATGTCTGGGTCGAAGCCGATGAACCGCTGGTCCGCGAGCAGCTTGATGTCGATTTCCCCCTGATTCGCGAGCGGATGGTTCGGATGGGTGATGAGGACGAGATGGTCGTTGCGGAATGGCAGGCTGTCGATCTGGCGCTGCTTGACGGGAAACGCCACCAGCCCGAAGTCGACCGAGTTGTGCAGGATGTCCTCATAGACGAGGTTGGAGCGGCGGTATTCCACGCGCACATTGACCGATGGGTAGTCGTGTAGAAATTTTTTAATGTAGGGCGGTAGCTCATGCAGGCCGATCGAGTAGATAGTCGCGATGCGGATCGTGCCACTAATCACTTTTTTCATCTCCTGCAGCTCGCTCAGGAGCTTCTCGTAGGTGTGCAACATCTCTTTCGCCGCCTCGTAAACGCGCTGCCCTTCGCGCGTGAGCTGAAACTGTTTCTGGCTGCGGTCGACCAGCAGCGTCTTGAAGTGCCGCTCCATCGCGCGCGCCTGCTGACTTACCGCCGATTGCGTGATGCCATTGAGTTTGGCGGCTTTGGAGAAACTTTTTGTTTCGACCAAATCGGCGAAGATTTTGAAGTTTTCAATTTGCATGGCTTGTTAATGTGCTAGCGACCATAATGACTCCTAATTCAACAGCAACCCATAAGCTCAGCCAAAATGTTTCCGACCTATGAAGAATTCTGCTTGCGGGCGGACACCGTGCGCCGGCAGATCGCCGAAGAGTGCGTCCGCACACGCCGCAACCCGCGTGAAGTGGAGCTTCTGGCTGTGACCAAGACACACCCACCGGCCGCCGCGGAATATGCTGCGCGCTACGGACTGCGGGCCGTGGGCGAAAACCGCGTGCAGGAAGGCGTCGAAAAACGCGCCCAGACCACCGCCGCCGTGGAGTGGGAGCTGATCGGCCATCTGCAATCCAACAAGGCCAAACTCGCCGCCGCGCGCTTCGATCGAGTGCAAAGCGTGGATAGCGAGAAGCTCCTCAATCATCTCGACCGGGCTGCAGCCGACCTCGGTAGGAACCTGCGCGTATTGCTGCAAATCAACGCCGGCCGCGACCCGGCCAAGTTTGGCGCCGAAATCGAGGACACGCCGCGCCTGCTCGAAGCCGCTCTCGCCAAACCCAATCTGCGCGTCGAGGGCCTGATGACCATCGCTCCACTCTCTTCCGACCCCGACGTCGCGCAGCGCACCTTTGGCACGCTGCGCGAGTTGCGCGACCGGCTGGCCGCACAGACAGGTGCGCCTTTGCGCGAGCTCTCGATGGGCATGAGCGGCGACCTAGCTGCCGCCGTCGCAGCCGGCAGCACGCTGGTGCGGATCGGCACCGCACTCTACGGCTCGCGGGAAAACGCCGGGTGAGACTTTCGATTTTTATTTTTCGTTTTTGCGCCCCATGCGCCCTGCCGCTCTAATCGAAAATCTGAAATCTGAAATCGAAAATACCTGCGTCCTATCCCTGTCTGATCTCGAGGCCTGGTCGTTCCCCGGCACCGCGCTCGCCGTGCTCGGTCACCCGGTCAGTCACTCGATCAGCCCGCCGATGCACAATGCCGCGCTCGCCGAGATGGCGTGCACCGACGAGCACTTTGCCGCGTGGAAATACTTCCGCTTCGACGTGCCACCCGACACTCTCCCGCATGCACTCGAATTGCTCCACGCGAAAAAATTCCGCGGAGTGAACCTCACGCTGCCGCACAAAATTCTCGCGTTCGGCCTCGTGGCGGCGGTCGATCCCGCGGCCCAGAGCGTCGGCGCCGTCAACACCCTGCTTTGGACGGAGGCCGGTTGGCACGGGTTCAACACCGACGGCCACGGCCTCGTCACCGCGGTCCGCGAGGATCTCGGCCGCGAACTCGCGGGTGCCGATATTATCCTACTCGGCGCGGGCGGTGCGGCACGCGGCGCCGCCGTCGAGTGTCTGCGCCAGCGCTGCGCCTCGCTCTGGATCGCCAACCGCACGCCGGAAAACCTCGCCACGCTGCTCGCCGCCCTCGCGCCGCTTGCTGGTGGCGTGCCGCTGCACGGTTTCTCGCTGGCCTCTCTGCCCTCCGATCTGCCTCAGGGTTCCATCCTAATCAACGCCACCAGCGCCGGCCTGCGCGACTCTGACCCGCCGCCGGCCAACCTCGCCGCGCTGCCGCCTGTTGCCTCCGTCTTCGACATGATCTACAACCCGTCGCAGACGCGCCTGCTGCTTCAGGCCCTTTCTCTCGGTCTGCCGCATGCCAACGGCCTCGGTATGCTCGTCCATCAGGGCGCGCGTTCGCTAGAAATCTGGAGCGGCACACCTATGCCCGTCGCGGCCATGCGCGCCGCCGCAAAGGCTGCGTTCAAGCTGTAGGAGCGTGCTTGCACGCGATGGCTTGGTTCGCGAACGTCCTGCCTCGCCTGCAAGCAGGCTCCCACCCGATGAATCCCGCCGCTTTTGCCGAAGTTACCGCCGCCTTCCCGTGGTTATTCCCCGCGGTGGCATTCGTCCTCGGTGCATGCATCGGCAGTTTTCTCAACGTCGTCATTTATCGCCTGCCCAAAAACGAGTCGATTGTCAGGCCAGGCTCACACTGCGCCTGCGGCCAGCCGATCCCGTGGCATGACAACATTCCCATCTTGAGCTGGTTCGTGCTGCGGGGCCGAGCCCGTTGCTGCGGGCGGCCCTACTCGTTTCGCTACGCCTTTGTCGAGCTGTTGACCGCACTGATTTTTCTCGCTTGCTGGCTGCAGTTTCCCCCTGCGAAGGCAGTGTGCGGCATGCTGCTGCTCAGCGCACTCGTCTGCGCCACGTTCATCGATCTCGATCACATGATCATCCCCGATGTGTTCACCCTAGGGCTCGGCGTCGCGGGCGTGCTGCTGTCGTTTCTTGTGCCGGCACTTCACGGGCAGCACGGCAACATTTTCATTGTGGACAGCCTGCGGTCGGGTGTCGCGTCGTTGCAGGGCCTGCTGGTCGGTTCGGGTTTGGTGCTGTGGATCGGCCTGCTCGCCGAAGCGGCGTTGAAAAAAGAAGCTATGGGTTTCGGCGATGTTAAATTTGTCGGGGCCATTGGGGCGTTTTGTGGCTGGCAGGGCGCGGTTTTTGCCATGTTTGGCGGCGCCATAATCGGCACCGCGTGGTTCGCCGTCGCGCTCGTCTGGCAGAAACTCTCGGGTTCACCTTCACCCGTAGCACCAACGGTCGAGACCCCCGAGGGCGAGCCGGCGGCGCTGGGTTTTGGCGTGCATGTGCCGTTCGGCCCAATGCTCGCCATCGCAGGCCTGCTGTATTTTCTCTTCTTTCACCGCTGGATAGCCGAATACTTCGAGCAACTCAGCGGCATCCTTTGATCATCCGGCCACACCATGACCGAATCGGAATACATTGTAGTAGGAAATTCCTCAGACGACCCCTTCGCCATCGACGTCGCCTTCGCCATGGGCCAGCGGGAAGACGTCGCCGACCTGATCAGCATGAAGCGGTTCGCCAACTCAGAGTTTTGCCCGCGGTTCATTTCCGATGAGCAGGACTTCAACGAAATCGGCAAAAAGCTGAAGGGCCAGAGCGTCATCATCGTCAGCACGAGCAGCCTAGCGGTGAGCCGCCAAAGTCTTACCATGCGCACCCTCATGATCGCCCGCGCCGCCAAGGAAAACGGCGCCTCGGAGGTCATTTTGGTCGAGCCCGATCTCTACTACAGCGCCCAGGATCGCGGCCCCCGCACCGAACTCGGTGAGACCAATTTCACCCGCGATCAGCACGACCTGAAGAAGTTCGACGGACAGCCGTTCACTGCAAAACTTTACGCCCAGCTGCTCAAACTCGCCGGTGTGGATCGCGTGCTGACCGTGCACAATCACTCGCACTCCGTGCAAAGGACGTTCACCGACATCTTCGAGGGAAAATTTCACAACGTCATCCCCTACGATATCTACGTCGATTACCTGTTAAATTCTAACATCGTGAACTATGGCAAGGACGGCGAAGGCCTGGCGCTGTGCGCGCCGGACAAGGGCGCGCGCGACTTTGTGCAGGAGATGTCCCGGCGCCTGAATTTGCCCAAGGCCAAGTTCGTGCTGCTGGACAAGGTGCGGTCCGGCGAGCGCAAGGTGGATATCACGATCCACGCCGAGAGCGAATGGCGCCTCGAGGACATTCGCGGCCACGACATCGTGCTGTTCGACGACATGGTGCGGACGGGCTCGACCGTCGTGCAATCCTGCCAGCTCCTGAAGCAAATCAACCCGGGTAAAACCGTGTTCGCCCTGACCCACTTCTATGCCAGCGAGGAAGGCCGCATCAAGATGGCGCACACCGCCATCGACGAGATTCTCACGCTGAACACCATTCCCACTGTGCTCAACCGCGACATCCAAGGCCGCCTGCGCAAGAAAATGGTCGTCCTGAAAATCGAAAAATGGCTCGCGCTCAACCTTTGCGCCATTCTCGGACTGCCCCAGCTAAAAACAAACGACAGCCTCTACGCGATCGACATGTCTTCCAAAAATCTCCGCTGGAAACACAAGATCTGGCTCAGCGAGCAGCTGAAGACCCTCAACCGGCGGTGAAGCGCCGCCAGTCGGGCTATTGGGCCGCGCTCAAGTAATGACGGTCGCGCCGTCATCAGTTTTGGTGTGCAGTATATCCGGAGCCGCCCCAAATTTCCTAGCATAAGCCGTAGCCACCGATCGGGCCTGCGCCGCGCCGAATTTCTTCGATGTCAGTGCCATCACAGCGCCACCAAATCCGCCGCCTGTCAGCCGCGCTCCGTAAACATTCGGCCGGGTCGTGAGCGTGTCCACTAGGAAGTCGAGTTCGGGGGTGCTGTTTTCAAACAGCGTTTGCGAACTACGATGTGAAGCCGTGAGCAGGCGACCGACCTTGGTCAGGTTGCCGGCCCGCAGCGCCCTCACCGTGGCACCGACGCGCGCGATCTCCTCGATGATGTGGCGGGCGCGGGCAAAAACCGCTGGCGCCAGTTTTGCGCGCGTCGCCTCGAGCTGTGAGGATTTCGCATCGGCGAGTAGCGACACGCCGAGCGCCTTCGCCGCCGCCATGCACTCGCGGTGGCGCGCAGCGTAAAGCCCGTCAACGAGCGCGTGCTTCGTGTGCGTGTTGAAAATCCAAAACTGCGCGTCGGCCGACATCGGCACCGTGGCGAAGCGCGGACCGCGGCAATCGATAAACACAAGCCGGTCTTTCTTCCCAAAACCTGACACCCCTTGGTCGAGAATACCGCACGGCACGCCGACAAAATGGTTCTCCGCGTGACGGCCGATTTTTACGACGGTAGCCCGCGGCGCGTCTTGCCCGGTGAACGCCAGAAAGGCCAGAGCCGAGGCAAGCTCCAAGGCCGCGCTACTGCTGAGCCCCGCACCCGCCGGCAGGTCAGACATCACCAGGCAGTCGAAGCCCGCAGGTGCGCGTAGCCCAAATGCCGGCAGTGCGGCAATCACGCCAAGGGGATAATTGAGCCAGCGACGGTCGCCGGTCTGCCGGTGCGGTTCGCCCACCCGCAAAGAAAGGATTCGGGGATTCGGATCGCTGGCGAAGCGCCACTGGCCATCGGTGCGCGGCGCCAGTGCGACCCACACCCCGCGGTCGATCGCAGCGCCGAGCACAGAACCGCCGTTGTAGTCGGTGTGGTTGCCGATGAATTCGACACGACCTGGCGCACGGGCGACGACTTCTGGCGCACGGCCAAAAACAACCTCAAATTTCTGCGCAAGCTGGATTGTCATGGCTTGGCGCAGAACGCGACCACAGTCAGAACTGCTCAGACGATACCACGCAGCGCAGCTCCCGCCTTGAAGCGGATGGTTTTCATGGCGCGGATTTTCATCGGCTGTTTGGTGTGCGGATTGAAACCGCGGCGGGCCGCGCGCGTCACCACGCTGAATCCACCAAACCCGACAAGTTGCACTTCCTTATCGCGCCGCAGGCCCCGGCCCACAGCGGTGAGCACGGCATCGGTGGCGCGTTCGGCTGAAGCTCTGGACGTTTCGTTTCCGAGGAGTTTTTGCACTTCCTCAACCAGTTCGGCTTTGTTCATGGGATGGGGTTTTGGGTAACGGGGGAACGGAAAAGAACGAAGGAACACCGCCAAGCCCGGTCAACCTCCATTTTACAATCGGCGATAGGGAACTGCACTGGTAGCTTGCCGCTGCGGCTCAGCTCTGTGTGATTCAGCAATACGGGAACACCTCAGTCTGCGGAATCTTGCGCTCTACAGCCAATGGTTTCGCTCGTTTCGCCCCTGCTATGCCCATGGCGGCCGGTGGCAGCGGATTGAGATTGGAAATCATTGTCCCTCAGACCCTGTAGGAAAATTAATGAGAAAAACCAAAAAATTCCCCTACAGATTGCCGCAAACTATCCATAAAACACATGGTATTGCATGAAATTGTCCTATTTTTAGATGTTGATTACAAATCGATTGAAATATATAGTGGCAGATATTGCGAACATTGAGTTGACGAAGCTCACTAATCGATTACCTATCAAATTATCGAATTTGCCGCTTCTCCCGCCTAGCGGGAGTTTTGGGGTAACTAAGAAAGCAAAGGCCGGCCGCTTAGGGGTAAGCGGCCGGCCACTTTTTTGCCGCAACGGAACGATCGGGATGACGGATGTGAGGCTTGCAGGCCATACCGGCAGCACACCAAGCTGCCTGTTCATGCAGAGAACTTCGGATATCAATGTCGTTGAAACGCGTGCGTTGCCCTCACCCGCCGACCTCCTTGCGGAGCTGCCCAAGACCGAGGCTCAGGCAGAATTCGTGACACACGCGCGCCGCGAAATCCATCGGCTCATCTTCACCGACGACAAACGCTTCCTGCTCGTTGTCGGCCCGTGCTCGATTCACGATCTCGACGCCGGTCGCGACTACGCCCGCCGCCAGGCGGCGCTGGCGCGCGAGGTCGCCGACCGTGTGATGATCGTCATGCGCGTCTATTTCGAAAAACCCCGCACCACCGTCGGCTGGAAAGGCCTCGTGATGGATCCGCACCTTGATGGCTCTCACGATATTGCGACCGGCCTGCGCCTCGCCCGCTCCTTTCTGCGCGACGTGCTCGACCTCGGTCTGCCCACGGCCACCGAACTGCTCGATCCTATCACGCCGCAATACATCGCCGACCTCATCTGCTGGTCCGCCATCGGCGCCCGCACCACCGAATCACAAACACACCGCCAAATGGCCTCCGGCCTCTCGATGCCCATCGGCTTCAAGAACGGCACCGACGGCTCCCTCCAAGCCGCCATCAACGCCATCAAGGCCGCCTCGCAGCCCCAAACCTTCCTTGGCATCAACCTCGATGGCTCCGCCTCTGCCATCGTCACCCGCGGTAATCCCGATTGCCACGTTGTCCTCCGCGGCGGCGCCACTGGGCCGAACTACTCACCCGCCCACATCGCGCAGACCGAGCAACTCCTCGCCAAGGCTGGACTACCGCAATCGATTCTCGTCGATTGCTCACACGACAACTCCGCGAAGCAACCCGAATTGCAGCCCGATGTGCTTCACGCCATTTTCGCCCAAATCGCCGCCGGCAACGCCTCTATCATGGGAGCCATGATCGAGAGCAATCTCGGGGCCGGCAACCAAGCCTTTCCGCAGCCGAAGGAAAAGCTCCGTTACGGTATAAGTATCACTGACGGCTGCATCGACTGGCCCACGACCGAGAAACTCGTTCGCGACCTCCACACCGCTCTCGCCCCGCGCTTCGCCTGAGGGCAATTTCTAATCTCGCTGCGCAATTCCGCTTCATCCCACACGCCCGCAGATTTCATCCGTGCCTTCCGCCCTTCCATTCCTAATCTTCCAACTCACTCTATGAAAACCCCCATCCGCGTCGCCGTCACCGGTGCAGCCGGCCAAATCGGCTATTCCCTCCTCTTCCGCATCGCCTCTGGTTCGATGTTCGGCCCCGACCAGCCGGTCATCTTGCACCTGATTGAAATCGAACCCGCGCTCCCCGCGCTCCAAGGCGTCGTGATGGAGTTGCAGGATTGCGCCTTCCCCTTACTCAAGGGCATCGTGCCCACCGCCTCGCTCGAGGAAGGCTTCAAGGGCGTCAACTGGGCCCTCCTCGTCGGCTCCGTCCCGCGCAAGGCCGGCATGGAGCGCAAGGACCTCCTCTCGATCAACGGCAAGATCTTCATCGGCCAAGGCCGCGCCATCGCTGCGCACGCCGCGCCCGACGTCCGCATCCTTGTCGTCGGCAATCCCTGCAACACGAACTGCCTCATCGCGATGAACAACGCGAAGAGCATCCCCGCCGATCGCTGGTTCGCGATGACCATGCTCGACCAGAACCGCGCCTCCACCCAGCTCGCGCTCAAGTCCGGTCAGGACATCACCACTGTCTCGCACCTCGCCATCTGGGGCAACCACAGCTCCACGATGTATCCCGACTATTTCAACGCCAAGATCGGCGGCCAGCCCGTGCCCTCCGCCATCACCGATGAGGCCTGGTTCAAGGACACCTTTATCCCCATCGTGCAGCAGCGCGGCGCGGCCATCATCAAGGCCCGCGGACTCAGCTCTGCCGCCTCCGCCGCCAACGCCGTCGTCGACACCGTCCGCGGCCTCACGACCCCGACGCCCGCCGGCCGGTTCTTCAGTGTCGCCGTGTGCAGCAACGGCGCCTACGGCATCGAGAAAGGCCTCATCTACTCCTTCCCGATCCGCACCAACGGCGTCGTCTGGGACGTCGTCGCCGACGTCCAGCTGAACGAGTTTGCGAAGAGCAAGATCATCGCCACCGAGAACGAGCTCAAAGAGGAGAAAGCCCTCGTCGCCGAACTGCTCGGCTGAGTCCGGGCCGCGCGCCCCGCAGCACTTCAACGGCGTCCCACCCGGGACGCCGTTTCTGTTTACAACTGCACGGTCTGGCGCCCGGCGCCGAGGGCCACCTCGCGCCCGCGCCAGGCAAACACGCCGCTGATCCCCGCCGGCAGCTCCACGCTCGCCTCGACGCGTTCGCCGGCAAACGACGCCTTCAGCCTGATCTCGCCGCGTGGATGAGGCAGCACCGTCTCGATCTCGCGCAGCGTTCCCGGCTGCGGTGCGATGCGCACCTGCGCAAATCCCGGCGCCGCCGGCCGCACGCCTGCGACCGTCGCGTGCAGGTGAAACACCGGATGCGCGCCCCAAGCATGGCAGTCCGAGCGCGCCGGCTCTGGGCTCTCGACCGGCGTCTTGAATCCCTGCTTCACCAACCCACGCCACATCTCCAGCCGCTCCAGCACCAGATCCGCGCAACCCACGCGCCCGAGCGCCTCGAACAGGTAGTGCTGGAAATAGATCGTCGCCGCCGCGAGCCCGTTAGCCTTCGCATCGGCCCAGCGCGCCACGTCCGGCGCACGCAAGCCACCGATAACTGCCAGCGCCTGCGCGTGCTGACTGAACGTCCCATGCGCATCGTCGTCCGCCCACAGCCCGCGTGGCTCGTCCCAGAATTTTTTCGCCAGCGCAACTGCGAGCGCCTCCGCGCGTTGTCGCCAGCGCTGCCCCAAGAGCGGCTCACCGATCCACGTCTCCAAGTCGGCCGCCCGCTGCAGCGAGAGGAGATATTGCAGGTTGATGATCGCCGAACGCCGGCCTTCGCGCTGGCCCGGCGGCCAGCCGACAAACCACTCCGGCACCCAATCCACGAACAGCCAGCCCGGGGGCTTCGCGAGCAACCCCTCTGCATCCTCCTCGGTCTGCAGCGCCTCCATCAGCGCCCGCATGCCGGGCAGCCGCCCGCGCAGCCACGCCGCGTCGTCACGCCACATCGCGTAGTCGTGCAGCATCCACGGCCAGATCATCGCAAACGTCGCGCTCTCCTGCCGCAGAAACGACGGGTGCCGCATCGTCGGATACCCGCGCCGCCCGCGCGAAAGGTCGAACAGCTCCATGCCCCGTCGCGGCAACCGTTCTTCGCCGGCGAACACATACGCGAGCAGCATCTGCACCCGCGTGTCGGCCACATACATCATCTGCTCGTAGTAGGGGCAGTCGACGAAGATGTCGTGCATGCAGGAGCGCAGCCCGCGTTCGCTCAGCTCGATCACCGGCGTGAGCGACGCATCGTCGCTCGCAAACTTCATCTGCGGCTCAAACGGGAATCCCGTGCGCTCCACCGCCAGCGTATGCAGCACGACCGGCTTCGCGCCCACCTTCACGCTGATCAACAGGAAACGCCCCGCGCGCCACCAAGGCGTGCTCACCCAGCGTTTTCCACTGCCGCCCAGTTTCCACGTGTCGCCGAATCCGCAGAAAGTTTTTCCCGCCACCGCGGCGCGGTCGCCCTTCAGCCCCGGCGTGTTGTCGATCCTTGGGTCAACGCTGTCGAACAGTGACTCCGCCCACTGGCAGCGGACTAGCGTCCCCACCCCGCCGGAAAATTCCAACACAGGGAAACCGCAGAGGTAATCGTCTGTGTCGATCAGCACCGTCACCTCGTGGCGCGCCGGCAGCGCCAGCGCCGCACCCTCGTGCAGCAGACGCGTCCAGCCCGCCACTTTGTCCGCCGAAGTCTCCGCGCCGAACTTCACTGTCGGCGCCGCCGTCCAACGCGGGAGCTTCGCGCGCACCTTGCCGCCGCGCCACAAATCGTGCCGCTGTTCCGGCAGTGCCGCCGGATGCAGCTGCCAGCCGTGCGCCACGATGCCCGTGACCTGCGTGTCGATCGGCGCGCGCACCACCGCCGGCCGGACCCACTTCGCCCGCCGCGGATCGAACTTCGCCAGATCCACGTCCGCCGCGCCGCCGATGACATGATACGACCGGTTGAGCACCGGCCCCTTGCCCAGACCCTCGAGCCGCGCCACGCGCCACGGCGCCACGCTAGTGGAAAAACGTTTCTCCGCCGCGCCCAGCGCCGTGCAGGCGAAGCCGCCGCGCCACGACATCCGGCCGTCAGGCGCCACCGGCGGCTGCGCCCACCACACAAACGCCTCTAGCCGATGCGCGCCCGCGGCGAGTCTGACCTCGTAGGCGCCAAACGACCAGTGCGTGACGTCGCCCGTGTCCGGCCCGCGCCCGATCAGCGCGCCGTCCAGCGCGAGCGCGTAGCAGAGGTCGCCACTTACCTGCAGCGTCACCGTTTCGGCCCGGGCGCTCTTGAAACTCAGCCGGAACAGCACATGGCCCGGCTCGTCCGCGGCGAGCGCCGGGTGCCAAAGCCACGCGGCACCATCGAGCGTATGGCGCGGCTCCATGTTGGGTGTTCCGTGCGGCGCCAATGGCGCAGGCACTCGACGGCAGACCTTTTCACCGGCAAAGGGCGCGAAAATCATGCCGCCAGCCTCAATGCCCGGCCCGCGTCCGGCGAGTGATTTATTCCAGCAGCCGTGAAAGTTCGCGGCTCACCGCAAACGCCCCGCGCACCGCCGCAAACCCCGCGATCAGCTCCCGCGGCGACCCCGCGCGCGGAAACACGATGTCCAGCGTCGCCCCGGTGCAGCGCACCTGCGCGTCCACGCCCGCGACGCCGATGATGCACTCGCGGCAGTCCGCCGGATAGTTCACCGCCAGCCCCGCCGTCTCGTCGAGCGCCTCGATGGCGTCGATCACCGCCTCGACCCGCGCGCCCTTCTTCAGGCCGAACGTGATCTCCGAAAACATCGCCGCAAAAATCGCCGCAAAATCCTCCGTCTGCGCCAGCTCCCCGCTGCGCAGGCTGTGCATCAGCCGCGTCACCAAAAAACGCGCCGGATCGGCCGTCTCGAGCGCATAGCTGATCTCGAACGTGAAATCTTTCGCGGCGAGCACCGCCATCGGCGACGCCAGCTCCAGCGAAATCTCGCGCCGCTTGTAGCCCAGCCCGGCGCGCACGCGCTGAAACAGTGTCTCGGCCTGTTCGTCCAACTCGGCCGCACAGATTTTGCCCAGGAACGCACTCGTCGTCTCGTTCGCCAGTTCGGGCACGGAATGATGGCCTTTGCGGAAGCCGCGCAGCGCCTTCACCGCCCCGGCGCTGCGACCGGTGAAGCCGATCCCAGCGATGATCGTGTTGGGCAGGCTCACCGCGCCGACGACTGCCGCAGGTCGTTGTGGCGATATGCCTCGATCAGCCGCTCCAGCAGCTCGATCTCGCACCGAAACTGCGTGCCGCGCTCGGTGTCGGCCATCCGCCGCGGCGGCGTCCACTCGCGCACGACCGTCACGCTCGGGATGATGTCCACGCCGTCGCGCACCGCCGCCTCGACCGACTCGAAACTGTGGTGGCACGCGAGATAGGTCCGGTCCGCCTCCAGCACTAGCGTGTAACCGTGGTCGCCGTAAGCCTCCGAAAACGCCCCGTCGATCGTGATCGCCTTGCCGCTTCGCTTGAGCGGCGACTCGCCCTTCTCGATCTGCACCGGCACATGCCCGTTGACGATCAGCCCGGTCGCTGGATCGGTGCCGAACTCCTGCATCACCTTGTCGCAAAACCACGCCTCGTGGATCAGCGCAAAATACGGGTTCTTCGTCTCGTGGTGCGGTTTCTTGTCAGCGATGAAGTCGCGCTCCAGCGTCGTAATCCGGTCCTTGCCGAACAACGGCGACCGCGGCCCGCTCCACAAATACCACAACTGGTCGAGGTCCGACTCCACCGGCCGATCGACGACGCGCACCAGCAGTTGCTCGATCGCCTCGAACATCGCCCGCCCGCGGCATGCCTCGCCGTTGATGATCATCGGGAGGAACACGCCCTGCGCGTCCACCGGCACGCAGCCGTGGAAAAGCAGATGATCGTCGCGCTGCAGATACATCGCACCGCAGCTCACTAGCCACCGCATGTGCTCGCCCAGCTTCTGGCTGTTGAGAAACGCATGCCGGAACCGCTGCAGGCACTTCGCCTCCTCTGCCGACAGCGCATACGGATCCGCCGGGTCGATCGTGGGCAGGTGCGTGTCACGAAGCGGATAGACCATGCCGTCGATCTCGATCGTGCCCTTCACCCGGTCGATCCGGTGCAACAACCGCCGGTGCTCCATCTCCCATTCCGGGTGGCGCGCGATGACCTGTCCCTCAAGCTTGAACTGCATGATCGCCGCCGCCTTTTGCATCCGCGCCACCAACAGGTTCGGCCGCGTCCCCGAGGCCTTCGGCATGAAATACGTCGCCGGATCGTCGCCGTAGCACGTGTTGGCCAGATGCTCGAGCGGCGTCCACGGGATGCTGTAACCCTCGTCGATCTGCCCGAGCCGCCGGTAGCGCAGCGACACCCGCAGCACGTGACAGATGAGCGCCTCGTGCCCGAGGCTCGCGCCCAGCCACGCCGCGTCATGGTTGCCCCAGATGAACGACACGTTCGGCTGCTGCCGCAGATAGTCCACCACGCGGTCGCCCCGCGGGCCGCGGTCCCAGCAGTCGCCGCTGATGATCAGCTCGTAGATCGCCAGGTTGCGCACGAGCCGCACCGTCACGTGGATCAGCTCCCAGATGCGCCCGCGCCGCACAAGTTCGTCCACGATCGCCGCCACGAACTCGCTCCCGCGCTCTGTCGTCGGCTCGTGCAGCATCTCAACCAGCAGCTCGCGGTATTCGGCGGGAAACACCTCCGTCGCCCGCTTCAGGCTGTAGCGCGCCACCAAAATCCGGACGAGCTCGAAGATCTGCCGCAGCGTCGTCCGCGCATATTCCCGCAACTGCAGCTCGGTCCACGTCTGCAGCTCCAACCGCTGCACCACCTCGTAGGGATAGAAAATCAGCGTGAGAAACTCCTGGAATTGTCGTGCATCCAGCCGCCCCGCGAACACCCGCTCGACCAGCGGCCGCAGCGAGCCCGACGCGTTGTTGATCACATGCCGCAGTTTCTGGTCCTCGCCGTGGATGTCGCTGATCACATGCACCGTCCCCTTCGGTAGCGTCAGCACGGCCGAAATCCGCGCGATCTCCGCCATCGCCGCGTCCACATTTGGGTAACGCGCCGCGAGCGGCCGCAGCAGCACCAGTTCGTGCTCCCGCGCGTTCAACCGGTCGGTCCCCGCCCGGTTCATGCCGCACCTCCTGCGCCCAGTCGGGCCTCGCCAAAATCACACTTGATAGTAACTCGTTTCATCTCGCCCGCATGACTGACAATTTCGCCGCGCCACCGCGAGACGGAAGTTGCCGCCTGCCGGCCCTCACCCTTGCGCCACCAGCCGGCGCACTCGCCGGCACAGCGCGACCAGTCCAACAATCTCCAGCACCGGCAACCGAGGCAAAGTTGCGCATCCGCCCGATCTTCCACTCAAACCCTTGCGCGCATCTCTCTCAACTCGGTCCTAATTTCCGCGACAAACGGCCCCAGATCTTCCGCAATCGCCTCAACATCGGGTCTCGTGCCGCATACTTCTTCCACCACCCGCCACGCCGACAACTCCTCAAACTCACCGTCGCGCTCGCCAAGCCGCGTGCCGCTGAAACCAAGCCCATGCGCCTTGCTCACATAGTTGGCCACCGCCACCAGCGCCACCTCGAACCGGTGCATCTCCGCCGCCTCTGGCCGATCATGGTGCGCAATCGCCTCCACCGCCACCGCCGGAAGCCCATTGTGTTGGGCGAACAGCACCCCGGCTTCGCGATGGTCCACGCCAAGCCGCGCCCGCTCCAAATCTTCCAGACCCCCGCGCTCGTTCCACGCCAGCACCAGAATTTTCCGGTAATCATCCGGCGCAATCGTCGACAGCACGATCTTCCCCACGTCATGCAGCAACGCCGCCAGATGGAGTTGCGAGTCGCCGTTCGGGCGCAGCTGCCGCTCCAACTCCTCGGCAATCGACGCGGTCGCCAGCGCGTGCATCCACAGGTGTCGCCAGTCAAAGCCCTCCGCCACCCGGTTCGCGTCGCGCAGAGTGAACAGCGCCTGCGCCGCGTTGCGCACCCGCTTCACGCCCAGCATCTGCACCGCCGTGTCGAGGTCCTCGATCCGCTGCTCCGGGCTCACCAGCACCGAGTTCGACATTCGCAAGACGCGCACGCATAGCGCCGAATCCTTGGCGATAGCCGACACCACTTCGTCCACCGCCACCTCGGGCCGCGCCATCGCCTGCATCAACCCTCGGGCCAGCGACTGCAGTGCGGGAATCTGCCGCAGAGCGCTCAACGCCGCCAAGGTTCGTTCGCGCACCTTCGCATCGGCCACCGGCAATGGTGCCGTCGCGAGCGGCAGCGCCTCTACGCCCAACGTCTCAATTAGTGACCGTGCCTCGTCGTGCGGATCCACCGCCACCTGCTTGATCGGCTCCGCAACCACCACCGGGACGGTCGTTTCCTCCACGACGCTCGCCTTCGCCGTTGCTGTGATCTCCATCAACGGACAAGCCGCCGCCGTCCGGCCAAATAGCCGGAGCCACCAGCCACCCAGCGACGACAGGAGTGAAACAGACATGGAATGAGTTTGTCCCCCTAATCGGTTCGCTCACACCGCCGCTTGAGCCTGGAGTGCCAGAAGACTGGTGACACCCGACGGGAAAAACCCTTTTCTGCTCCGACCTCCTTCGTGTCACCCTCCGCCCCCATCCCCGTCGTCTGCGCTGTCATCGAAGACGGCGCCGGCCGCGTGCTCGTCGCCCAGCGCCCTGTTCACAAGCATCTCGCGCTCAAGTGGGAATTTCCTGGTGGCAAGGTCGACCTTGGCGAGACGCCCGAGGCCGCGCTCCTCCGCGAAATCCGCGAGGAGCTCGGCTGTGATCTCGTCCTCACTCGCGCGCTTCCCCGCTTCGACCACGATTACGGCGTGGTCGTGATCGCGATGATTCCGTTTGTGGCGCAGCTCGCGCCCGGCAGCGCCGCGCCTCACCCGCACGAGCACATCGCCATCCGCTGGGTCGCACCGGCGGAGTTATCCACGCTCGATCTTGCCGCGGCCGATCTTCCCGTGGTCGCCGCCTACCCGCCCTGACGCCCTCGGATTCTTCAGTCGCAGCCGTAGACTAGCACCTTGAAACTGCCCGCGACCATCTTCGGACGCGGCCGCTGGCCGGCAGCCGGTGGTTCCGTCGGCGTCTCGAACTTCGCCGAGGCGAGGTAGATTTTGTGCGACATGGGATCAAGCGTCATGGTGCGGGCGCGGGGCTCGGTCGTCAGCCTCTGCACCACCGTCAGCTTATCCGGCGCATCCTCGTGTGCGATCGTCACCGTGCCATCGCCGCACGAGGCAAACGCGAGCTGGGCGCCGGGATCAAAATCATTCGCATCCACGCCCTGCCCGATCGGCACAGTGGCGACGACTTTGCCGCTGGTGGCGTCAATCATTGCCATCAGTTTGTTGTGACAACCGATGAAGAGACGGTGGTTCGCCGCATCGAAGGCCATGCCTGTGGCTTCCTCGCCGGGCGCGATCGGCCAGTGGCTGACGACCTGATGCGTGCCGGTGTCGATGGCGACAATTTCATTCTTGTCCTCGATGTTGCAGTAGATGCGCCCTGCCGCCGGATCCGGTGCGGCAAATTCTGGTTTTCCGCCCAGCGGAATCGTCGCGACCACTTTGCCACTCTTCGCGTCGATCACGGTGGCGGACTGGCCGCGGCCGTTGAACGAGTAAACTTCACCGCGGCCGGGTTCGTAGAGCATGGCGTCGGGGTTGGCGCCGGTCACGACCTTCGCGACAGTCTTCAGGGTCGTGAGATCGATGATGCCCAGCTTGTTCTCGCGCCCGTTGGTCGTGTAACCCCGCTTCAACTCGGGCGCGACTGCCAGCCCATGCACGCCGGGCGTGTCGCCGATCTCGCCGATGACCTTGTCCTCCACGGTGTCGATGACGACGACCACGTTGCCGTGGCTCACATACAGCCGGTGCGCCGCCGCATCCACCGACAGATAATCCCAGCCGCCCTCGCCTCCCATGGGAATTTCCTTGATGAGATGATAAGGTTTGCTGGCCGCCTGAAGCGAAGCCGACCCGAAGACCAGAGCGCCAGCAGCGCACGAGCAAAGAAAACGACCGATGTGTGAGTTCATGGACGGAGGGGTTGGAAGTAAGTGAGGATTTTAATGACGCCACCGTCTATGCAAAGTTACCTCTGGTCAATGTGGCGAAAAATAACAAAGCGGGGATTGCACTGGCCCGAACCGCTCAAGAGAAAGACCGGTTCAAAATGTCTTTCCGCAAGTTTCACCTGAGGTTCTTTGTCGTGGTCCTTGCCCTCGTCGCGTCGCTCTGCCCAGACCTCGTCGGGCAAACATCGCCGAGTGCAGGCTCCGTGCACGGCGTGGTGTTCGACCAGTCCACTGGTCGGCCCTTGGAATATATCGCGCTGACGCTCAAGACTGCGCAGGGCCAGCCCGCGGGTCGGGCCGCCGTGACCGACCGCAAGGGCGCGTTTGCCTTCGATGGCGTGCCGTTTGCCGCCTACAAAGTCGCCTACAGTCCGGTGGGGGCCGAGGGCCGCGAGTCGCCGCTGTTCACCCTCGATGCGCAGCACCCGTCGTGCGATCTGGGCCGCCTGCCGCTCGACGAATCCACCGTCAAGCTGGAGAAACTCGAAGTCACCTCGCGCCGTGAAATGTTATCCAACTCGATCGACCGAAAAATTTACACCGTCGGCAAAGACCTTCAGAGCACCAGCGGCTCCGCCAGCCAGCTGTTGCAGGGCATCCCCTCGGTGCAGGTGGACATCGAGGGCAACGTCAGCCTGCGCGGCAACGACAACGTCTTGATCCTGATCAACGGCAAATCCTCCCCGCTCATGTCGGCCACCAACCGCGCCGACGTGCTTGAGCAGATGCCGGCCGACTCCATCGACAAGATCGAGGTCATCACCAACCCCTCCGCGAAATACAAACCCGACGGCACCGCCGGCATCATCAACCTCACGCTCAAGCGCCGCCACAACGCCGGCCTCTCGGGCGTCGCCCGGATCAGCGTGGGCAATGACAGCCGCTACAACGCCGCCCTCACCGCCAACTGCAATCCGGGCCGCTACAATCTTTTCGGCACCGCCAGTGTCCGGCAGGACGACCGACTGCGATACAACCGGGAAACCCGCAGCCACCTCGACACCGCCACCAACACCTTTCTCACCACCAACCAGAAAACCGTGGAGCACATGCGCCCGCTTTCCCGCCTCGCGCAACTCGGCGCTGAGTTCAACGCCAGCGAGACCGACAAGCTCAGCGCCACCGCCGACTACAACCTCCGCACCTTCTTCCGCAACTCGACCGTCAGCAATCTCTCGCAAAGCGCCACCGGCGCCGTCCTCAGCGACTACGACCGGCTGCGCACCGATCCCGAGTGGCAGAAGACCGTGTCATTCGCCTCAACCTATCAGCACACTTTTCCGGAGGAAGGCCACGAGCTGAACCTCGAGTTCAAACGCGACCGGCATTGGGAGCACGAGGATAACCACTACACTGATGTTTACCGCACGCCGGTCACGCCCACCACGTTTGATAACACTTTGATGCTGCCGGTGGAAACTGGCGAGGAACTCATCGCCGAATACGTCCGGCCGATGGACCACGACTCCAAACTCGAAGCCGGCTATTCGCGCGAAGCCAACGGCAGCGACACCGATTTCCGCGGCAGCTTCCTTGATCCGGTCTCCAACACCTGGCTCGTGGACACCGCCAAGACCAACCGCTTCATCTACCACGATGTGATTCACGCCCTCTACACCACCTACGCCCGGACCTTTGGCCGCTTCGGTATGCTCGGCGGTCTGCGGATGGAGCAGACTTATATCGACACCAACCAGGTGACCGCCCACATCACCGGCCAGAACAATTATTTTCGGCTCTATCCCAGCCTGCACCTCAGCTACAACCTCACCGACACCGGCCAACTCCAGTTGAACTACAGCCATCGCATCCACCATCCCGAGAGCGACGATCTCAACCCCTTCCCCGAATATCAGGACCCCTACAACCTCCGCGCCGGCAACCCCTACCTCAGGCCCGAGGACACCGACTCGTTCGAGAGCGGTTACCAGTTTAAGCAGGACAACACCACGCTTCTGGCCGCGCTTTACTACCGCTACACCTACCACGCCTTCACCGATTTCACCCGCTACATCGACAGCACGACACTCCTGACCACCAAGGAAAACCTCACGGCCAATCGCTCCGGCGGCCTCGAACTCGCCGCCACCGCCGATCTCTGGAGCCGCGTCACGCTCAACTTCAGCGCCAACGCCTTCCGCAGCGAAATCGACGCCTCCAATCTTGGCTTCTCCACCGCGCGCTCTGCGACCGCCTGGAGCGCCAAGCTCAACGCCAACTGGCGCGCCACCCCGCGCGACACCGTCCAGTTCAACACTAACTACACCGCCAAACGCCTTACCGCGCAAGGCTACCGCCTCCCCACCTTTGTCGCCAACATCGGCCTGCGCCACGAACTCACCGACCGGCGGACCGCATTCGTCCTCACCGTCTCAGATGTGTTCAACTCACTCGAGGAAAAGACCGTCATCGACACGCCCATCCTGCACGACTTCATCACGCGCCGCCGCAGTTCCCGCATCATCTACCTCGGCATCACCTACAATCTCGGCCAGCCGACGAAGAAGAAAAAAGACGACGCCCTGCAGTTCGACAACCAGCTCTAACCCGGCCGGCCGTCATTCGCCCCGGGGCGCAGGCACGCTCACTTCATCGGCTCAATGTGCACCGTCACATCGCTGATCGCGTGCGACACCGAGGCGAGCAAACTGTCCTTCACCGCATGCGCGATGTCGTGTCCCTCTCGCACCGTGAGGACGCCATCCACGCGCACCTGAATGTCGACAAGGTGGCTCAGCCCGCTCTTGCGCACCCGCACCTTGTCGAGTGCGCGCACGCCTGCCACACTGAGGGCGAGCGCCCGCACTTCGTTTTCAAAACTCTCCGGCACCGCCGTGTCCATCACGTCGCCGAGCGCGCGCAGAAACATCCCCACGCCATTAAATCCAATCACGATGCATGCAAAAAGCGCCGCCCAGCCGTCGGCCGTTTCCCAGCCCTTGCCGCCCGCCAGCGCCACCGAGATGCCGACAAACGCCGACGCGCTCGTCACTGCGTCGGACCAGTGATGCAGCGCCTCGATGCTGAGCGCCGTGCTGCGCGCCAGCCGGCCCGCAGCGCTGATTTTTCGGGAGAACAAAATCTTGGCCACCACCGCCACGGCGAGCAGCGGCAGCGTCCACCACGCCGGACCGCCATGCGGCGTCATGATCGCGAGCACGGCGTGAAACGCCACCCATCCCGCCATCGCGAAAACAAACACCGCCACCGCCAGCCCCGCCAGCGGCTCCGCCTTACCGTGTCCGAAGGGATGCTCCTCGTCCGGCGGCTGCCCAGCCCACTTGAAACCGCCCCAGACGACGATCGAGGTCACGACATCGAGCAGCGACTCCGCGCCGTCGGCAATGAGCGCATAGGTATGCCCGAAAATTCCCCCTGCAAACTTCACCACGGCCAGCACCAGATTCAGCCCGATACCGCGTAGCACCAGCTGCGCGCTTTCGTTAGCGCGGCGCTGCACGTCGGCTTGATGGCTGCTCAGGGTGGAGTTCAAACCGACAAGTTGAGCAACCCGCCTGCTGAGCACAACGCGCGAGTTGCCCACCCCCACCTTGACCACCGCCCGTGGCGCGCCACACTCCTTCCCCGACATGGCCGAGACCAACACCAGCATCGCCCTCGATCCCGTGAAACAATTCTCCGTCTTCGCCGAAAACCGTGTCGGCCGCCTCCACGAGCTGACCTCGCTCCTGAAAAACAACAACGTCCATGTCATGGCTGTCACCGTGCTCGACACGACCGACAGCGCCATCGTGCGGATGATCGTGGACGACCCCGACAAGGCCCGTGAGCTCATGGTTCTTAACGCCTTTCCCTATGCCGAGTGCGACCTGATCGCCGTCGAGATCAACGACGAGTCCGATCTGGAGTCTGCCCTCGCCGCGCTGCTCGAGGCCGAGATCAACATCCACTACATCTACAGCTTCATCAAGCGGCCCGAGGGCAAGTCCGCCGTCGCCATCAACACCGAGGATCACGACGTCGCCGCCCAGGCGCTCAACCAGCGCGGCTTCCGCGTCCTCACCCAGCGCGATATCTCGCGCTGAGCCGGTTGCATTTATTGCCATCGCACATTCGTTCTGGGGTAAGGACTTCGTCGCTTTGACTAAGTCCAAATCTAAAGTTCATCCCATCATGCCCAAATACGTCATCGAACGCGACATTCCCGGCGCCGGCAAACTCACTTCCGAACAGCTCAACGCCATCTCGCAGAAGTCCTGCAGTGTGCTCAAAGGTCTCGGCCCGCAGATCCAGTGGCTCGAAAGCTATGTCACCGACGACAAGGTCTACTGCGTCTACATCGCCCCCAATGAGGCGATGGTGCGCGAGCACGCCAAACAGGGCGGATTCCCCGCCAACCGCGTCTCGCAGATTCGACGGATGATCGACCCGACGACCGCCGAGGTCTGACCCGATTCATCCGGGGACGCGACGCACCCGTCGCATCATTGTCCCTTCGAGGCGATTCGTTTTGCCGTCGGCCGCCGGCGCGTCTCTGCTCCCGCGCTTATGAAGCTCCGCCTCCTTACCCCACTGTTCGCGGTTCTCGCGCTCGCCTCTGCCCTCGCCCAGCCCGCCACCGAGGCCCAGCTCAAAGGCCTCAAGGCCCGCGCCATCGGTCCCGCCATCATGGGCGGCCGAATCTCCGACATCGCCATCGACCCGCATAACCCGTCCGTCTTTTACGTCGGCTTCGCCACCAGCGGCGTGTGGAAAACCTCCAACAACGGCGTCACGCTCTCACCCGTCTTCGACGACCAGCCCGTGCAATCCATCGGCGCCGTCGCCATCGCGCCCTCCAACTCCGACGTCGTTTACGTCGGCACCGGTGAGGGCAACGACCGCAACTCCTCCGGCTGGGGCCTCGGCGTCTTCAAGTCCACCGACGGCGGCACCAAATGGCAGCCCGCCGGCCTCAAGGATTCGCGCACCATCCGCCGCCTTGTCATTCACCCGACCAATCCCGACATCGTCTTCGCCGCAGCCGGCGGCTCGCTCTGGGCCGACGGCGGCGAGCGCGGCCTCTACCGCACTACCGACGGCGGCAAAACCTGGAAACTCGTCCTCGGTGCGCCCGCCCCGCACGACGCCATCGCCGGCTGCTCCGACGTCGTCATGGACCCCGCCAACCCCGACGTCCTCTACGCCGCGCTCTACGCCCGCCAGCGCAAACCTTGGGCCTTCCTCTACGGCGTCAGCGTCACCAAGGACGCCGCCGACGTCGGCGGCATGTTCAAGTCCATCGACGGCGGCAACACGTGGAAGAAACAGGCCGGCACCCTCCCGGCCCAACTCGGCCGCATCGGTCTCGCCGTCGCGCGCAGCAAGCCCGGCACCGTCATGGCCATCGTCCAGAGCGACGAAGGCGGCACCAGCGATATCGACAAAAACCACAGCCGCCGCGGCGGCGTTTTCCGCACCGAAGACGCCGGCGCCACGTGGACGCGCGTGAACAGCTTCAACCCACGCCCCTTCTACTTCAGCCGTCTCGAGATCGACCCGGCCAACGACCAGCGTGTTTACGTCATCGGCTGGCACGTCTATGTTTCCGACGACGCCGGAAAAACCTTCCGCGAGGACCGCTCCAGCAACGTCCACTCCGACGTCCACGCCATCGCCATCCAGGTCGGCAGCGTCCCGCCCCCGCCCGTGAAAAAGCCCGACGACAAGGACGCCAAGCCCACTCTGCCCGTCTCCTCGCGCCTCCTTATCGGCACCGATGGCGGGCTCTACCAAACTTTCGATGCGTGCGAAAACTGGCAGTTCCTGAACAGCGTCCCCTCGGGCCAGTATTACCGCATCGCCCTCGACAACTCCACGCCATACCGCATCGCCGGCGGCCTGCAGGACAACACCAACTGGGTCGGGCCCTCCCGCACATTCACCAAGGAAGGCATCCGCAACCACGACTGGACCATGATCGGCGGCGGCGACGGTTTCTACGCCGTCTTCGACGCCGACGACCACGACATCATCTTCGCCGAGTCGCAGGGCGGCTCCATCCACCGCTTCAACGCCCGCACCGGCGAGATGCGCGACTTCCAGCCCAAGCCCACCGAGGGCTCGCCCGGCTTCCGCTTCCAATGGTGCGCGCCGCTCATCGGCAGCGTCCACACCAAGGGCACCATCTACCTCGCCGGCAACCGCGTCTTCAAGCTCACCAACCGCGGCGAAACTTTCGAGATCATCAGCCCCGACCTCACGCACAACGAAGTCGACAAAACCAACTCCGTCGGCAGCAACGCCGAGAACTACGCCGTCGTTTACGCCCTCGCCGAATCCCCGCTCAAGGCCGGCCGCCTCTACGCCGGCACCGACGACGGCCGCCTCTGGCTCACCTCCGACGAGGGCAAACAGTGGACCGAACTCACCGACAAAATTCCCGCCGAGGCCCGCGGCAAATGGGTCGCGCGCATCGAGCCCAGCCACTTCGACGCCGACGCCGGCTACGTCGTCTTCTCTGCCTACCGCGCCGGCGACGACACGCCCTACGTTTACAAGTTCACCAAACTCGGCGCCGAGTGGACGCGCGTCACCGGCGATCTGCCCGCCACCACCACCGCCCATGTCCTGCGCGAGGACCTCGTCAACGCCAACCTCCTCTACCTCGGCACCGAGTTCGGCCTCTTCACCTCGCTGAATGCCGGGAAAAACTGGGTGAAATTCGGCGGCCTGCCCGCCGTCCGCGTGGACGACATCCAGATCCACCCGCGCGTGGCCGACGTCGTCGTCGCCACACACGGCCGCTCGCTCTACGTGTTCGATGACAGCCGCGCGCTGCGCGAGTTCACGCCCGAGATCGCCGCGCAGTCCGCGCACCTCTTCACGATCCGCCCCGCGCACGGCCGGCTGCTGCTGCCCGGCTGGTTCGACTCCGGCGGCACCGGCTACTTCCAGGGCGACAACCCGCCCGAAGGCGCGCTCCTCACCGTCTGGGTCAAGGAGTTCACCGGGGAAAAACTAAAAGTCTCCATTGTCGACGCCTCCGCCCGCGAGGTCGCGAAGTTCGAGCAGCCCGCCGTCCCCGGCTTCACCCGCCTCAACTGGGATCTCCACCTCCAGAAGGACTATCGCTTCGACTACATGGGTGACGATGCCGACCGCTTCGTGGCGCCGGGCGACTACACCGCCACCCTCACGCTCAAGGACGCCAAGGTGAAACAGACCTTCAAGGTCACGATCGAGGAAGGCCTCCCCAGCTTCGGCACCTACAAGAACTAACCCAGGCGTCCCTTGATATCTTGACTGTCATTGTGAGGAACGCAGTGACGAGCAATCCAGCTAGACCGCCCCACCTCACCGTCCGCGCAACGACGCCGGCTCGACCTTTTTCTTGTCGTCGCCGTCGCCCGCGCCGGCGCCAAACTCGAAGCCGAAGAAGACAAACACCTCCAGCCGCGGGGCGTCCTTGGTCATGCCCAACAACGGCACCAGATCGAGATGGGTCTGGTCTGTCGGCCGCCACTGCAGGCTCGGGCCGGCCGCCCAGCGGCGCACCGGGTTGCCCCGTGTGTCCTTGTCCGACTCCTCGCCATATTTCGTCTCCACGCCGAGATTCAACTTCTCGTTGACCAGACTGTAGCTGAGCGCCCCGCTCACCGACTGCTCGCGGAAGCGGTCGTCGCCGACCTGCTGCTCGCGGAGGAAATTCACGCCCCAGTGCCACCGCGGCGTGAGCTCCGAGCCCAGCAGCAACTGCCCCTCGAACGCGTCAGCCGCGTGCGCGTTTACCTTCCACGCCGCGGACAGCGTCGGGTTGAGCGGGATCTTGTCCCAGTCGGCCAGGGCATGGCGCAGCTCGACAGCTGTGCTATCGTGGTGCCACACCCCCGTGCCCGTCACGCCCTCCTTGAAGTCCTGAAACGTGTTCTCCAAATCCACCTGCCAGCGCTGCGGCAAACCATACTCAAGCTCCTGCCGGAACAGGTGCGTCTGAAACCCATCGGGGTCGCTCACCGTGTCGTAGCCCAGCTCCACCTCGGCCTGCCCCTCGGGCTGCACATAGACGCGGGTCATGACGAACGGCCGCCGCGCCGTCCATTCCGGCTGCTGGTAGCTGCCCATCGCCTTGTTTTCGCCCGGCACCGGCAGCCCCGCGACCATGACGGTCTCCAGCTTCGTGGGCGTTTCCGCCGGCGCGACCTGCGCCACCACCCCGGTCGCACCCGCAAAACCGAGCAACATAAGGCCAAGACAACCGAAACCATGCGAATAGGAGCGGGAAAATCGCATAGGGAGATTTCTTTGGAACTTCCCCAAAACTCAGCTCTTGTTTTCGCCCATTTTCTCGCCTTCGAGCAGATAGACGCCGGTCATGTAGCCGTTCTCGAACATCGCCCCGACCTTCAGCGTGCCGTAAAACGATATTGGCACGTCCATCAGCGGCTTCACGCCTTCCTTCACCATCTTCACGACCACCCACTCGTTCATGTTGGGGACTACGCCGTAGCAGCACATCATTGGATCCTTCACGAGGAGAAACTCCGTCACGAGCCCGTCCTGCATTTTCACCGGCAGCATGAAGCCGGTCACGATCGCCTTCTGGCCGCTCCACGCCTTCACGGCGGCAGGAATCTGCTCTTCGCCACCCGGCGGAATCGCCTTCGGGTCGGCCGCCGGGTCGAAGGTCGGCGGCACGAAATGGTAGCTCGCGAGTCGGTTGAAACCCAGCCGCAGGAAGCCGTTTTCAACCTCGGGCGCAGACACCTCCGCCAGCGCACGCCCAAACAGCAGGACGAACAGCAGGAGAGCGGAAAGACGGTGGAAAACTTTCATCGGCACGCGCACCGTAGGCGGGAAACCCGTTTCGTCAAAAACATTGGCTGAGCGTCCGGCTTTCGTCAGCCTCGCCGCGATGTCTTTTCTCCGCCGCTTAAGCCTCGCCGCCCTCGCCCTCTGCACTGCCGTCAGCGGACGCGCCGTGCGCGATCTGTGGTTTCCCGACGGCCCGGTGCAGCCGCAACTGCCGCACGGCGTGCTGCTGCCGCCCAAGGTGCGCACGCCGCAGTTTCCACTCAAAACTGCACGCACCCTCCACACCGACGCTGAGATCGCGCTCGCCCGCAATAACGTGAAAAAGTTTCCCGCCGCCGCGGCTGTCGCGCATGAGTTGCTCGCCGCCGCCGCCTACTGGCTGCCGTGGGACGACACCGCTCTCCGCGATCTCGTCTGCACCGCCGAGGTGCCGCGCGCCTACGAGTGTTGCCCCGGCGGCTGCCCTAACCACGGCAAGAAAATCTTCGAAGTCGGCGGCACCTATCCGTGGATCGTAGACCCGAAACAGCCCTTCAAGGTCAAGTGCCCCATCGGGGGCGAGACCTACCCCGACAGCGACTACGGCCCTTACTACCGCAGCGGCTTCAAGGACCGCAGCTCGCTCGCCGGCAAAATCGTTGACGACGGATGGGGCTGGGTCGCGCCCGACGGCCAGCGTTACTGGTTCGTGGCACACGCAAACGTCATGTCGCTCATGCGGCTCAACTCCTCCGGGCGGCCGATCATCCCCGCGATCGAGCAACTCAGCCGCGCCTATGTGCTGACCGGCGACGCCCGTTACGCGCACAAAGCCGCCGTGCTCCTGCGCCGCATCGCGGAGGTTTATCCCAACATGGATTTCGAGCGCGAATCTGATTTCGGCCTGAAAATGGCCGCCGAAGGCACGCGCTACACCGGCAAGCTCCTCGGCGCGATCTGGGAGGCCGACTACACCACGCCGGCACTCGCCGAAGCCTACGACAACATCTGGCCTGCGCTCGCCGGTGACACTGCGCTGCAAAAACTCTACGGCCAGACCGGCGAGCAACTCCGCGCCTTCATCGAGGCCAACTACCTCGAGGAGGCGATCGACGCCTACTTCGCCGACAAAATCCGCGGTAACTACGGCACGCACCAGCGCTCGCTCCTCGCGCTCGCTGTCGTCCGACAGCACGGCGACAACCGCCGCTACGTCGACGAAGTCGTGCACCGCGCCGACGGCCACTTTCTGCGCATGGGTTTCGACTACGCGCTCAACGACCTCGTCTTTCGCGACGGCGCGGCGCACGAGTCGCCCGCCTACAATTTCGCCTGGGTCCGCACACTCGCCGCCTCAGCGGAGCTGCTGGGCAAACTCGGCTACGACCTCGGCGGCGTGCCACGCATCAAGCGCATGTTCGACCAGCCGCTGGAGTTTGTCGTCGCGGGAAAACACTCACCCGCACTCGGCGACAGCTCTGACATCTTCGCGCCGCTTATCGGCGACAATCCGCTTATCTACCAGCAGGGTCTGCGCCTCTACGGCGAGCCGCGCTACGCGGCGTTTCTCGCCGGCCTCGGCGCCGCCGGTGAAAAAGGTTTCACGAGCTATGAGTCGCTGTTTTCCCCGCCGCTTGAGCCGAAGGGCGCCGCCGCGGTGGCGGACCGCGTGCTCCCGCCGCAGCCCTCGCGCCTCTTCAGCGGCTACGGTTACGCCATCCTCAACAACTCCGCCGACACCCGCGCGCTCGGCCTCTACTACGGCGAGCACGTCAACCATTACCACCACGACCGGCTACACTTCGACCTCTTCGCCAACGGCCAGGCAATGATGCCCGACCTCGGCTACCCCGACACGATGAACGATTTCAACGCCGGCATCTTCACCTGGTCGAAAACCACCATCAACCACAACACCGTGACCGTCGACGCGCGCCATCAGGAGCCCAATCCCGCCGGCACGCTGCGGTTCTTCGCCGACGGTCCGTTCGCCCGCACTGTCTCCGTCGATGCACCCGGCAGCTACCCGCAAACCACGACCTACCGCCGCACCCTCGTGATGATCGACCTGCCGGGCGGCGAAGGAAAAACCGACCAAAGCTACGCCGTCGACTTTTTCGACGTCACCGGCGGCCACCAGCACGACTACAGCCTGCACGGTCCACCGGGCACCTTCACCGTGCCGCCCGGCGTCAAGCTCACCAAGCCCGCCCTAGGCACGCTCGCCGGAGAAAAAGTCGCCATCGGCGAACTCTACGACGACCCCGTGCGCGGCGCGAAGGACTTCAAGGGCAGCTTCCGCGCCTACGCCGGCTCCGGTTTCCAATATCTCTTCAACGTGCAGCAGATCAAACGCGGCGAGGAACTCTTCTTCGGCAACTACGCGCACGAGAAAGATCCAGCCGCGCGCCTGCGCATCCGCATTCTGCCGCAGCCCGGCCAGCAACTCCTGCTTGCCGACGCGCAAGTCTCGCCCGTCAAGCATCCCGAGCTGATCAAATACCTCATCGCCCGCCGCACCGGCCCGGCCGATAAGCCGCTCGCCAGCACATTCGTATCGGTCCTCGAGCCGTTCAACATTCAGTCTTTCGTCGCCCGCGTCGACCTGCGGCCCGTCGAAGGCGGCGGCACGCCGCGCGCCGTCGTCGTCTACCGCGAAACCGACGCCCGCGGTGGCGTGCGTGAACTCATCGTCCACAGTGCCGACGGCGCCGTGCGCGTCGCGCTGCCCAGCGCT
The DNA here is from genome assembly GCA_903877135.1 of uncultured Opitutia bacterium. Lineage (GTDB taxonomy): Bacteria > Verrucomicrobiota > Verrucomicrobiia > Opitutales > Opitutaceae > CAIRCN01. Next base: position 177,430 of record CAIRCN010000056.1, read on the forward strand.
GATCCGGTCGAGACCGACGCCGAAGTGGCGGTCGTCACCATCGACGCCGACAACCGGCCCGTCCGCGTGTTTTTTAGCGGCGGCACCTACCTGCGCATGGGCGCGCTGTGGCTCGCCGCCAAGCCGTTCACCGGCGAGATCGGCAGCGTGAACCCGCAGAAGGCGATGCTCGGCGTGCGACTCGACCCACGCGCCCCGGCCGTTGATCCGGCAAAGCTGGTCGGCCGGACACTTTGCGTGGAAAACGCTTTTCACCGCGACGCCTTCACGATCCGCTCCGCGCGCATCGAGGACGGCGAACTACTGCTCGAAACGAAGGACGACCTGCGCGTGGGCCTAGCGCGCATCGCCACCGCCGAGCCCGCCCAGCTCACGACAAAGACCCCGCTTTATCTCTCCGCGCTCTACCGCGGCACGATGCTGACCGACCGGCGCTTTCTGCCGCTCGGCACGGTGACCGCGTGCAAAGATGGCGCGATCGCCCTCGCTGCGCCGCGCCCGGCGCTCTTCCCCGTAAATCCGGGCGATGACGTCTGGTTTATCGCGCTAGGCTTCGGCGACCGCGTGCGCATCCCCGCGGTGGTGAGCTGGCAGCGACCGTGAGTGCCTACACCCGGTAAAACGCCTCGGCGTTGCGGACGTAGAGCTGGTGGAGTTCGTCGGGCGAGGTGCCCTTGAGCGCGTCGTCCAGCGTGGCGACCCAGCGCGGGTAGTCGGTCGCCTGCGTCGCGACCGGCCAGTCGCCGCCGAAAAGCACGCGACCGAAACCAAAGCAGTCGATCACGTGGTCGATATAGGGCCGGAGGTCCGCGGGGGTCCATTTTTGGAAATCCGCCTCCGTCACGAGGCCCGACATCTTGCACCATACGTTGGGCAACGTGGCGAGTTCGCGCATCTCGGCACGCCACGGGTCGAGCAGGCCGGCCTTGATGTCGGGCTTCGCGATGTGGTCCATGATGAACTTCACGTTCGGGCACTGGCGCACGAGCTTGAGTGTGTTGGCGAGCTGACGGTGGTTGATGCAGAGGTCGAAGCTCAGCCCGTGCCGCGGCAGGAGCTGCACGCCGCGCACGAAATCGGGCCTCAGACAGAATTCCTGATCGGCTTCAAACTGGATAATACGCCGGATACCCTTGATCAGCGGATTCGCCGCGAGTCGCGCAAGGGCGGCCTCGGCGGCGTCGCCTTTTTCCAACGGCGCCCATGGCACGATGCCGCGGATGCGCGGATCGGTGGCCGCGACCTCCGTCACCCAGTCGGCCTCCTCCTGAAACTGCGCGAAGTCGCACTCGCATTGGAGAAACACCATCTTCGCCACCTGCACCGGGCCGCACGCGCGGCGGTAGTCCTCGATGAGGTGGTTTTTGTTGAGCATCGGCGCGCCCGCGAGCCACGGATAGCGCAGCCTGTCGAGGTTCCAAATGTGGAGGTGGGTATCGACGAGGGGGAACGAGGGCATGAGGATTTTCGATTTGGGAGTTTGGATTTTCGATTGCCGGAAGGCTGACGGCTACTTGTTCACCTGATTCTTCAACGGTGCGCCGCGTAGAGCGCGGGCGACTTCCTCGGCGGCGAGGCGTTGGAGGCGCGGGATGCTGCTCTCGCTATACCAAGCGACGTGTGAGGTGAGTAGCGCGCCTGGGGCGGAGCGCAGCGGGTGCTCGGCGGGCAGCGGCTCCTGTTCGAACACGTCAATGCCCGCACCGGCCACCGTGCCGGCAGTCAGCGCCGCGGCCAGCGCCACCGTGTCGATGAGCGGGCCGCGCGCGGTGTTCACGACGATGGCGGTGTGTTTCATCTCGGTGAGCCGCGGGGCGTTCACGAAATGCTTCGTCTCCGCCGTCAGCGGCAGATGCAGCGAGAGGATGTCGGCACGGGTGAAGAGGTCGTCGAGTTCGACCTTTTCCACGCCCTCCGTCGCCATGAGGTCGGCTGGCACGAACGGGTCGTAGGCGATGCGTTTGCCGCCGAACCCGCGCATCATGGTGTGCGCCGAGCGGGCGATGCGGCCGAAGCCGGCCGTCGCGAACGTCATCTCGCGCAACGAGGGCATCGCACGGTCCGGCGTGATCTTCCAAGTGCCGGCCCTCAGCCGCGCATCAATCTGAGGGAGCTGGCGCGCCAACGCGATGGCGAGCGACACCGCGTGCTCGGCGACCTCGTGCACGCCATAGTCGGGCACGTTGCAGACCGGGATGCCGCGGGCCTTGGCCGCGGCGAGATCGACGTTGTCGTAGCCGATGCCGTAACGGACGATGATCTTGCAGCGTGTAAGCGCCGCGACGACCGCGGCGGGCACGGGTGCCCACTGCACGAGGAGCGCATCGGCGTCACGCGTGGCTTCGAGGACCGCGTCCGCGGTCTTGCATTGGGCGACGACGAGTTCCGCGCCGGCCGCGGCAAGGACATCCTCCTCGTGGCGCAGATTGGGAAATCCGTGGTCTGTGATAACTACCCGTGGTTTGGTCATTAAAGGATGGGCGCGTGGCGCGGGGAAAACGTCAGCGCGAGCCGGCGATCTTGCTCGTCTGGCCGAGGCCCTCGGGGCCGATGCCGTTGTAGCCGCCGTCCACCGGCAGATCCGTGCCGGTGATGAAGGAGGCGTCTTTGCTCAACAGGAAAAGCGCCGGGCCGGCCATCTCGATGGGATGGCCCATGCGCGCGAGCATGTGATACTGCCCCCAGATCGGGTCCCACTTCGCGCGGTCACCGCCGGCGGCCTTGTCCACCTCGCGCGTCCAGATCCAGCCGGGGCTGATGCTGTTGACGCGGATGTTGTGCGGTGCGAGGTCGAGCGCGGCGCAGCGCGTGAGCTGCGTGACGGCGCCCTTGGCGGTGTTGTAGGTCCACCGGTTCGGCTGCGCGACCCACGACGAGATGCTGGAAACGTTCACGACGGCGCCGCCGCCGACCTTCTTCATGTGCTCCGCCGCGAGCTGGATCATGAGCGCGAAGCCGAACGGTCCGACCTTGAACGAATACAGAAAATCGTCGCGCGTCGCATCAAGGCCCTTCGCGATAAACGAAAAGGCGTTGTTCACCAGGCAGTCGAGCCGACCGAATTTCGCGACCGTCTCGTCCACGAGCCGGAGGCAAAACGCCTCCTCGGCCATGTCGCCCGCCACGATAAGCGGCGCGAAGCCCGCGGCAGCAAACGCGCGCCGGCCTTCATCAGCGTCGGCCAGAAGACCGCTCACGGCGACCTGCGCACCCTCGCGCAGCAGCTCGAGCGCGATGGCGTGGCCAATGCCGTTAGTGCCGCCTGTCACGAGGGCAACTTTGCCTTGAAAACGTCCGGGGACAGGGGGGCGGGTGGGGTTTGTGATCATGGGGCGCTGGAGTGAAATTTTACGGGCAGACGACGGCCTTGATGTCGTTGCCGCGCGCCGCGACCATACGCTGGAAGGCCGTGACGCCATCGGCGAGCGGGAAGCGCTGCACCCACGAGAGCGCATCGACCTTGCCGGAGGACATGAGGTCGAGCGCCTGGCGCAGCTCGCCGATCGTCGCCGCGTAAGTGCCGAGCACCTGTTTCTCGAGCAGCGTGATGCCGTAGGAATCGAAGGTGATCGAGTTTTCGTGCAGGCCGATCCAAACGCTCGCGCCGCCGGGCCGCAGCGCGTCGAGCGAAGTTCTTTTTGTGATCGCGCCACCCACCGCGTCGACCGTGAGGTCCGCGCCCTCGCCGCCGGTCTCGGCGAGCATGATTCTGGCGACATCCTCCTCATGCGGGTTGATGACGCGCACTGCGCCAAGTCTTTTTGCCACCGCCAGCCTCTCGGGGCTGAGATCGGCGACGAACACGCGCGAGCCACGCAGCACCTGCAGCGCCTGCTGGCAAAACAGCCCGATCGGACCGGCGCCAATCACGAGCACCGCAGCGGCAGGCAAGTGCTGCGTGAGTTTGGCAACGTGAATCCCGTTGGCCATCGGCTCGGCGAGCGCGGCGGCCTCGGCGGGGAGATTTTCCGGCGACGGAATAAGGCAGCGCGCTGGGACGTTGACGTATTCGGCAAACGCACCCGGCCGGTGCATGCCGAAAATCTGGCGCTGCGCGCACAGGTGCGTGTCGCCACGTTCGCACCGCACGCAGCGGCCGCAGGGCACGAGCGAATTGCTCACCACGCGGCGTCCGATTGGCTGGTCGTGCACGCCGGATCCAACCTCGGCGACAGTGCCGCAAAACTCGTGGCCCATCACAAGCGGCGGCGGCCGGCGCGGGCTGCGGTTTTTAAACGACTCGAGTTCGCTGCCGCAGATGCCGCACGCGGCGATGCGCAGCCTCACCTCGTCGGCGGCGAGCGGCGCGAGCACCACGTCGCTGATTTCAAGTCGGTCAAATTCGGGGTAGAGCAAAACGCGCATGTCGACCTCCTGCGTGACCCGGCGCACGCACCGAGGCAAGGCCAAGCCTCATGAAATTTCGGCAAGTCAGGCCTGGGGGGTTTCCGTGAGCAACTGCCAGCAATACCACTGCATTCGGGGCAGGTGAAACGGCCCCTTCCACATGCAACCCTTCAGCAGCGACGTGGGCCGCCCGGCGCGGTCGAGGTAGCCGAACCATTCGCCGTGGCCCGGATCTGCGAAATGCGCGTGGGCCCAGTCGTGCACTAACCGGTGCCACCCGAGGTATTTCATGTCGCCCGAAAGCTGCCACGCCAGCAGCGTGGCGATGACCGCCTCGTTGTGCGGCCACCAGAATTTCATGTGGTGCCAGTATTCCTGCACGGGAAGGCCGCGCACATCGGTGTTGTAGAGGACGCCGCCGTGCTCGGCATCCCAGCCGCGCGCCCACATCCAGTCGAGGATGGTCAGCCCGAGGCGGCGCAGGCGCGTGTCGTTGCCGCGGAGCTTTGCCTCGTGCAGGATGAACCACGCCGCCTCGATAGCGTGGCCGGGGTTGAGCTGCCGGCCGTCGAAGTGGTCGATCACGGAACCGTCCGCCGCCACGATCTCCATCACCGCCTGTAACTCCGGTTTCAGAAAATCGCGCTCGATCTCGCCGATGGCGCGGTCAATCCACTCAGTGCAGGTGGCGCCGCCGGCGCGCACATCGCCGAGCCGCGCGCGCAGCTCCTGCGCCGTCACAATCGTGATCATGCGCGGCGCCAGCCCCTGCATGGGCCGTGCCTCCGGCTCGGTCTTCGGCGGCATGACGCCGGGCGTGAACATGTGGTGCAGAAAAGTTTCCCACGCCCGCACGCCATCGGCCGCGGCACGGTCCTCGCCGGAAATGGCGGCGTAGGCCGCAAACGCGATCGCCGCAAAACACTCGCTGTAAACATACCGGCGCATCCGCAGCGGCCGGCCGTCGCGGGTGACGGAGAAATACATCTTGCCGCCGGGCCCGTAGGCGTGGCGACGAAGAAACTCGATGCAGGACTCCGCGAGCGCCCGCCATTCGGGTCGCGGCTCGACCGTGCGATAGGCCGTGGCAAACATCCAGCCGGTCCGGCCCTGGAACCAGACCGACTTGTCGTCGTCGATAATTTCGCCGTCGCGGCCCAGTCCGGTGATGATGCCACCGTGCTCGCGGTCCCAGCCGTGCCGCACCCAGAAGGGCAGCACATCGTTCACGAGGCCATCACGGTAGACAGAGAGCAGTTCGGCGCGACGTTCCGGAGTCATGGGGGAAAAAGACGAGGACAGGCTGAGCGAAACGACCGTCCTTCGCCATGCCTATTTTGGCGAACAATCAGGATCGTCGGGATCGCTGCTGGTAACGGGCGGAGATCATTGGTAAATAAACCATCCGCGCGCGCCGCGCGCTTGTGTTTTTCCGCCAAAGTCTCTTTTCGGTGGGTCGGCTATCCTCTCATGCAATCCTCCGCTCTCCCCACCCTTTCCCTGAACATTCGGCGCGTGGCCCATCCGGTCCGGCCCCAGCCGGTCGAAAAGACCGCCGCCGCCGAACTCGCCCGTCTGACCGGTGCGACGGCCACTGCCAGCGCCCGGCCCGGCCCGGGTGTCAACGTCGCGCTCGCCGCTCGCAAATGGGCTCAGGTCAAAGGTGCGCCCGCCGAGGGCGCGTGGCTTTGGCTGCGCCTGCCCGGCGACGGCACCGGCGAAATCACCGCCAACGAGCCCGCGCTCCTCTACGCCGCCGTGCGCCTGCTCGCCAATGGCCTGACCGATACCGCCCGCGCCAGCCTTGAGCGTGGCTTGCTGATCGAGGCGACGTTCCCCTGGCATCGCCCGCATTGGGACAGTTGCCTTACGCAATACTGGCGCTCCGTGCGCAAGTTCGACCCCGAGCAATACGTGGCCACGCTCGCCGAACACGGTTTCACGCACGTCGAAGTCAACGGCCTGCAGGCCCACATGCCCTACGAGGACACCGTTGCCTCCGAATACTACCCGCAGTTCTACACCTACTGTCCCGGGTTCAACCACTTCGTCGACACGCCGCTCACCCGCGGCATCTGGCCCGCGCACTACCTCGAGGCCAACCTCAACAACCTCAAGAAACTCGCCGGCCTTGGCCGCAACTACGGCCTAAAACCCAGCGTGTGCATGTTCGAGCCGCGCACGCTGCCCGAACGTTTCTTCCAACGCTACCCGACGCTCCGCGGCGCCCGCGTCGATCATCCCTTCCGCTCCCGCCTGCCGCGCTACTGCCTCGCACAGGACCACCCGGTCACGGTGAAACACTATCGCGCCGCCCTGCAAAACCTGATGAAGGCCGTGCCGGACCTCGCCTGCATGTCGGTGTGGACGAACGACAGCGGCGCGGGCTTCGAGCACACCGGTTCGCTCTACGTCGGCCGAAACGGCGGCCCCTACATGATCCGCGAATGGCGTAGCCACGAGAAGATCGCGCAGGCCGCCGGCGAGAGCATCGCGCGCTACCTGCGCAACCTCCAGACCGCCGCCGCCGAGATCAATCCCGACTTCGACGTCATCCTCCGCCTCGAGCCGTTCAAACTCGAGCAGGACTACATCAAGGCCGGCATGGGCAACCACGTCACTTGGGAAGCGCCCTCGCTGCTCGTGCGCGGCTACCACCTGCCCTACGAACACGCGCGCTACCCCGGCATGGGCGGCGTCGCCGGCAGCGCATTGCAGCCCACGCTCGACGCCGCCGAAAAGACGGTGCTGGAGGAGTCGCACGCCAAAGGTGTCGACCCCGTGCTGCACTACTCCGCCGGCCCGGTGATGAACCACGAGCCGCTGCTCGGCATCCCGTTCCCCTGCCTGCTGCATCAAAAAATGCTCGCGATGCGCAACCTCGGCCTCAAGCGCATCAGCGCGCTCGGCGGCTTGGGCAACACCACGCAAACGCCCTATTGGCCCAACCTGGAAATACTCCGCGCCGCCCAGTTCTCCCCGGAAACGCCCGTCGCCGAAGTGCTCGCGGCCTACGCGCGCCGGCTCGTCGGCGACACGCACGCCGCCACGCTCGTCGAATGCTGGGACCAGTTCGAGGAAGCCCTGAGCTGGCAGCCCGTAGTCGGGCTATTCACGGGTTTCGGCTACTGCTGGCAGCGCACCTGGGACCGCCCCTACGTGCCCGACATCGAAGCGATTCCGCAGGCCGAACGCGATTACTACGAGCGCCACGGCTGCTTCCAGCACAATAATCCCGGGATCAACGATCTCGGCAAAGACGTGCTCTTCAACCTCATCACCCGCGAACAGGGCGAGACGGTCGCCAACGGTTTCGACGCCAATGTTTTCCCGCGCCTCGAAAAACTCCTCGCGCACCTCGCCAAGCTCCAGAGCACCGATGACGCCGCCGTGCGGGCCGTGTTTCACGACCTGCACGAGCGCGCCCGTGCCTACCTGCACTGGTGCGGCTCGCTCCGCATGGTCTGCGCGTGGTGCGCCCACGTCTACGGCTACCTTGAGGCCACGACCGCAGCCGCGAAGAAAAAACACGGAAAACTGCTGCAAGCCGCGATCGACCGCGAACTCGCGAACACCGCCGGCCTCGCCGAACTGCTCGAGACGACCGATGTGGAAGTCTGCGCGCTGTCGGCCGTCGGCAACAACACGTTCTTCTACGGCGAGGATCTGCCGCAACTGCTCCGCGAAAAAATTCGGCTCATGAAGAAATACCGGCACCACAAGCCCCGCATCGACCGCGACATCCTGTGGCGCCCGATCCCCGGCGCCGCGTGGCCGAAGTTCGACTGACACTGCGCGCCGCGGTGCGTGCCCGCTGGCGTCACTCCGCCGCCGCTTCGGCCCGGTCGAATTTTCCTTGCCGCAGGAAGTGAATCGTCTGCCGGATCACAGTTGGATTCCGCATCAGGAACGGATGCGACGCATGGACCACGAGGTGATCGGCCATGCCGGCAAGCTTCGTGCGCTCGATCGACACCTTGCCGTCGTCCGGCCCGGGAATCATCAAGCTGTTGATCCAGTTGATCGAGCGGTCGCCGGCGATAACCCCCACGCCACTCGGCGCCGACCCGAGTCGGTTCGGCACGCTGTCCGCCGCCGTCCCCAGTTCGCGCCCCGCCGGTCCGTTGATCCAGCCGAATACAGCCCACCCATCCAGCCAGTCAACGACCTCGCTGCCGCGATTCTGCGGTCCGAGCATCACCACCCGGCCCAGCTCCGGCACCGCGTGACGGGCGAGGTAGCTGCGCACCAGAATGCCGCCGAGCGCGACGGATAGCGGACGTTCGTCACCGCGAATCCTGCGGCCATCAAGGCTTCCTCCATCGGCACCATCGACCGGTCCGTGCGCGCGAGCCCGTGCAGCAGAATCACGTCTTCGCGGCCCGCCGCCGTTGTGGCCAGCGCCGCGAGAACAAGTGCCGTAGTGAGCCGGGTTGCGTGCATGGAAACCGCCCGGGGCTCTGTGTTGGTTTCGACCGCTGTTGCCGTGAACCCGCGCTGCGCGCACTCACGGATTGACCCACACGCCGCCAGATTTCACGGCGGGGATTGGCTCATGATGCTCAGCTGGCCGTGTGATCGGCGCGTAAGTGTCGGGCCGGCGGTCGTTGCGCATGTCGATGCCGTAAACCCAGTCACCGTCGCGCGTGAAACAGGCTGCGATCCGCGGTGCGTCGAGGTCGATCTGCGCCAGTGCGATCCCCGGATGCCGGCCGGCGTCGGCCACGATCGTCGCGTCGGGACCGATGATGCTGCTGCGACCGAGGAGCATGCCGGGCCGCCACGCCCGCTCCGGCGGACAGCCGAAGCACACCGGCACGTGATGCACGCCGTTGTGGATCGCCGGCGCGCGGAGGAGAACGTCCATAAACTCGCCGCCCCAACCACCCATCACGTGCGGCCAAAAAATCACTTCGGCACCGTTGAGCGTGAGGCAGCGTGCACTTTCGGGAAACGAGTTGTCGTGGCAGATCTGGATGCCGATGCGGGCGCCCGCCACATCGAAGACGGGCCAGGTGTCGCCGGGCACGACACCGTAGGCTTTCTCGTTCTCGATGCAGTGGACCTTGCAGTAATGACCCACGCGCCGGCCCTCCCCGTCGATGACGAGGGCAACGTTGCGCACTATACCGTCCATCACCGCGAGCACCGGCGCGATGATGGCCATCCGGTGGCGGCGCGCGATGGGGGCGAATCGCGCCAACGCCTCGTCGAGCGCGCCGCGAACCAGCGCCGGGGCTTTCTCTCGCGTGACGGCGACGCCGATCGTGTTGAAGGTCTCACCGAGGCAGGCGATTGTCGCACCGCGCTCGCCAGCCCGCGCGAGCCAGATTTCGGCGGCGGCGAAATTATTGGACTGGATTTCGGCGTCGGTGCAGCCGGTGGTGCCCGAGGACAGTTGGACGGCGGCGATGGTGAGGATGCGGCTCATGAATCGGAGGGGCTGAGGAGTTCGAGGGTGTGGTCGTTGCGACAGACGAGAAGGCGGCCGTCGCCGAGCGGCAGGGCGCGCACCAAAGCGCGGGCGAGCGAGCCCTGCGGTTGCCACGCGGCGTCGAGCGTTCGCACGCCGGTGCGTGTCGCCACGACGAGGCCGTCGTTGGCCGTGGCCGCAACGCCGATCACCGGCGCGCCCGCGTGCCAGTGGCGGATGACGCGACCGGTGTCGAGATCGACGGCGGTCACGAAGCCGTCCATGCCGCCGGTGAGCCCGACGGGGCGACCTTCCACGCGGCCGAGGCCGGCGGCGTTGAGGCTCATGCCGCCTTCGATTTTCCAGCGCCAGTCCTTCTGCGCGCAGGAGAGCAAGCCGCAGCCGAGCTCGGTGGCGGCGAAGATCGCGCCGTCGGGGCACGAGGGGAGGTCGGCCCATTCAAAGGCAAGCGAGCGGCCGTTGAGAAACGGCGTCACGCGGCGCAACGCGCGAAACATCGGCTGCATAAACCCGCCGAAGCTGTGCACGGCGCCGCTCGGTCCCGGCCCGGGATGCCCTTGGTAACACAGGATGCCATGATTCCAGCCGCAGCGCACATAGATGTCGCCTGGGTCGGGCCGGTCTTCCGGCGTGACGAGGATATTGAAGGCCCACGGGCCGTCGACGAAGCTGTGGCCGACGATGCGACCGTCGGCATCGAGAAACACAATGATGCCGTAGCCGCCCAGGACAAGCGAACCGCGACCGTCGGCGCCGCGGTGCCAGACGTCGAGGTTGTGGATGGCATTATACCAGCCGTAGAGACTGTCTCCCCGGTTGCGAAACTCCTCGGCGAGCTGCAGTTGCTTCCGGGTTGTGCCGTCCGAATTGCAGATGAGCAGGTCACCGCCAATCAGGCCGACGCAGAGCACTGGCGGGCCCGAGGCGTCGAGCGACTGGCTGGAGATGTGCGTGACGGGATTCGGGAGGGCCCGGCGCCAGAGTTCGCGGCCATCGGCGTCGAGCACGATGAGTTCGTTGAGGGCGTTGACCGTGATGATTTCGACGTGGCCATCGGCGTTGATGTCGCTGGCATGCCAGTGCTGGACCGCTGGCGCGATCAGGCGATCGCTGAGCACTTCGAGACGGTGAACAACGAAGGGACGGCCATCGGAAGCCGCGGGAAAACGCACGTCGAACGCGCGGGCGTTTTCACCCACGGGCACATGGCGCGTCTCGAGGCGGTTCTCGGCGTCACGGTAGCGTTTGTAGGGACGGTCGGGACCGGGATTGACGGGGCACGCCCGGCGCGCGCCGCCGGCCGCTTCGACCTCGACGGTGATGCCGTCGGGGAGAGGGTTGAAGGTGCGCAGGCTCGGGTCGTCAATGCAGTCGCCGAGGATATTAAGCGCTCTGACCGGGCGGGCCGCGGGAAACTTGAGCGACACCGAATAGTGGTCGGCCTTGGGCCACTGCGTCCACATCTCCCGCGAGTAGCCGTCGGGCAGCACGGGATCGAGCATCTGGTCGGGTGCGCCGTCGATGGGCAGCGGATCGGACGTGATGCAGACGTTGCGCACGCGCTCCGGCACGCGCGAACCGCTGTCGTTCGTCCACAGGCTGCGCCAGCCGCGGTCGGGCACGGTCGCCCGCGCCGCCGGCGCGGTCAGCACGGGATGCAACGTACCCAGCCACCCACTGACGGAAGCCGCGAGAGTGGCCCCCGCCGGAAGCGGTATCGTGACGGGGCCGGTCAGCGTGATCTCACGCGCCGCACCGCCAGAAGCGACCGTCACGCACGCGCTCGTCGCGCCGGGAGCGTCGACTTGAAGCGTGGCCGTGCCGGCGGCGAAAACGAGGCGCACGTTGATGGCGATCGCGCTGTGAATCTCGAACGATGGGAGCGCGAGCAATGTCGCGCCCGCCAGTGCGAGCGAGCTGGCGTCGGCCCACGCGCTCTGAGCGATGGCGCGCGCGCCGGGGAGCCACGCGGTGTCGGTGGTAAGCGCAGCGGCGCACCAGGCGGCAGCGGTGCCGTTACGGAGCACGAGCGCACTGCGCTCGTCGAGGCGCTGCAGGTCGAGCGTCTCCGCGTCACCTTGGGCGCGGGCGTAGAAGAGATTTTGAAACGAGCCTTCGTCGCCGGCGCGATGACTGCCGGCACGACGCTGGCGGAGCACAAACGGCGCGCACGCGCCCTGGTCGGTCTCCTCTTCGCAGGTGGAGGCGACATTCGTGCCGGCTACGAGCGTGAAACGGTGCCGGCCCTGATCGCTCTGCCAGCGGCGGCCGTGCAGCTCGGCGTAGCCGGGAGTGCGCCACGTGCAGGTGAGCGAATAGTCGCCGTCGGCCTCGAAAGCCACGCGGTCAATCACGACGAAGACGTGACCGCCGGTTTTCGACCAAAAGATATGCCGGGTCCAATTCGTGTGATGATAGTCGGGCAGCCGCGTGACAGTGAGCGCCAGCGCGGGAAAGTCCGCGGTGGAGACCCGCTCAGCGATCGGCGGCAGCGTGGTGTTGTTGGCGCCGTCGCTAATAAATAGACCGTTCTTGTCGTGGTAGGAGTGGCGCGAGGTGTTTTGGACGAGGAAGACGTGGCCGTGCTGGAAGAAACGCACGATGCAGTTCGCCGCCTGCATGTGGCCCTGCCAGCGGAAGCCGCCCTGGTAGCCCTGCACAACGAGATATGGGTCGCACCGTTCGTAGCCGCCGCGCAGGACGATCTTGTCGAAGCCGCGCTCCTGCGGTAGGCGGTTGAGGCCGATGGCCTCGGGGAGTTGCCACGTTTCGATCGCATTGACGAGGTGGCCGCGCGGTTCGATGTGCTCGGGGGGGTTGTTGCTGATGGCGATTTGGTGATCCAGTGCCGGCAGGATGTGCACCCCACGCTCGGCCGCTGGGGGCACCGGCGCGAGTTCGGGGCCCGTGTCGAATTTCTGGAGGAAGACCTGAGTGAAATGCAGGAAGGAATAGCGCTGCGCCACCGCGAGGTTGGGTAGCTTGTGCAGAATCCATTTCAACTCGCCATCGCCATAGTAAAACGCGCTGCACGCGGTCTGCACGGTCGCCTCCTGCTGTAGATACAAACCCTGGCTTTCGCCGTATCCGCCCTGACCGGAACCTGCGCCGTTGTTATCGTGCAAGGCCAACGCGCGCTCCGCCACGAGACGGGCGCTGCCGTTGGTGAAGAATTCGTGACGTTCCTGCCCGAGCGCATAGCGGTAAAGCGTGGCAAGGTTATTGAAACAGCTCTCGTCATCCTGGTCGTCGAGACGCGCGAGGGCGAGCGTGTCGAGGAACGAGCAGCACTCGGCCATCCATTGGTCACAGAGAGCGCGCAGGGCGGGCGTCGGGTGCGCCTGATCGCGGAGATAGCGGGCGAGAAGGAGAAACTCGTAGGTGCCCTTGCCTTGGTGGCGGTGGCCAAGCGGCGGCCGGCCCTCGCGACAGCGCCACCACTCGTCCTGATTCGCGAGCGCGGTGAGCAGCAACCGGCGGTCGGTGCGGCTAATGTCCTCGTCGCTTAGAAAGCCGCCCGCGGCGAGCAGTGGCACCGCGCGTAAGAAGCGCTCGGCGAGGTAATGCCAGTCGCCGTAACCGTCGGTCATCCGCTCGTTGAGCGCGCGCAGGCTGTCACAGGCGACGAGGGCGTAGCGGGCATCGGCCGTCCATGACCACATAAGCGTGTAGGCGCCGATGACGCGGATCGGCTCGGTGTAGAACTGTAGGGCGCGGTTACGCGACGCCTGCATCTCCGAGGTGTCGAACAGCGGCGTGAAGGGCCACGCGGCAAGGTTGGCCGCGAGCGCGGGTTCGATCTCCACCTCGAAGAGGAACGGGAGCGTCACGCTCGCGTCCGCCCGCGCAAGCGCGGCCAGCAGGCGCTCGACCGCGCGCTCAATGCCGCGGAGCGAACTGCCGCCGGCGAGAATGGCGTTGGACCCGGTGCCGTAGGGATTGACGAGCGTGCGCAGGTCGTAGCCGTCGCCGCCCGGGTAGGTTGCATCCGTCGAGCACCAGTAATCCGCGTAGAGCGGCATGAGGGCCCGGTTGGTGTTGAGGCTGCCAAGAAAAATGAGCGGTCGGGCGCGGTAGGACGTGGGCAGCGGCGTGCTGCGCGCGGGCATCAGGTCGGTGTCGGCGGCCAACTCCGGTGCTCCGGCACCGCGGGCTACGAGCGCGGCAGCAATTTTTTCCGCAAGCAAGCGCCACTCAGGGCCGGCCGGATGGATAATGGTAGCACCGCGCGCGAGCGACACGGTGCGGTTGAGGGTGCGGGGCAGCAGATCGACGGCGGGATCGCGGGGAGCATGCATGTTGGCGGAGGGAAAAAGAATGAGCGGACAAGGGTTGGCTACGCCGCTCGGTGCGCCGCGACAAACCCTAAGTGGACAACCGGCGTAAATGTGTCCGAATATTCGACGACGACGCCCATCCAAACCACCATGCACACTTCGCGCTCGCGCATCGCCGCCGCCATGCGACTGGAAAAACCGGACCGCGTGCCGGTGATGTGCCAGCCTTCGCTGGGTTTTGTGCTGCGGCAGATGCCAGAGCTGGACCCGATCGATGTCTGGCACAACCACGACGGCACGCTGGCGCGCGGCTTTTGCGAGATCGGAAGGCGCTTTGGCTTTGACGGCGTGCTTATTCCAGCCGTCGGCGCCGCGCCGCTCGACGAAACCACCGTGCAGCGCATCGACCGCGCAAACCCCGAGGGACCGATCGTCTATTCTAAGAATGGAGACTTCTGCGTCTACTGCCGCAACGACCTGCCGCGCTACACGCACGCCGTGGCGCCCGAGCGGGAACTTGACACGATCGATCCGCTCGCGATTGACGAGCGCCTGAGATATCATCCTCCCTCTACACGCCTCCGCATGTGGCTGGCCAACGGAGCCACTGGGCGCGTCGCAGAGTTGCAGCAGGCGCGTGCAATTATCGGCCCTGACGTTTCCCTGCACGGCGCGGCCTACTCGCCCGAGGACTATTTGATCGACCTGCTCGGCGCGGACGGAGCAATGATCGCGCTGCTCACCGAACCGGAGAAGAGCCGCGAGCTGCTGGCAAAGTTCGCCCGCGCCGTTGCCAGCCACGTCCGGGAGCAAATCGCCGCTGGCGCCGACGCGATCAACGTCTCGGCGCCGTGGGCTGGGCAGAGTTTCATCTCGCCCGCCCTCTATCGCGATCTGGTGGCGCCGGCGCAGGCCGTGTTGACGCGCACGTGTCGCGAAGGCGGTGTGCCGAGCTATTGCCACACCTGCGGGTCCATCGGCGACCGGCTGGAACTGATCATCGACACCGGCTTCAACGGCATCGAGTGCCTCGATCCGCCGCCGCTGGGCAATGTGGAGTTGGCCGACGCCGTGCGGCGCATCGGCCACCGCGCCTTCATCAAGGGTAACATTGATCCTGTGCATGTCCTTCTCAACGGCACGCCCGAGCAAATCCGCACCGACGTGCGCCGACGGCTCGAAATCGGCATGACCGCGCCGGGGTTCATCCTGAGCACGGCCTGCGCCATCGCCCCCGGCACACCCGCGGCGCACGTGACGCTCCTGCGCGAAATGGTAGAGCTACACGGGTGCTACTGACGGTCCGCTGGAAGGCGCGGCGCTTTTCGGCGTGCGTGCCGTTGAACGCTTCGCCATGCCAGACCGCACGTGAAAACTTCCGAGCACACCCGCGCCATCGGCCAACTGCTGTTCGCCGCCTTGTTGTGGAGTCTCGGCGGCGTGCTCATCAAGGAAGTCCCTTGGCCACCGCTCGCGATCGCAGGCGGGCGCGGACTGCTCGCCGCGATCTTCCTCTTCGCAACGACACGCAACCACCGGTTTCATTTGTCGCCTGTGCAACTCGGCGCCGCTGTCGCCTACGCGGCGACGACAATCACTTTCGTCGCCGCCAATAAGCTCACCACCGCGGCCAACGCCATTTTGCTCCAATATACCGCACCCGTGTGGGTCGCGCTGCTGGGCGCATGGTTTCTCGGCGAGCGGGCCTCCCGCGCCGACTGGCTGGCCATCGCGGCGACGTTTGTCGGCATGGTGCTTTTCTTCTGGTCCGCCGGACTGCAACTCACGGGTTTCCTGGGCAACCTCATCGGCGTCGCCAGCGGCGTGAGTTTCGCCGCAATGGCCCTCCTCATGCGTCGGCAGAAGGACACGTCGGCGGTCGAGTCCATCATACTGGGCAACCTGCTCGCGTTCGTGATCGGGCTGCCTGCGATCGTGGCGGCGCCGATGCTGCCCGCCACGGGTTGGATCGCGCTCGGGCTGCTCGGCACGGTGCAACTCGGCATGTCTTATCACCTCTACGCTCGAGCGATCCGGCACGTCACCGCGCTTGAGGCCGTGCTGATCCCGGTGATCGAGCCGATTCTCAACCCCGTGTGGGTGCTCCTGCTCGTCGGTGAAAAACCAGCCGGACTCGCCCTCGTGGGCGGCGTGGTGGTGCTCGGCGCGGTCACGTTGCGCGCGGTGGCGTCGATCCGGCGGAGCCACGTTAGCTGAACGCCGGCCGGAACTGCACGAGCGCGTTGGCCGCGAGAATCAAAAGCCCGCCGGTCACGAGCGAAAGCGATGCGGTTTCATTTGCGTAGGCGATGCCACAGAAGCCGGCGAGCAGATCCGGCAGGCACAGCCCGCTCAAGGCGGAAAACACTGGCGCGAGGCTGTAGATCAGGCCCGCCTCCGACGCGCCGACAAAGCGTTGCCAGCGGCTCATCACGATGAACGGTCCCGTGGTGCTGAACACCGCCACCCCCGCCAAGAGCACAAACCAGACCGGCGAGAGCAGCGGCGCGACGAGACTCTCCGGGCCGCGATGGAGCGCGAATGCCAGCGCGGCGAACAGCAAGATTTCCACTGCAAACATCCCCGCCACGGCGCGCTCGGGCCGATTGTTCGCCCAGCCGTCCCACGTCAGCCCAAAGACCAGCAGCGAAAAGAAAACCGCCGCCGCCAGTATTTCAGCTTCCCCGCGGCCGAGGCGAAAAGTCCGCCAGTCCAGATGTGCCAGCACCGCCACTCCCACCAGCACGAGCAGGCCCGCCGTGAACACCGGCCAGCCGGGCAGCCGGCGGTGCGCCAGTGCCGCCCACAGCGGAATGAGGACGACATAGAACTGCGTGACGAACGCGGTGACCGATGCCGTTGTGCATTGCAGGCCGTCGGTCTGCAGCATCGTTCCGACAAACGAGCAGACCGCCATAAACATCCCCTGTGTCCACTCGCGTGCCGTCAGCCGCAGCACACCCGCACCATGCAGAGCCACCAGCAGGAGCACGCCGATCGCGAAACGCGGTGTCATGTTTTGCGCCGAGAGGAACCACGTCGATTCGCCCGGCGCCAGCGCTCCCTGCATCAGGAGCGAAGCCTTGCCGAAAACAAAACCCATCGCCCCTGCGGCCGTGGCCAGCAGGAGCATTCCGACGGCCCACCAATGCCGCCGCGCCGCCGGCGCGGCCGGTCTGGCCGCATTCACGCGGTTGCTCGCGGGAGCGGGCGCAATTGGATCAAAATGTTGGCCGCGGTGATGAGGCCGCCGCCGAGCAGCAGGTTCGCCGTTGCCACCTCGTTCGGGTAGTTAAACCCGCCCCACGACGAAAACCGCGCTGGCAAAAACAGCGCCATCACCGATACAAACACCGGCTCGACACAGTAAATCAGCCCTGCCTCCGTCGAGGTGATTTTCGGCTGCCACTTATTCATCAGTGTGAACGAGCCGATGGTGCAGAACAGCGTCAGCGCCGCCGTGAAACCCAGCCACGGCACCGACGTCCACGGCACTAACACGTCCGCCACGTGCGGGGCGGTGAACAGCGCCATCCCCAGCCCGGCGACGGCCTCGACACCGAACATCACAACCGTCACCGGCAGCGCACGGTTGCTGATAAACTCCGTCCGCCCGAGCCACAGGATGTGGCCCATGAAAAACACCGAGCACACCAACGTCTCCAATTCGCCACGCCCGAGCCGCAGGTCACGCCAGTCGAGCCGCGCGAGGACGGCCACACCCGCCAGCACGAGCGCGCTGCTAACCCAAACCGTCCACGGCGGCAGACGACGCGCCCGCACCGCCAGAAACACCGGGATCATGATCGCGTAAAGCTGGGTGAGAAACGCGGAGGTGGACGCCGAGGTGAACTGCAGGCCGTCGTTCTGAAAAACCATGCCTGTCAGCGCGAACAACCCGAGGCCCACGCCCTGCCGGACCTCGCTGCGGGTGAGCGTGCGCAGCGCGCCGAAGCACAGCGCTCCCACTGCGAAGGCACCGAGCACGAATCGCGGAAAGATCGCGCTGGCGGTGATGAACCAAGAGCTGCTGCCGGGCAACACGCGTTCATGCACCCCGGTGAGCGCTTTTATCAGCGGAAAGCTGACGCCCCAAAACAGGTTCGCGAGCACGAGCATTGCGAGGGCCTGGGTGCGTTGGGGGTTGGGCGATGGGGTGGACATCGGGAAAAGCCGCTGAGCGTGTCGCGTCCGTCGCGCGCCGCCAAGCGAATTGCCGCACGAGCTGGGTTACTGAAATATCCCTGCGACCGTTCAGCCGCGGCGGGTGCTGATGAAACGCCGTAGCGCCGCGGTGAGGTCGGGCAGCAGCACCGGCTTCGTCAGATAGTCGTTGGCCCCGGCCTCGAGAACGAGCGAGCGCTGCTCCGTGCGTGCATCGGCCGTGAGCGCTATGATCCAGCATTCGCGAGCTTCCGCGCCCGCGGCGCCGGAGCGAATCTGCGCGATGGAAGTCAGCCCGTCCATCTCCGGCATGTGCAGGTCCATCAACACCACGTCGTGCCGGGCGCGGACGAGTTCCTCCAAGCCGACGCGGCCGTTTTCGGCCAGTGCCGTCTGGCAGCCCAGGTTGCCCAACACTTTCTGAATCAGGCGCTGATTGACGCGATTGTCCTCCACGAGCAACACCCGCAGGTTGAGCGCGGCTTGACCCGGTGCGGCGGCTGCCTCACTCGGAGCGCCCGTCAGCAGGTCGCGCAGTGTTTCGTGGTGCACGGGTTTACTGAGCAGCAGACGAAAATGCGGTCGCAAGGCCGCGCGTTGCGCCGTGGGCAGCGATAGCGGCACCACTCCGATGATTCTCTCGGCGGGCAATCCCGGCCGGGCCTCGGGCAGCACTGCCAGTTCGGCCACGAGCGCCTCGTCGACCACCATCACCGCCACGTCCCAATCCGGGGCAGCCGAAAGTGTAGCGGGCGTGGTTTCCACCACCTGCGCGCCAAAGCGCACCCCAAGTTTTGCAAGTTCGGCGCGCAACGGTCCCGCCGGGGCCGCCACGGCGAGGCGAAACGGCGGCAACGGGACAAAGGGCGGACCCGAATCGGCCAGCGGTCCGGAGGCTTCGGTGCGGATCGTGAAGGTGAACGTCGTGCCGCGTCCGGGCTCGCTCGCGAAGGTAATACTGCCGCCCATCAGTTCGACAATGTTCTTGGAGATGGCAAGGCCGAGTCCGGTGCCGCCGTAGCGCCGCGTCGAAGTGCCATCCAGCTGGCTGAAGGGTTTGAACAGCCGCGTGTGATCTTCCGGGGCGATGCCGATACCCGTGTCGCGCACGGTGAAGGTCAGTAGCCAGCCCTCGGGGGCTTCGGCCATCGCGGGAACCTTCTCGGCCCGCGCGTGCACCTCGATTTCGCCACCATTGGTGAACTTGACGGCGTTGTTGATGAGGTTGACCAGCACCTGCCGGAGGCGAGCGGCATCAACCAGCACGACCGGCGGCACCGAGTCGTCCACCCAATGTAGCAACTCGAGGTTGCGCGCCGCCGCCTTGCCCGCAATCAGGTCAAGCGC
Organism: uncultured Opitutia bacterium; assembly: GCA_903877135.1. GTDB lineage: Bacteria > Verrucomicrobiota > Verrucomicrobiia > Opitutales > Opitutaceae > CAIRCN01. The sequence continues at coordinate 196,999 of CAIRCN010000056.1, forward strand.
GTCCTCGATGCACTCGCGGACATGGCAAGACTGCGGCTCGAGCTTGAGCTTGCCGGACTCGATGCGCGCGTAGTCCAGAATGTCGCCGGTGAGCTGGATCAGCGTCTCGCTGCTGGTGCGGATTGTCTCGACGTATTCGAGCTGGTCGGGGGTGAGCGTCGTCTCGAGCAGCAGACTGGTAAAACCGACGATGCCGTTGAGCGGCGTGCGCACCTCGTGGCTCATCGTCGCGAGGAAATGGCCCTTGGCCCGGTCGCCAGCCTCGGCCCGCTCCTTCGCTTCGCGCAGCATCGCCTCGGTGTGCTTGATCTCGGTCATGTCCTCGAAGACCGCGACAAAGCACGTCAGCTCGCCGGCGCGCCCGGTCACCGGCGAGACCGCACCCCGCACAGGATACATCGTGCCGTCCTTGCGTCGGTTCATCCATTCGCCGTGCCAAGGCCGGCCGGCACGCACAGTCGTCACCAAACTCGCGATGAGTTCAGGCGGAGTCTCCGGGGCAAGAAACTCGCGCCAGCCGTGGCCCAGCAGCTCGCGGCGCGCGTAGCCGGTCTGGCGGCACAGCCCCGCGTTCGCGTATTCGATGCAGCTATGGAGGTCGGTGATCATGACGGCAGAGTGGCTCTGCTCCATCGCCTCCGAGAGGTTGCGGATGGCTTCGCGCTGTTCCAACAGGCGGCGCAAGGTGATCAGCCACGCCAGCGGCAAGCCGAGCAGCATCCACACCAAAACGGAAGCGATCGCGGCCGCCGTCCATATCTGGCGTTTCCAGTCGGCCGCCGCGATATCGACACCGAGAATGTCGCGCGGCGCACCCGGCGGCGGCACGGGGCCGATCAGCGTGTAACCGGTCACCCATACCCCATAGCTGTCGCGCAGCGGCCCTTCGGTCACGGCTTGGCCATCGAGGATGATGGACTGCAAACCGGGCGACTGCGGTGCCTCGGGATAGTCATCGCCCGGCAACGATTCATCGCTGGCCCCGGGATCGGCGGAATCCGCCAAAAAGATCACTTTGTTCTTGGCCGGAAGATGGCGGAAAATGTAGATGAACTTGATCCTTGGATCAACTCTATGAAAACGCCTCAGGCGGTTCTTCACCCGCGTATAAACCTCGCTTTTCAAGTCGGCCCTTGCACCAGCGAGCAATCGCAGTTCGGTCGGATCGAAGCCCACCGAGCAGTGAGTGGCATCGAGGATCAGATCAGCCCGGATCAATGATTCCTCCCGCCGCAAGCCCCACCAACCGGCGGCCAGCCCGGCCGCCACGATCAATGCGATCGCCAGGGTGATGTGAATATTTCTCAGTGGCAAAGTCATCGGGCCGCCGGACAGGCGAAAGAACACAAACGCGCCCGGCACCCGCGCGCAACTCCGAAGGCAGCGCCGGCCCCGGCGCTCTATCGGGTCCGCGCCGCCGGCAGGTCGCGGCCGTTCTGGTGCAGGGTGAGGCCGGAGATTTTCCCGTCTGCACCGCGCTGAAACGTGATTCGCGCCTCGACGACCTTATAGAAAAACTCGTCTTTCGCCGACGCAAACACCGGGAACTTTGCCTGACCCGTCGCCTGCACGAAGAGCCCGACGCCTTCCTGCGTCACGGTCAGGACGAAAGTGGGCGCGATCGGATAAGTTCCGGGGTATTCCGTCAACTGCTCCGGCCGCAACGCGACTTCTTTGGGTGGCGGTGGCAACGCTCCACGCGGCGCCCGCTGGTCGCGGCCGTTCTGGTGCAGAACCAGCGCCGCGACGCGGCCGTCGGCGCCACGCTCGAAAGAGATTTCCGCCGGCACGCCCACAAGCGCAAACCGGTCGGGCGCGATCTCGCGCATCGCAAATGGCGGCTGGCCCGTGCACTGCCCGACGAGCGCACCGCGACGCTCGCGAATGTCGATAGCGAAGCCCGGCGTCAGATGGTAGCTCCCAAGATAGTCGGCGGCATTTTTCACTGCTGTCGGAGCCGGCCGCGGCGGGCGCGCGCCAAGCAGGGAGAAACCCAGCGCTTCACTCGCGACATCGTTGTTGGACAGAATCGCAACGCCGTGGCCCGATTTCCGATCAATCGCCATGAACGCGTGGCTTCCCGCCGTCGCGCCATTATGCCACGCGATCTGTCTGCCAGCTTCGTCGTCGAGAAACCAACCGAGCCCGATCCGGCCCCCCAATTCCTCCGCTGTGCGCTGCGGCTGCAGGGTGGCATCGATCGCGGCGCGCAACGGAGTGCCGCTGCGCCCGAGAACTGCGCCGAGGAAAACCGCCATGTCGCGCGCCGTGCTGCGGAGCGCCCCGGCGGGGGCGCAGGCTTGAAACGTCCAGTTCGGCACCCGCCGACCGGCGGAGTGCGCCGGAGCCAGATCCGCGGAGGCCGGCGCGCCGGTCATGCCAAGCGAAGTCGCCTTCAGGCCGAGCGGGCCGAGCACATGCGCCGCCAGCGCATCGGCGTATTCCACGCCCCATGCGGCGGCCAGCGCTTCGCCCAGAACCGATGCGCCAAAATTCGAGTAGGCGAACGCGCGGCCCACCGGCGCCACCGGGCCGTGCGTGCGGAGCGCAGCGACCAAGGCCACGCGGTCGTAGGCCGCGTAGGGATTGGGATTCGCGTCGGGCGCAGCGCCGATATTGCCAGGCAAACGCGGCAGCCCCGACGTGTGCGTCGTGAGCGAAAGCAGCGTGATCTTAGCCAACGCGTCTTGCGCGGGATCGCCGGCCGGGAGCAAGTATCTCGCCGCCGAATCACCGCGGCTGACTTTGCCGAGTCGCTCGCTCTCCGCGAGTAGGAGCGCAGTGAAGACTTTGGTCACCGAGCCGAGCTCGAACTGTGTATCGGGTGTGATCGGGCGGGCATCATCTGCGGCAAACTTGCCCGTGGTGAAAAACGCGGCACCATCGGCGTCTACCCAGACAAGAGCGACACCACCCGACTGGACCCGGTTAAATGCGTCGAGCCTGGCCTGCACATCGGCGGGAGGCTTGGCGGCGCATAGCACCGTGAAAAACAGCGGGAGTAGGCAACGGAAGAAACGGTTCATGGCAAATTCAGGGTTTGGCGGCGGGACCGGAATTATCGCCTGCACTGGTGGCGGCTTTCTTGCGCTTTTTCACCGCCTGACGAAGGAGGTATTCCACTTGGCCATTCACACTTCTCAGCTCGTCGCCAGCCCAGGCCTCGAGTTCGGCCCATAGTTCGGGATCGACGCGAAGGAGAAATGACTTGCGCTCGTCGGCCATGATTCAGCTTTGAAGGCCGACGCGAACGCGGACCGCCTCGGCAAACTCCGCGGGATGCTCGGGCGAAACCACGAGGCACCGATCGCTCCACCGCAGCACGACCGCGCGCCCACGGTCCGTGACCAGTGCCCGGTAGCCGCCTAGGCGCAGATTGCGGTATCTGCCTACGATTGCCCCCAGCCCGTCGTTACCGAGAATTTTTAACGAGAACTTCATTGCCTCAGGATCCACCGCGACGCTCCGAAGTCCGTCGAGCGGGAAACGATTCACCCGGCCCCGGCGCATCACCAGCAGTTCTTGTTCGACCAACCGGTAACCGCGCACCTGCGAAAACAGGAAAACGGCTGTAACCACGCCGAGTCCTGCCACCGGAGCGAGCGGCATCATCCATGTCTGGTGCCACGGCATGTGATGGCTGATCACGAGGACAACATCCACTACGATTACTGCACCCATGATCGCGAAGGCCAGCCAAGTGCCAAACCGCACGCGCCCACCGAGCGGGGCCGCAAACTCCACCGGCTCTAGATTGCGGCGGGCGGGCAGTGGGATGAGGATCAGGCCGCCCCGCGGTTTAAAGGGATTAGCCACGGTCAGTTGTATAGCGTGCCCGTGTTGATGACCGGGTGCGCCTCGCTCTCGCCACAGAGCACGACGAGCAGGTTGGAGACCATCGCGGCCTTGCGCTCCTCGTCGAGCACGACGACCTTTTTAGCCGAGAGTTCGTTCAGCGCCATTTCCACCATGCTGACAGCGCCGTGGACGATCTTCTGGCGCGCCGCGATCACGGCCTCCGCCTGTTGGCGGCGGAGCATCGCCTGGGCGATCTCCGGCGCATAGGCGAGATGCGTCAGCCGCGCTTCGTCGACCTGCACGCCGGCCTTGATCAGGCGCGCCTGCAACTCGCGGGTCAGCGCGGCCGACACGTCGTCGCTGCCGCCGCGCAGGGTGATTTCGTCCGGCTCGCCGTCGTCGTAGGCATAGCTGCTGGCCACGTGACGGATGGCCGACTCGCTCTGGACGCGCACATAATTTTCGTAGCTGTCTACGTCAAAGCACGCCTGCGCGGTGTCCTGCACCCGCCAGACAACCACCGCGGCGATCTCAATCGGGTTGCCGCGCTTCTCGTTCACCTTGATTTTATCGCTGTTGAAATTGCGGATGCGGAGCGAAATTCGGATCCGTTTATTGAAGGGATTGGTGACGAATAAGCCGCTGTCGCGGACCGTGCCCTTGTAGGCGCCGAAGAGCACCAGCACGACCGCCTCGTTGGGCTGCAGCGTAAAGAAACCGCACGACAGGGCCACCGCGGCAATGAGCACGCCGACCGCAAATACCCCGAGCAAGCCCTGATGACCGTTGGCAGCGGCACCGATTAGTAACAGGCCACCAACGTAGAGAATAATGTCGATGAGGAGGCCGGCCCAGCCGTTGGCGGCGCGGGCTGGCCGTTCCTGATTGGATGACTGGAAATTTGTAATAGTTGTATTCATGGTTTTACAGGGAGTTTGGATATCTTTGTGATATCATTTAGATACTACGTCAAGCCTTTTCCTCGCCGTGCCGGTTCCGATGTTGGGGCGCAAAAAAACCGCCGGGAGCGAACTCCCGGCGGTGGTGTGAAAAACTAGCTGGAGGCTTAGGCAACGTGGCCCGAGACGAGCTTGGTCATCTCGAACATCGACACGGTCTTTTTGCCACCGAAGACGGCCTTGAGCTTGTCGTCGGCATTGATGTTGGTCTTCACCTTCTTGTCTTGGAGACCATTTTTCTTGATGTAAGCCCAGAGCTTTTTGGTCAGCTCCGTGCGGGGCAACGGGGTCGAGCCCACCACCGCGGCGAGCGTGGCGTCAGGCGTGACCGGTTTCATGAACGCGGCGTTTGGTTTACGAGCAGGTTTTTTAGCCATAGTATGATTTTTGGTTTGGGCGCTTTCCCTCGAAAGCATCGCCTTTATAGAGGGAAAAACATGTGTTTGCCTAGGAGAATCTTTTCGGTGCCTCTCCGGCCGGACAATTCACGCCCGCTCGTCCACTTGCACGAACTGCTCATAAAGCGCCGCATAATGCCCCTGCTGCGCGAGCAATCCGGCATGTGTGCCGCGTTCGATGATACACCCTTGGTCGAGCACGAGCACGAGATCCGCGTGCCGGATGGTGCTGAGCCGGTGCGCCACGATGAAGCTCGTGCGACCGCGCAGCAGCTCGACCAGCGCCTTTTGCAGCCGCGCCTCCGTGAGCGCGTCGATCGAGCTCGTCGCCTCGTCGAGAATGACGAGCCGCGGATCGGCCAGCAGCGCGCGCGTGAAGCAGATGAGCTGGCGCTGGCCGACCGAGAGGCCCGCGCCGCGTTCGCCTACCTCGGTGAGCAACCCCTTCGGCAGCGCCTCGAGCAGATCGAGGCAGTCGAGCCGCCGCGCAGCGTCGCGGATTTCCGCGTCGCTCGCCTCGGGTTTGCTCAGGCGGATGTTTTCGAGCACCGTGCCGCTGAAGAGAAAATTTTGCTGCTGCACCATGCCCATCTGGCGGTGGAGCGAGTGACTGGTGATCGTGCGGATCTCGCGGCCGTCGATCAGCAGCTCGCCACGCGTCGGCAGGTAAAATTTGGCGACAAGGTTGATGATCGAGCTCTTACCGCTGCCAGTGTGGCCGACGAGCGCAACAGTCTGTCCAGGTTCGGCCGCGAAGTTTACGTCGTGCAGCACCAATCGCGCGGGATCGTAGCCAAAGTGCACACTGCGAAATTCCACCCTCACGCCCGTGCCCGGCACGACCGGCAGCGGGGCCGCCGCCGGATCGTCCTCCCAGTCCGGCTCCACATCTATCAGGCGGAACACCCGCTCGGCACCGGCCATCGCGATGAGCGCCTGGTTGTATTGCGTGCCGATCGTGGCGATCGGGGAGAAGAACTGGTTCGCGAGCAGGAAGAAGGTGATGAGCCCGCCGACCGACATGTCGCCGTGAAACACCCGCCAACCGCCTAGCATGAGCAGCATTGCGATGAAGAACTGGCTGTTTAGCTCCAGCAGCGGCGTAAGGATGGCCGAGGTGCGCGCCAGCGCGATATTGTAGCGCGAATGGTCCGCGAGGAGGCTGCGGAAGAGGCCGAGGTTCGTCTCCTGCCGCACAAAGCCCTGCGTCACGCGCATACCGCTGACCGACTCTGCCAACGTGGCCGTCACGCGGCTAAAACTCTCGCTGGCTGAGCGCGAAAGCCGGCTGAGCTGCATGCGAAAGCGGTTGTTGATCAGCCACAGCACCGGCGCCATCACGACCACGACGAGGAACATCACCCAGTCGCATTGCGCCATCACAGCCGCCGCGAAAACCATCTGCCCGAACTGGATTACGGTCACGAACAGCACATCCTGGATACCCACGCGCAGTGACTCCACGTCGCTCGTCACGCGGCTGATGATCCGGCCGAGTTTCACGCGGTGGAAGAAACTCATCGGCATCCGCTGCACCCGCGCGAAGATTTCGGAGCGAATCTGGTTCACCACCGCCTCGCCGATCTCGAGCGCGTAACGTTGGCGGAAATGGAACAGCCCGTCCGTCGTGAGCGCGAGGAGTGCATAACCCGCCACGCCCAGCGCGATGCCCGCCAGGTCGCGATGGGTGATCGGACCGGTGATGATCACCGCTGACAGCCAGATTAGCGCCGGCAACTGCGCAGAGCGGACGATCGTCAGAGCTATAAGCCGATTGCGCTTGGCAGCGACGGCCCGCGTGTAGCCGAAGAGCCGGCGGATAAGCCCCCACTCGAGCGGCTTGAACTGCTCCTCGTCCTCGTCGTCGCGCGGGCGCTGCACGAGGGTCAGGCTGCGGCTGGCATTCGCAGATTTCATGACGCGCCCTCCGCGGCGGGTCTTTCCAATTGCAGTTCGCGCCCGTCAACCAGTTGAAGATTCGCCACCCGCCGGTAGGGCCCCGGGAGCTGCATGAGCTGCTCGTGCCGGCCCTGCTGCACGATACGGCCGTTCTCCATCACGATGATGAAATCGGCGCGGCGCAGCGTGCTGAGGCGGTGTGCGACAATGAACGTCGTGCGGCCCGCGATCGCACGGTCGAGCGCCTCGAAAATCTCGTGCTCGGTCTCGCTGTCGATTGCCGCCGTCGGGTCATCGAGCAGGAGAATGGCGGGCTCGAGCAGCACGGCGCGCGCGATGGCGAGCCGCTGGCGCTGCCCGCCGGAGAGACTGCTGCCGCTTTCACCCAGCACGGTGTCGTAGCCTTTCGGCAACTGCATGATGAAGTCGTGTGCCGCGGCGACACGCGCGGCTTTCTCGATCTGCTGGGGCGTGGCGTCGGGGTGACCAAAGGCGATGTTGGCGGCGACGGTGTTGGAGAACAGGAAGCTCTCCTGAAACACGAGGCCAATGTTGCGGCGCAGATCGTCGAGATGCAGCCGGCGGGCGTCGATCCCGTCAATCAGCACGCAGCCGCCGGTGGGGTCGTAGAAGCGCGGAATCAAGCTCATCAGCACGCTCTTCCCAGCACCGGTCGCACCCAAAATGGCAACGCACTGACCGGGTTTCACCTCGAGATTGAGGTCGCGCAGGACCGGGTCGATGCCGCTGTAGGAAAAAGCCACGTGGTCGAACCGCACCGCGCCCTCGAGCCGCGCACGGCGCACGGCCTGCGGGGCGCTCTGCACCTCGATCGGCGCGTCGAGGATCTCGAAGACGCGGCGCGCCCCGATGAGCGACTGCTGCACGCTGTTCACGATCCCGGCGATGTTGTTCACCTGGCCGGAGAATTGCTCGAGCAGGCCGGCGAAGACCACGAGGCCGGTGCCGAGCGGCAGCTGGTCGTGCGCGACCAGCCAGCCGCCGTAGCCGAGCAGCACCATCATGTTGATGCGCGTCAAAAAACCGACCGCCGGCGAGAAGAGGCTCACGCGCCAGAAAATTCCGAGCTGCTGGTCGTAGCAGGCCTGGTTGGCCGTCTCGAAACGCGCGCGATCCTCGGCCTCGCGGCCAAAGCCCTTCGTCACCGCGATGCCCTGCACGCTCTCAGCGAGCGTCTGCACCATCTTTTCCACGAGCGTGCGGTTCTGCGCGTAGGCGGGCTGGATGGCGCGCGAAAACCACGCCGCCATGCCCCACAGGAGCGGCGTCGTCGCGAGGCATGCGACCGTCAGGCCGGGGCTGAGGCTGGCCATGTAGGTCACATAGACCGTGAGCGAGATCACCATGATCACGCTCTGGATCAGCACCTGATCGACAAACATGCGCACCGCTTGCACGTCGCTCGTCACCCGCGTGATGATCGAGCCGGTCGTGTTGGCGTCGAAAAAACGGAAGCTCAGCCGCTGGAGTATTTCGTAAACCTCGCCGCGCAGATCGACCACGAGCTGCTGCTGCACGAGTTTGTTGACCGAGACGAAATAGACGTAGTTCAGCAGCGCGCGGCTCAGGGCCAGCACCAAGATGAGTCCGGCAAGGAGCGCCAGCACATGCAGCCACGGCCAGTCTTCGGGGAGCGCCAAATGCAGCCGGTTGGGCGCCAGCGGCACGCCCTCGACTTTGTGGCGGATGTAGTCGATTCCAAGGCCCGTGAAGCTCAGGCCGAAAATACCCATCGTCAGCAGCACGAGCTGGATCGCAAGAACCTTAACGCAGCCGAGCCGGTAGCGCCACGTCAGCCGGAACAACCGCCGGATCAGCTCCCCGTTCGAGGGAGCCGGAGCGGCAGCGACGGCGGGTGGCGGAGCGGACATGCGAGCGCCCACGCTACGTTCCCGCCTCGCGAACACACGAAATTTTTTCGCGCCCGCCTGCGGACCCGCTCTTTCTCGGCGCCGGCCCGAGCTATTTCTGCGCCTGATTGGCGCCTTGCGCCGCCTGTTCACGCAACGCCCGGCGGCGCCGCACCTCGGTCGCAACCGCCTCGAGCCGGCGCTGTTCGTCGGCCGGTGTGGGGTTGAGCACGATTGGCCCGCCCACCGGCGTGGCCACGTTTGGCCGCGGGCCGAGCGCAGGGGCCGCCGTGATCTTGGCCGCCTTCAGCGTCAGGGTGAGCATGCGACCATGGTGGTCGACCGTGATCATGTCGCGCGCAGGATCATGCGTCTTGATGACGAACTCTCGCCCGGGCTCATTGAGCCGGGCCCACACACTCGATTTTTTGCCCGAGTCGAAAACGCTAAACATGTAGTCGCCGCCATCCGCCATGATGCCGCGCAGTTCCAGCGGCGAGTCAGGCGTCGCTGCGGCCCCATTGTTGGTGGACGCCGGGGGCAGAAAAGGCGACACCGCTGCCGGTCCATCCGCCGCGCACACCGCCAGTCCCAGCGCGAGGCTGAGACAGGTAAACAGGCAGGCGTGGCGAACAGACGGGAGCATCATTGTATTAGATAGGACGAGGACCGACCGCGTCAAGTGACGCCTGCCGGCGCGCACGCCGCGGATCGAGCCTATTACTCTTGAATCAGGTCGTGGCACTTGTGAGCCTCGCGCCCACCCGTGCAGCTCGATTCCATCTTTTTTACCGCTGGCGAGGCCGAGCTGTTCAGCCGGCTCGGCGGCATGCCCAGCGGCCATACCACCGAGGCTGCCGCGCAGACTCTGCGCAAAGTCGGCCCCAATAACGTCGCCACCGGCGGGCGTCGCTCCTGGATCGTCGACCTGCTCGCCCGCTGCCGCAATCCGCTGGTCATCCAGTTGCTCATCATCGCCGCGGTTTCCTATTTCATGGACGACCTCCGTTCGACGGTCGTCGTGGGCGGCATGGTTTTCCTGAGTGTGGTGCTTTCCTATATTCAGGAGACACGCTCGTCGCGCGCGGTCGAAAAACTCCAGAAACTGGTCAAGACCACCGTCACCGTCCTGCGTGACGGCAAGGAAGCCGAGGTGCCGCTTGAGGAGATCGTTCCGGGCGACATCGTAATCCTCGCTGCCGGCAGCCTGATCCCAGCGGATCTGCGCATCTTGTCAGCCAAGGATTTTTTCGTCACGCAATCCGCGCTCACCGGCGAATCGATGCCGGTGGAGAAAGGGGCTGACGCCAACCAGCCCGCGGGCCGCGCACCGTTCGACTTCACGAATGCCTGCTTCATGGGCAGCAATGTCCTCAGCGGCTCCGCCCGCGGCATCGTGATCGCGACAGGCAGCCGCACCTATTTCGGCGCGCTCGCCGAGAAGCTCATGGGCAAGCGTGAAGCCACGAGCTTCGACAAGGGCATCAAGGATTTCACCTGGCTCATGATCCGGTTCATGATCGTGATGGTTTCAATCACGTTCCTGATCGTCGGGCTCACGAAGCACGACTGGGCCGAGGCGCTGCTTTTCGCGCTATCCGTCGCCGTCGGCCTTACCCCCGAGATGCTGCCGATGATCATCACGGTCTGCCTCTCGAAGGGCGCGCTGATGATGTCGCGCAAAAAGGTCATCGTGAAACACCTCCACGCGATCCAGAATTTCGGCGCGATGGACGTGCTCTGCACCGACAAGACCGGCACGCTCACGCAGGATCACGTGGTGCTCGAGCGCTACGTCGACGTGACCAACCGGCAAAGCGAGGACGTCCTGCGCTACGCCTACATGAACAGTTTTTACCAGACGGGCCTGCGCAACCTCCTCGACCGCGCCATCCTGGCCCACACCGACCTCGACGTCGAACGCGAGTGCAAGAAGGTCGATGAAATCCCGTTCGACTTCAAACGCCGTCGCATGTCCGTCGTCATCGATTACGAGGACCGCCACGTGCTCATCTGCAAGGGCGCCGTCGAAGAAGTCTCCGCCGTCTGCGAAAACTATCAGGTCGACGAGGACATCAACCCGCTCATCCGCCTCATCCGCGACGACCTGCTGGACGAATATCGCAACCTCAGCGCCGACGGCTACCGCGTGCTCGCGATCGCCTACCGCGAGTTCGACAAGACAAAACAGACCTTCGCCGTCACCGACGAATCCGAGATGACGCTCCTCGGCTACATCGCATTCTTCGATCCCGCCAAGGAAACCTCGGCGAAAGCAATCGCGGCGCTCACCCGCTCCGGTGTCACCGTGAAGATCCTCACTGGCGACAATGAACTCGTGACCCGCAAGGTTTGCAGCGATGTCGCGATGACGATCACGAGGATCGTCACCGGCCCGCAACTTGCCGCCCTCGACGAAGCCGCCTTCGCCCGCGAGGTCGAAGAAGGCAACGTCTTCGCCCGGCTCACGCCCGACCAGAAGGAAAAAGTAATCAAGACGCTGCGCGCAAACGGCCATGTCGTCGGCTTCATGGGCGACGGCATCAACGACGTGCTCGCGATGAAGGCCGCCGACGTCGGCATTTCCGTAGACACCGCTGTCGACGTCGCGAAGGAATCCGCCGACATCATCCTCCTCGAAAAAAGCCTGCTCGTGCTCGAGGACGGTATCATCGAGGGACGGCGCGTCTTCGCCAACATCACCAAGTATATCAAGATGGGCGCCAGTTCCAATTTCGGGAACATGTTCAGCGTGGTCGGCGGCGCCTACTTTCTGCCGTTCCTGCCGATGGCGCCGATCCAAGTGCTCGTGAACAACCTCCTCTATGACTTCTCGCAAATCGGCATCCCGCTCGACCACGTCGATGAGGAATACCTTGCGAAGCCTCGCCGGTGGAACATCAAGAGCATCCAAAAATTCATGCTTTTCATCGGGCCAATCAGCTCGATCTTCGATTACGCAACATTTTTCCTCATGCTCTATTTCTTCGGCTGCGCGGCCTACGTGCTGCCGGCGGAGGGCGCGGCTGCCACGCCGGCGAGCGCGATATTCGAGCGACTTTTTCACACAGGCTGGTTCGTCGAGTCGCTGCTCACACAGACGCTCATCGTCCACATCATCCGCACGAACCGAATCCCGTTCATCCAGAGCCGCGCGAGCAAGTCCATGTTCTTCACCACCCTCACCGTCATGGCGGTCGGCTGCTGGCTGCCCTACTCTCCCCTCGCAAACTTCCTTGGCTTCGAGCCTCTTCCGCTGGTTTTCTTTGTCTGGATGTTCGCCTTCCTGCTCGCCTACAGCGTGCTCACCCACACCGTGAAGACATGGTTCATCCGTAAATTCGGCACTGACTGATCATGCGCAGCATCCTTACCGCCCTGCAGGAAAGCCGGCTCTTCGAACTCCCGGAGACCGGCAAGGCCCGCGCGCTCGAGTTCCTCGCGCGCATCCTCGATGCCAACCCCGACATCGAGGTCGGCACCGACACAATCGAGGAAGTCCAAAAACGCGAACTCGAGTGCAACACCGGCATCGGCATGGGTGTCGGTGTGCCGCATATCCGGGCGCGCCGCGAAGAGGGCGATCTGTTTTGCGCCGTCGGCTGGTCGGCGCAGGGCATCGACTACGGAGCACCCGACGGCAAACCCGTTCACCTCGTGGTGATGTATTACATACCCGGCGCGCAAAAAAACGTCTACCTCAAGGAAATCTCAACGTTGGTCAAAGCCATGCGGAAGAGCGGCGGCATCGAGCCTATCGCCCATGCAACCGACCTCAACGACGTCCGCAATCTCCTTCTCGACTGGGTCAGCACCGTGCTCAGCGACTCTGGCCCTGAGGCCGTCGCGCGCATGATCAAGCTTGACGTCCGGCAAACGCAGGCGGTGCCCGCCGCACCACCATCGGCGGAAACCGCCCCGATCGCCACCGGAGCACTGTCCTTTCAGGTTCTGACCTCGGCTTCGGGCCCGCTGATTGTGCTGGCCCACGATCCCGCTTGGGTCGAGGCCTGCGAGAAGGACGCCACATTCGTGCAGCGCCTGACCACCGGTGCGCCCTTCGCGGTGGCCGGCCGGCAGATTTTCGTCACGGGCTCTTCTTCCTTCAGTGGCGGCCGCATGCTGCACCAGTGTGTCGCCGTAGCGCCAGGAGCCTGAAGCGAGCCTCGGCGCTTTCGCTCTTGGCCGCCCGCCCACTCACTGCCAAAGAACGGCATGCGCCAAATTGTTTCCCTTTTTCTCGCCGCGCTCATGCTGTCCGGTTGCACCCTGAAAGAGGGACCGTGGCGCTACCAGGGCTATCTTGAGGGCGAGTTCGTTTACGTCGCCTCGCCCCTCGCCGGCCGGCTGGAGAAACTTACCGTCACGAAAGGCACGCGCATCGAAATCGGCGCCACACTTTTCATGCTCGAACGCAGCGCCGAACTCGCCGCCCAGCACCAGGCCGGCGAGCAGCTCCGCGCCGTCCGCGCGCGTCTCGACGACCTGCGCAAAGGTTCCCGCCCCACCGAACTCGCCACCCTCGAGGCGCGGCTTGAGCAGGCGCGCGCCGCCGCCCAGTTATCCAAACTTGACCTCGACCGGCAGGAGGCGCTCTTCAAGACTCACGTCATTTCCGACAGCGACTACGACCGCTCCAGGCTATCTCACGAAAAAGATAGCCGCGCCCTTGACGAGCTTTCCACTCAGATCGCCACCGCGCAGCTTGGCGGCCGTAGCGACGCCATCGCCGCCGCCGATGCGGACGTCAGCGCCGCCGCCGCCGCGCTCGCCCGCGCCAACTGGAACGTCGAGCAAAAAACGCAGGCCGCGCCGCGCGCCGCGCTCGTTTACGACACACTTTATCGCGAGGGCGAATTCGTCGCCGCAGGCAATCCGGTCGTCGCGCTGCTGCCGCCAGAAAACCTCAAGGTCCGGTTCTTCGTGCCCGAATCCGATTTCGCCGCGCTGAAAACCGGCGATCGCATGCAGGTCAACGTCACCGGCCGCCCCGCTCTCTTCGCCCGGGTGAGCTATCTTTCGCCGCAGCCCGAATACACGCCGCCCATCCTCTACAACCGCGAGAACCGCGCCAAACTGGTCTTCATGGTCGAAGCGGTGTTCGACGCTGGCACCGCCCGCGATCTTCACCCCGGTCAGCCCGTGGACGTCACTCCTGCGAAGTAGGGTCGCCCAGGATCGTTCGCGCCATGTCTGCCTCATCCGCTTTCGTCATCGACGTCACCGGCATCACGAAGCGTTTCGGCGACAAAACCGTCGTCAACGCCATCGACCTCCAGGTGCCGCGCGGCGAAATCTTCGGCTTCCTTGGGCCCAACGGCTCCGGCAAGACCACCTTCATCCGCATGCTTTGCGGCCTGCTCACGCCCGACGGCGGCAGCGGCACCTGTCTCGGCTACGACGTCCTCACGCAGCAGGCCGCGATCAAGCGCCACGTCGGTTACATGACGCAGCGTTTCAGCTACTACGAAGACCTCTCGATTCGCGAAAATCTCGATTTCATCGCCCGCATCTACGATATTTCCGACCGCCGAGCCGCCGTGCAGCGCAGCCTCGAACGCCTCGGCCTCGCCCAGCGCAGCCACCAACTCGCCGGCGAACTTTCCGGCGGCTGGAAACAGCGCCTCGCCCTCGCCGCCTCGCTTATCCACGAGCCGCAGTTGCTTCTCCTCGACGAACCCACTGCTGGCGTCGACCCGAAGGCGCGGCGCGATTTCTGGGACGAGATTCATCAACTCGCCGCCGACGGCCTCACCGTGTTGATCACCACTCATTACATGGACGAGGCCGAGCGCTGCCACCGCCTCGCCTACCTCGCCTATGGCAACCTCCTCACGCGTGGCACGCTCGAGGAAGTCCTCATCACTGCGCGATTGACGACGTGGACCGTCACCGGCCCGGGCCTGCGCGAACTCGCCGCGGCGCTGCGCCGGCAACCGGGCGTCGAGCAGGTCGTCGCCTTCGGCAACACCCTTCACGTCAGCGGCCGCGATGCCGCCCTCCTCGATACCGCAATCGCCGCCGTGCGAGACCCGCAGCACGAATGGACGCGTGTGCGCTCCGGGCTAGAAGACGTGTTCATCAGCCTCATGGACACCGCAAAGGACAATTTCGCGTGAGCACCGCAATGCACCGCTTCACCTTCCATCGCTTCTGGGCAATTGTGTTGAAGGAGTTTATCCAGATGAAGCGCGACCGAGTGACGTTCGCGATGATGGTCGGCATCCCGCTGATGCAGCTCATGCTCTTCGGCTTCGCGATCAATTCCGATCCGAAACACCTGCCGACCGCCATCCGCGCCGCCGACCAGGGGCCGTTCGCCCGCACGCTCGTCGCCGCCATGCGCCACAGCGACTACTTCACGCTGATCCGCGAAACCGATTCCGAAGTCGAGACGCAGCGCCTCCTTCAACTCGGTGAGGTGCAGTTCGTCGTCAACATCCCCGAGGATTTCTCGCGCCGGTTGCTCCGCGGCGAGCGACCCGCCGTGCTGCTCGAGGCCGACGCCACTGATCCCTCCGCTGCCGGCCCCGCGCTCAACGCTCTGCGCGCCATCTCCACGACCGTCTTCGACCGCGACCTCATCGGCCCGCTCGCCCAGCTGCGCGTGCCGGCCGGCCCGGTGGATTTTCGCATCCACGCGCATTACAATCCGGAAAACATCACCCAATACAACATCGTGCCTGGACTCATGGGCGTCGTCCTGACGATGACAATGGTCATCATCACCGCCCTCGCCATCACCCGCGAACGCGAGCGCGGCACGATGGAAAACCTCCTCGCCACGCCCGTGCGCCCCTTCGAGGTGATGAGCGGAAAGATTTTGCCCTACATCATGGTCGGCTACGTCCAAGTGACGCTCATTTTGCTGGCCGCGCATTTCATTTTCAACGTGCCGATGATCGGCAGCCTGCCGCTGCTTTACGGCGTCGCGCTCTTCTTCATCGCGGCCAACCTCGCGATGGGCATCACGTTTTCCACCTTGGCAAAAAACCAACTGCAGGCCGTGCAAATGGCGTTCTTCTTCTTCCTGCCATCGATCCTGCTCTCGGGCTTCATGTTTCCGTTCCGCGGCATGCCGGAGTGGGCGCAGTGGATCGGCACCTGCCTGCCGCTGACGCATTTCCTCCGCATCGTGCGCGGTATTTTACTAAAAGGAAACGGCCCCTTCGAAATCGCCCCTGAACTCTGGCCGCTCCTGCTCTTCCTCACCGTCGCGATGTCTATCGGTGTGAAGCGCTACCGGCAGACGCTGGACTGAAGCGCCACGCACTTACCCGAGAAACCGCTCCGCCCAAGATGTGTCCGGCAGCGGCTTCGACCTGTATTTTCCGAACAGCGCGTAGCGGGTGCGCGCGACGAGTTTGTAGAACGGATCGCGCAAACAGCGCGGCAGACCCCTGAGTTTTGCTACCGTGCGCCAGTCGCCGCCCAGTTCCGCCAGCGCGGCGAGCGCGCCGTCAGTGCGCAGGAGGGCGGCGCCAGGCATGGGCTGGTTCCAGTCAGGCACAAACACGAGGCTGTCGTAATCCGCCGTCGGCAGGCCCTGCGCGGCGAGGTAGTCCTGCGCCGGCCGGCTTTGCAGCCGCGCGAACCGCAGCCGCCCCACCTTGTCGCGGCGCAGCAGAAAACGCACGACAGCATTGCACAACCCGCACTCGCCGTCGTAGAGCAGCACGGGCAGCGCGTCATTCGCAGGCTTCGGCGCGGTTTGGGACATGGCGGCAGTGTATTCCGTTGCCATCGGCCGCCTCAATGACTACTTTCCACCTTGCTGCGCCTGCTACTTTCGGTCTGCGAGCTTGTCGAGGACTGGCCCCGGCAGGTGCAAGCTCTGCGCCGGGAGCGCGAACGACAGGCCCCGCGCCGTCACCGCGCGCATGAAAGCGAGGTTGAGCCGTTCCTTGAGCCTGAGCTGCGCCATAAAATCAGGACCCACCGTCATGTAGGCGACGAGGATTTCGAGCGACGACACCCCGATGTTGTGGAAAGCGACGACGACCGAGTCCTGGTTGATCTCAGCTTCCTTCCGGATGAGCTCGCGAATCTCGGCGAGGATGGCCTCCATCTGCGCCGGCGAAGTGTCGTAGGGAAGCGCGATGTTCTGCTCCACCCGGCGCTCCGTGACCCGCGAGAGGTTCACGACCGCCTCGGAGGCAACCATTTTGTTGGGCATGATGGCCACCGACCGGTCCACGAGGCGGATCTTGGTCGAGCGCAGGCCGATGTCCTCCACAGTGCCGACCTGCGCGCCGATCTTCACCACGTCGCCGACCCTGAAGGGCTGGTCCAGCACCACGACCAGCGAGCCGAAGAGGTTCGCGATGGTGTCCTGCGCGGCGAGGGCAAACGCCAGGCCGCCGATGCCGAGGCTGGTGAGGAAGACGCCCACTTTCAGCCCGAGGCTGTCCGCAATCATCAGCACGCCGCAGATGATCGCGAAGACCATGAGCGTTTTCTTGATGAGCGGCATGAACGTCGCCACCGTCATTTGCCGCTGATGCGAGATTTCCTCCAAGTGGTCGAGGACCGCGCCGCCACCTCTGATGGCACCCCACAACACCACGGCGAGCACGCAGACTTTCGCCGCTTCGGTCACCAGCAGGTCCGTGCGCGGCGGCAACTGCAGCACGGAGATGGCGGCGAAGATGCCCGCCACCATGATGAGCGCGGCCACCGGCGCCTCCATCGCAGGAAAGAGCTTGTCGTCGAGGGTGGATTCGGCCTTCGACGCCAGTTTTTTCAGCCGGTTGAAGATGATATCGGTGATGATGTGCCGCAGTAAAATCGCCGCGATGATGATGATGCCGCAGGCGAGCCAGTGAAATAGCCCATCGTCGATGTCCGGACAAAAGTGATGGAGCCAGTTCACGAACCGCTCCAGCAGGTCGGTAATCTCGGTCGAGACCGCCTTGGAAGTGCGCGGGGTGGAGGCGGTTTCGTCCGCCGCGAGAGCGGAACCGGCGATGGAAAGAAAAGTCAGGGCGAAGCGGGAGAGGCGTGACATGGAAGGCGCGTTTCAACGCCCGCGCCGGATAAAGTCAAGGTGGCACCGGGCACACATGATCACCCATGTGATTCCACAGGACGCATTTGATTCCAATCGCCCACTGTCCGCTTGCCCGGTTTCAGACGTCGGCTAAAAAATCCGTCTGCCATGCCATCACTCCTCGCCGCCCTTGGGACCATGCCACTCTGGGCCTGGGGCGCGTTTTCCCTCTTCATCGTCGCGATGCTCGCGCTGGACCTAGGCGTCCTGCAGCGCAATCCGCACGAGGTGAAGATGCGCGAGGCGCTCACGTGGTGTGGCGTGTGGGGCGGACTGGCCCTCGCCTTCGCCGGATTGGTGTGGTGGTGGCGCGGCGCGGAACTTGGCGAGCAGTTTATCGCCGCCTACCTCGTCGAGCTCTGCCTGAGCGTGGACAACGTCTTTGTCTTCATCCTCGTCTTCGCGTTTTTCAACGTGGCCCCGCGCTTCCAGCACCGCGTGCTCTTCTGGGGCATCATTGGCGCCGTGATCATGCGCGCCGTTTTCATTTTGGCCGGCGTGAGCGTCATCGCGCGCTTCCACTGGATTCTCTACTTCTTCGGCGCGTTTCTCGTCTATACCGGCGTGAAAATGGCCCTGCCTGGCAAGGGCGAGGTCAATGTCGACCCCGAGCGCAACACCGCTGTCCGCCTCTTCCGCCGCTTCTTCCCGGTCGCGCCGCAAACCGAAACCGGGCATTTCTTCACGACGCACGAGGGCCGGCGTATGGCCACACCGTTCTTCATCGTGCTCATCGTCATCGAGACGACCGACCTCGTTTTTGCTTTCGATTCGCTGCCGGCCGTGCTCGCCATCACGCGCGACAGCTTCGTGGCGCTGACCTCCAACATCTTTGCGATCCTCGGCCTGCGCTCGCTCTATTTCGCACTCAACGGCGTGATGCGGCTCTTCCGTTTTCTCCGGGTCGGCCTCGCGATCATCCTCGTGTTTATCGGCGTGAAAATGCTGATCGAGCCCTGGGTCGGGATCTCCATTGGCGTGTCGCTCGGCGTGATTGGCGGCGTGTTGGCGACCGCCGTGTTCATGTCGGTCCTCCTCAAGGAACCCCCAAAGGCGGAGTGATGGAGGATATGATTCGAGTCTTTGGCACGGTAGCGCCTCAGCACTACTGTATCGCGTCAAGGTCGTAAACCTCCGCGAGTGCGATGCCGCCGGCATTGCTGCGGACGATCATCGTGTAGGCGCCGGGCGGCAGCATCAGGCGGAGTGAGGGCTCCTTCGCATTGAGCGGCGCGAGCCAGGCGTAAAAAGGCGCCGTCATCCCGGCGGGCGCAGGAATTTCCTGGCCAAGGTTGCCGGTCTGCCAGTCGTCGTTGGTCGCGATGAGCTGGCTCCCGTGGTAGATGTCGATTGACGGATCGGTCAGCGGTTCCGTCACGCCAAACGCCGCGAGCGACGGTCCGAGCGCCCGCACCAGCACGTTGCGTGGTGCGGCGCCGGCGACCACGAATCCGGCGATCAGCACGCGCTCCCCGCTCCCGACATAACCTCGGGTCGACACGTTGTGCACGCTGGCTGTTTTTCCGGGAGTCAGTTCCATCAAGACAGGATAATAAATGAGCCCCATTTCGTCCGGCGGACCGATCCGAGTAAGCTTCCCTGACACCGGGTCGATCAAAGCGGGAGTTCCCTCACCAGCGAGAATACTTGGGACATCTACGGGCGAGCCATCCCGCGTAAGAATCCAGTCAGTTGTCCGGGGCAGGCGCGGGTCGAAGGTGGACCAGCCGAGTAATTCCACCACATGCCAGTCCCAAGCGGTCTGGCCGGGCTGGGCGTAGTTCTGGTTAATGCCATCTGCACCAGCAGCGATGCGCACATGGGCGAAAAAATACAGAGGATTGGGCCCGGAGTTGAGATAAGCCCGGGCCTGCGCGATCACCGCCGCATCGGTGACCGGTACAACGTAGGCCTGTAGCCCGCCGTTGCCCCGGACGCTGTTGGACGGACTGCCCATCAGGAAATACGCCGTTTCTCCCCGGACCACCGAAGCGAACCCCAGCAGGGCCGCGACCAAAACCATCCATGCGCGGATTTTCATGGTAGGCAGAATATGCCCCGCAATCCGCAAGATTCAAAGCGAAAAGCCAAACGCAGGGACTATCAGTCACGTTTTTGGCCTCAAACGTAGATACGGGTGATGTGACAGCGGGCGGTTTTCGTGCTATTTTTCAACTATGACGAAGCCAAGACCAACGGCGGAAAAACTGCCAGACTTGGACAAAGGCAAGGCTGCCGAAGCAGCGGGTGACACGGTCGCGGCTACACCCTGCCAACTAACACCCGAGGAGCAGATGGCTTTGTTCGAAAAGGAACTCAAAGAAAACGACTGGGGCCACCAGCCGTGCTGAGCCGGCTGGTCAGACCGCGGGGCGGAAGCTGCGCCACTTCTCCAGCGGCAGGCTGGCGAGGGCGATGAAGGCGAGCTGGCTGGCGACGAAGCCGATCAGGCCCATGAAGGCCGCGTCGGTGAACCCATAGCTGTGCAGGCCCACGCCAAGCATGTTGGTGCCAAACCAGCTCCAGCTCGTGACGATGTTGCCGAAAACGGCGAGCGACATCAGGCCGCGTTGCTTCACCATGCCGCCCCAGCGGGCGTGGAGTATGATGGCGTTCCAGACTACAATGATCAGCGCGCCGTTTTCCTTCGGGTCCCAGCCCCAGAAGCGGCCCCACGACTGGTCGGCCCAGATGCCGCCGAGCACGGTGCCGACGAAGCTGAACAGCGTGGCGAAGCAGACGATGCCGTAAACCATGCGGGCGAGGGCGTCGGCGGTGGCCTTGTCGAGCGACTTGGTGAACACGCCGCGCACGATGTAGATTAAGGCGAGGAAGCCGGCGAGATAGGTGGCTGAGTAGCCGATCGTCACGGTGACGACGTGGGTCGCGAGCCAGAAGTTGGAGTCAAGGACGGCGCGCATCATTTCCAGCGTGTCGCCGGTGAGCGAGAGGTGGTGCGCGATGAGGAGCGTGGCGAAGCCGACGAGACCGGCGGCGACACTGCCGATGGCGTTTTTGTAAACAGCCTCGAGCACGAGGCAGAGGGCCACGGCGCCCCAGCCGACAAAAAGGGCTGAGGAGTAGAGATTGGTGACGGGCGGCCGCGCCTCCAGCCACATGCGGATGCCGATGCCGACGGTCGCGAGCACCCAGGCGAGCACGGTGAGCCAGAAGGCGGAGCGGCCAAGCGTGTCATGCCACTTGAGCCAGGAGAACACGCCGATAAGGAAGGCGACCACATAGATCGTCATGCTCGTGTAGAAGGGCTGGGAGGAATTGAAGCCGGCCTCGACGTCGCATTTGCGGAGGAGGGCAGGGATCTGTCTTTCCAACTGCTCGCGGTAAACGTGGACGATGGAGTTGAACGATTCCGCCTGCTGACCGCGCCAGGAGAGGCCGAGGCCGACGTAGGCCATGACGGCGGGGTTGACGCGGCCGCTGGTCAGGCTCTCGGAGAGCGAGGAGCCCGCGGAGCGCCAATGGGCGGTTTGCTCCATTCCGCTCTCGGGCGGGATCGGCAGGAGGTAGCCTTCGGCCTCCATCGTGGCAAACGAGTGGCTGAGATCGAGCAGGAGCTTGGAGGCGGCGGTATCGTGCGGCTTGCCCTCGCGCTGGGCGGTCACCGCGGCGAGGCCGTCGGGCAGGCTCTTGGGCAGGTTGAGGACCTGCTCGAGGTAGTTGTCGACGCCGGGCGCGACGAGGCTGCTTTGCAGGCGCTGATAAAGGATGATGTTGTCGCGGAGCTGGATGACGGCGCGTTGGAAGGAGGTGCGCAGGGGAGCCTCGACGGAGTCGGCGAGCTTGGACTGGCGGTCGAGTTCGCCAAGCTTCGGCGCCAGTTGCTGAATCGAAAAACGGGCGCGATGCGATGGCAGAAAACCGACCGCTGCCATGATGCGCTTGGCGGTGCTGTCGTAGCCAATTTTCGTGTCGTCCTCGGTGAGCCCCATGAGGGTCATCAGGTCGGGCGAGTCGATTCGGAACACCGGGTAAGTGTCGGCCTTGGCCGGGACGAAGAGCATATCTAGGAGCCACTCTGCTGGCGAGTCGACGAACGGTTTGCTAATCGCCGGATCGCTGACGCGCTGACGGCCCTGAAGGACGAGGAGGGAGGTGCGAGCCACGGTGTCGAGGGGCTTGAGGCGGCCGTTGACGAGCGTGGGCAGGCGACCAAAGCCGACGATGTCGGTCGGGCCGGAGTTGTGCGGCGGCACGAGGGTGACGCCGACCAGGATGACGCCGGCAAGCAGGACGAGGAGGGGGAGGCGCGATTTCATGCGGTGGCGGAAGAGAGGTTGCGGCGCTTGCCGACGAAGCCGACGAGATGGATGCCGAACTGGATGAGGAGCCCGAGCGTCATGACGGCGCAGGCGATGTAGGGAAGCTGCCAGCTGGGGTTGCGCACGACCTGAAGGATGGTGGTGCGGTCGTTGTTTTCAAAGCCGGCCTGGTAGAAGGTGAGCCCTTGGTAGCGCAGCGGGTTGTTCATGTAGATGAGCACGTCGCGGTCGTCGCGACCGTCGGGCGTGGTGATGTGAATCTTGCTGGAAAAATTCTTCGGAATCTCGGTGCCGGGATAGCGGTCGTGGCTGAATTTCACGAGGGTGAGCGAGAAGGGTTTGTAGGCGCGCTTGGAGCGGAGGGCGATTTTCCAGGTCTGCCCGGCGACGGCGATTTCCTGCGGCGCGACGAGGTGCATCGAGGCGAGCCAGGTGCCGAGCGAGCCGTCGGGGCCGAGGAGTTCGACGAGGACCGAGGGGAGGTTGCGCTCGTCTTCCTTGTAGGTCGGAGCCAGCGGGATGACGGCGAGTTGCGCGCCGAAGCCGGCGGTGGCCTCGGCGGGCGCTGCGGCCGGCGCGGCGGTGCGCATCTGGACCATCGAGTTGGTGTAATAGTGCTTGATGACGACGCGAAAAGGGAGCTTGGGGTTCTGCACAGAGCCTTCCTTGGCGAGGAGGCCCTCGGGAATGGCGACGACCTCGTCGAATTTGGGGTCGGTGGTGTTGACGAAGGCGAGTTCGATGGCGCGGGAGCTCTCGGAGTAGTTCTTGGTCTCGCCGGGGCTAAGGCGCAGCTGAAAGTCCTCCTGCCAAAGGCCGGAGAGGAGTTCGCCGACGAGCAGCAGTATGAAGCCGGCGTGTGTGAGCAAAATGCCAGACTTCCGCCAGCCGAGTTTGAAGCGGTAGATATGACCGGCGATGAGGTTGAGAAAATAGACGCCGCCGATCAGGTAGCCACCGGGGAACATCGGCACGGAGAAACCGCCGATCTGGGCGTAAACGATGAAGGAGCGGAAGTATTTCTGCTGCACGGCCCAGACGCCGAGGTGGACCTGGTCGATCGTGGCGACGAAGACCAAGATCATCCCCAACACGAGGAGGACGACGGTGAGTTTGAGCGAGACGAGCAGATCGCGGAGGGAGCGGAAAAAGGCGGCCATGGCGGGTCAGAGAGCTTTGACGGTTTGGAGGAAGGCGAGGAAGGCAGGCTTTTGGGCAGCGACAGCGGCGTCGGGCCCGAGGAGCTTGAAAAACCAGGTGGCGCCGCCGAAGGGCACCATGGCGCCGACCATGCGCTTGGATTGGCCGGCCGGAGCGCTGGCAAAATCGACGAGGGTGAAGCTAAGGCCGTTCGCGCTCAGGTGCGTGACGGCACCGGCGAGATCGGCGTCGGCGAGGGGCTGGAGGCCGAGCTGGCCGCGCCAGCGGTTGACGTTGGCGAGTTCGCCACCAACGTCGCCAGGGAAAGCGGTGATGGCGAGCTCGAAGGTGCCGCCGCCGGGGGCGGGGACGAGGAAGGTGGCTTTGCGCATCGCCGAGGCGGGCTTCGCCTGCCAATCGGCGGGGGCGGTCCAGGTCAGGCTGGGGCCGGCGGCGTTGGGGACGGGGGTGCTGGCCATGTCGGCCGCGGGGGCCGGGGCGGGCGTTGGCGTGGCGGCGGCTGGTGCGGAGGCGGAGGTTGGGCCGGGTTGGATCGATTGGACGAAAGTGAGGAAGTTGGCTTTTTCGGTGGCGACGAGAGCGTCGGCGCCGGTGAGTTTGAAGAACCACGTCGCGCCCTCGAAGGGCACGATGGCGCCGAGCATGCGCTGGGTGTTTTCCTGTTTTACACCGGCCAGATCAACGACGGTGATGGCGAGGCCGTGCGTTTCGCTGCGGTGCAGGAGGGCGGGGAGTTCCGCGGCCTCGACCGGGGGAAGGCCGAGTTGGCCACGCCAGCGGTTGACATTGGCGACATCGCCGCCGACGTCGCCGGGGAAGGCGGTGATGGCGAGTTCGGCGGTAACGCCGCTCGCACCAGTAAGGACGTAGGTGGCCTTGCGCATGCTGGAGGCGGCCTTGCTGGTCCAGTGCGCCGGGGCCGTCCAGGTGAGCGCGCGGCCCTCGGCGCGGTCCACGGGCATGCCGGACATGCCGCCGCCGGTCGCGGGCGCGGTATTGGCGTCGGGGGGAGGAGCGTCGGTTTCCTTAGCGATGCGGTAGGTTTCGACCTTGGCGTCGCGGCAGGCGGTCAGCAGCGGGAGCGTGAGCAGAACGGTGGAGAGGAATCGGCGCATGGGAAAATCGCGGGAGAAAATTAGTGAGGATAGATCGATCCGGCGGAAGGTTTCCTGGCCGGGAGGAGGCGAAAATAGAGTGCAACCTCCGGGCATCCGCAAGCGCAACACGCCAACCGGGCGGGCAGGCCGGGGGCGGTCGCCCGAGGCAAAACAAGAAACGCGGACACATCGGCAACAAACGCGTATCGACAAATCCGTGATTCAACTAGGCTCATGGCGCTACGTTATGATGCCAGTTCCCCCATGTTCCCGTCCGACAGAGGACGCGTCTTCCGGTGTTTCCGCACTGGCAGCCGGTCGCGGGGGAGTTGGCAGATTTACTTTTTTTTTGAAGCGAGGTCTCCCGGTCCGACTCACCTCGGGGAAGGAAAATCTGGCTTCATTAAAACCTCGATGAAGCCAATGCGACACATGCAGAGCGTCTGGCCGTGGTGGGCAAGCTGCTCAAGGATGCGCTTGGCTTCGTCGAGTCATTTTCTCACCCCGGACCGGCCAGCCGCCGCGACAGAATTCCATGGGTAATTCTCGCTAGGGCTGCCGGCGTCACAATATCTTGCCTCCAACGAAAAATAACCGAGATATGTTCACCATGAAAAACTCCACCAAATTCACGCTCCCGAGCGCACTCTTCTGCCTGGCCGCCGCCTTCAGCTACGCGGCGCCGGCCTCAGAAAATTGGGACACCCTCTGCGCCAAGTGCCACGGCGCCGAGGGCAAAGGCCAGACCAAGATCGGCAAGAAGCTTAAGGTCAAAGATTACACCGACGCCAAGGTGCAGGCCGCGCTGAAGGACGAGGAGATGGTCAAAGCCACCAGCGATGGCGTCACCGATAACGGCAAGGAGAAGATGAAGGCCTACAAAGGCGAGTTGTCCGCCGCCGAGATCACAGATCTCGTTGCGCACATCCGCAAGTTCAAGAGCTGAGACCGCCCGGTCTTCCGGCAGGTATCGCGGTGCGAGCGGAGAAATCCGCTCGCACCTGTGTTGCCGTCTGTCTATCACGACTAATCCCTTTCGACCATGGCTGACCTCCCGCAACCGACCGCTCGCCGGCAACGCTCACATTTCAATAACTGGATCTCCGCGAGCGGCGGCGTGCTTGCCGCAGGCGCGCTCTTCTCCTTCGCGTTTCTAGTCTGGATGGATTTCTCGCAGCACGAGAAAAACCCCTACCTCGGCATTCTCACCTATCTGGTCGCTCCGGCGTTCCTGATCGCCGGCATTGCGATGGTGCTGACGGGGGCGTGGATGCAGAGGCGCTACGCTCTGAAGCACGCGGGTGATCGGCCGGACCGCTGGCAGATCGATCTGGGCGACCTCCGCCACCGCCGCTTTGCCATCGGTTTCGCCGTGGGCGGCGTGCTGTTCCTCATTCTAAGCGCGTTTGGCAGCTACCAGACCTACCATTACTCTGAGTCGACAGCGTTCTGCGGGCAGGTTTGCCACCAAGCCATGAACCCCGAGTTGGTTGCCTACCAGCACGGAGCGCATGCGCGGGTCGACTGCGTCGAATGCCACATCGGTTCCGGGGCGGAGTGGTTTGTGAAGGCCAAGATCAATGGCACGCACCAGCTCATCGCCTATATCACCGACCGCTACAACCGCCCGATCGCGACGCCGATCAAAAATCTCCGCCCGGCGCAGGACATCTGCGAAAAATGCCACTGGCCTGAAAAATTCCACGGCAACGTCGAGATCAATTTTACCCACTTTCTCTCCGACAAGAAAAACACCGCATACACCGCTCGGATGCTCATGCACGTGAACAAGAGCCAGCCCGGTGCCCCGCTGGGCGGTATCCACTGGCACATCAGCGCGACCGACCGCGTCGAATACTACGCGGCGGACGAAAAGCGCCAGGACATACCGTGGATGCGCGTGACGAACACGAAAAATGGCACCGCACGGATCTTCCGCACCGAGGCGTTCAAGGGCGAGCCGCCAGCCGACCGCATCCGCGTGATGGACTGCATGGATTGCCACAACCGCCCCGCGCACGTCTTCCCCACCGCCAACGAGACCGTCGAGAAGGCGATGGCCAACGGCAGCCTCAGCACCGCGCTGCCTAACCTCAAGCGCGTTGCCGTGCAGGCCATGCTACAAAAGGAGATCACCACTGAGCAGAACGCGCCGGAAAAGATCGCTGAGTTTCTCACAGCCAAATACGCCGGCGCGCCCGAGTTGGCCGAGACTATCGCCGAGGTGCAGCGGCTCTACGCGACCACGATCTTCCCCGAACGCAAGGCCGACTGGCGCGTTTATCCCAACAACATCGGCCACAAGGACTGGCTCGGCTGCTTCCGCTGCCACGATGACAAGCACAAGACATCTGCGGGCCAGACGGTGAGTGCCAGCGATTGCACCTCGTGCCACACGATCATTTCCCAAGGCAAGGGTGTGCAGCTTGAAAGCCTCTCCGCGAAGGGTCTCGCCTTCGAGCATCCAGGTGGCGAACTCGACCCCGACCTGTCCTGTTCCGACTGCCACAACGGCGGCATCCAGGGCAAGTGAGGGTGGCGCGCCGGCGTGGGTGCAACTCCGCACCCGCCGCGGGCTTCGCAAGAATTGCGTATCATCGCACAAGGCCTGCGTAGCCGCGTCGCCGGCTTTCGGCGCATACTCGTGCCATTGCTATGAATGCCCCGTGCCCCCGAGTTTGCCCGCCCGCGCCACGCGTGCTGGTGCTGTTTTCTTTTCTTGCCAGCTGGTGTGTCGCCGCCGAGCCCGCGGCGCCAACCCGCAGCATGCCCGCTGTGCCGAACAGCGAGTGCATGGATTGCCACGAGGCCGAGTTCAAGCCGCGCAAGAAGGGCGAGCAGCCTGTGTGGATCGGCGTCCGGCCCGAGCTGTTCGCCAAGTCTGTCCACGGCAAACTCAGCTGCACCGACTGCCATGCCGACATCACCGCGACCCCGCACGCCTCGAAGCTAGCGCCGGCGCAGTGTGTTTCCTGCCACCAGCAGCCCGTGGCCCAATACGCCTCCAGCATCCACGGCATGAGCAATCGGATGGGCGCCTCTGATGCGGCGTCCTGTGCCAGCTGCCACGGCACGCACGACATGGTGCCTGTCAAGCAGGTCGATTCGCCGGTCTTCAAGCTCAATCTGGCCAAGACCTGCGCCGCCTGCCACGACAACAAGAAGCTCACCGACGAATACCGCATCAAGAACGCGGACGCCGCGGGCCACTACCTCGACAGCATTCACGGCCGGGCGCTGGTGAAGATGGGCCTCGTGGTTGCGCCCTCGTGCAACGACTGCCATGGCGTGCACGACATCAAGCGCAGCGTCGACAAGACCTCGCACTCCAACCACACGAACATCGCCATGACCTGTGGCAAATGCCACGTCGGGATCGAGGCGACTTACCTCCAGAGTGTGCACGGCCAGCTCCTCCTCAAGGGCGACCGGAAAGGCCCGGTCTGCACCGATTGCCACAGCGCCCATGACATTGAGAAGCCGGCCACCGCGCATTTCAAGGGCCTCAGCGACCAGAGCTGCGGCAAATGCCACCAGGACCGACTCACCCACTACCGCGAAACCTACCACGGCAAGGCCATGGCGCTCGGCCAGCCCAACGTCGCCTCCGACGTCGCCGCCTGCTACGACTGCCACGGTCACCATGACGTCTTCCCGGTAAGCGACCCGCGCTCGCGCCTCTCGAAGCAGAACATCGTCGGCACCTGCCAGCAATGTCACCCGGGCGTTAACGCCAAGTTCACCGAATACCAGCCGCACGCCAACCCGCTCGACAAGGTCAACTACCCAGCACTCAACAAGGTCTTCCTGTTCATGACGGCGCTGCTCATCGGCGTCTTCGGCTTCTTCGGCCTGCACACGCTCTTCTGGCTGTTCCGCTCGATCTACCTGTATCTGCACGACTCGAAGTCGTTCCGCGAGGCCAAGGTCTCGGCGCATGTGGACGACGAGACATTCACGCGCTTCACGCCCTTCGAGCGCATGCTCCACCTGATGATGGTGACAAGTTTCCTCGCGCTCGTGATCACGGGCATGCCGCTCAAATTCTACTACACCGACTGGGCGAAGACGATGTTCCACCTCCTCGGCAGCGCCGAGGTCGCGCGCACCCTGCACCACTACGCCGCGGTGGTGACGTTCGCTTACTTCGCACTCCACGTCGGTAGCCTGATCCCGGAATTCTGGAGCAAGCGGCGAGCGCTGCGCGATCCGGTCACCGGCAAATTCAAACTGTCCCTCGCCTGGGCGACGGTGTTTGGGCCCGACTCGATGGTGCCCTCTTTCCAAGACTGGCGCGATTTCGTCGCCCACCAGAAATGGTTCTTCGGCAAGGGCCCGCGCCCGCAGTTCGACCGCTGGACCTACTGGGAGCGCTTCGACTATTTCGCCGTGTTCTGGGGCGTGGCGATCATCGGGTTCTCAGGTCTCATCATGTGGTTTCCGAAGTTCTTCACCCTCTTCATGCCGGGCTGGCTCATCAACATCGCCCTCGTGGTCCACTCCGACGAGGCACTGCTGGCGGCCGGCTTCATCTTCTCATTCCACTTCTTCAACACGCATTTCCGCATCGAGAAATTCCCGATGGACACCGTCATCTTCTCCGGCCGCATCTCCAAGACCGAGATGCTTCACGAGCGGCGCCGCTGGTATGACCGCCTGCTCGCGGCCGGCCGGCTCGACACCTACCGCGTGAAAGCCGACGACTGGGAGGGCCGCAAGAACATCGCGAAGGCGATGGGCTTTATTTTCTTCGGCACCGGCCTAGTGCTGTTGGGGCTGATCATCTACGCGATGGTCTCGCGCTTGGGGCACTGAGCCAAATTCAACGGTGCCGCGCAAGCAGCCCGCGGCGCGAGCACCGTTCGACCCGCGCCCGCGCGCTGACCTGCTGCATGACCCCGCTTCAGGCGATGGGCGCCGGACTAGGTGCCACGACACTCTGCAGGGTTTGTAGGCTGAACGGTTTGGCCAGCGCGGCCTTGAAACCGTGGCGCGCGTAATGCTCCAGCACCTCGCTGTTGGAGTAGCCGCTCATCACGACCGCCTGCACGGCGGGATCGATGGCGCGCAGCCCCCGCAGGGCCTCATCGCCGCCCATCGCACCGCGCACCGTCAAATCGAGGATGACAGTCGAAAACGGCCGCCCCTCGGCCTGCGCCTCGGCGTAGAGATCAATTGCGGCTTGGCCGTCGGCCGCTACTTCCACGTCAAATCCCATCTGCTCCAGCGCCATGCCCACGCTTTCCCTCATCGCTTCCTCGTCATCCATCACCAAAACGCGCCCTGAAGATGGCCGGGCCTTGGGTGGCACCGGCATCGCGGGTTCCGCTGGCGCTGCCTCCGGGCAGGCTGGCAAATAGAGGTGAAAAGCCGTCCCCACGCCCTGCGCCGTCTCCACGGTGATTGCGCCGTCGTGTTTCTGCGCGATGGAGTGGCAGATCGTCAGCCCGAGCCCCATGCCTTTCTGCGTGCCCCGTTGTTTGGTGGAAAAATACGGGTCAAAAATCTTCGGAAGCACGTCCGCCGGGATGCCGGGCTCTTGGTCAATGATACTTATCTTCACATAATCGCCCGGGGGCAGACCCGGCACCTGGTCGGCACTCAGGACCGCATTTTCCGCGCGGAGCGAGACGGTGCCGCCATCGGGCATGGCCTCCCGCGCATTGAGCACGAGGTTGCGGATCACCTGTCCGAACTGTCCCTCATCAACCTCCGCCAACCGGAGGTCGCCGGCGATGGCGATCTCGCTCCGCACACTGGAACCGCTCAGCGCCAACGGCACGGATTCGCGCAGCAGCTGGGAGAGGTTGGACTGCCGCCGCACCGAGACTCCACCTTTGGCAAACGTGATGAGCTGCTGGGTGAGATCGCGGGCCACGATGGCAGCTTTTCGGATGTCGTGCAGGCGCGGGGTCATTTTCGTCTCGGTCAGCGGGCCCATTTGCGCCAAGTCCAGATTCAAGATGATCGTGGTGAGCAGATTATTGAAATCGTGCGCGATACCGCCTGCGAGGATGCCAGTCGATTCCAGTTTGCCGAGGATCAGGCGGTCCTGCTCAGCCTGTTTGTGCGCGGTGAGGTCGGTGTGCGTGCCAATCATGCGCAGCGGTTTGCCTGTGGCATCGCGACTCACCACCATGCCGCGGCTAAGAATCCATTTCCAGCCGCCGTCCTTGCACTGCAGGCGGTGCTCGACGGCAAACGGCACCGATGGATTGTCCCAGTGGGCCTGCCGGTCCGCCAGCACATGCGCCCGGTCTTCAGGGTAAATGCGCCTTTCCCATTCGCCGATACTGGGGCTAATCTCTTTTTCTGCAAAACCCAGCATCGATTTCCAGAGCGGAGAATATATCACCACGCCAGTGGACAAATCCCAGTCCCACACCGCCGCGCCTTCGCCCTCGAGCGCGAATTTCCAGCGCTCTTCGCTTCGGCGCAGAGCCTCGGCTTGGCGCTCCAGCCGGCGCATCATGTGGCGCTGCCACCCGAAGAGAGCCAGCAGCACAGCGGCCACTGCGCCGGCCGGAAAATAGTAGGGGCGCAGATCCGCGAGCCGGATGGGATGCGGTTCGATTGGGCCGATCCACTTGCCATAAATCCGGTCGAAAGTGCCGTTATGGAGCAAGATGACGAGTGCCTCGTTGAGCTTGGCGAGAGTGGCGCTGTCGCCTTTGTGCACCCCGAAATGAAAGTAGTGGATGATGTCGTCCACGAACTCGCGCTTTAGGCTATGGCCGTTGACCAAAGCCTCGACGGGGCGGCTGCTGAAGAGCGCGGCGTCGCATTCTCCGCGGTCAACTGCATCGAGAGTGGCCTGCCAGCTCAGGAAAGCTCGGATGGTCGCACCCCAGCCACCGTGCGCCACGGCATTGCCGTTTCCGATGCTGCCCTGCAGCGTCGCTATTGTCTTGCCGGCAAAATCCGCCGTGCGCCGGAACGGGGCATGGTCCGCGCGGAAAAAAGCGACACCGTGGAGGTAGGCGTGGGCAACCGAGAAATCCATCTCTGAGCGTCGCGCCTCGGTGATAGTGACGTTGGCCAGTGCATCGAGCCGGCCGGCCTGAAAGGCGTCCGCCGAATTCTTCCACGAGCTGGGCACGATCTCGATCTCAAAACCACCGACACGCGCCATCTCCTGCAGCAACTCGGCCGAGAACCCCGTTGGCTGACCCTGGGCGTCGACGAAAGACAGCGGCGGGGCGTTGTTCTCAACACCGATGCGTAGCCGGGGCTCAGCCAGCGCGAGCGTCGCGCAGCTTACCATCAGGCTTAGCCGGCAAAGATGGTGGAACATGGTGCAAGGTAATCGACGACGAAAACGGTCATAGGACAAACACAAACAGAGCCCTGCATCCAACTGCATCAGTTGGCTTGGAACGAAACCCGCTCTGCTGTTGGCGTTGTTAAAATACGCTGGCTTTTCCGCGGATACCTCGCGGTCCGCCGTGTTTAGTTCTTTCGGCAGATGGACGCACCGACACAGACGATGTTAGAATGACCACATAAATCACATGAATTCACCTTCGTCATCCTCCCCCACCGCTCTGCGCACCACGGGCCAGCAACTCCGCCGCCGTTCCTGGGCCGAGCCGTGGAAAATCAAGATGGTCGAGCCGATCAAGCTCACCACCGCCGAGCAGCGCACGGCCGCGATGCGCGCTGCAGGTTATAATACGTTTCTCCTCCGCTCCGAGGACGTCTACATCGACCTCCTCACCGACTCCGGCACGAGCGCGATGAGCGACTGGCAGTGGGCCGGCCTCATGCTCGGCGACGAGGCTTACGCAGGCTCAAAAAACTACTACCACCTCGAGGAGGCCGTCAGCCGCCACTACGGCTACAAGCACCTCATCCCGACGCATCAGGGCCGCGGCGCCGAACACATCCTCAGCCAGATCATGATTCGCCCGGGCGACACCGTGCCGGGCAACATGTATTTCACGACCACGCGCTTTCACCAAGAACACGCCGGCGCAACGTTTGTCGATGTCGTGATCGACGAGGGCCACGACCCGGCGAGCCCGCATCCATTCAAGGGCAACGTCGACCTTGCCAAGCTCGAGCGCGTCCTCACCACGGCGAAACACGTGCCCTACGCCTGCCTCGCCGCCACCGTCAACATGGCCGGCGGCCAGCCTGTAAGCATGGCCAACGCTCACGCCGTCCACGAACTCTGCGCGCGCCACAGCGTGCCTGTGATGATGGACGCCACCCGCGCCGTCGAAAACGCGTGGTTCATTAAGTGTCGCGAACCCGGCTACGCCGAGAAAACCTGCGCTGAAATTCTCCGTGAGTTTTGCTCCTACACCGACGGCTGCACCATGAGCGGCAAGAAAGATGCGCTCGTGAACATCGGCGGCTGGCTCTCGCTTAACGACGACGCGCTCGCCGAAAAGGCGCGCAACCTGGTCGTCGTATTCGAGGGCCTGCACACCTACGGTGGCATGGCCGGTCGCGACATGGAGGCGATGGCACGCGGCATCGAGGAATCTGTGCAGGACGACCACATGCGGGCCCGCGTCGGCCAGGTGGAATACCTCGGCGAACTCCTGCTCGCCGCCGGCGTCCCGATCGTTGCCCCGATCGGCGGTCACGCAATCTACCTCGATGCGAGGCGGTTTTATCCCGACATGCCGCAGGACAATTTCCCGGCGCAGACGCTCGCCTCCGAACTCTACCTCGACGCCGGCGTGCGCGCGATGGAGCGCGGCATTGTCTCCGCCGGTCGCGACGCCAAGACCGGCCAAAACCACCATCCGAAACTCGAACTCGTGCGGCTGACGATCCCGCGGCGCGTCTACACGCAGGCGCACATGGATGTCGTCGCCGAATCGGTCGAGGCTGTCTTTCAACAGACGAAAAAACCGCGCGGGCTGCGCATGGTTTACGAGCCGGAATACCTGCGGTTCTTCCAGGCGCGGTTCGAACCCATCTGATACCAATGTCCCATTGGTTTGTGCTTGTCATTGCGAGGAGCAGAGCGACGAAGCAATCCATCTGGATCGCCAAGGTGCGCTGCGCGCGATGACAGAGTCTAAAACAAATTGGTATTAAGCGGTGGCGGGATAGCGGCCGAATTCCTCGACGGCGTCGAACATGGCCACGATGTTTTCCACGGGAGTTTCCTCCAAGATATAGTCGTGACTTGCGCCGGCGATGTAGCCGCCGCCGGGCGCCATGATCGCCAGCACTTCGCGCACGTTCTGCCGCACAGAGGCCGGCGTGCCCTCGATCAGGACGTGGTGGGAGTCGATGGCGCCGTTGAACAGAATCTTGTCGCCGTAGCGGGCTTTCAGCGTGTGTAGGTCCATTCCGCGACAGCACGGCTGGACCGCGTGCAGGCCGTCGAGTCCCGCCGCGATCATCGCTGGGAACAGCGGCTCGTAGCCGCCACAACAGTGCAACTGCACCTTGAGCCGGTAATCGTGCCCGAGTCGAATCAGGCGTTGTAGATGGGGCAGCAGGAAGCGCTCGAACTGGCGCGGGCCCAGTTGCGGGCCGTTCTGACTGCCGAAATCGTTGCCGACGAAGAAAACGTCCAGCGCGTCCGCCGCCGCTTCGAAGATGCGCCGGCTCACCTCGAAGTAATAGTTCACGATGTGTTCCAACACCGCGTCCACGACCTCCGGTTCCTCGGTCATCTTGATCATCAGGCCCTCCATGCCCAGCAGATCGATGGCGTCGTGCCAGAAGGGCGACCAATCGCCGCCAAGGATCGCATACTGCTGGCCCCACGCGAGCGCCTCGCCGCGGATGTGCGACACGTCCATCCACGCCGGATCGGGCCACTGATAGTCGTGCACCTGCTGGAGGCTGGCGTCGGCCAGCGGGTTCGTCATCGGCATGCCGTAGCCGTAGCCATGGCGCTCGATGCCGAACGGCGAGCGGTAGGTCGCGCCCCGCGAGAGTTGCCCGTCGGGCCCGCACGCCTCCGGTCCGACGTAACGGGCGTGGACGCGCCGGAAATCATCGCCAAAACGCACGAACAATCCTTCGGTGTCCGCGATCCCCAAATGCCGTTTCGCCTTGGCAATGAATTCTGGCGCCGCACCGCACCAGCGCGGCACGCGGTCAGGTTCCTCATGGGCGAATGCGGCCAGGACTTGGTCACGCGAGGTCATCATGGTCTTACTTGGTGGCATTGTCCTCCTGCACCACGCAAAGCTCAACCTCACAAAATGCCCGACCCCAATTTTCCCGTCCTAACTTCAAAAAAACATGGCTGCTCCGTCCTTTTTGGGTGCAAATCGACCACGTATGAACTTTGCTGAGATCATCACCGCCCTGCCCGCCGCCGCCGTCAACTCGATCGACGGCCTGTCTTGTCCGCACCTTGCGTCGGGCAAGGTCCGCGAAATTTTCGACCTCGGCGACGCCCTCCTCCTCGTCGCCACGGACCGGTTGTCCGCGTTTGATGTCATTTTGCCCGACGGCATTCCCGGCAAGGGCGCCATCCTCACGCAAATGAGCAACTGGTGGTTCGCCCAAACCAGCGGGCTTATCCCAAACCATATTCTACCCGATCAGGCCGGCGAATTCGCGCGCCGCGGCATCACGAGTCGCGACCTCCAACTCCGCAGTATGATCGTGCGGAAACTCCAACCGCTCACCATCGAGTGTGTCGTCCGCGGCTACCTCGTCGGCAGCGGATGGAGTTCCTACCAAAAAACCGGCGAGGTCTGCGGACTCAAACTTCCCGCCGGTCTGCATCAGGCGGATCGACTGCCCGAGCCCATTTTCACGCCGACGACCAAGGCACCCAAGGGCCAGCACGACATGCCCATCAACGACGCGCAGGGTGCCGCCGCCATCGGCGCCGCACTCTACGAAAAAGTGAAAGCCACCAGCCTAGCGCTCTACCGTTTCGGCCACGACCGCGCCAAACAGGCCGGGATGATCCTCGCTGACACGAAGTTCGAGTTTGGCACCGACGCCGCGGGCAACCTCATTCTGATCGACGAGTTGCTCACGCCCGACTCGTCGCGCTACTGGCCGGCCGAAAGCTACACGCCCAACCAGTCGCCGCCGAGTTACGACAAGCAGTTCGTGCGCGACCACCTGCTCGCGCTCAAGTGGAACCAGTCTCCGCCCGCCCCGCGTCTCCCTGCCGAGGTTATCTCTCGCACGCAGGAAAAATACCTCGCCGCGCTAAGGAACCTGCTCAACTGAGGTGGACCCCATTGGCATCGATACTGTTGTTAGCACTGCGGATCTGGGTTGTCTGCATCCGGAGTGCATTGGCTTCCCCCGATGATTCTGTCCCGACTCGTCTTGGCAGCCGCTCGGTTGGCGCAAAAACCGGATCGACAAGAACGGACGATTTTGTTCTCTTCCGCCCCGTTTTAAGCCATATGGGCCTTCGCGCCATTATTCTAGTCGCGGTTATTATTCGCCCCAACTCAGGGTGGGGGCGCGTGGCAGTGTAAATTTCCCAACACAATTTCCACTCTATCCCCGGCCCTGAGCTTCACCGCTCAGGGCTTTTTGTTTTCCCCATGAAAACCCACCAGCCCATCCTGAATCTCGACGATGTCCAAGCTGCGCGGCGGCGCCTCGCCGGCGGCCTCGGCCTGACGCCTTGCCGCATTGCGCCGGTGCTCTCGGAAATAGCCGGCGTCCGGATCTGGCTCAAGCGCGACGACCTCCAGCGCACCGGTTCGTTCAAGGAGCGAGGAGCGCGCCCGCGGTGTGGTCGCGGCTTCGGCGGGAAACCACGCGCTGGGGCTCGCCTACCATGGTGCGTCGCTCGGGGCAAAAATCACGGTTGTAATGCCCACGGGCGCAGCAGCCGTGAAAGTTGCCCGCTGCCGCAGTCTCGGCGCCACGGTCGTGCTGCACGGCGAAAACTTCGAGCAGGCATACGCCCACGCTGCCGGGCTCGCGGCCGAGTCTGGCGTGGCGCTCGTGCATCCGTTCGACGACCTGCGCGTTATCGCCGGCCATGGCACAATGGTGCTAGAGATCCTTGATCAGGCGCCCGAGTTGGACACGTTGGTCGTGCCGGTCGGCGGTGGCGGCTTGCTAGCCGGCGTGGCGACCGTCGTCAAGTCACTCCGCCCAGATGTGCGCATCGTGACCGTCGAGCCGGAACACGCCGCGGGGTTCCTTGCCGCGCAACGCCACGGGGCGCCGCGGGCGGTCACGGTTGGGCCGACGCTCGCCGACGGTCTGGCCGTCGTCCGCGTGGGTGATATGACCTTTGCCGTCGCGGCGCCGTTGGTGGATGGCTGCGTGACTGTGAGCGAGGACAATTTGGCGGGCGCAATGAGCCTGCTGGCGCGGCGCGCCGGGATTGTGGCCGAGGGTGCCGGGGCGGCAGCGCTGGCTGCCGTGCTAGCCGGGAAAATCGCCGGCCGCGCCATCGTGCTACCAATCTGCGGACGCAATATCGACCTGCGGGTGCACGAACAGATCATCGCGCACAGGCGGGGTTGGGCCCTGGCCCCGCTCCGTGCCGCTGAACCGGCCGCAGCCTGATTCGCATCTCAGGCGCGCGGGGCCGTGAGCCGCTCGGGCGACACTCCGCTCCGCACCGCGACGGTCGCGCAGACTTTGGGGACATACATGCGTGTCTCTGATGGCAGCGCCGCGGAAATTTCGCCGAAGGTTGTAGCGTTGTTCGCCGCGAGCAGCCGCCGAACGCGGCCCTCGCCGGCGTTGTAAGCGGCAAAGACGAGAGGCCACTCGCCGAACGTCGCGTGGAGCGTGCGCAGGTAATGCGCGGCCGCCCGGGCCGACTTCGTGGTGTCGCCACGATCGTCGGGGAGAAAGGTACTGAGGCCGAGCGCTCTGGCGGTGTTGGGCATGAGTTGAAACAGCCCTTTTGCCCCCGATGGACTGCGCACACTGGGGTTCAGCGTCGACTCGGCTTCGGCCAGCCAGGCGAGTTCAGCCGGCACGCCCTCGGCTGCGAACGCCGCCCGCAATTCAGGCATCAACTTAGCGGCGCGCAGCGGCACCGGACGCGCCCGGACGCGCTGCACCCAGAGATCATAGTAGGGGATGAAAAACACCGGCGAAGGCGCGGGCTGGCCGGGCTGGGGAGTGGGCCGGATCGCCGGCGGTCGCGGTGACGGGAGTGCTGAGGCCTGCTTGGCCGCCTCGATGTAGTCCAGCCGTTCGGCGAGCCAGTCCGCGTAGTCCTTATAGCCGGGCAGCGCCCGCAAGGCGACGAGCGCGGCGCGAGCCTCGGGTTCGTATGCGGCCAGCTCCTTGAGGTCATTGTTATCGAGCGCGCGCTGCAGTCGGGTGGCAAACTGATCCCACAGCTCTTTGTTTGGAAATTCGAACTGCTCCTTGATCTCGGGTGGCGCATACTGGTCGAACAGCGATTTGCCCAGGTTGTAGAGTTCGTCCGAGGACGGCTCCGCGGGTTTCGATGGAGCAGGCGGCGTTTCCGCCGCCCAGCCGGCGACAGCTGACCCTAGGAAAAAAATGACGAAACCGGAACGCATGCGTAACAATGACACTGTCCAGCCATACAAGTTGCCTGGTCTGGCGCGAGTTCAGGTTGCACTCGGACGATTTTTCGCCCACCGCGCCTTCAGGCTGGGTGGTTTCCCGTTTGACCCGTCGGTGAGAGCGTTTACTTAGGGCCGCTCTCCACGTGAACCGGGTCCACATCAAAACCTACGGGTGTCAGATGAACGAACGCGACAGCGAGGCTGTTGCAGCGATGCTGCGCGCCCGCGGCTACCGGATAGTCGCCGACGAGGCGGACTGCGACGTCCTGCTTCTCAACACCTGCTCGGTGCGCGATGCCGCCGAGCAAAAGGCCATCGGCAAGGCCGGCTACCTCCAGCAACGCAAGGCGAAGCAGCCCGACTTCGTCCTCGGTATACTCGGCTGCATGGCGCAAAACCGCGGTGCGTCGCTGCTCGACCAGTTGCCCGACGTCGACCTCATCGTTGGCACGCAGAAGTTTCACCAGGTGCCCGGCTATCTCGATAACCTTCGCGCCGCCCGCGCGGCGGGCACGCCCATTGGCGAGACCATCGTAGATATCGGCGAGGAGGCAGGTTCGCAGAACACCATTAAGGACCATGCGCTCGTGGAGAAACAGGTCAGTGCGTTCGTCTCGATCCAGCAGGGCTGCAACATGGACTGCTCGTTCTGCATCGTCCCAAAAACGCGTGGCGACGAGAGGTCGCGGCCGATGGACGAGATCGTCGCCGAATGCCGCGCCCTGGTGGAGCGCGGCGTGCGCGAAATCACACTGCTCGGGCAGATCGTCACAAGCTACGGCCGCCGCGACTACGCACACACGGACGGCGTGACGCCGTTCGTGCAGTTGCTCGAGCGCGTGCACGCCATCGACGGCCTCGAACGCATCCGCTTCACTTCGCCGCACCCGCGCGGTTTCCGGGACGACCTCGTCGCCGCCTACGGCCAGCTACCCAAGCTGTGCGGCTACGTCCATCTACCGCTCCAGTCTGGCAGCAACCGCATCCTCCGCGCGATGAACCGCCCCTACACCCGCGAACGCTACCGCGAGATCGTCGATGCACTCCGCGCGGTGCGCGCCGACATGTATTTTTCAACCGACGTGATCGTCGGTTTTCCCGGCGAGACCGACGAGGATTTTGCGCAGACGCGCGAACTCTTCGAGGCCTGCAACTACGACATGGCTTATGTTTTCAAATATTCGATCCGCACGGGCACTCCCGCCGCGACGATGGCCGACCAGATGCCCGACGAGGTGAAGGAGGCCCGCAATCAGACCCTGCTCGATATCCTCCAAAAAAACTCCCTCCGCCGCAACGCCCAGCTGCTCGGCACGGTCGAGGAAGTGCTGGTGGAAGGACCCGACAAGACAGGCGACCGCTTCACCGGACGCACGCGCGGCAACCGCGTGTGTGTGTTCGAGGCCGATCCGCGGTTGATCGGATCGCTCGTTCCGCTGCGGATCGAGCGCGCCAGCGTGAGCACGCTTTACGGCGAGTTGGTGCTGGCCGGGGTGGAAGGCTGAAAGAGCGGACTCGCCTGCGCCGCTTTCACCCTTCAACTTCCACTTTTCAATTTTCCTGATGTCACTCCTCCTCGCCACGCTCCTTCCCGGCCTCCTGTTGGTGATTTTGGGCCTGCCGCTGCTCCTGAACCATTCCGTCGCCGTCGCCGCGCTGAAGTCACTGCCGCGCTCCACCTCGGCCGCCGTCGTGTGCTTTGGCGCCGGCTCACTGTGGTTCCTATGGAATGTCTGGAACCTCTCCCGCGCGGATTTTGGCGAATACCGGACGTTGCTCACGATCGGTTTCGCGGCGGTCGCCGTGTTGTCGTTCAAATGCGTGCCGGATTTCCTCGCCGTGCGCGGGTTGTGTGTGCTCGTGCTGTTGTCGGCGTCGCCGCTGTTGGGTGCCGCTTACATGGAATATCAGCATCCGCAGCGGCTGTTCCTGGTGACTTTCGTTTACGTTTTGATCGCCCTGGCCATCTGGCTCGGCGCGTCGCCCTTCCGGCTGCGGGACTTTTTTGAATGGCTCTTTGCCCGGCCGGGGCGCACACGGGCGGCGGGCGCGGCCTTGCTGGGTTACGGGCTGCTGCTGACCGTGGTGGCGTTCACCTATTGACACGCCGCCGTGAGCACCGAGCCGCCCGTTCTTCTGGTCATCGCCGGTCCGGCCGGCTCGGGCAAGAGCACGCTGTGCGACCGGCTCGTCCGCGAGGTGCCCGGATTTTTCCGCGTGATCACCACCACCACTCGCGCCCCGCGCGAGGGGGAAATCAACGGCATCCACTACCACTTTCTCTCGCCCGGGCAATTCGACGAAAAGATCGCCGCCGGGGAGTTTCTCGAATGGGCCTGGGTCCACGGCAAACGCCGCTATGGCACGCTGGAGTCGAGTGTGATGGACCCGATGGCGGGCGGTCAGAGTCTCGTCATCAGTATCGACGTGCAAGGGGTGGAAAGCTTCAGGCGCGCCGCGCGGACCAACCCGCTGCTCGCGCGCCGGATGACCACGGTCTTCATCGTGGTCGATCACGACCGGCTGGTCGCACGGATGCGGGCCCGGGCGCAGGATGACGAAGCGGAGATCGCCGGCCGCATGAAGACCGCGGAGCGCGAGCTGCGCGAGGCGCACAAGTTCGACTACATCATCGAGAGCCGAACGCGCGACGAGGACTTCGCAGCCCTGCTGAAAATTCTGGCACTCGCCCGCGCCAAAAGCGCGGCGGCCTGAGTCAGAGCTTCTTGTGGCTGCCGTCGCAGAACGCGCCGTTGGCCGAGTGCTTGCAGCCGCACCACGCCACTTTGCCTTCGGTGGCGATTTCGACTTTCTTCGGGGCGAAGCCGGTGCCCTTGTGCGAACCGTCGCAAAACGGCTGGTTTTTCGAACCGCCACAGGTGCAGAACCAGTAGGTGCCGGGTGCGGTGGCCTGAACATAGGGCGATTTCTGGGCGATGATAGGATCGGGCATGGAAGACAGGGATTGAATTACGGACACCACACCGTGAACCGAAAGCTCGGAAAGTTCAAGGTGCGAGCCGCAATTCGTTCTGGTTGGCCAAGCGCCGTCGTGTTGCTAGCGTCGTTCCATGCATTCCTGGCAGAGTCCGCACGGCCGTCCGCTCCCACCCCTCGGGCCGCGCACCCTCATCATGGGCGTGCTGAACGTGACGCCCGACTCTTTTTCCGACGGCGGTGAGCTCGTTTCACCGCAGTCCATCATCGAACGTGCCGGACAGATGATCGAGGCCGGAGCTGACGTGTTGGACCTCGGTGGCGAATCTACGCGGCCGGGCGCGGCAGCGGTTTCCGCTGCCGCGGAACTCGGCCGCGTGCTCCCTGCCATCGCGGCATTGCGCCGGTCGTGGCCATCGGTGCCGCTCTCAATCGACACCTACAAGGCCGAGGTAGCCGCCGCGGCCATCGCAGCTGGCGCAGATCTGATCAACGACATCTGGGGTTGCACCCACGGTCTCACCTCCGCGGAGCGCAACGCCTGGCAGGCCGCGGCGCGTGCCACCGGCCAGCCACCGCTGCCGTGCGCCTCCGCGATGGCCGAGACGGCCGCGCGATTGCGTTGCCCGATCATTCTCATGCACAACCGGCCCGACCGCGACTACCGCAATTTCTGGGCCGACCTCACGCTCGATTTCCGGCTGGGCCTCGCGCTCGCGCACGACGCCGGCGTGGAGGACCGGCAGATCTGGCTCGATCCGGGTTTTGGTTTCGCAAAGGAGCCGCGCCACAATCTCGAGGTACTCAAGCATCTCCAGCGCGTCGTCGCGCTCGGTCATCCCGTGCTCGTCGGCACGTCGCGCAAATCCACCATCGGGAAAGTCCTCGGCACCGCCGTCGACCGCCGGCTCGAAGGCACTGGTGCCACAGTGGTGTGGGCGATTCAGCAGGGCGCGCGCATGATTCGCGTGCACGATGTCGCGGAAATGGTTCGCTTCGCCCGCATGGCCGACGCCATCAATGCCGGCCTCGCCTTCGCCTGACCACCCATGGACCGACTCATTCTCCGCGACCTGCGTTTTTTTGGCTACCACGGGGTCTACCCCGAGGAGACCAAACGCGGTCAGCATTTCACCGCCACCGTTGAACTCGAACTTTCCCTCGCCGCCGCGGGCCAAAGCGACCGGCTCGACCACGCCATCGACTACTGCGCCGTGCAAGCCGTCGTGCGCGGAGTGATGGAAGGTCCGCCGCGCCACCTGATCGAAACGCTCGCCGAGCAGGTCGCAGCAAACCTGCTCGCGCACTTCCCAACGGTGTCCGCGGTCAATGTCGCGGTTGTCAAACCCGCGCCGGCGGTGACCTTCGACTTTGCCGGTGTCGCCGTGCGCATCCGCCGCGAGCGCGTCCCGCTGCCCGCATGACCGCGTCCGGCAAGCTGCGCCAAGCCCTTATTGGCGCTGGCGCCAATCTTGGCGACCGTCGCGCCACTTTGGAGACCGCCCTCGCGCGGCTCCGCGCGCAGCCCGGCGTCAGCGCCGTCGAGCGGTCGTCGTATTACGAAACCGATCCGGTCGGCTATCTCGAGCAACCGGCGTTTCTCAATCTCGCCGTTGGCATCGAAACCACGCTGACGCCCGAGGCGCTCATGACCGCGCTGCTTACGATCGAACAGGAATTCGGCCGTGTGCGGACCGTCCGCTGGGGCCCTCGCACCATCGACCTCGACTTGCTGGCGTTCGAGGGCGAGGTCCGCACCGGGCCAGCCCTGACACTGCCGCACCCACGCATGCTCGAACGCCCCTTTGTCACCGTGCCGCTGCGCGAACTGCTGGCCGGCCCGCGTTTTCATTTCCCGCGTTGGGAGCATTTGCGTGCGCAATTGGGCCCGGACACCGCCGATCCCGCCTTCCTCCGTTTGTCCGATGAGTGACTACGCAAACGCCGAACAGTATCTTGGCGCGTTGAAAAAACACGGCGTCCGCCTTGGGCTGGAGCGCATGGAGCACTGGGTGGCGGCGCTGGGTCATCCCGAAGCCGCCGTGCCGTGCGTGCACGTGGCCGGAACCAACGGCAAGGGCTCGGTTGCCGCGATGCTTGCCTCGATTTTCCGCACGGCCGGCTGGCGGACCGGACTCTACACGTCACCCCACCTCGTGCGCTTAGGCGAGCGCGTGCAAGTCAACGGCGTCCCGCTCACGGCCGCGGAAATTGCAGCCACCACCCGCGCGTTAGAACCGGTGGCGGCGGGGCTCGTGACCCCAGCCACGCCCGACGGGCATCCGAGTTATTTCGAGTTCATGACGGCGCTGGCTTTCCGGCATTTCGCCGCGCAACGCTGCGACTTTGCCGTGATCGAGACGGGGGTGGGCGGCCGGCTCGACGCCACCAATGTCGTCATGCCCGAGGTGAGCGTCATCACCTCGATTGGGCTCGACCACTGCGAGATGCTCGGCGACACGCTGGAGCAGATTGCCACCGAAAAGGCCGGCATCATCAAACCCGACCGCCCCGTCGTGCTCGGCCTTGTGCCAGCCGTCGCCGAGGCGGTGATTCGCTCCGCCGCCGCCCGGCACGGTGTGCGGGTGTGGTCGGTCGCGGAGGAATTTGGCGAAGCCCTCGCACGTTATCCGCAAACGAATCTGGCCGGCGAT
The DNA here is from genome assembly GCA_903877135.1 of uncultured Opitutia bacterium. Taxonomy (GTDB): domain Bacteria; phylum Verrucomicrobiota; class Verrucomicrobiia; order Opitutales; family Opitutaceae; genus CAIRCN01. Next base: position 240,565 of record CAIRCN010000056.1, read on the forward strand.
TACCAGCGGTGGAACGCCGCCACGGCCGTGCTCGCTGCGCGGTTGCTGCCGCCGCGCTGGCGGCTAGACGAGGCGACCGTGGGGCGCGGCCTGCAGCAGGTCGTCTGGCCCGGCCGCTGGCAACGCACGAGGGTTGGCGGGCGGCTCATGCTCCTCGATGCGTCACACAACGCCGAGGGCGCGCAGGTGCTCGGCGCCAACCTCGCGCGGCTCACGACGGAAACCGGTCGCGCGCCGGTCGTCATCGCCGGCGTGCTCGGCGCGGCGCGCGCCCGCCCGCTTTTCGAAGTGCTGGGCCGCCACGCCAGTGCGCTGCACCTCGTCGTGCCGCAACAGTCGCGCGCCTGCTCGCACGCCCAGCTCGAAGCGTTCGTGCCGGCCGGTTTTCGCGGCCGCGTGCGGCTCTCCACATTAATGGAGCTTTTCCCGTCACCGGGCATTCTCGCGGCGGACGGGACCGATGAGCCTGTCGTGGTTACCGGATCCATTTACCTCGTCGGTGAAGTGCTGGCCCGTCTCGATCCCACGCTTGGCCCCGTGGAAAGCGAGCTGCAGGATTTTTGAGTCAACCCCACAAGGCTGCCTTGCGGTGTGAGAGGCTTGCGCTGTTCCCGCGCCCACGACAGAAGTGTGGTCTGCGCGGTGTTCCCGTGCGGCCTTCCACATGCCCTCCAAGCCTATTCCCGGCTCCAGCGGCGACGTGATCACGACGCTGCCTTCGGCCTATACACCGCACGCCGCCACCGGCCTGCTGCACTTGCCGCGTTTTTTGGCGAAGTGCCGTTACGTAAAGGAGCACGGCGCGCTGCCACCGAGCTACGCGAAAAACTACAAGCGCGGCTGTGACCGCTTTCTCAGCCAGCACCTCGGCGTCCAGCCGGCCGAAGTGGAAAAAATTGTCCTCGAATCGGCGACCGAGGCGGAGATCGACGCGAGGTTGAAGCAGCTTTTGCCCGCCGACGTGCGCGCTGCGGCGTGGAACCGCCGCTACGTGCAGATGGGCATGACGACGGCTGGCCGCGAGTTTATCAGGGAGGCGCTGACCGCCATGGGCTGCGCGGACCGCGCAGACGAAATCAGGAGCGTGCCCGACCTGATTGAATTCGATGAAGGCCGTATCGAGTGAAACAGTCTCAAAACAAACCAGCCACTCCTTGAGGGGAGTGGCTGGTTTGTTTTGGGCCGTTTACTTCTTTTTGGCCGTCTTTTTTGCAGGCGCCTTGACGGGTTTCTTAGCAGCTTTCTTAGCCATTCGTTTATTCTCCAGTTATGTGTTTGTGCCCGGTATCCGGCACCGAATGATTCGGCATTGCGGACGCACGAGACAGTATGAAGTTCTCTCAACCGGCTTAGATGCGCAACACAAATGAGCACTTCGGCGATTATGGCGTCTCGTGCGGCAGTGCTTCCGCGCACTCTCGTCGTGACGTGGCGCTGTTGCACGTTACGATGCTCGCATGGTCAAAGGTCAGAAAGTCGTTTGTGTTAACGACACGTTTCCTCCCGTCATCGTCGCGCTCTACAAACAGCTCCCGGTGAAGGGCGATGTTTACACGATCCGCGAGGTCTTCCTTGGCCGGGAAAAAATTGTGAAGGGCGGCGACTCCGCGACTGTCGGCCTTCTGCTCGAGGAACTGAAGAACCCGCCGGATCCGTTTCATCAAGGCAAAGAGGAACTCGGATTCTCGTCCGAACGGTTCGCGCCACTGGAGGAGTTGCCGCCGAAGGAAGCCGAGGAGGAGGCCGGCATCGGTCTCGGCGCTGCTGTCCCGAGCTACGGGTGGAACTGACCTCCGCGCCGGAGACGCGGGAAATTGCAGATCACAGCTTGGCGGGTCTCAGGCAGCGAAGTAGGCCGCGAGTCGGGCGGGAACGGGTGGCACGCGCAGTGGGATACCGCCGGCGCGGAGAGACTCCGTGGCGCGGCAACCAGTAGCGACGCTTTCCCGCGCGGCGATCGGCGAGGTGTCGGTCTTGCCGCCCTCGCGCGCGAAGCGCAGGAACTCCGTCATGATGCTGGGATCGGCGCCGCCGTGCGAACCTCGTGCCTGGGGGATTTTTATCGTGGCATCGCCGCGATCTTTCCAGCTGGTGCGACGATTCCAGAGGCGGAGATAGGTGCCGGGTTCGCCGTTGCCAAAATTCTCCAGCCGGCCCTCGGTGCCGATGACGGTGTAGTTGCGCCAGTAGTCGGGCGTGTAGTGGCACTGCGCATAGGTGGCGAACACGCCGTTATCGAGCCGCATCTGCACTGTGCTCAGATCCTCGACGTCGATGCAGTGGTTGAGCCCGCGGGCCGCTGTCGGTGGAAAGCCAGCGAGGTCATCCTCAGTGAGGAATATCTTGCGCGGTCCAGGGATCGCCGGCTGGCGGCCGGGGAGCCGGCCGTAGAGCGTTATGCCGCCGAGCGCGTTGATGAGCCGGCTGTAGCCGCCGCAAAGCCAGTGAATGACATCGATGTCGTGCGCGGCCTTTTGCAGGAGCAGGCCGTTGACGAAGCGCCGCTCCGCGTGCCAGTCACGGAAATAAAAATCGCCGCCGTGGCCGACAAAGTGCCGGCACCAACACGCCTTAACCTCGCCGATGGTGCCGGCGTCGATCAGCTCCTTCATTTTCCGCACGAAGGGCATGTGGCGCATGTTGTGGCCGAGATAGAGCCGGGCCTTGCCTTTCTGGGCGGCGCGCAGGATGTGGTCGCAGCCGGCGATGCTGAGCGCCATGGGCTTTTCGAGATAGACGGCGAGCCCGCGGCTAAGTGCGGCGACGGCGTGCTCCTCGTGCAAAAAATCCGGCGTCGAGATGATCACGGCGTCGAGGTCACGCGCCAGGAGCGCGTGGTAGTCTTGCATTGTGATAAGGTCCGGCCCATAGGCGGCGCGATTGCGTTCCAAGGTCGCGGGGCTCACGTCGCAGCACGCGACGACACGCGCGCCCTTGCCGGGACGATGCGCCATGCGGCCGAGGTTAGCTCCGCGCCCGCCGGAACCGATGATGCCCACAAGCAGGTCAGTTTTTTTCATGGGGAGAGGGACGAGGTTGGGCGGGAAAAGCCCAGTGGAGAAATTCGGGCAACGCGCGCGCCCACGTATCCGGATTGTGCTCACCGCCGGGAATCTCGACGTAGACCACTTCGGTGCCACGACAGAAACCCCGCGCGACCAACTCGTCGATGAGCTCGGTGGTGTCCTGGATGGCGTCGATCACACCGTTGCCATCACGGTCAGCGGTCTCGTCGGCGGTCCCGGCTTCAAACCACAGACGCAGATTAGGCCGGTGGGCGGTCTTGCGCACGCGCCCGTGGGCGATACGCGTGGCTTGTTGCGCGGCCACGGTAGCATCGCTCGTCCGCCACCAGAACGAGCCGGAGAAGACGCCCACGCAGCTGAAAACATCCGGGCGCCGCCAGGCGAGATCGAAGGCGGCGAGACCGCCGAGCGATGCGCCCATCATGGCCGTGTGGGCCGGCCCGCGGCGCACGCGATAGCGCCGTTGCAGCCACGGCAGCACGGTGTCGGTCACGAAGGCCTGAAGCTCCGCGGCACGCGCGCCTTGGCCTTGGGTGTTGGGCACATCGGCTGTGCCGTAGTCGACGAGCCGGTGGGGGCCGGCAGAGATTGCCGCGACGATGGGGGTGTCGCCACCCGCGGTGTGATGGCGGTCAAGCGCCTCGGCCAGGCGCCATGCGGCCATGTCCTGACCATCCATTGCGATGAGCAGCGGCCACGAGCGGGAGGGGATGTCTTCGTAATCCGGCGGAAGAAACACGGTCACCGTCCGAGTGCCGTCGAGTGTGGGTGCAAACAAGTCCCGTGGTTTATCGATGGTGGCTCCGGCTGGCCGGCACAACAGGAGCGACAGCAGGGCGAATAGGGTGGGCGGTTTACCAGGCATTTTTCAGATGGAAACAGGACGGTGATGGCGCCGGTAGGCAAGTGGACGGAGATCGCGCGTGTGGGCGGCGAACGCCGCATAAAACGGCGCCACGGACGAAAAACCACTCTCCATCGCGACGTCGAGCACCTTCAGGTCACTCATGATGAGCAGGCGTTGGGCGTGCGAGACGCGCAGTCGTGTGAGGTATTCCCACACGGTCATGCCACACTGCTTCTTGAAGACGCGCATGAGGTATTTCGGGTGCAAGCCCGCGTCGGTGGCAATGGCCTGCACGGTCAGCGGCTCGCGGTAATGCTGAGCGATAAAGTGCGTGATGCGCGCGATAAGCGCTGTGCCGCCTTCGCCCGCGGAGCTGTGCCCTAGCCGTCGTGGCATGCCGAGGGCCAGCCGGTGAAAACGCGCCTCGATCTCCAACTGCATCACACGCCGCCGGTCGGCATCGCCGCTGGCGGCATCGGCCAGCCAGTGTTTGAGCAGTGCGCTGTCGGCAGGGTCGGGCGGCGCGGCGACGATCGCTCCGGCGAGCAGTCGGTCGGGCAGTCCGTTAGGCAGCCGCCACTGCAGGAACCAGGCAAGCGGCAGCGTGACCCAGATGCCGTTGCCGACGATGCCCGGCGCCAACGTCTGGTGCGGCACGCCGCCCCACAGCACCGAGAAACGCCCGGCCTCGATCGGCGAAACCGCCCCGCCGTGCAGGTAGGCAAAGCCGCCATCGAACAGGAAGTTCACTTCGATGTCTGGGTGCGTGTGCGGCACCTCCATCGACTGGCCCCCCGTCATCCTCCAGATGCGAAACCCATGCGCCGGTTCGTGCCGGTCGGCGGGTTTGGGGTGGAGAGGGCGGCGCATAAAGGTTACCTAATGAGAATATCTTCGGATTAAACGAAAAGATTTTTCCGAATAGTTCGTTTACTGTGCCGGTAATATGGAGCAACGCTTTCTTCCCCACCACACGGTTCCACCGCTCGTCAACGTGCCCGAGGCCCGCGTGCCGACGGACCTCGAAGAATATCTCTTCGACCTAAACGGCTTCGTCATCCTGCGCGGCGTTCTCTCCAAGGAGGAGGTTGCCGATGCCAACGCCCGCATCGACACCATCCCGCGCTCGCTGCCGCGCAGCGGCTGGCACGGCTGGGTGCAGCGTGAGGACCATCCCGAGCACCGCGGCATCAGCTACCAGCAGGTTTACGAACTCGGCGGCGCGTTCGAGCGGATGATCGACCATCCAAACTACATCAACCACGTGCTGCGCTTCATCGGCGGCCACGACACCTTCGACTACCACCACGGCCCGGCGTTCATCGACGAGAATTTCTACACCATCCGCGGCCCCGGCGAGGCGATCCCGCTGCACGCGGGCGGCCATGACCACGCCAAACGCATGTCGTTTGGCTATCACAACGGCCGTTTTCACTGCAACCAGATCAACGTGCTCATCGCTTTCACCGACATCGGGCCCGGCGACGGCGCCACCATGGTCATCCCCGGTTCGCACAAGTCCAACATCGTCCACCCTGAGTTTCTGCGACCGAAGCGGCAGAGCGAGTGGGCCGACGGCGGTGGCGGTTCGGTCGATGGTGTGGCGGGGGCTGTCGAAGTGCACATGCAGGCGGGCGACGCGATCGTGTTCGTTGACGCCACCTGTCACGGTTCGGCCAAGCGCGTCAACGTCGGTGAGCGCAAGATTGCGGTCTACCGCTACGGCTCGTCGTGGAACCGCACGCGCTGGGGCTACCACGCCTCGCCGGAGTTGCTGGCGCGGGCGAATCCTTTCGCGCGAAAGCTGATTCACCCGCAGGAATACATCCGCCCGCCCGGCACCGCGCCGCGGTGGTGACACCCAAGATTTTTTAGAGCGACTGGCGCCGTGCCGCCCTCGGCACGAAGTCGAAACGCGGCGAGAGCGCCGTGTTCCCAAAAACCGTCGTGGATATATGCTTTCTTTCGATTGCTCCATATGAGCTCAACCAAGAAATTTTCTACCTTTCTCGAATCCGAGATGTAGGTTGATGGCTACCGTATTTACAAGACGGCCTTGCGGAGGTTAAGAGTGGCGCGCAGCTTCCTCACCGCCACACTTGAAACGGATTATTCCACTCCTCTTCGCTCTTATGGCTGTTCTTACGACGCGTCACAGCATGGCTGCGCCCCTGCCGGACACTGTGCCCGCCGCCGTCGGAATTTCCGCGGAGCGACTGGAGCGGCTACATGCCCTCGTGCAGGGCTACGTTGACCGCGGGCAGTTGGCCGGCGTTATTACCCTGATCGCGCGGGATGGAAAAATCGCCGATGTGCGCACCTACGGGTCGCGCGAACTCGAACCAAAACTTCCGATGCAGCGCGATACGCTATTCCGATTGGCCTCGATGACGAAATTGGTGACGGCTGTGGCGGTATTACAACTGTTTGAGGAGGGCCGGTTCGGGCTCGAAGACCCGGTCGGAGATTACATTCCTGAATTGAAGCACATGCGTGTCCTGACCGGCGGAGACCGTGAACATCCACAGTTTGTCGAGGCCCGGGCGATTATGATCCGCCATCTCCTCACGCATACGTCCGGCCTTGCGCCCGCAGGCTCGGGCGCCTCGGTGCTGCAACCGCTTTATGACCGGGTCCAATCCGCCGAGCATACCAGCCTCCAGGCGTTGATCACGGATTTCTCCGGTCTTCCACTTTGCAATCAACCGGGGGATGCCATGCACTACGGTGAGAGTTACGAGGTGCTGGGTTATCTGGTGCAGGTGGTGTCCGGCCAGCCATTCGACGCTTATGTCCATGACCGCATCTTTGCGCCCCTCGGCATGCCCGACACTTTTTTCCAAGTGCCGAAAGAAAAACAGGCGCGGCTGGCCCAAACCTATATTCACGAACCCGGCAAGGGCCTTGCACTGCGAGTGAGGTCGACCAACCCCTACTATCTCGGCGGGCCGGGCTATCCGCGCGGGAGCGGCGGTCTGGTTTCGACGGCGGATGACTTTGCACGTTTCGGCCAAATGTTACTCAACGGTGGCGAACTGGGCGGCGCGCATATTCTCAGTCCGAAGATTGTCCAGCTCATGCTCACCGACCATCTGACGGACTTGAAAGAGCCCAACACTTTCCTTCAGCCGTTCGAGTCCTACGGATTTGGCGTCAGCGTGCGGCTGACCCTGTCGACCGGCCCGACGCCCGGCTCGGTGGGACAATTCGGATGGACGGGCGCGGCGACCACTTATTGCAGCATGGACCCGAAGGAGGGAACAGTGGCACTGTTTCTTGCGCAACACTACCCGTGGAACGAATATGACGTCTTCTCGAAATTCAGCACGGTTTTCTACCAGGCGCTCGTAGAGCGCCGGGACCGGTGAGTTCCCCGGCTTTGCTTCTAAATTTCACAACGTTTTTCAGTTCAGCTGCGGTGGTAAGGCTGCAGGGTGACCCCGCCAGACGCTTACGATGTCTTCGGTGGGGCCGGCGCAGGCTGCACGGCGAGGGATAATTTGCCGTATTGCAGGGCCGCGCCGGGAATGGCGACGAAGTAGGTGCCGCGTAAATCCCGCCTGTTCAGCAAGCCACGGATTTTGATCGTAAACCCTTCCGCGAGTTTTCCCTCGAGTTCGCACCAGCCGCCGATGAAGCGGCCCTTCAGTTGACCCGAGCCCGAGAGCGGCGCGTCGGTTTTCAACTCCGCCTTTGCCTGAGTGCCGTTGAGCACGAGGGTAAGGTGCATCACGCCTTTGCCCTCGGTTGTCGTATTCGTGGCGGAACCGACAAGAGTCAGGGTGCGCGAGGGTGCGGGCGCGGCGAGTAGCGGCGCGCAGGCGATGATGAAAAACAGAAGCAGGCGTTTCATGGCGACGGCGGCGCGACCGTTTTCTTTGGTGGGGCGTTTTTCTTTTTGTTCACCTCGTCCTGGAGTTTGCGCATCAGCATGCCCCAGGTGCCCTTGGAGCCGCCGACGGCTTTTGCGAGCAGATCATAGAGCGGCCGCGTGTCGGGCTGGCCCACTTTTCCGCCGATGGCGAAGGGCTCCTTCATCGGCCGGTAACCGGTGTCGTCCGGTTTCCAGCGCAGAAGGCTCATGCCGCTGAGGATCACGGCGGTGTCGTCCTTGGCGGCGAGGTCGAAGGACATTTCCAGCGGGTGCTGCATGAGTGGTTCATCGCTGGCGGCGATGCGACCATGGGCAAGCAGCCGGGCTTGGGGAGACTGGATGCGCAGTTCCTGCAGCGTCACCTCGCCGTTGGTGGTGCGCTGGCCGGCGACGTGCACGGTGTCGACCGGCATCTCGGCAAATTTTTTTAACAGTCGGCCCAGTGCGCGCAGTTCAGGTGAAAGCAGAATCGAGCCGCCAAACACCACGGCGGTCGCGATGGCATCCTGTTTTGGCACCTGCAGGCGCACGACGCCGGGTCCGCCTTCGGCCGTGAAAGTGACTTCGGCGCGGTTGATCAGGTCGAGGGGCAGGTTGCCGCGACTGTGTGCGGTGGCCTTGATGTTGAGGTGAGCCTCGACGGAGGCGAGTTCGTTGCGGAAAACCGTTTGCACGACGCGCGCCGAGTCGAACTGCTCGATGCCAAACTCGCCCGCGACCTCATAGGTGGACGCAGGGTTTTCGGGTCGGTAATCGAGTTGCAGACGACCGCCCCAGCGACCAGCAAACATCGCTCCGCTGAGGTCGCTGAGCACCAGCTCGCGGTCGCGCAGATCGAGCCGGCCGCGCACGCCGTCGATGCGATAAGGCGCGTATTGCAGCGTGGCGATATCGAGCTCGAAGCGTCCGCGCAGTGGCCCCCAGAGCGGCTGGTCGGGCTTAGGAGTATATTTCAGGCGCGACGGCTTGGGCGGTGAACTTGCGGCGACAGGCGGCGGAGTGGAGGCGCTTTTGGCCGGCGGCAGAAATGCCGTGACGAGCGCCAGCAGGCCGTTCACGTCAATAAACGAACTGTGAAAACCCGACGCGATTACGAGGTTGCTCTGGTTCAAGTTGAACGCCGCCTCGAAGCGCGCGTCGGTGGGCTGCGGGCTCGTGGCGAGGCCAAGCGCCACATCGGCGGTGAGTGTCTGCTCGGGCGATAGCTGGCCGTGCGCGGAGAACTCGAAGGTCGGGATGGTCCCCTGACCGTTGGCGGCGGGCACGCCTTCGAGCCGACCCCAGACCTCGAGCGGGTCGTGGCCGAGCAAGCCGCCGTTGATGCGCGTCACGAGCGTGCCAGCGCGAGGAATGCCGCGCGCTGCGAGCGCTGCTTCGGCGCTCAGCGGCCCGAAATCCACGCGGCTGCTCAGCTCGAGCGAATTTGGCAGCAGGCGCCCGGTGTTGCCGAGCAGGTTGAGCGCTAGGTCGAGATCGACGGCGCGGCGCCCGCCGACATCGATGGCGCCATCGGTCAGGTAGGCCGTGGCGGAGTAGGCGAGGATGAATTTCGGCAGGGGCACGCAGTTGAAATCCAAATCCAGCCCTGGGTAGAAACTGAACTCGGTGTCGCGCGCCATCTCGCGTCCGTCGAACACCGCCGCAAAATCGCGCACGTGCACCGGTTTTTGCGCCCGCAGCTGGTATTTCGTGAACTGCGCGGTGAGCAGCAGATCGCAGGGCTGCAGTGTGCCGTCGAGAACGAGCTTGCCAGTCCACGGACGCAGCCACGCGAGCGGCAGAGCTTCGACCTTCAACCGCAGCGGCGAGAGCGTGGCAGTGGTAAAAACACCGTTGTTGGAAAGGCCAAATAAAAACGGTTGAGTCGCCTCCAGCGAAAACAGTTCGCCACCGCGGTTGTTGATTTTCAGGGCGAGCTCGTCGACGGCGACGAGGCGGCTCGTCTGGTTGTGCAAGCGGGCACGAACCACGGCGTGGATCGGGCCGAAGGTTTCGGCGCTGTGCGGCAGCGCGGGCAAGTCGACGTCAAACGCGACGGCGGTGGAACCCTGGCGGTCGGCGAGGATGGCGTCGAACGCGATGCTGCCCGTCACGCGTTCACCCGTGCGACTCTCGACCGTCATGCCGGCGAGGCGGAACGTGCCGTGCCCCGCGCCAAAATCGAGCATGGGCGCCATCTGCCCGCCGCCCTCGAAAAAGGTGCGCCCACCGACAGCGATCGAGAGGTCGGCCACCCGCCACGGCACGGCTGAGTCGAGCGTCAGCCTGCCGTCAGGCGCGGAATGCAGCACCGTCTCGCCCTCGATCACGTCGCCGCCGATTGTCCAGGCTGGGAACCAGCGGGAAACCCACGCGAGCGGCAGATGTTGAAAACGCAGGCGCAACCACTCAGCGTTTTTGCCGGTGACCGCGGTTTTGAGATGGTCGAGGTCGAGCGATAGCGGCTGGAGAAAACGCAGACTGACGTAGGGCGTGACCTTGGCGTCGCGCCGCGCGGAAAAGCCGAGTTTGTCGATGCGAAGCTGCCGGCCGGATTGCGTGATGTCCCAGAGGGTGTTGAGAGTGAAAGGCACATTTTTCCCGGCGCCGGCGAGCAGGGATGGCAGCGTGCCGTGCAGCGCGCCGGTGGCGTGCAAGGTATGATTGGCGAGTGTGAACGCCACCGCCACGCGCCCGTCAACTTTGTCCTCGTGGCTGGCCGTCGCGATAAAATCCTCGATCGTGACGGAAAGTTGCTGGGCGGATAACTCCGCGACGGGGCTGAAAGTGAAATTCACGATCGGCGTCACTGGCACTGGCGATTTCACCAACGCCACCGGCCCGAGCGTGCACGGATACACTGGAGTCAGCCGCAGGCCTAGTGCGGGGGTGGGCGCGAGCGTCCACTGACCGCTAAACTCGGCCGGCCCGAGCTGGACTCTGGCCGGGGCCAACCAGGGATTAACCCAATGCAGCGGCCAGTGCTCGAGCGTGAGCCGCGCGAGCGGGCGCTGGGGCGGATGCAGCGGATCGAGCGGATCGGTGAGTTCGAATTTGAAAATAGCCGGGCTCGTCGCGCCTTGCAGTGTGGCCTCGAAACGGTTGACAGACAGTGTACCGGCGCGGCGAGTCAACGCCGCCGTGAGCCGGCCCTTGAACGCGTCAACGACCGCGAGCTGTGGGAGAAGGGCGGCCCAATCGTGCGCGTCCAAATTTCCCGCGAGATTCACGTCGAGATCGCCGGTGCGCAGGTCGAGCGAAAAATCCGCGCCACCGTCGAGCGCGACGGCGGGGAGATTTTTGACTTTCAAGCCGGCCGCGAGCGATTGGTCCGCACGGATGGTTGCGTGCCCGGTCAGGCGTGAATTCGCGGCGTCGAGCTGGCCGTCGAGGACCAGCACCGCAGCGGTGCCGAGATGAAGTTCGGCGTGATACTTCTCGCCACCGGCAGCTGGCTCGACCGTGACGGAGAACTTGCCCGGTGGCAGCACGAGCGAGCCATAGTCCGGCAGAGTGAGATCGCCATCGAGGGTCAGTCGCGTGGCGCGATGCTCGGCATCGAGGGAGAGCGAGACGGTGCCGTTGCTGCGCAGTTGGTTCGCCGGACCGGGCGGCAGCAGTGCGGAGTTTACAGCCAACTCAAACGCCAGTGCTCCAGTTTGCTCCGCGGAGACGCCGCCACCGTGCACGTTGAACGTGCCGGCGACGACCGACCGACCGCCGTCATTGACGACGATTTCGCCATCGAGCTGCGCGGTGCCGAGCGAGAGCGGCCAGGTAGTTGGCACTTGGGCGAGGACGCCACCGAAGGGTTTTGACGCCTTGGCAGCCTTTGGTGCGGTGGCGTCGTCCGGGCTGAGGTGCGCAGGTGTGAGGAGCACGCGGAGTTTGCTCATCTCGATGCGCTCGATGCGGATTTCGCGCCGGCTGACGAGTCGCCACGGGGTCAGCTCGATGACGATGGGCGCAGATTTCGCCTCCACGCCAGGCATCGCAAAATCGAGTCCACTCACATCGACGCCGCTCGGACCCGCGCCAAAATGGTCAAAGTTGACGCGCCAGCCGGGCCGACCTGTGAGGGCACGTTTCAGCAGCCAGCCCTGCACGGCGGGGATCGCCAGCAGACCGACGAAAACCGCTCCACTTACCACCACGCCCAGAAAAAAATATCTCCAGCGCCAAAACCGGCGGGGCAAACGAGAGGAGGGAGAATTGGCGGGCGCGTTCACGCGAGATATCAATTATGGACGCACCGGCTGATCGGGCCAAGCGGAAAAGTCGGCTCACGCCGGCCGCGCGACAGGCAATTCGAACCAAAACACACTGCCGCCGCCCGCGGGAAATTCGGCGCCCACCAAGCCGCCTTGCGATTCGGCGAGGTGTTTCACAATGGCGAGACCGAGGCCGTGGCTCTCCTCGCCACCAGTGGGGCGTGGTGAGAGGCGGGCGTGCTCGCGGAACAGCTGGCTGCGCTCGGCTGGCGGGATGCCCGGGCCGGTGTCCGCGATCTCGGTCCGCAAGCGCTCACCGGCCGATCGCAGCCGAACGTTTACCGTGCCGCCGGGCGGGGTGAATTTGAGGGCATTGCTGACCAAGTTGGTCAGCAGTTGATAGGCGTGCGCCACATCACACTGCACCGAGGGCAGATTCCCACTGATATCAAGGCCGAGGATCATCTGTTTCTGGCCAGCCGCATGGCCCTGCTGGCGAACGACCGCCCCGGCCACGAGCGCAATGTTCACCGGGCCGACGGTCTCCGGTTCGCGCAGATCGAGAAACGTGTCGATGATGCGGCGCATCTGTGCCGCGCCCTCGTTGATGTTGGCGAGGGATTTCCCCACACGTTCGGGAGTGCCGGAGATGGTGCGCGCAAATTCGCTGGCCATGAGAATCAGGCAAAGCGGATTACGCAGGTCGTGACTCGCGATCCGCATGAATTTGTCCTTCAGGTCGAGTTGATCCTCCAATTCGCGGCGCAGACGCTGCAGGGTCAGGTGTGTGCGGACGCGCGCCAAGGCCTCCTCGTGCTCGATGGGTTTGGTGATGTAATCGACGCCGCCAGCCTCGAACGCCTTCACCTTGTCCGACGTCTCGCCGAGCGCGGTCATGAACAGCACGGGAATGTGGCGGGTCTCGTCGCGCGCCTTCAGGCGCCGGCAGGTTTCGAAGCCGTCGATGCCGGGCATCATCACGTCGAGCAGGATCAAGTCGGGTTTGGTCTGCGCGGTCTGGGCGAGCGCTTCCTCACCGTCTTCGGCCACCATGAGGCGGTAGCCGGCGGTGCCAAGGGTTTCGACAAGCACGCCGAGGTTGGCGGGGGTGTCATCCACGATGAGAATGGTTTCGAGCATGGTGGTGGCGCGAGGCGCGGAATTATTAGTGCAAATAGCGCGCCACGAACTGGCGGATGGCCTTCATTTTGAAACGCGCGGCAAGATCGAAAACGCTGTGCGCGAAGGGCTCCAGCTTGGGATCGCGCTCGACCATCGCCTGAACGTGCTGACGGATGCCGACGACGTCGCCCTTGGCGGCGAGTTCGTAGATCGCGGCGGCATCCTCGGTGGGCGGGGCGTCGGTGACCTTGGGGAAAGGCGAGCTCGAACTCTCCGCGTCGGTCGTTTGCCACGTGAGGCCGAGCGAGCGCTCGACCGCGCTCCACAATTCCTCCTCGCGAAAAGGCTTGGCCAGAAATGAATCGCAACCTGCGGCAATGCATTCGCTGCGATCAAGGTCATAGGCGCTCGCCGACACGGCAATGATGCGGCAGGCGGCGCTGCCTTCGCTCGCGCGCAGCCGGCGTGTGACTTCCAAGCCGTCGATGCCACCGGGGAGGCGCAGGTCCATCATCACCAGATCGGGCTTGAACTTGACGGCCGCCGCCAGCGCAGTCGCGCCGTCTTCGGCCTCGGCGAGTTTGAAGCCGAGCGGAGCGAGCATGTCGACTAGCACTGCACGGTTGGCGGTGTTGTCATCGACGATGAGCACACGGCGGCGCCGTCCATCATAACCGACCACCCGACGGGCAGCATCGGCCGTTGCTGAATCCGTGGCGTAGGCGGCGTCGGGCAGCCGAACCTTAAACCAAAAACGGCTGCCCTGACCAAGCTGGCTCTCGACGCGCAAGGTGCCGCCCATGCGCTCCACGAGACTGCGGCTGATGGCGAGGCCGAGACCAGTGCCAGTCACCGCGGCGCGATTGCTGCCGACCTGCGTGAACGGTTCAAAAAGTTTACCCAAGTCCTCCGGCGCGATACCGGGGCCGGTGTCGCTCACCGAAAAACAGATGATGTCGCTTTCTGCGCGTTGCACGGAGAACGTCACGCCGCCCTTGGCCGTGAACTTTACGGCGTTGGCAATTAGGTTGAAAACAATCTGCCTCAGGCGCTGCTCATCTCCATGCACCCAGCGCGGCAGGTCGGTGGCGACCGCCGTCTCGAACCGCAGATCTTTTTCGCGGGAGCGCGGCGGAAAAACCCGCTCCATGCCGTTGGCAAAACCGGGCAGGTCGAAATCAGCCGGATGCAACTCGATGCGGCCGGCCTCGATCTTGGAGAGGTCGAGCACGTCGTTGATCAGCGCCAGCAGATGCTCGGCAGATTCGTGGATGACGCGCACACCGTTGCGCTGCTTTTCCGTCAGGCCGTTATCGCGGCGGAGAATCTGCGTGTAGCCGAGGATGCCGTTGAGTGGCGTGCGCAGCTCGTGGCTGACGCTCGCGAGGAAATAGCTTTTTGTGCGACTCGCGGCGTCGGCGGACTCCTTAGCCTCGCGGAGGGCGCGCGCCGCCTCCCGCTGGGCGGTGATGTCAACCACCACGCCCTCGAAGTGATTGATCCCGCCGGTGATGCTGCGGATGATGCGGACGGATTCCGAAACCCAGATTTTCGTGCCGTCGGCGCGGTAGATTTCCGACTCGAAGTCGTGCACTTCGTCGGATTTTTCGACTAGGCGAAAGAAATCGCGGCGTCGACCGCGGTCGACGTAAATTTGGGCGCCGATGTCGTTCGTGGCGGATATGAGCGCCTCGGGCGTGGCGTAGCCGCACATGCGGGCGAGCGCCGGGTTGGCCCGGATGAAACGGCCGTCGGGCGTGGTCTGGTAAAGGCCCTCCAGCGCGTTTTCGAAGATGCCGCGGTATTGCTGTTCGGCCTTGCGCAAGGCCTCCTCGGCCTGATGGCGATGGATGGCGGCGGCGGTCTGCTCGGCGACGAAGATTAGGAGCTTTTTGTCCTCCTCGGTGTAGGCCTTGGAGTTTTGGTAGTCTTGCACCGTGATGACGCCGAAGCTCCGGCCCTCGATGATCAACGGCGCGCCGAGCCACTGTGCGCTCCGGTGCCCGGTGGGGATCGGCCCGGGCCGGGTTTCCAGCAGCGCGTGGATTTCCGCGTCACCGGCGAGCAAGGGCTGACCGGTGTCGATGACGTATTCAGTGATGCCGTTGCGCACCGGGCGCGGCACGGCCGGCGGCATCGATTCGTCGACGAAGTAAGGGAACGAAATAGTTGCGCGATCGGGGCTGAGGAGGGCGACGTAGCAATTTTTTGCCGGCACCAATGTGCTCAGGATTTGGTGCACCTTGGCCAGCAACACGGGTAGGTCATCGCCGCCGAGCACTGCGCGCGAAATCTCGTAGGTCGCCGCCTGCACCTGGTCACGGCGGCGGCGCTCAGTGATGTCGATGCCAACGGTGAGCGTGCAGCGTTCGCCGCCGAGTTCGATAATGTCGGCGTTGACGATGAGGGAACGCGTGGCGCCACTCTTGTCCTTGATGTCGACCTCAAGGTTGCGGACCATGCCGTCGGTCATCATCCGGCGCATGATCTCGGCGCGCTGGTCCGCCCGTGTCCAGATTCCGAGTTCGGTGGTGGTGCGCCCCAGCACTTCTTCCCGCGTGAAGCCGTAGCCGCGGAGAAAAGCTGGATTTACTTCGTTAATCCGGCCGTCCTCGACGCGACTGATGGCCATCAGGGCCGGGCTGGAGTGGAAGCTTTTTTCGAAATAGGCGCGCGATTCGCGTTGGGCCGCTTCGACCTGCTGGCGCAGGACGGCGGCAGCGGTTTGCTCGGCCACGAACATGAGCAGGCGCTTGTCCTCCTCGCTGTAGGCGCGTTGATTGTCGTAATCCTGCACGGCGATGACGCCGATGGCGCGGCCGTTGATCATCATTGGTGCGCCGAGCCAGAGCGCCGCCGGCTTGCCCATCGGAGCATAGCGGCTATGTTCGCGCAGCAGCACGGTGAGTTCATGGGCGTTCGTGAGCAGCGGATGGCCGGTATCGATCACGTATTCGGTGAGACCAAAGCCGGGTTTGCGCGTCGGCGGGGCGGAAATGTTCTCGTCGACAAAATAGGGGAACGTCAGGAGCGAGCGGTCGGGGTTGAGCAGGGCGACGTAGAAATTTCGCGCCGACATCAGGCCCGCGATGATACGGTGAACCTTGGCAAGCAGCGCCGGCAAGTCGTCACCGCTGAGCACCGCCTGGGAAATTTCGTAGGTGGCGGCCTGCACTTGAGCGCGGCGACGGCGCCCCGAGACGTCGACGCCCACTGTGAGCATGCAGGGCCGGCCACCCAGCTCCATGATGTCGGCATTGAGCAGCAGCGTGCGGACAAAACCATCGCGGCCGTGGAACTGGGCCTCGCGATCGCGGATCAATCCGTCAGTGCGGATACTTTGAAGGAACTCGTCGCGCTGGTTGGCGTGGACCCAAAGGCCCAGCTCCTGCGTCGTGCGGCCGATCACCTCTTCGTGGGCATAGCCGGAGGCCTGGATAAACGCGGGGTTTGCCTCCAGAATGCACCCGTTCTCGGCGTCGACGATCGACATGAGTGCGGGGCTAGCGGAGAAAATTTTCTCGGCATGCGATTTGGATTCTCGCTGCTGGGCGACACTGATCGCGAGCGCCGTCTGGCTGCGCGCCAGTTCCTCCTCACGGGCGGCAAGGCGCTGCTCAAGCTCGCGCAGATGCGCGAGATTTACCGGTGTCGGCTCGGCGGGCGAAAATTTTTCTTGAGCAGTCTCCAAGGCGGTTTCCCCGGAGAAAAGCGACCGGCGGAGCGGAGCGCAAGGTCACGATGGCCGCGGCAGGTGGAGAACCCGATGCTGGCGGCGATCAGACCATCACCGAGACGGCCATCTTCATCCGCCGCAGCGCCACAACAAGGGTGGCGCGCGTGCAGCCGAAATTCAGGCGGACGTGCGTGCCGGGTTTCGCACCGAAGTAGGTGCCGTCGCTCAAGCCGACACCGTGTTTCTCGAAGTGCGCGATTGGATCGGCGAGCTTGAGCGCGGACACATCGAGCCACGCGAGGTAGGTCGCCTCAATCGGCGCCGCGACGCGCACGTAGGGCAATTCGCTTGCGACAAAGTTGACCAGAAAGTCGCGGTTTCCGCGTAGGTAGGCGAGCAGCTCCTGCCGCCATGGCTCGCAGTCGCGGTAGGCCGCCTCGCAAGCGGTGTAGCCGAGGGCGTTGACCTCGGCGACGATGCCGGCGGTGGCGCTGACAAACTTAGCGCGCAGCGCGGCATCGGGAATGATTGCGAGCGAGGTGCCGAGCCCTGGGACGTTGTAGGTCTTGCTCGGGGCCATGAGCGTGATAGTGCGCTTGGCGATTTCCAACCCGAGCGTGCCGGTGGGAATGTGCGGCAGCGAGGGGTCGAGGATGAGGTCGCAGTGGATTTCGTCGGAGCAGAGCAGCAGATTGTGCCGCAGGCAGAACTCGGCGAGGCGGATGAGTTCGTCACGCCGCCAGACGCGAGCGAGGGGGTTGTGCGGGTTGCAGAGGAAAAACATCTTCGTCCGAGGCGTGACGGCGCGTTCGATCGCGTCCCAGTCAATCGTCCACGCGCCATCGCACAGTGCGAAAGGCACGGTCACGGAGACGCGGCCGGAGTTTTTCGGCGCGGTCATGAACGGCGGATAGACGGGGGCGAGCGACAACACTTCGTCGCCGGGCTGGGCGAAGGCCTGCGCGGTGACGTTGAGGCCAACGACGAGACCCGGCAGCCAGACGATCCACGAAGGCTCGATGCTCCAGCCGTAATTGCGCGCCATGGCGTCGACCACGGCGCTGACGGTGGATTTCACCGGGCGGGCGTAACCAAACACACCGTGATCCACGCGGCGCTGCAGCTCGGCGATGATCGCGGGCGGCGAGAGGAAATCCATGTCGGCCACCCAGAGGGACAGCACGTCGCGACCGGCGTATTTCTGCCATTTTTGTGAGTCGGTGCCCGCGCGCTGGATGGGTGTGTCGAAGTCGAAGGTCATGCGGAGGAGAAGCGGAACGAAACCACAGATTCTGCGGATGAGCACGGATTTTTTCCGGCATAAGCGTGGACCGTCGGCCGACCTCAGCGTCTGATCGCGTGACCAAGGGTGGTGAGCTGGGGAAGAAATTCCGGGTCGATCAGGCCGGAGGTGGTAAGCGGGACATCCCACGACACGACGCCGCCACGGCTGTTGATAAACTTGGTATAGCCGATCGTGAGTTCGTCGGGGAAGCGCACAGGGCCCTTGCCCCACCATTCACCCATGATCGTGAGGACGTGCAACTGCGCGCCATTGAGGAAGCGCTCGTAGTTCGCCAGCCGAGAGAAGTCCGCGACGTTGCCCGGGGCGACGGTCAGGTCGCGCTCGATTTCGCCGGGGGTGTAGTCCTCGTATTCGGTCATCGAGTAGAGGGGTGTGCGCAGGCCGTTGTTGAAGGCGACAAGGGAGTCGGGGTTGCCAGCCTTGAGCGCTTGGGCAAAGCTGCGGTAGTTGGGCGCGCCGGGGTGGCGGTAGGCGTCGGCGTTGTAGGGGCCGTCGATCCACCAGCCGCTGAGGGCGCGGCCCCAGCGCAGGGACCATTCGCGGACGATGGCCTCCCAGTTGCGCTGGAGCGCCGTCATGCGCTCGTCGGGCTCGCCTTCGAGGCGGGCCTTTGCGATCGCATCGGCGGCCGGCGCCATGCCGGGCAGGTAGGCCAGCAGGCGGATGCCTCGGGCGGAGAGAGCGCGGGCGAGATCAGCGATCAGGTCGCGTCGCGAGCACTTGCTGGGCCGGATGCCAACGATGCGGTCGTAGGTTTCGTTGGGCGAGAGGTAGAACCCGGAGTTCTGGCCGAGGGTGATGACGAAGTAGGGCACGCGGGCGGCGGAGAGTTGCCGCGCGAGGGCGTCAACGTCGAAGGCGTCGATGCGGGCGTTCCACTCACTGACGGGTAGCAGCGTTGGCTTCAGGTTGCTGGCGGTGTCGGCGAGATAGTGCGTGAACAAGCCCCAGCGGCAGTCTTTGAACCAAGTAGTATCGGCGCGTTTCCAAGGAGTTGGTGTGGCAGGGGAGGACATGGGCGGGTTGGAAAAATCTGGATGGGTTTTGGCGTTGCGGGAAAATCACATTCGGTTCGGGCAGATATGCCTTCTTGCTCAGAGCGCGATCTCACATCCAGCCTAATTCATAATTACGCTCAGTTCTGTAGCTGAACGAACATGCGCGGTTGGCGTAGACGAGCCCATATCCGTCATGGACCGGGCGGTCCAAGAACAGGCTCGACATAGGGCGAGTGGCGAGGATTCTGCGCAGCCAATGAGCAGGGCGAAGCCAAAGCGAGAGGATCGCCTACTGTCAGCGGAGCCCCAAACAAAGCCAAGCCGATCAGACCATTGATGTAGTGGCCATTAGCGAAAATCGCTAAATAGCAGAAAAATAGTAATGGCCGGCCACCCGATCGAGAATGATCGGCCCTACTTGAGGGCACCAGCGGCACGGCGTAGTTCCCCGATGAAAACGGCGAGCGGTTTGTCATCGGCACGGTCCGCGCGAAAACCGGCGGCGATGCATAAGGGCTTGGGGGTGGCGGTCAGGATCTGTAGGCTCACCCGATTGGGAAAAAGCTTCGCCATGCGCGTGGCGACGAGGGCGACCCCGAGTCCCGATTCCACCGCGGCCAGCAGGCTGTCGGCACCATCATACTCGCCGGCGATCCTAGCCCGCAGACCATGCTCTTGTAGCCAGTCCGTGACGGTCTCCCAATACTCCGGATACTCGCGCTGGGAATATGCCAGCAGTGGTTCGCGGGCTACCTCGCCCGGTGTCACCCGTTGCTGCTGGGCCAGCCGATGACTGGTGCTCACCGCCAGCCTCCAGGGCGAGCGGGCGAGCGGCGCCCACTTCAAACCCCTCGTATCGAGGTTCCGCGCCACCGTCACCACCACGTCCAGCCTGTTGGCCTCAAGCCCAGCGAGCATTTCTCCGGTCGAAAGGTCAAACAGTTCGACCCGCGTCCCTGGGTGCGCCTGCGTAAAGTTCGCGACGGCGGATGACAGCAACCCGCTGGCCAGCGAGGGCGCGTAGCCGATCCGGAGCCGGCCGCCCACCGAGGAGGCGCGCACCCGTTCGAGCACTTGGTCCGCATGCTGGAGCATCTCGCGGGCTTCGCGCAGCATGATCTCGCCGGCGGGAGTCAGCTGCACCGAGTGCGCCCGCCGTTCGAGCAGGCACTGCCCGATCTCCTCCTCCAGCGCCTTGATCTGGCGGCTCAGCGCCGGCTGGGTCAGGAAGATCTTTTGCGCAGCGCGACTGATGTTGCCCGTCTCGGCCACGGCGACGAAGTAACGCAGCTGTCGGAGTTCCATGCCTGCACCATACCCGAAAGTATGGCTCAGGCAAAGAACTCAGCATTGGCCGATTTCGCGCCGGTGTGGCATACTGGTCCCATGAAGACCACCGCCACCGACCTCACCGTCCGCCGCGCCGGCGAACGCGGCCATGCCGACCATGGCTGGCTGAACTCCTTCCACTCATTCTCCTTCGCCGACTACCACGACCCCGCGCAGATGGGCTTCCGCTCGCTGCGCGTCATCAACGATGACCGCGTGGCGCCCGGCCAGGGCTTCGGCACGCATCCGCACCGCGACATGGAAATCTTCAGCTACGTCCTCGCCGGCGCCCTCGCGCACAAGGATAGTCTGGGCAACGCTCGCATGCTCAAGCCGGGGCAGGTCCAGCTCATGAGCGCCGGCCGCGGCGTAACCCACAGCGAGTTCAACCCCTCGCCCAGCGAGCCCGCCCATTTCCTGCAAATCTGGATTCTCCCCCGTGAGCGCGGCCTCACCCCGAGCTACACCGAGTGGCACCCGGCCGCCGAGCACGCCGCCGCGCCGAAGGTCCTGCTCATCTCCCCTGAGGGCCGCGAAGGCTCCGCGACAATTCATCAGGACGCCGATGTCTACCGCATCCGCCTAACCACTGGTGAAACCGTCACCCACGAGCTGAAATCCGGCCGCGGCGCCTGGCTGCAGGTTACCGATGGGACGCTGACCTTCAACGGGACCGAGCTTACCACCGGCGACGGCGCCAGCACCGAGGCGCCCGGCAAACTCACCTTCACGGCAACGCGCCCGGTCGAGGCCATCCTCTTCGACCTGAAGTAATCGTCCCATCGTCATGATCGCTCCCGTCCTCGTGCTCGCCATTCTCACCCTGCTAGTCGCTACCGAACCCGATCAGAAGTGATCGCCTGCGCCGTCCGAGCGCCTCCGACAAAATTGAGAAAATAACTCTCCCCACTCTCTCCAACCCAAATCCAAAAATGAAAATACTCCACCTCCTCCTCAAAACAGAAGACAGCGCCGCCCCGCTCCTAGCCCGACTCACCCTCGGCCTTGTCATGTTTCCCCATGGCGCCCAGAAGGCACTCGGCTGGTTCTGCGGCTACGGCTACACCGGCACCATGGGCTTCTTCACGGGCACGATGCACATCCCGGCTTTTTTCGCCTTTCTGGCGATCGCAGCCGAGTTCGCGGGTTCGCTCGCGTTAATCGCGGGGTTGGGTAGCCGCGTTGCGGCCTTCGGCATCGCCTCGGTGATGACGGTCGCCATCCTGACGACCCACGCCACAAACGGTTTTTTCATGAACTGGTTTGGCAACCAGAAAGGCGAGGGGTTTGAGTATCATCTGCTCGCCATCGGTCTCGCGCTGATCGTGCTGGTCTATGGTGCCGGCAAGGCCTCGCTGGATAATCTTCTGGCCCGCCGAGTCTCCTTAAACTGAGCCGTCGAAGGAGCGGCTGGAGTGGGTTTGCGACCCTCGGAAAACTGATAGTCAGCGGGACGGCGGTGATTTCCGGGAGAATCCACGCCCCGTTGATCGTGAGAATCTATGTCAGAAAAGACCCCGACCTAGAAGCTGAGGTTAGCATCCTCAGATAAACGTGCGGACACGCCAACTCGAAACCGAGTGTATTTCCTCTCTAAAACCAAGCGCATTTATCAAAACAGAGCGTCTTTTCCCACGAACATGCGCAGTTCGCGACGAAAATTCCCAAGTGGGACGGCACACTGGGGATGATTTTTCCCAGTGCAATCCTCGGTTAAAAATCAAGTGGCGGGGGCAGAGCCACTTGCCTGCCGCAGAGTGGCCGGCACTGCACATGCAGGGTGTAGGGCTCGCAGTCAATTTGTTCAAACAAACCAATCAACACGGAAAATCACCATGAGAATTGTTCGCTACACCTATCCTGCATACCGCAGCCTGGCCCCTGCGCTGGGCGGCTTTGTCCGTTCGCCGTGGACCGGTCTCGAGACTGAGATCGACCGGCTTTTCCAGACTACCCTCGCAGATTTGAGCGGCGGCGCGACCGACACGCGCTTCCCGGTCGATCTTTACGAGGACAAGGATCACACCTTCGTCCGAGCCGAGCTTCCGGGCGTCAACCGCGAGGAAATCAATGTCGAGATGGTCGACGACTATTTGACCATCACGGCGGTGCGCAAGACGCCGGCCGCCGAGGGTAAGGGCGAGGAGTCCTTCGCGCTCAGCCGCTCCGTCAGCATTCCGGAGGAGGTGCAGGCCGACAAAGTCAGCGCCGCCTACGAGAACGGCATCCTCACCGTCACGCTCCCGAAGCGCGAGGAGACCAAACCGAAGAAGATCACCGTCGCGGTGAAATGAGCCACGACGCGGCCAGGCCCAAATTTCAACCTTCAATCACCAGATAAATTCCAAAGGAGAAAACCACCATGTCACTCTTAAACACCATCGTTCCCTCGCTCACCCGCGTGCCGGCGCGTGCCGGCAATGGCACGGCCCGCGACTTGGGTCCGACCGTGAAACCGCACTATGAAATCAAGGAGACCGACGAAGCCTACGGCGTCACCGCCCACCTTCCCGGCGTCGCCAAGGACGGCCTGGAACTGACGGCTGAGACCGGCGAACTGCATATCGTCGGCCGCCGCGCATGGAAACATCCGGAAGGCTGGACCTCGCTCTATCGCGAGTCGACCGACGCACCCTTTGAGTTGGTGCTCACGCACGACAATGCCATCGACGCGGAAAAAATTGCCGCGGAGCTACGCGACGGAGTGCTGCGCATCTCGCTGCCGAAGGCCGAGGCGGTGAAGCCGCGCAAGATCACGGTGAGCTGAGTCCCGCCGTTTTCCGCGGCCGCGTGGCGGCCGTTGATCACTGCAGCCGCCGGGAGCCACACGGGTGGCCCCGGCGGTTTGATGTCTGCTTTTCACTTTGTGCATTGCGGATTGCGGAACATACTGTGTGCGTTAAAAATAACGCTCTGTTTACCGCATGGAAAAAACGAATCTCGCCGCACCGCGCGTCGTCACCGTCCGCGCCACGCCAATCGAACTCTGCCAATTCATCAAGTTTGGTGGCCTCGCCGAAAGCGGCGGCGCGGCCAAACAACTGATCGCCGAAGGTGGCGTGCGTCTCAACGGCGCCGTCGAGACACGCAAGGGCCGCAAGCTCGCTCCTGGCGACCAAGTCTGCGTCGGCGGCCAGACGCTCGTCGTCGCAGTAATGCCGCGCTGAACCTCTGCGTTTTCCCCCATGCTTGTCAGCCCCGCCACCCTCGCCCTGCACTTACACGACCCCGCGTGGGTGATCTTCGACTGCCGCCACGACTTGGCGGACTTTGACAAGGGCGCGCGCCTCTATCGCGAGGGACACATCGCCGGCGCCCACTTCGCGTCCGTCGAGCGCGATCTCTCGGGCGAAAAGACCGGCGCCAACGGCCGCCACCCGTTGCCCGCGCAGAACGTATTTGCCGACTTCCTAGCGCAGCACGGCGTGTCGAATTCGTCCACCATCGTGGCCTACGACGACATCGGCGGACAATACGCCGCGCGCCTCTGGTGGATGGCCCGCTGGGTCGGCCTCACCGGCGGGGCCCTGCTTGACGGTGGCCTGCCAAAATGGATCGCCGACGGCCGACCGCTCGTGCGCGAGGTGCCGGTGCCCAAACCCGCCGCGTTGACCTGCCGGCCAGTCTCCTCGCTCGTCTGGACGGCGGACGACGTGCTCCGCCATGCCGGCGCACCTGACTTTGCGCTGATAGACGCGCGCACCGCCGAGCGTTACCGCGGAGAGTTCGAGCCCATCGACCGCCTCGCCGGCCACATTCCCGCCGCGTTGAACCGGTTCTACAAATACAATCTCAACGCCGACCTCACGCTTCGCCCCGCGGAGGAATTGAGGCGCGAGTTCACCGCGCTGCTCGCCCACCGGCGGCCCGAAAACACAGCCCACCAGTGCGGCTCCGGCATCACGGCCTGCGCCAATCTCTTCGCGATGGAATACGCAGGCCTGCCCGGCTCGAAGCTCTACGCAGGCTCGTGGAGCGAGTGGATCGCCGACCCCGCGCGCCCGGTGGTCCCTCCCCGTCCGCGCTGAGGGTGAGAAAGGCCTCGTCTCGCCCGCTGGCGCCCAGTAGTTTTTAGCCAACATGCCCCAAGATCCCCACGCTACTTTCGATCAAACCGTTTTGGACATGATTGAACACAGCCCGATCGGCGCTGTCCCGCACACCCCGGCTTATGTGGACGCGCTGGGCCGACTCTATGCCTCGCACCAGGCTTACGCCAGCGCAGATCACAAGGGCGGCCACGTCACCGCACGGTCGCTGACAAAGCTGCCATCGTTTTACGCCAGCAACCTTGACGATTTCATGGCCGGCAAAATCGATACCGAAGCGCTGGAGACGAATGCCAGCATCTTCGACCGCTACGTGCAGTCGCTGCCCGCGGCCCAACGCACGAAGGCGGAAAGCCTCCGCCTCATGGTGGCCGGCAAACCCGCTCACCACCGCGCCAAACACGGCACCACCGCCGTCCACGATCCGCTGCACACACTGTTCCTCGTGCCGGGCACCGGGCCGCATCCGGGCCTGCCGGGCAATTACCTGCACGGGTCGGTCTTCCATCTTGGCGCCGATGAAGCCTCCGGCTCCTGGGTGGTGCAGGTGCACGACTGCGACGACGGGGCCGCGCTGTTTGACACCCCGACCCTGTCCGACGTTTTGGGGAAACTCCAAGAGCTGCTGGCCAGCGCGCCTTTTCATTTGAGCGAACTGGAAGCTCTGGGCTTTCGGCCGAATTGATCGCCGTCCCGCTGTTTTGATCCGCGCGCGAACATCGCCTAGCCTAGGCATTATTCCATTAAGTCAACCGATGGGAATTCACTGTTTCTCGGAAGTAATATCCTTAAGAAGTGACAGTCAGCATTGGCCTCTTGTTTCCAAGAGAGCCGCAAAGCAATGTTGGGGCGCCACGACTCCCTTGGATAAATCAGTTTGGCTTTTCACCTCTGCCCGGAATATTTCCGTCAGATTTTCATTGTGCCACCGCTCCTCTACGAATCCCACTGCCACACACCGCTGTGCAAGCACGCCGTGGGTGAGCCAGTGGAGTATGCCGCCGAAGCGGAGGCGCGCGGACTGAAGGGGATTATCTTTACCTGTCACTGCCCGCTACCGGACGGTATCTCCGCCTCCGTGCGCATGGCACCAGAGCAATACGACCGCTACGTCGAGTTGGTGGCGGAGACCCGCGCGCAGTTCGCCGGCCGGGTCGATGTGCGTCTGGGGTTGGAGAGCGACTTTTATCCCGGTGTCGAGCCTTGGTTGCAGAAACTCCACGCCCGCACACCGCTGCACCATGTGCTTGGCTCCATTCACACGCAGGTTCCCGAATACCGTGACCGCTACTTTCGCGGCGACTGGTTCGACTACCAGCAGACGTATTTCGCACACCTCGCGCAAGCGGCCGAGACCGGGCTCTACGACACTCTCGCGCACCCCGACCTCGTGAAAAACGAGGCGCCGGCACACTGGGATTTCGTGCGCATCCAACCGCACATCGAGCGCGCGCTCGACCGCATCGCGACGACGGGAGTGGCGATGGAGCTCAACACCAGCGGCGTGCAGAAGGCCATACCGGAGATCAACCCCGGCCCGCACATGCTTGCGCTCATCCGCGCCCGCGACATCCCAGTCGTGCTCGGCGCCGACGCGCACAGGCCCGGCCGCGTCGGCGACGGCTATGCCGCCGCGTTGCGCACCTTGCGGGAACTTGGGTTTGCCGAGATCAGCTTCTTTCTCGACCGCCGCCGGCAGACCGTGCCGATCGCCACCGCGCTCGCCTCGTTGCGCTGAGCTTTCCCGCGCCTTGGTGGCTGGGCATTTCTTGTCCGGCGCCAACCGATGCGGTATCCGGTCAGGTGAGGAACTTTCCCAACCGTTAGCCGTGACTCTGTCTGCGGGCGGGGCGGTCACGGGCCTTGTTTCGCGCCCGGATCAGGTTAACGTTACGCAATCAGCGAACTGTTTCCCCATAGTCACAAGAACACCCCATGAGCGCCATCAAACTCCACCTCGAACAGGCAGAATACGACACGATTGTCCGTTACGCCGAGTCGCTCGGCGTCTCGCCCGCGGATGTGGCCTACACCGCTCTCAACCGCCTGATGCTCGTCTGTCACAGCCCCGAGGTTCACCAAGACATCGTCGAGACCCGCAACTGGCGGGCCCACAATCTCCCGTTGTGGAGCGACTCGGCCTGCTACGTGCACGCCTACGAAGGTAAGCCCGACCAGCAGCCGACCCGGAGCCGTTACTGCTGAACGCCGGCCAGTCCCGGGTGAGCACGCGCAGTGTTGCCGCGGGCCCTTTCCGCGTTAGGGTAGCGCGCTTTCATGGCCGCCGCTTCCGCTGATCTCTACGCTTTCACCCGCTCCGAACTCGACGGGTTGCTGGTCCGCTGGAGCCTCAGCCCGGTGCATGCCGCGCGCCTCTGGAACTATCTCTACCTTGAACTCGCCGCGTCCTTCGACGTGATGCCCGAGCTTCCGGAAAAAGTGCTCGCGCGGCTCCGCGCCGAGACGCATCTCGGCCTCCTGCCCATCGCGCTCGCATCCGACTCCACCGATGGTTTTACCCGTAAATACCTCCTGCAACTCGCCGACGGGGAAAAAATCGAGACCGTCCGGATGCGCTTCACCGGCCGCGTGACCGCCTGCATCAGCTCACAAGTCGGCTGCGCGATGGGCTGCGTGTTCTGCGCCACAGGTCAGATGGGGTTCACGCGCCACCTCACCGCCGGCGAAATCGTCGCTCAGGCCGTGCACGTCGCCCGCGCCCTCCGCCCATCCCCCGCAAAAATCGACGAGAATACATGCCACTTAATAGGTGACATTTCCCAGTGTGCGCAGCGGGCAGACGCGGCGCGCACCGGCGCGCGCCTCCGCAATATCGTGCTCATGGGCATGGGCGAGCCGCTGCACAACTATGACGCGGTGATGCACGCGGTCGACATCATGACCGACTCAGCCGGCCTCGCCGTCGCGGGGGAGCGCATCACACTCAGCACGGTCGGCGTCGTCCCCGGCATTTTGCGGCTCGCGGCGGATCGGCGCCCGCTGCACCTCGCCGTCTCGCTCCACGCCGCCACGCAGTCGGAGCGCGCCGCGCTCGTGCCCGCAGCAAAAAAATGGCCGCTCGACGAACTCATGGCCGCGTGCCGCGCCTACAGCGCGCAGACCGGCCGGCGCATCTTCTACGAGTGGACGCTGATCGATGGGAGAAACGACTCGCCCGATCACGCCCGTGCTGTCGGCCGGCTGCTGCGCGGCTTGCCCGCGCAGGTCAACCTCATCCCGCTCAACCCCATCGCCGGCTACAGCGGCGCGCCGACGCACACCGTGGCCGCGAAGCATTTTCAACACATCCTTGCCACAGAGTTTCGGCTCCCAAGCACCGTCCGCCAGCGCCGCGGCCTCGACATCGCCGCCGGCTGCGGCCAACTCGCCGTGTTGTGAGAGAGATGGTCGGGGCGACAGGATTCGAACCTGCGACCTCCTGGTCCCAAACCAG
>CAIRCN010000057.1 GCA_903877135.1 uncultured Opitutia bacterium
GCGGCGCCGGCGCTAGGCATTAAGCCACTAAAGGTATAGTTTACGTGCCGCGCACCCCCACGCTACGACGGTCGCGCATCTCTATCCACCCAGGAACCGACGCAAGTCATTTCCAGAGTGGCAACCAAGTGCATAGCCCATTAGGATAATTGTGATGGTTGTGGGTATTTGAGAGCTAGGAAACCCCAGTTTCGTTCGTTCTGTCGCCGAAGGGTTGACGGCATGTGAACACGAGAATTTTCTTCTTTATACCGGTAACGATCACACTCGTTGATATCCGGGCAGGTGCTCCTCGGTTGCATTGCAGTGGGTGGATGCCTCATGTGGTTGGGCAGAAATTTGGATCTGTTGAACCCGTCCCTTGACGCGACCGTTTCCCGCATGCCAGCGTGAACGCTTTCCAAATTCCATTCCGTCCGAATGCCCAAGAAGAAAAGTCAGAAATTCTCCGACCAACCCGAGCTACCGCTCGACACCACGCCCGCACCCGCGCCTGAGCCGGTCGCGGAGGTGAAGTCTGCTCCAATTGTGCCCGCCGCGTCCGTTCCGGTCGCGTTGCCGGGCGGTCCGGCGGTGTTTTCGCCCGAGCCGCGCCGCGGCGGCAAGACCGTGCAGGAGGAGGATTCGCCACTCGCGCACAGCTACCGCACCTGGTTCCTCGACTACGCCAGCTACGTGATCCTCGACCGAGCGGTGCCGCATCTCGATGACGGCCTCAAGCCCGTGCAGCGCCGGATTCTCCACACGCTCTGGGAAATGGACGACGGCCGCTTCCACAAGGTCGCCAACATCGTCGGCGCGACGATGCGCTTTCACCCGCACGGCGACGCCTCCATCGGCGCGGCACTCGTGGCCATCGGCCAGCGCGGTTTCCTGATCGACCCGCAGGGCAACTACGGCAACCTGCTCACGGGCGATGAGGCGGCGGCGCCCCGCTACATCGAAGCCCGACTCACGCCCTTTGCGAAAGACGTGCTCTTCAACCCGAAGACCACGCCCTGGCAGCTCAGCTACGACGGCCGCAACCGCGAGCCCGTCACGCTGCCGGCGAAGTTCCCCATCGTGCTGCTCGAGGGCGCTGAGGGCATCGCGGTCGGCCTCGCAACAAAGATTCTCCCGCACAACTTCAACGACCTGTGCCGCGCGGCAATAAATCACCTCCAGGGAAAGACATTTCGCATCTACCCGGATTTTCCGACGGGCGGCATCGCGGATTTCTCGGAATACAGCGACGGTGAGCGCGGCGGTAAGGTAAAGGTTCGTGCCAAGATCGAGGTGCGCAGCAAATACCTCCTCGCCATCACCGAGCTGCCCTTCGGCTCCACCACGGAGTCGCTCATCGAGTCGATCCTAGCGGCCAACGCCAAGGGCAAGATCAAGATCAAGCATGTCGATGACAACACGGCCGACACCGTCGAGATTCTCGTCCACCTCCCGGCCGGCAGCGATCCCGAGCAGTTGGTCCAGCAGCTCTACGTTTTCACCGGCTGCCAGTCGAACCTTTCGCCGGCGGCCTGCGTGATTCAGGACGACAAGCCGCAGTTCCTCGGTGTGCGCGAGATCCTGAAGCGCAGCGTCGATCAGACCAAGGCGCTCCTGAAGCTCGAGCTCGAGATCCGCCTCGGCGAGTTGGAGCAGCAGTGGCACTGGGACTCGCTGGAGCGGATTTTCATCGAGGAGCGCATCTACCGCCGCATCGAAAAATCGAAAACTTGGGAGAGCGTGCTCGAGGAGATCCGCGAAGGATTGAAGCCGTTCCTGAGGCAATTCCGCCGCCCGGTGACCGACGAGGACCTCGCGCGCCTCACGGAAATCCGCATCAAACGCATCTCCGCCTTCAACCGTTTCCAGGCCGACGAGGCCATGAAGAAAACCGAGGAGGGCATCAAGGAGACGAAGGCCAGCCTGAAAAACCTCACCTCCTTCGCCGTCGCGTGGTTCGAGATGCTGCAGGAGAAATACGGCAAGGGCATCCGGCGCCGCACGAGCTACGACGAGATCGAGCAGATCAACGCCGCCGAGGTGGTGTCCGCCAACCAGCGCCTCTACGTCAACCGCGAGGACGGCTTCATCGGCCTCAACTGGCGTCAGCACGAGTTCGTACAGGAGTGTACAATCCTCGACAGCGCGCTCTGCCTCATGCGCGATGGTTCGCTCAAGGTCGCAAAGGTCGACGAAAAGGTTTTTATGGGCCGCGAGATCATCCACTGCGCCGTCTGGCCGAAGGAGGGTGACGTCAACTTCTACACGATGATTTACCAGGAGAAAGCGACCGGGAAGGCCTTCGCGAAAAAATTCCAGATCGGCGGTCTTTCGCGCGACAAACTCTATCCGCTGGTGAAAAGCGAAGGCTCGCGCGTTGTCTATCTCGAGGTCAGCGCGAAGGAGAAGGACATGCCGAAGAGCGTGCACGTCTCGCTCGACGGCCGCAGCGGCGCGCGCATTCGCGAACTCGACTTCGATCTGACGCACGTCCCCGTGAGCAGCCGCAACGCTAAGGGCCTGACGGTCACCAAGTGGCCGGTCAAGGACGTGAAGCGCACCGACCTGACACTGGGTTGACCTATTTCCAACCCTGGCTCGGCCGCTCAGAGGATGGCCCGCAGGCCGGGGACGCGCCGCGCAAGGTCGGCTAGCGCGTAGCTGACAATCAGCCCAGCGAGCGTCAGCAGTGCCGCGAGTCCGGCGGCACGCTGCGGCAGCGGGCGCAGCACGAGATACAGCGCCACCAACACCGGCGCGTGCAGGACATAAACCGCGAACGAACGATCCGCCAGCAAGCGCAGCACGGGGCCGTCGCGGTTCAGTTTGGCGGTAAACAGCGCCATCAATCCGAGCGACAGGCCGACTCCGGCCAACTGTTCCCAGACGGCGAGGCCAAAGGCCTGCCAATGCCAGCCGCCTAAAAAGTCCCCGGTTTTTCCGTTCATGCCCAGGAGAAGCAGCGCGAGCAGCACGGGCGGACTGAGAAAAAGCGTCAGCCAACCGGCCCGCCAGGCCTGCGTCGAGCCAGCGAGTGCGAGCAGCCAGCCGTGGCGGGCCGCGGCAACACCTACGGCGAAGGCCGCGACGTATTGGGTGAAATAGCCAAGTTGGAGGTTCAGCACGTTGGTGCCGAGTGGTTGGACCAGCCGCACCAGAAATGAGCCGACCCCGAGCGCGGCGGCGAAGAGCCACACTGCGCCGACCCTGGGTGCCTCCGCTGTGGCCGATGCGCCGGAGTTGACCAGCAGCGGACGCAATTTTCGCCACGCCGCGAGCCCGAGGCAGAAGATCAGCAGCGCGACGGCGAACCATAGCGGGCCGCTGCTGCCGAGAAAACGCCCGCTGGCCAGGTAGTGCCCGTAGTAGGTCAGCACCGGCGGAAAATCGGCGTGCCAGGGATTGATCCCGCGGACGATCAGCGGATGGATCGCCAGCATGTAGAACAGCGCCGGCATCCCGAGCCGGAAAAGCCGCTCGCGAACAAACGCCCCCGGGCCCCGGCGCGTCAGTGAACCGTGCGCGAAATAGCCGGCGACGAAGAACAGCAGCCCCATGAAGAACGACTGGAGGTGCGCTTGCCAAACAATGAAGGGAATCTTGGCGGCCAGCGTCGGCTCACGGTCGCTCATCACATACCAGTCGCCGACGTGACTGTAGGTCACGCAGGCGTGCGTGTTGACAACAAACACGATGGCCAGCGTCCGCAGGTGGTCGATCCAAGGCAGTCGGGCAGGGGCGGGCGACATGGTTGGGGTGAAGCGAGGCCGGAGGGAACGAAAGTAATGTCCGCTAACGGTCGCGATATCCGTCGGGATGGCTCGCGTGCCATTTCCACGCGGTGGCGACAATGGATTCGATGCCGGGGAACTTCGCACGCCAGCCAAGCTCACGCTGGGCCTTCGCCGAGTCGGCGTATAGCGCGTGCGGGTCGCCAGGACGGCGCGGCGACTCGATCACTTTCACCGGTTTGCCGGTGATCTTCTCGACAGCGCGGATCACAGCGCGGTTCGAGGTGGGCGCGCCGGTGCCGAGGTTGTAGAAGAGCTGCGTTCCCGGTGTGCCCAGGCGGTCGAACACCGCGATGTGCGCGCGGCTGAGATCGTCCACATGCACATAGTCGCGCAGACAGGTGCCGTCGGGCGTAGGATAGTCGGTCCCAAAGAGCTGCAGGTGCGGACGCCGGCCCGTGGCTACGTCGATGGCCACAGGAATAAGGTGCGTCTCGGGCGAGTGGTCCTCGCCGATCGTGCCGTCCTCGGCGGCACCGGCGGCGTTGAAGTAGCGGAAGGCGGCGAAACTCAGGCCGTGCGCGACCGCGAGTGCCTTTAGGGCGTTCTCGATGTCGAGCTTCGTCTGGCCGTAGGGATTGATCGGCGCCTGCGGAAGATTTTCGTGAATCGGCAGCGTCGCCGGGACGCCGAAGGTCGCGCAGGTCGAGGAGAAAATGAATTTCTTCACACCGGCCGCCAGCATCACCCGCAGCAGGTGGAGCGTGGCGACAGAGTTGTTGAAATAGTATTTGAGCGGGTCGGTGACCGACTCGCCGACGTAGCAGAACGCCGCGAAGTGCATCACCACGTCGATCTTCTCCTCGCGGAGCACGCGCCCGACGGCCGCCTCGTCGCCGAGCTCGGCCTCGTAAACGGCCACCTCGGGCCGCAGGGCCTCGCGATGACCATAGACAAAATTGTCCAGCACGACGGGCCGGTGGCCAGCGGCGCCGAGCTGACGGACGCAGTGACTGCCGATGTAACCGGCACCTCCGACGACAAGAACGTTCATAGGGCGAGAGCGTTGTATTGCTTTCGCCGGGAGGTTGGCTAGCGATTTCCATTCCACAACGCATGAAGTCCTCGCGCATCGTCATCACCGGAGTTGGCCTGACCGCCCCCAACGGCAATTCGCTGTCCGAATTCCGCGCCAACCTGCTGGCCGGCGTCGCCGGGATCGAGCGGATGGAAATCCGTTACATGGGCCCGCAGCTCGCGGGGGTCTGCCACTTCGATCCGCTCAAATACCAGAAGAAAAAGGAGGTCCGCGTCGGCACGCGCGCTGGCTCGATCGCCATCCACTGCGCCCGCGAGGCGTTGGCTGACAGCGGCGTGGATTTTGCCGCGCTGCCGAAGGATCGCGTCGGCATCTACATCGGCTGCACCGAGCACGGCAATGTCGAGACCGAGAACGAAATTTTCAACATCTCGAAGTTCGCCTACGACACGAAATTCTGGTCCCACTACCACAACCCCCGCACGGTGGCGAACAACCCCGCGGGCGAGACCTCCCTCAACCTCGGCATCACCGGCCCAGCCTACACGATCGGCGCCGCCTGCGCCGCCGGCAACATGGGACTGATCCATGCCACCCAGATGCTCCGGCTCGGCGAGGTCGATTTCGCCCTCTGCGGCGGGATCAGCGAGAGCATCCACACCTTCGGCATCTTCGCCGGCTTCAAGTCCCAGAACGCTCTCGCCACCCACGCCGACCCGCACAAGGCCTCGCGGCCCTTCGACCTCGCGCGTAACGGCATCGTCATCTCCGAGGGCGGCGGGCTCTACACGCTGGAGCGGCTCGACAACGCCCTAGCCCGCGGAGCGAAAATCTACGGCGAGATCGCCGGCTACCACGTCAATTCCGACGCCAGCGACTACGTGCTGCCGAATCCCGTGCGGCAAGCTGAGTGCATCCGCGCCGCCATCGCCCGCGCCGGCCTCACGCCGCCGGACATCCATATCGTAAACACCCACGCCACCGCCACGCCGCTCGGCGACATTCAGGAGTGCGAGGCGATCCGCGCGGTCTTTGGCGAGGGCTGCCCCGACACTTTCATCAACAATACGAAAAGCTACATCGGCCACTGCATGGGCGCTGCTGGGGCGCTCGAACTCGCGGGCAACCTGCCGTCCTTCGCCGATCTTGTCGTCCACCCGACGATCAACGTGGACAATCTCGACCCGCAATGCGCGCTGCCGGGCCTCGTGTTGAACCAGCCGCGCCAGGTCGCCAAGGTGGACACGATCTTGAACAACTCCTTCGGCATGCTCGGGATAAATTCCACGTTGATTGTTAGGCGGTTTGTCCCCTAAATCGCTCTAGACCTATGACCAAAGACGAATGCAAGCAGGCGGTGCTCGCCATCATCGCCGACATCGCGCCCGACGAGGACCTCGGCCACGTCAAGCCCGACGTCCGCCTCCGCGACCAACTCCAGCTCGATAGCATGGACTTTCTCGACATCGTCATGGAGCTCCGCAAACGCCATGGCATCGAGGTGCCCGAAAAGGATTACCTCCAACTGGCATCGCTCGACAGTTGCGCGAACTACCTGACGCCGAAGTTCAATGAACTCGCAGGCAAGAGCTGAGCCCTTGGTTTGACCTTTTGCGCCGGCCGGGAAGTATTTCCCGGCCTTTTGTTTGCCCGAACGCGCCATGAACACCCGCACGCACTACGATGTCGCCATCATCGGCGCGGGCATGTCCGGTCTGGCCGCCGGCATCAGGCTGGCGCATTTCGGCAAAAAGGTCTGCATATTTGAGCGGCACAACGTCGTCGGTGGGCTCAACAGCTTTTACAGCAGCGCCGGCCGAAAATTCGACGTAGGCCTGCACGCAATGACGAACTACGTGCGGCCCGGGGTGAAAGGCACGCCATTGGGGAAACTTCTGCGGCAGCTGCGGATTGAGCGCGAAGAGTTCGCTTTGTGCGAGCAGAAGCAATCGCGCATCGCCTTCGGTCCGTGCGGCGAAGTCTCTATGCGTTTCACCAACGACTTCGCGGTCTTCGAGAGCGAGGTCGCCGCGCGGTTTCCGGCGCAGATCGACGGTTTCCGTCGTCTCGTCAAACTCGTGCGCGCTTATGATGACGTTTCACTGGAGGCGAAAGCGGACTCTGCTCGCGCGGTTGTGCGGCAGCACGTGACCGATCAGCTGCTGGAGGACATGCTTTTTTGCCCCGTCATGTTTTACGGCAGCGCCACCGAGCGGGACATGGAGTTCGGGCAATTCGTCATCATGTTCAAGGCGCTCTTTCTCGAAGGTTTTGCCCGCCCGCTCGAGGGGGTGCGGCTGATCTTGCGGATTCTCACGGAAAAATACCGCGACGCCGGCGGCGAGCGCCGGATGAAGTGCGGTGTCCAGCGCATCGCGGAAAAGGCGGGCCGCGCCACCGCGCTCGTGCTCGACAACGGCCAGGAGATCACCGCTGATCACGTCCTGTCGTCCATCGGCGCGCCGGAGACGGAGTGGCTCCTGCACCTGGGCCGAGGTGGGGGCGATGAGGAAGCCGTTCCGCATTCCCACGTCGGCCGGCTCTCCTTTGTCGAGACGATCACAGTGCTGAACCGCCAGCCAGCGGCGCTCGGGTGGGGGAGCGACACGATTGTCTTTTTCAACGATTCGCCGAGTTTCCGCTACGAGCGTCCGACCATGCAGGTCGATTCGCGGAGCGGCGTGATTTGCATCCCGAACAATTTCGACTTCGGTCCGGGCAACATGTTGCCCGAGGGGATTTTCCGGGTGACCTGTCTCGCCGACTATGATCTCTGGGCGAATCTGGACGAAGAAAACTATCTCGCGGACAAGGCGCGTTGGTTCGCCGCCGTCCAGCGCAGCGCCCGGCGGTTTCTGCCGGCGGTGGACGATGCCGCGCTCACGCAGGCCACGGTCGCCACGGACATGTTCACGCCGCGCACGATCACCAAATACACCGGCCACTTCGGTGGCGCGATTTACGGCTCGCCCGCTAAGCACCGGCAGGGGCGCACGGCCCTGGCGAATGTTTTTCTGTGCGGCACTGATCAGGGCTTTCTCGGCATCGTGGGGGCCATGCTCAGTGGCATCTCGATGGCCAACTATCACATCCTGCGACCCGGCCATCAGCCCTGAGCACAAACCAGTTGCCCTGCGGCGCAGGGGCAACTTCACTTGAGCACTCCATGGCTTACGACTGGCTCAACGGTGTCGCTGACGAATATGACGTTATCGTCATCGGCAGCGGCTTGGGCGGGCTGACTGGCGCTAACGTGCTGGCCAAATGCGGCTACCGCGTGCTGCTGCTTGAGCACCATTACCAGTTTGGCGGGTTGGCCACTTGGTTCACCCGCAAGGGCGGACACATCTTCGACATCTCCCTGCACGGCTTTCCGGTCGGCATGATTAAGTCGTGCCGCAAATACTGGACAAAGGAGATTGCCGACTCGATCGTGCCGCTGAAGGACATCCGCTTCGTCAATCCCCAGATGGACGTCTGGACCACCTTCACACGCGAAGACTACACGCGGGTGTTGGTCGAGAAATTTGGCCTCGCACGCGACCACATCGAGCGCTTCTACGACTACCTGCGGGCGATGAATTTCTACGACAACAACCCGGAGACGACGGGCGAAATGCTCGAGCGGTTTTTCTCGGGTCGGGATGACGTCAAGCGTCTCCTCATGGAGCCGATCGCCTATGCCAATGGCTCCACGCTGGACGACCCGGCGATCACTTTTGGCATCGTGTTCTCGAACTTCATGGGCGCGGGTGTCTACACCTTTCGCGGTGGTTCCGATCTCCTGATTGGGAAGATGATCGCCGAACTGCGGAAAAACGGAGTGGAAATCCGCAAGAAGGTGCTTGTAGACAAGATCCTCATCGAGGAGCGCGACGGGCGCCGCTTCGCCTGCGGCATTCTGGCCGGGAACGGGCGCGTCGTCCGCGCAAAGGCCATTCTTTCCAACGCCAACATTAAGAATACCATCTTCCGACTCGCGGGGGAGGATTATTTTCCTGCCGACTACATTGCTGCGGCGCGGGCCGTGCGCACCAACTCGAGCTCCTGTCAGGTCTACTTCGGCATCCGCAAAGGGGAGAGCATCCCGCACATCGGCGATCTCGTGTTCACCTCTGAAAATCCCATCTTCAGCAGCTCGGAGCTGACGGACTTTCATACGACCAGCCGGACGTTTTCCGTTTATTACCCGGACACGCGCCCCGGTTCCGATCGCTATACTGTCGTCGTCTCCCTGAATGGGCGCCATGACGACTGGAACAAGCTCTCTGCGGACGATTACGAAAAAGAAAAACAGCGGCTGATCGATGAGTCGCTCGCCGCGCTTGAGAAATACATCGCGGATGTGCGGGCAAAAATCGATTGGATGGAGGCGGCCACGCCGCGGACATTCGAGCGTTACACGACGCATCCGGGCGGCACTTCCTTTGGAACCAAGTTCGAGGGGCTGAAGGTGTCGATGGAGCTGTCGGAGAACTTGCCGGGGCTCTACCACGCCGGTTCGGTGGGGATTATCATGTCGGGCTGGCTCGGAGCGATCAATTACGGCGTGATCATCGCGAACAAGATCGACAAGACGCTGTTCACGGCCAAGCAATCCGTGCCCGCCGCAGCGGCAACCTGACTCCCATGCCCGACGTCACCGAGCTCATTCCGCATCGTCCGCCGTTTTTGTTTGTGGACCGGATTGTCGACGAGCGCGCTGATGGACTCACGGCTGAGCGGACGTTCCGGGCGGACGAAGATTTCTACCGCGGACACTATCCCGGCTCGCCGATCACGCCGGGGGTGTTGCTGTGCGAGGCGGTTTTTCAAACTGGTGCTCTTTATCTGGTGCGTCGGGCCCAGACCATCGGAGCAGTCTTGGACGCAGGCGTGCCACTGCTCGCCAAGATCAGTGACGTGCGTTTTCGCAACCCGGTTTATCCCGGCGAGACAGTCATCATCGATGTGAGGAAAAAAGAATCGTTGGGCGGTTTCACGATGATGAGTGGCGCGGTTAAGAAGGCCGACGGCACCCGGGTGATGACGGTGGATTTTTCGGTGGCGTGGAAAACGCCCGCAGGAGGAGGCGCATGAGCAATTTCCTCCAACTGGCCGGCAAACGGTTTCTCGTCTTCGGCGTCGCGAATCGGAAAAGCGTCGCTTGGGCGGTGGCCAAGTCGCTCGAGGAGCAGGGCGCGACTGTGATCTACAGCGTGCGCTCGGAGGTGCGGCGAAAGTCTCTGGAGACGCAGCTCGCCGGAAACCCGGTCTTTATCTGCGACGTCGAGCAGGAGGGTGCGGTGGAGCGGCTAGCGGCCGAACTCACCGCCGCAGGACACTCGCCGCTGCAGGGCATCGTGCACTCGATCGCCTTCGCCAATTACAGCGAAGGGTTCAAACCGTTCTATGAGACGAAGCGGTCGGATTTTCTGCAGGCGACAGCGGTCTCGGCGTTTTCGCTCGTGGAGATCGCGCGGGCGTTCAAGCCGCACCTGGCAAGAGACGCCTCGGTGGTCACCATCGGCATTTCGTCGCTGCTGGTGACGCCCGACAATTACGGCTATATGGGGCCGATCAAGGCAGCGCTTGAATCGGCGGTGCGGTTTCTCGCCAAATCGTTTAGCGCCGACAGCGAGGTGCGCTTCAACATCGTCGGCTCCGGTCCGCTCAAGACGAGCGCGTCGGCCGGCATCCCCGGCTACCTCGAGAGCTATCTCTACGCCGAGAAACTTACCTTCCGGAAACGCAGCCTCTCGACCCAGGAGGTGGCGAACGCCGCAGTTTTTCTGCTCAGCGAGCGTAGCAGCGGAGTGAACGGCGGCACGATCGTCGTCGACGCCGGGCTCGGCGCGAATTACTTCGACAAGGAAATCATCCGTCTCGCGA
The DNA here is from genome assembly GCA_903877135.1 of uncultured Opitutia bacterium. Taxonomy (GTDB): domain Bacteria; phylum Verrucomicrobiota; class Verrucomicrobiia; order Opitutales; family Opitutaceae; genus CAIRCN01. The sequence goes on from CAIRCN010000057.1 coordinate 10,624, forward strand.
TGCGGATTGAGAAGTGACCTGCGCCGCATGAGATTCGAAAATGTCTGCATCGAATCGCTCGCCGTCGCCTTGCCCGACGAAGTCTGGACTTCCGCGCAAATTGAGGAACGTCTTCGTCCACTCTACGAACGCCTCAAGCTGCCGGTCGGCCGTCTGGAACTGATGACCGGAATTCGCGAGCGGCGGAAGTGGCCGGCAGGCACGCGGCCGTCGGACGCGAGTGCGGCGGCGGGGAAAGCGGTGCTGGCGAAATCGGGCCTGCGGGCGGAACAGGTCGAACTGTTCATCCACGCGGCCGTGAGCCGCGACATGTTGGAGCCGGCGACGGCGTCGTTTGCCCACAGCAAGATCGGACTCCCGGGCACGGCGCAGATCTTTGACGTGTCGAACGCCTGCCTTGGGTTTCTTAATGCGCTGACCGTCGCGGCGGGACTTATCGAGAGTGGGCAGATTCGTTGCGCGCTTGTTGTCTCGGGGGAAAACGGCCGGCCGCTCGTCGAACAGACGCTGGCGACGCTACTGGAACGGCCGCTGAGCCGGAACGAGATCAAGCCGTATTTCGCCAACCTGACGATCGGCTCGGGAGCGGTGGGCGCCGTCGTCTGTCACCGTTCGCTGGTGCGTGGCGCGGCGCACCGGCTGCTCGGCGGCGTAGCCCGGGCGGCGACCGAGCATAGCGCGCTTTGCCAGGGCGACACGCACGGGGCCGAGGCGCTCGCGATGCAGACGGACTCGGAACAACTGCTCTTGGCTGGTGTGGCGCTCGCGCAGGCGACGTGGCGGGAGTTTGCGGTGGAGCAGGGAACGGCGTTCGACCGATTCATCTGTCACCAGGTAGGCAGCACGCACCGGCGCAAGCTCTACGAAACGCTCGGGCTCGACGTCGCTAAGGACTTTTCGACCTTTGAGACCCTCGGCAACACCGGATCCGTCGCGCTGCCGGCGACGCTGGCCGCGGCGGTCGAGGCGGGCGCGGTGCGAGAGGGCAGCCGCGTCGGATTGCTCGGCATCGGCAGCGGGCTCAACTGCCTCATGCTCGCCCTCGAATGGTGACGCCGCCGCAGATTCCGAGCTGGCTCGCACGCGAATATCCGTTCGCCCCGCAGACTTTTATCACCCCGAGCGGCGCGCGGATGAGTTATCTCGACGAAGGTCCCCGTTGCGACGAAGCCGTGCTCATGCTGCACGGGAACCCGACCTGGTCGTTTTACTACCGCCACGCCGTGCGCACGTTGGCGGCGCGGCACCGTTGCATCGTGCCTGACCACATAGGCATGGGGCTCTCCGAAAAACCGCAGGACTACACCTATACGCTTGCGACGCGCATCGCTGATATCGACGCTCTCGTGGTTGCGCTCGGCTTGAAGCGCGTGCACCTCATTGTCCACGATTGGGGCGGGGCGGTCGGATTCGGTTTTGCGACGCGCCATCCGGAGCAGGTAGGTCGGATCGCCGTTCTAAACACTGCGGCGTTTCGCGCGGAGCGCATTCCGGCGCGCATCGCGCTCTGCAAGACCCAGTTTCCAGGTACAGTTTTGGTGCGGGGATTGAATGGTTTCGCCTGGCCCGCGACCTGGATGGCGATGCGGCGCACGAACCTCACGCCCGCAGAGAAGCGGGGGTTTCTCTTTCCCTTCGGCTCGTGGGCGGAGCGCGTCGCAGTCGATGCGTTTGTAAAAGACATTCCGTCGCACGCCGGCCATGTGAGCCAGGCGACGCTGCTGGGGATCGAGGAGGCGTTACGGCGACTGGCCGATCATCCGATCAGCCTGATCTGGGGCGGGGCGGATTTCTGCTTCGACGACCGCATTTTCGCTCGGTGGATCGGAATCTATCCGGACGCGGAGAAACATTATCTCAAGGGCGCGGGGCACTATGTGCTCGAGGATGCGCGTGACGAGGTGCTGGCGCTGCTCGGAAGTTTTCTAGCGCCCGTAGAGCGCCGCTAGCTCGCGCAGGTATCCGGCCGTGCCGTCGCGCAACGTCTGCAACTGCTCGGCACGGTAGCGCCAAGTCCAATTTCCCTTGCTGGTTCCGGGAGTGTTGAAGCGGGCGCGCGCATCGAGGTTCAGGAGATCCTGCAATGGAATCACGGCGAGATTGGCGACCGATGCGTAGGCCGTGCGGAGGAAATCCCAGGCAATATCGTCGCCACTGATGCGCAGATAACGGCGCACATGGTCGCGGGATTTCTCCTCGGCCGCGGCATACCAGCCACGCGTGGTGTCGTTGTCGTGCGTGCCGGGATAAACGACGGTGTTGGCACGGTGGTTGTGCGGAAGGTAGAAATTATCGGCTCCGCTGCCAAAAGCGAATTGGAGGACTGCCATGCCAGGCAAGCCCGTGGCATCGCGCAGGGCGAGCACTTCCGGTGTGAGCGTGCCCAGATCCTCGGCGATCAGCTTGGCCCCGGGCAGGGCGGCTTGTACGACGCGAAAAAAATCGAGCCCCGGGCCCGTGCACCAGCGCCCCGGCCGCGCCGTGGTCGAGCCGGCTGGGATCGACCAGTAAGACTCGAAGCCACGGAAATGATCGATGCGCACCACGTCACAGAGCGTGAAATTGGCTCGGAGCCGCTCTATCCACCAAGCATAGCCTTGCACGGAATGGACGGTCCAGTCATAGAGCGGATTGCCCCAGAGCTGGCCATCCTTGGCAAAATAATCGGGTGGACAGCCGGCGACGGCTAGGGGCTGGCCGGATTTGCGGTCGAGTTGAAATAACTCCTGATTGGCCCAGACATCAGCGCTGTCGAAGGCGGCGAAGATGGGTGTGTCACCAATGATGCCGATGCCGAGTTCTTGGGCTCGGGTGCGAACGCGGCTCCACTGACCGAAGAAGAGGTATTGTATAAACTCGTAGGTTTCCGCCCGCGGGGCGAGTTGCCTGGCCAGGGGCGTGTTGCGCGCCGCCTGGGCAGAGCGGGCTGAGGTGGGCCACTCGGTCCAAGGCTGGCCGTCAAAATGGTCCTTCAGGGCGGAGAACAGGGCGTAGTCGGCCAGCCACGCCTTGTGCTGTTGGCGAAACACGTTGAAGTTTCCGTAAGGCTGCACACGGCGTCCGCCGCGGACAAACTCGGCATGGGCCTCGAAAAAGAGGGGGCGTTTGAGACAGTAGAGCGCGCCGAAATCAATCTGGTCAGAATTCAACGTCTGGAGTGGCCGCAGCGCCTCGGCAGAAAGAAGTTTGGCGGAAACCAAGGCGCCGAGATCGATCAGGTAGGGGTTGCCGGCAAAAACAGAAAAACATTGGTAGGGCGAGTCGCCGTAACCGGTCGGCCCGAGCGGACAGGTCTGCCAGTAGCGAAAACCGCCGGCAGACAGGAACCCCAGAAAAGTGAAGGCGTGGGCATCGAGACAACCAACGCCCAGCGGACCCGGAAGCGAAGTGGGGTGCAGCAGAACACCCGCCGAGCGGCCTTTGAGCCAATCCCAGAGTGGTTTGACCATGGTGTCTGGGGACGGAAGCAAAGGTGTCACCTTGAGGTTGCATTTGTTAATTTGGGGTTCGGCGTTCATTTAGAGAATTTCTGGTAAGAATTGCTTCCGTTTTAGGACGGAACCGAGGCCTCCGAAACGGAAGCAAAAGTCGCACCTTGGGTTTCTATAGTGGATTTCAGTGGATTCGACGGCTCGGCTTGATGGTTTGGTCATTTCCAGAAGCAAAAGTCGCACCTTGGATTCTACCACGAATTTGGTGCTCGGAAGCTCAGATAGCAGGTTTTTGTTGTTCTGAATTCTATTTTGGAAGCAAAAGTGCCACCTTGGGTTTGCCGCGGTTGAGCCTGGGTCAGGGACTCATGTCCCATTGAGGCCCCAACAACAGGCGTTCGACTTCCCCCGCCTTTTGCCCGGGAACGCCGGCTTGTCTGGCAAAAGCACGCCAATGCGCAATGGCCCCAGAGGTCTCGTTTATGATCGTGGATGCTTCACGCCGATCGAGCGCTTGGGTTTCAGCGAGCTCGAGCAATTCTGCGCGGCCGACCGACTTTCGCTTCCCAGCGATGGACATTCCGCGCTCCTGCAGACGCTGTGGACTTGAGAACGTTAGGTCGTACGCCGGCCCAAGCCTCCATTGGCGCCCCTCGTATAGAAATCCGTGATTCTTGCCGTGGTCATCACGGTTGCTCGCCAGCACATTGAAGACTGCGCGGCGATAGGCGTGCCAAACCTGCCGTTCGTCGCTGGTAACGCGCAGCGTGACCCGTAACAGCATTTCGTAACTGAGGTCCCCTCCGCCGGTATGTGTCATGCCGGCCAACGTGTGGTGATGGATGCGCACACCGTCTTTGCGGTCGAACCTTTTGACCGCGAAATTCTGCCGTCGGGTTCCTTCGTTTTGCGTCTCGAGCAAACGTGTTTCCGGTACGTCGATACCCGCGGCGCGAGCCATTTGTGCGTAGGCCTCCTCCATCGGGCCGGTGGTACAGTCCGGACTCACGTCGAATTTTACCATCCACGCATCGTAGGTCGGCGGAATCACCCCAGCACCGCCAAGGATCGGATGCCCTGCTTCCTTTGGAAGCGCAATCAACGCTTTCGGTTGAGCGCCTCCGGCGGACGTGCCGACTGCAGCAAGGGCGTCGAGATTGACGGGCCCGCCTTGGTCAATTCCTTCCGCTGCTGCGTGCAGTTGGGATAATGAAATCGCCCCACCGCCTTCATCGGGCTCATGGGCCGGTTCGTAGGTGAGGGCACCCATTCCACGCGTTCCGACGTACGCCAACATGGCAAAAGGCGTAATAGCATGTTCCGGAGTACCGTGTTGCTGAAACCACCCCGTCATAACCCGCTTGCCCCACAAATCAGGCAGCGAATCCTCGAAGAGTCCGGGTAAACGCATGCTCGGGCGATCGTCACGCTGGCGAACGCCGGGCCCAAGCGGTAGTTGCAAGGGCGACAAATCGTGACCGGAGCGGACAAAGTTCGGATCATACTCAAACACAATGCCCCCGCGCGCTTCGGCCAGGGTGCCGACTCGCTCGCCAAGATAATGAACATTTAGACGGGTCATTCCAGCTTGCGGCGGCCGCGTTTGCGCTCGGGTTTGACGAGGTCATCAAGTGTCATGGTGCTGAGGTCTTCGCTCCGTCCGACCCGGTCGACCTCCTCCAGGAGCCCCAAAACATCAAGTATTTTGAGTAGGCGCAAGAATGAGACCCGTCCGTAACGCTCGAAGACCACATAGGTCGCTTGATTGACCCCCGCTCGTCGGGCGATTTCGGTCTGAGTCCATCCCCGCCGCAGACGCCGCAGGCGAACCCTCTGGGCGAGTTCTGTTGCAACTTCCGGAGGGCTCTTAAGCGGTAGCATGATAGTTGTTAAATCGGTTTTATGCTCGTAGGCGATATTAATATGCTTGTTATCTGAGTTCCGACCAAACAGGTCATGGAAGCTTTTCCTCAGCCTTGATGCCATCCCAAATGTTATGGTTGAACGGCTGTGAGAGCGGTAGGGCCGCCAAAGAAACGGTCGGTATTCATCGCGAGCGGACATGCTGCAGGGCGGAATTCATCCACTCGGCGTTGTATCGACCAAACTCGGCGTTGGTCAAACCAGTAGGCCGCTCCAGCACGTTGTAGCCGGGAACATTCTTGAATGTAGCTACGTCATCCATTGAGCCTACCGGCGCCGAAATCGCACGTTCGGGTCGCTTCCACGACGGAGACGGAACCGTTGTTGGCGCAGGCGTGCCTTTTCGCGTTTGGTGTGCACGCTTCCACGTGGGCGACCACGGCGCACGACAAACTGAAACTCTGATGTCGTGAAGAGATTTCGGTTCCGGAATTCTTCTGGGGTCTCTAGCAGCAAATACGTACGCAGCTCACGCCCCGGGACAGCAAACCAGGGAGATTCAAGGATAAACCTCGGATCCCCTGTCCACCGGGGCGGTGGCAGGCGCGAGCGTCGGCAAAAGAAGTCGACTTGCGCCGCGAGATACGCATCGGCTACTTCCCCCTGCGGAAACTTGCCGGCGAGTCGAGGAGGACGAGTACGCACCGCCTCGCGCAACTGCTCACGTGTTGAACACCGCTTCAACTCATGAAACCAGTCGCGCAAGTTTCTGCCGAAGTCTTCAATCGATGTCGATCGACGTGCCACCGCGCGGGCGCTTTGTGGTCGGCTCAATCGGAGATGTCGCTGTGGGTTCATTAGATAGTTGCTTTAAAATTTTGGCCAGCACCACGCGTGTGTGGTCGGGCAGCACCGTGTCGGGAAAGTAGAGATTCACCACCCCCTCAATCTTCTCGACCGATTGCACGCGCGTGATTCTCAGCAGGACTTTGATGTCGCCAAAATCGCCCGGGTACCCGGGCAACGGTAATCTCGCCGCCATCACCTTCATCGCAAGCAGGTATTTGGCCGTTGGCTTGGTAATTCGTAACCCCGCCGCTGAAACTCCTTCCAAAGGCAACTCGTTCTTCGCTTCGACCGTACTCACGAACTGCTTTACATCGTCATTCAACCATTCGTCGTGAAGGCCACGCTCAGCGGCGACCCGCTTTACAAGGCGGCGAGCGACCTCAGGTGGGTGGACAATCGCGTCGACGTCCTTGGTCACTTCGCGAGCATCATAGGCAAGCATCATTACCGCCCCACCATAGAGCGTCATTTCGAGGCGCACTCCCTCTCCCTGCGCTAGTTCAGCGAGGCGGGACAACGCAGCGATTATCTCGGCTTTGGTGAGTTTCTTCAGAGGCATTTGCTCGAATTTATCGTTACTTTGTGTTTAGGCCAGCAAGAACGCTAGTGACGGGCCAGCCTACGAATTGATCAACTGGCAGAGCGTTTGGTCTGGAAATGACACACGTGCTCTGAGCTACGAATGAACTCCCGGCGCTCGCGGTAGCCGCCGAGGGCCACGGCCGGCAGGATATTAGCCTGAGTAACGCCGGCCGTAGCGCGTTTCCAGGTAGGCAACCCGAAAGCGAAAGACCTGAATAAAAATTGGAATGACACTATGACCGGCCTGGATGTGCTGGTGATGTAAAGACCTGCCAAATCAGGTAATCTATCTGTCACGCACCAAAGTGTCTTGCAGGTCAAGGCCGAGGCCAGACTGCTCCAGGCGCAAAGCAAAACCCGGCCTGGTGGCCGTCGGCGACACTGTTGCCGCACTTGAACACATTGCGGCGGTCTTAGATCCGATTGCTGTCACGGCGGGGCAGCGTGACACGGCAACTAAACCCAAGGTGACATCTTTGCTTCCGTTTCGGGCGGAAAAACCAAGGTGCGACTTTTGCTTCCGTTTCCAGTCTGGCAGGTAGGTGTCGGCCACCATTTACTTAACATAATATACATTGTGCGCATTTATTCAGCGGAGAACTTACGCCTTATCGAGCCGGCCCCCAGCGCTTCGTGAACGGAAAATAGATGAATAGCGGCCGGCCGATCGCATCTTTTATGGGCACGAATCCCCAATAGCGGCCGTCCTGGCTGTTCGATGAATTGTCGCCCATCGCAAAATATCCGTCCACCGGCACCGTGAGCGTCCGTCCAGCTTCAAGTTCACCGATTGCGAGATAGCCTGAATAGCCGTGCGTGCGCGTGGCGTTGCCATTGAAAGCTTCCGCACCGGCAATAGGCGCACCGTTGCGGCAGAGCACGGGCTCACGAATGTTCAGCGTGTCACCCGGAATCCCGACCAAACGCTTAATGTAATACTGCTCAATCTGATTTCCTGCCCGATCCTGCATAAATTGGCTGATGATGTGATCAGTGCGGAAGACAAAGCCCTGCCCCACCGCTGGCCGCATGAAATGGTAGCTGATGCGGTCGACGAAGAGTTGGTCGCCCGTAATTTCATCGAACGATAAGACGCGCTCGCCAGCCTTCACCTGCTTACCGGTGCGGATGCATCTCAGGTCCTGGCCGTCAATGCGAACCACGACAAACACGCCCGCCTGAATCTTCGCCCGCAGTTGTGTGACAAATTTCTGGGCGCTGTATGCGTCGGTTTCGTTTTCCGCGAAAAACGCCTCATATACTGCCCAATCGAAGTCGAAATCCATTGGAACGCGTGTTTTGACAACCGCATCGCCGACCACGATCGAATACTCCCGCAGTTCCGTCGGCAAAACCAGCCAGGTGTGTCCGGGCACGGTCTTACAATGCACAAGCGCGCGTGCATCGCCGCCGATGGGAATCATCACTTCGCCGTCAACCGGCGCGTCTAGTCGGTGCGGCCAGGCGCCAAAAAGCACCGCGCGCGCCGCCACCGACGCCGCAGCGGGTTCAGCGGCCGTCGTCTTGAAAACCTCGGGTGTCATCCCGTAGTAGGTTGGCCACATCGAGTTCGTCGGAATCTTGAAGGGCTGCACAAAATAAGTTCGCACGCCGAGGATCACGATCGCCGCGACGAGAAAAAATTCCACGTTTTCCACCAGTGCGGATTTGGGGTAAATCGCGCCGCCGGTGCGGCGCAGCGCGCTCTCGAGGGACTCGATGGATAGCTTGAGTTTGCCGGCATCAACCTTGGCTTTTAGGTGTCCGCGCAGTTCATCGGCACTTTGCCGCAGTTCAGCGGACTCCTGATGCGTCAACCTGTCGCGCCGGAAGTGCCAGACCTTGTCTGCCAGCTCCAGCCAGTTGCTGGCGTTTTCACGCATCTTTTTTTCCTGGGAGAAGAAGAAACCGAACATAGCGGACCTTTAGCTGGTTTTCAGAACTTTAATGAAAGCATCCGATGGGATGGAGACGCGACCGAATTGTTTCATCTTCTTTTTGCCCTCTTTCTGCTTGTCGAGGAGCTTCCGTTTGCGGCTGATGTCGCCGCCATAGCATTTGGCGGTGACGTCCTTGCGCATTTCCTTCACGTTGTCGCGGGCAATGACCTTGCCTCCGATCGCCGCCTGGATGGCGACCTTGAACATCTGGGGCGGAATGATCTCGGCGAGCTTTTCGCAAAGATCGCGTCCTTTCCCCTCGGCTTTGTCGCGGTGCACGATGCTGGCAAAAGCGTCCACCGGATCACCGTTGATGAGAATCTCCATTTTAACGAGATCGGAAACTCGATACTCGCCGAGTTCGTAGTCCATCGAGCCGTAGCCGTGCGTGATGCTTTTCAGCCGGTCGTTGAAATCGACGAGGATTTCGTTGAGCGGCAGCAGGCACGTCAGCATGACGCGCGTAGAATCGAGGGTATCGGTGTGGTCAACAATTCCGCGTTTTTCCATGACAAGTGCGAGGATGTCTCCCATCGACTCGTTTGGAATATGGATCGCAGCCTTGATAGTGGGCTCGCGGATTTCGGTGATAGTGCCAGGGTCAGGCAGATTGACTGGATTGTCCACTTCGACCACGTCCCCGCCGTGTTTCACGATCTGGTAAACGACGCTCGGATAGGTGGAGATGATGTCCACATCGTGCTCGCGCCGAATCCGCTCCTGGATGATTTCCATATGGAGCAAGCCCAGAAAGCCACAGCGAAAACCGAAGCCCAGCGCGACCGAACTCTCCGAGGAATACACAAAAGCCGCGTCGTTGAGGCGCAGCCGGCCGAGCGCGGCTTTGAGCTTCTCGTAATCGGAGGTGTCGACGGGATAGAGGCCGCAAAACACCATTGGGCGCACCGCCTTGTAGCCGGGCAGCATGTCGGTGGCCGGCCGGTTCGCGAGTGTGATGGTGTCGCCGGTCTTGATTTCGGAGGTGTCCTTGACGTTAGAAACGATGTAACCGACGTCGCCTGCGCCCAGCGAACCGATCTTTGCCATCTTTGGCATGAAGACTCCGACTTCCTTGATCTCGGACCTCTGACCAGTGCTCATCAGCATCATCATGTCGCCGGCTTTGATGGTGCCGGAAAACACCCGCACGTAGGCGATGACGCCGCGGTATGAGTCGTAGAGGGAATCGAAGACCAGCGCACGAACTTGGGGATATTCGGTCCAGCGCGGGGGCGGGACGCGGTGCACGACCGCCTCGAGAATATCCTCGATGCCTATACCTGCCTTGCCACTTGCTAAAATCGCCTCCTCCGCAGGAATTGTTAGAATATCTTCGAGCTGTTTCAGGCAGAGTTCAAGATTTGCGCTCGGAAGGTCGATTTTGTTGATGACCGGGATGATCTTGAGCTTCTGACCGAACGCGAGATGGGCATTGGCCACTGTCTGGGCTTCGACTCCCTGACCGGCGTCAACCAACAGCACGGCGCCCTCGCACGCGGCCAGACTGCGCGAAACCTCGTAGGAAAAATCCACGTGGCCCGGCGTGTCCATGAGGTTGAGCTTGTAAATTTTGCCGTCCTTGGCCGGGTAGGTCATCGTGACCGGGTGTGACTTGATCGTGATGCCGCGCTCCTTCTCAAGATCCATGGAGTCGAGGTGCTGCGCGGTCATCACACGCATCGACACTTGGTTCGTGTGCTCAAGCAACCGGTCGGAGAGCGTGGTCTTGCCGTGATCGACGTGGGCGATGATGCAGAAATTGCGGGTGTTCAGGTCGGGCATCGTCAGGCGGTGGCGTCGGAAAATTCGGCAAAGCTTCGCACAGTCC
>CAIRCN010000058.1 GCA_903877135.1 uncultured Opitutia bacterium
GTTTGATGGTGAAAACTGCGGTGGTTGATGGCATGGGTGTAACAGAGTCACATTTTTCGGAGATGTCAAGAGGCACAGAGTCACCAACACAATAACATCATCTTCTTTCGGCACGCCACGGGTGCGGGCTCACGCAGACCGCGAGTGGCAGTCAAGTGCATAGCCCAATTATCCTAATGGCCTATGCAGTTGACTGACACTTGAGTGAGGGTTCGTATCCCCGACACCTCAAAAAGAGATGCCGCGGTCTACCCAAAGTCCTGGTGCGAACCTCGCGGCCCTAGTCGCACCGTTCCCCCAAGATAGAACTGAATTCGCTCAGTGGTTTAGAGAAGAGGAAAAATGTCTGGAGTATCTGGCAGCGGTCCGGTGGCGGGATGGCTTTATGTGTCCGAAGTGCAACGCCGTTGCCGCGTGGGAAGTCGGCCCCGGCTTGCTCCGATGCAAATCGTGCCGGCGATTAGTTTCTGTCACGGCGCGAACGCTTCTTCATCGAACTCGAAAACCGGTGCGCGACTGGTTCGAGGCGTTTTGGCACCTCTGCGGACAGAAAAACGGAGGCAGTGCGCTTGGTCTTCAGCGAGTCATGGGCTTTGGCAGTTATCATACAAGCTGGGAGTGGATGCATAGGATGCGGCGCGCTTTTGTGGTGCCGCCGCGCTCGAAGCTTACGGGGGAAGTCGAAGTCGATGAGACCTTCATCGGCGGTGTGCGCCACGGAAAACGAGGGCGCGGTGCGGCCGGCAAGACACTCGTTCTGATCGCTGCCGAAATAAGAGGAGTGAGGATAGGGCGAATCAGGCTGGTTGTGATTCCCGATGCGACCGCAAGCACCCTAATCCCGGCGGTTCAGTCCTTGGCGGAACCTGGCAGTAACGTGGTCACCGATGGACTCGCCAGTTACACCGGCCTGACCGCCAGCGGTTACAATCACTCCGTTTCGCGCGCCACGCCGCAAGTCGGCAGGAATCTACTTCCGCATGTTCACCGAGTTGCCTCTCTACTGAAGCGATGGCTTCTCGGCACACATCAAGGGGCGGTCGCCCATGATCGCCTCCAATCCTATCTCGATGAGTTTGTGTTCCGATTTAATCGTCGGTCGTCTGGCAGTCGCGGACTGCTATTCCACCGCCTGCTCGTTCAGGTGCTCAAGAGCGGTCCGGTTCCCAGAACACGCCTCTAATGCGTTCACCGCCGCTTGGCCCGGCGATTCACTAGCCGAACCCGCCGCTTGAAAAGATCGAGTAGTGAAGCGGCCCGAACCTCAGCGCTGCCGTCGAGGTGATTCCACGATTCATGGAAGCGGCCATTTTGGTCAATCTGCTCGGAGCGATGATGCCGTGGCAGGAAGAATATCTTTTCGACGCGAGGAATGCCCCGAAGATTCCGGCGGAGCCGCAGGCAGACCTCCGGTCCAACGTCCGCCGGCGAAGCGACTTCCTCCACCGCCTCACCGCTCCGACCTGTGCGCACTGCACAAATCTCAATTTGCGAGTGCAGACGCAGATTGGGGACCACGTCCGCTAGATCAGCTTTGGCGTGCGCCATGCGTTCTGCGTAGGTGGTCGCAGTTGTGTAGTAGGCCAAACTCGGGTTGCAGTTGTGCGAGCCAGCAAGATTGGTTTTGTGCAATTTGAGATTCATGGAAGTAAGAGCTACATGTCCGGCTCGGAGCTCACGAAAAGGGGTTGAGTGTATTGACGCCGGAGCGCTGGAAATCGGAGACATAGCGCGTCACTACTGTAAGTTTGTGTTCGAGTCCCGTTGCCGCGATCAGGCCATCCGAAACAGGGAGCGGTTGGTTTAAGCAGAGGCGACCCCAGCGGTCAGTGATGGCGGCGGTGATCGGCAGGATTCGTTCCGCGTAGTGTGCCTCCAAGCCAAGTAGCCACCGTTCTAGTGCGCCGGCGGCTTTCGGATCCTTGGCACGATGCAGTTCGATGCCCCGTCGGATTTCTCCGAGCGTGAGCACGCTGAGGAACGCTTCGTCTGGCTGGATGCCTGCCATCCAGCTCGCCACACCGTGATCGCAGTGTGGCTTCCGAAGTTCCGAAATGACGCAGGTGTCCAGCAGGTAGGCCATCAGAGTTCGACGGGACGGGGAAGATCGCTAGTCCGAGGAAACTCCACGGCTTCGCTTTGAGGGATGCTGCGCAAGTATTCGATGAAGTTGCGTTTCGGCCCAGGGTTGTTTCCGACCAAGGCCGAACGGAGCAATCGCCGATGTGCTTCTTCGACGGAAACACCTTGTGCGGCCGCACTACTGCGCAGCTTTCTTACGACGGCGGGTTCGATGTCGCGGACAAGAAGTTGAGGCATGGGTTATGAATGATAGCACTGATAGCATTTGTCAAGAGGCAACCTCGCCAACAGGCATTGCCTCCTGCTCTCTATGAATGTCAGTCAACTGCATAGGCCATTTATCCTATCAGGTCGATGTCGTCAATTCCGGTGCGGCCGCCTTGGATCATTTCTCGCAGCATGAGCCGGACTTGGTCCTGCTTGATGTCGGTTTGCCGGACACGAATGTTTTCGAAATCTGTGAAACGCTGAGAATTGGCATGGGATCGATGCGGTCCCGGTCATTTTCATCACATCCCGAAGCGACCCCGATGAAATAGATGAGAGCTTGGCGGCCGGCGGAGTTGATTACCTCGCCGAGCCATTCCGCAAGTAGTAGGTCCGGGCGCGCATTCGGGTGCACCTGCTGAACCGGCTGCGAGTCGCGCAGTTGCACAAGGAAGAAATCTCAAAAAATCTGCTTCTGTGCATGGCGGCTTACGACTTGCGCAATCCCCTCGTCTCAATTCGGGCGCTGACCAACTTGTTGCGTAACGACACGGTCGAATTGGTCACGCCGAAACAGCGCGACCTGCTGGACACTGCCTATGACGCCAGCCAGTCGATGCTCGAGCTGCTCTTTCCAATGGGCGGTGTGACCAGAATCGTCGCTGCCTTCTGGTCGAGTTGCTTCATCCTGAAACGCAGGTCTGGGGGTTTACACCCCATTACATCGGCACCGCGATCTGAGTATGATCCTCCCATGACAACAAAGATCTTCCTCGTGACCGCCAAGACTGGTCTGGTGACAATGACAGTGCTGATGGCCGCGCTCACCGGATGCGTTTATGACGGACCGAACCAGCGTGGTGAATATCGGGGACGCCCGACAGTGCAGGTCCAAGCCGCGGTGGTGTTTCAGGATGACTACGACTATTACCCGGCCTACGAGACCTACTACAGCCGCAACCGGCACGAATATGTCTATCGCGACGGCAACAACTGGGTCCGGAGCCCGCAGCCACGGGGCATCCAGGCGAACGTGTTATTAGCCGCGCCGTCTGTGAGGGTGGATTTTCATGACTCGCCGGCGCAACACCATAGCAGCGTGGTCAAAAGCTACCCGAAAAACTGGAAGCAACCGGCTAAAGCCCATGCCGACAAAAACGAGCGCAAGGACGACAAGAAGCCCAGCGAAAACAGGAACTAACTGATCAGGTCTGGCTCGCGGCCCGTGATTCGCTCGTTGGTTAGAACGATGCGCCCAAACAGACAACCGTCTCTGTGGTTAACGCGGACGCACAACCACAGCCCATAGGCCCTTGCAGCGGCAGATATTCCACAAATCCCGCCCACCGGAGCAACAAGCCTCAAGTTACGCGGCAGGAAGCCGATTAAATTGGCGATACCCAACGTTCGCACGCCGGGCACATGGGTGCGAACACAGCCAATTCCAAATGACCGTCCGTTCCAGACTGATCCTCGCCTTCAGCATGGTGGCGTCGGTGCCGCTTGTTGGCGGCGCCATCGGCCTGTATGCTCATCGCTGTGCCATGCACTGGGCGGCGCACGCCAGACAGGTCGCGCTGGAGGCCACCCAGATTCTGGCCGCCACGGAGGAGGTTCAAGTTAGCTCCGAGCAGGCGCTCCGCGAACCCTCCTCAGCGGACGCCATCGCTGCGACAATTCGCCAGAACCTCGCCACGGTCAGGGCGATGGCGCCTGCATTTGCCCTGCCGGTCGAAACCATCGACGCTATCGGTCAGACTTCACAGGCAGTAGTGAAACCCTCAAATCGCGCTGCGTCGCAGACACTGGCAAACACCGTGAGGCAAAGAATCGACGTCACCATCCGCGACGATGATGCCGCCACTGCTTCCGAAAGTCTGTTGCTGGAGTTGACCATGGGGATAGGCACACTGTTCGGCATAGCACTCGGCATTGGCTTTGGCATCGTCACCAGTATCGCCGTAACCCGGCACATCCGTGAAATCGCCAAGACCATCTGGGTCGAGACTGGAGAGGTCGCCTCATCCGTCACACAGGTGGCCGCATCCAGCCGAGATTTGGCAGCTGCCTCGAGCCAGCAGGCGGCTTCGTTGCAGGAAACGAGCGCCTCGCTAATCGAGGTGAACAACATCGTGAAAACCAACGCCGACCATGCGCGGAAGGCCCAGGCGATCTCCCATCAGAGTCGCGGTGCCTCCGACCAAAGCGCCCGTGAGATCGCCGATCTGCAAGCGGCGATGAAGGAAATCTCCGGTTCCAGCGCCAATATCGCCAAGATCGTCCAATCGATCGACGAGATCGCCTTTCAAACCAACATCCTCGCGCTCAACGCCGCCGTGGAAGCCGCCCGCGCCGGCGAGGCTGGCACCGGGTTCGCCGTGGTAGCCGAGGAGGTTCGCAGTCTGGCCCAGCGCTCTGCCTCTGCCGCACGGGAGACCACCCAGAAAATCGACGATGCCCTCTCGAAGAGCACGCGCGGCGCCGAGATTGCCGCCCGCGTCGAGCATTCGCTGCGCCAAGTCATCGACGACGCGCATCGCGTGGACGACCTCATCCAGCGCATCGCTGAGTCTTCGGTCGAGCAGGCCAAAGGGCTGGATCAGGCGGTGCACTCGGTGAACCGGATTGATGAATTGACGCAAGGGAATGCCGCCCGCGCGGAACAGACTGCCGCCGTTGCCCAGGAACTTGACTCACAAGCGCACACCATGCGCCAGCATCTTGCCGGCCTGATGGACAACTCCTCGGCAACTCAGCCCGCCGTCGTCCCTGCGAAGACGCCCGCTCCCGCGCGTTCGATCGAACCGTTGCCAGTGTAGCCGGCAGATTTAGCCGCCGCCATCCTCGTCAGCGATAGCGACCAAATTCCTTACCGCGGTGTAGAGCGCCTCATACGAGGCCACCGGTATTCCTGCGGCTTCGCCGGGCGCCCAAAGGCAAATGCGCCCGGTGCCCTTCACCTCGGGAGTGAGAAAATCCCGCACCGCTTCGTAGGTCACCTGCGGCCCGCGCTGCATGATCGCGTCGGTGATCACTGCAGTGATCCAGATGTCATAGCCAAACTCGCGCCGGATCCGGCCCACATCATGCACCGACCAGGTGAGCCCGTGCAGCCGGGTAAACTTGCACCGCTGTTTGAAGACCGGAAAAGATGCCCACCCCGGCCGCGGGTCGGCGCCTCAACCTATCTTCCGCTCCACCAGCAAGCGCCGGATGTCTGCCCGCGGCCGGGCTGTAATCACATGCTCTTTGGTGAGCCAGCCTTTGCGCGCCGCGCCCACCCCCAGCCGGAAATCCGTCAGACCCGCTGTGTCATGCGCATCGGGATTAATAGCGCACATCAACCCGCGCTCCGCCGCCCGGCGCCAGAGTCGCCAGTCCATGTCGAGCCGCCATGGGTTCGCGTTCAGTTCGATCACGACCCGGTGGGCAATGGCGGCATCGATGATCTTATCCGCATCGATTTCGTAGCCCTCGCGCTGCAGAAGCAGGCGGCCTGTCAAGTGGCCCAGCATCGTGACGTGCGGATGCTCCATCGCCCGGATAATGCGCGCCGTCATGGCCTCGCGGCTCTGCTTGAACGCCGAGTGCACCGACACGACCACGTAGTCCAGCTCCGCCAGCACCTCGTCGGCAAAATCCAAGCGACCGTCCGGCAGGATGTCGCACTCCGTCCCGGCGAAAACGTGCGTCCGAAATTTGCCCGAGGCGTTCAAGCGCCGGATGGCGGCGATTTGCGCGGCAATCCGCGCCTCGTCGAGGCCGCGCGCCTGCACGCTCGATTTGGAGTGATCGGCGATGCCGAGATATTCCAAGCCCAGCGCCTGCGCTGCCGCCGCCATTTCCTCTAGCGTGTTGTGGCCGTCCGACGCGGTCGTGTGGTTGTGAAAGACGCCGCGGATGTCCGCCTCCTCGATCAGCACCGGCAACGCACCTTGCTCGGCCGCCTCGATTTCGCCCAGCCCTTCGCGCAACTCCGGCGGTATGAATTTCAGCCCCAATGCCGCGAACAGCTCCGTCTCGCTGGCGATCTCCTTTCCTTCAGTCTTTCCGTCCTTCTGCTTTTCGGCCTTTTCCTTCGCCGTCCCTTCCCCGGCCGCCGGCACCAGCCCCCATTCGCTCAACGACAGCCCGCGCCCCAGCGCCCGCTGCCGCATCTGGATGTTGTGATCCTTCGAGCCGGTGAAGTGATGCCACGCGAAAACAAACTGCTCCTGCGGAATCAGCCGTAAGTCCGCCTGCAGCCCCGATTGCAACCGTACGCTCGCCTTCGTCTCTCCATGCGCGGTGACCTCCGCCACGCCGCCCTGCGCAACAAACCAGTCAACCACCGGCTTCGGGTCCGACGTGGACACTAAAAAATCGAGGTCACCCACCGTCTCCATCCGTCGCCGCAGACTCCCCGCATGCTCAGCGCGCAAGACCTGCGTAAGGCCGCGCAGGCCCGCCAAAATCGGCTCGGCCGCGGCCCATGCTTCGAACCAGAGATGGCGCCGCGCATATTTTTCGCGGTGGCGGATGCCCTCGATAATTTTCTCCTGCGATTTCTCGCCAAATCCCTCCAGCGCCGCCACGGCGCCCGTCTCGCAAGCCGCCTGCAGCTTGGCGATGGAATCGACGCCGAGCTTCGCCTGCAACGCGCGGATCTTCTTCGGGCCGACGCCGGAAATCTGAAGCAGCTCGACCAAGCCGTGCGGAATCGAAGCCTTGAGCTTTTCGTAAAAACCCAGCCGGCCCGTCGTGTGCAGCTCGGTGATTTTTTTCGCCAGCGCCTCGCCGATGCCCTTCACACTCTCCAGTTCTCCCGCCGCGATCAGCCGCACCAGCTCCGCCTCCTCAATCGCCTCCAGCACCCGCGCGCCCGTCTGGTAGGCGCGCACCTTGAACGGATTTTCACCGTTCAGCTCCAACAACACTCCGATCTCGGCCAACACGCCGGCCATTTCGTTCTTAGTCATCCCGCACGAATAGCATCGAAAATCGAAAATCTTAAATCGAAAATGCCGTCATGCCCTTCGTTTACCATCGCACCGTCCACTTTGCCGACACCGATGCCGCTGGCGTGGTCTTCTTCGCCAATTACCTCGCCATCTGCCACGAGGCTTACGAGGAGGCGCTGGCCGCGGCCGGCATCGACCTGAAAACGTTTTTTGCCGACACGGGCGTGGTTGTGCCGATTGCCCGGAGCGAGGCCGACTACCTGCGCCCGCTCACCTGCGGCGCCAAGCTTCGCGTCACCGTCGTCCCCGAGGCCATTGGCGAGGATTCCTTCGCGCTGCGCTGCGAGATCATCCGTCTCGGCCGCCCGGAGAAGTGTGCCGCCCGGGTCCGCACCGAACACGTCTGCACCTCCAGCCAAAAACGCACCCGCACCCCGCTGCCCCCTGCGCTCGCCGCCTGGGTCAGCGCCGGCTAGTGATTATTAGACTGGCGTGCCGGGTCCCGGCGCAGCCGCAGTTTGCGGAATATACCCGGGAATTCCGAAAATTGGCCATGACTCGCGTGAGTATTGGGCATAAGTTAGCCACCTATGGTCAGCCCTAATCCTCAAACGGCCGGCAGCACGCCTTCGGCCACCACCGGCACCAGTTCCAGTCAAACCCTCCCCGATGCCGTCATCCGCCTCGCCGGTAACTCGCAGGATGGCATCCAGACCATCGGCGGCTTCCTCGCCCGCATAGCGGGCCGCAGCGATCAGGACGTCATGACCTACATGACGATCCCGTCGACCATCTCTGGCGGCCCGTCGATTTTCCAAGTGCGCATGGGCACCGGCGAGATTCTCTCCGAGGGCGATCAGACGGACTTCCTCGTCGCCTTTTACCAGCACAGTTACGAGGCGCACAAAAGCTCCCTTCGCGACGGCGGCGTGCTGATCTACGACAGCGACAACGTCAAGCCCGACCCCACCGAGCGCCGCTACACCCACGTCCCTGTCCCGATCACGACCAACACCATCGAGGCCGTCGGCGGCACTGGCAAGGACAAGGGCAAAAACATGTTCGTCTTCGGCCTCATCGGCCGCGTGTTCAACCTCAACATTGTGAAGCTCCACAACCTCGTGCGCGAGCGCTTCGGCGGCCGCAGCGAGGATATCGTGCGCAACGCCCTCATGGCGGTCGACGCCGGTTACGCCCACCCCGTCGAGAATCTCCTCGGCCACCTTTATCGCTTCGAGGCCAACGACCGCGCCGGCCGCAACCCGCAGGTCACGCTCGATGGCAACACCGCCCTCGCCTACGGCCTCATCGCCGCCGGCGTGCGCTACGGCGCGGCCTACCCGATCACACCATGGACATCCATCATGGAGCTGCTGCGCAGCGAGCTCCCGAAATACGGCGGCACCTTCGTGCAGGCCGAGGACGAGCTCAGCGCCATCTCGATGGCGCTCGGCTTCGCCTACTCCGGCCACCTCGCCGTCACCGGCAGCTCCGGCCCCGGCCTCTCGCTCAAAATGGAAGCCCTCGGCTGGGCCGTCATGGCCGAGATGCCTCTCATCATCATCAACGTCCAGCGCGGCGGCCCGTCCACCGGCCTGCCGACCAATGAGGAGCAGAGCGACCTCATGCAGGCGATCTACGGCAGCCACGGCGACGCCCCCCGCGTCGTCCTTGCCCCGAAAGACGTCGAGGATTGCTTCTATATCGCGCTGGAGGCCGGCCGCATCGCCCGCGCCTACAGCACCCCCGTCATCATCCTCACCGATCAGGCGCTGGCGACCCGCATCGAGGCGTTCGACGAGCCCAATCTGGCCAAGTTCATGGTCGAACCGAAACTCGATCTCACGCCTCGACCCGCCGATTTCAAACCCTATCCGCTTGACCGCATCACACATCACGCGCCGCCCGGCACCGTGATGGAATCCGGCGTCTATCCGACCGCCACTGGTCTGGAGCACGACGAGATGGGACACCCGACTGGCAATCCGGCGCTGCACCAAAAGATGACCGCCAAGCGCCGCGAAAAGCTGAAACGGCTCGGCGAGGAACTCCCGCGTCCGCTGATCCACGGCGCCGACGAGGGCGACATTCTTCTCGTGAGCTGGGGCTCGACCTTCGGTCCGGTTCGCGAAGCGTCCAACCGCCTCAATGCCAGCGGCGAGGCCACCGGCCATATCCATCTGCGCCACCTGCACCCGTTGCCGCCCGGCCTCGAGCGCGTCTTTGCGCGCTACCGCCAGGTCTTCGTCGTCGAGATCAACGACCAGGGCCTCTACGGCTTCGGCCAGCTCGCGATGCTTCTGCGCGCCCGTTACGCCAACCCCGCCATCCGCAGCATCACCAAGTCTGACGGACTCGGCTACAAGACTCGCGAAGTCGTCGAGGGCGTCCACCGCCTAAAAGGCGCCGCCTCCGCCTCCGTCTCAGCTTTCCCGGACGACACGCACAGCTAAACCTTCTTTTCCCCTCTCCTCCCCCATGAGCAACTCACTTCCCGCCGCTCCCCTCGCCCAACCGGGCAACCAGCGCGCGCCCCTCACTAAGAAAGCCCTCACCTCCGATCATCCGACGTGGTGCCCCGGCTGCGGCGACTTCGCCGTCCTCGCCTCGTTTTACCGCGTCCTTGAGCGCCTCCAATACCCGCAAGAGAGCATCGTCACCTTCGCCGGCATCGGCTGCAGCTCGCGCTTCCCCTACTTCGTCAACACCCATGGCGGCCACTACCTCCACGGCCGCTCTCTGCCCTTCGCCGCCGGCATCAGCCTCAGCCGCGACGACCTTCACGTCTTCGTCTTCGGCGGCGACGGAGACGGCTACTCCATCGGCGGCAACCACCTCGTCCACACCGCCCGCAAAAACGTTAACCTCACCTACGTCATCATGGACAACTTTGTCTACGGCCTGACGAAGAAGCAGACCTCGCCGACCTCGCCCATCGGCTTCAAGTCGAAGACCGACCCCACCGGCGCGATGGACCAGCCCATCAACCCCATGCGCACGCTCCTCAACAGCGGCGCGACCTTCATCGCCCGCAGCCACGCCACGCAGGTCAACCACATGATCGAGATGATGGAGCGCGCTGCCCGCCACAAGGGTTTCTCCGTCGTCGAGATTCTCTCCGAGTGCGTCGAGTTCTATGAGGGCGCGTTCGATGCCGCCAACCCGCGCAAAGGCGGCGCATTTCCCGTGATCGAACTCAAGAAGAACGATGGCACTCCTGAGGACGCGCTCCGGCACGATCCCGCAGACGAACTCGCCGCCTACCGCCTCGCGCACGAGGCATGGCCCGGCAAGTTTGGGGTGTTCTACGAGATCAACCGCCCGACCAAGAACGAACTCGAGGCCGGCCTTGTCGCCCGCACCCGCGAGAAGACAAAAAACGCCAACGACCTCGCGCTCCTGCAGTCCAGCTTCGCCCGCCTCCGGTAGTTATTTCATGGAATTGAAATACCGTCTTTCCCGCAGGAGCCGATGCTCGTCTTCGGTCTATTTCCAGCTTCTGCCCCGCCCGCTGACCAGCAGAGACCCTGCGAGCATAAACCGCCATGGTTTAGCCGCCCATACCGGACCGGCGTAGCTGACGCCAATGCGCGGCGTCGCCTGCACCAGCGAGCGCGGCAAACGCACGCCGCGGTCCTCGATCCACAAACCGCTCGCCGGCTCCGCGGCAAGTCCGTTCAGCCGTCGGTCGATCTCCAGCCATTTCGTCAACCGGCCCGGGCCACTAATCCCGTCGACCCCGCGGATGAGCACAGCCGAAGGCCAGTCCGGCGGACCGACGACGAGGTTGAGCATCTCGTGCACGCCATAGCACAGATAGACATACCACACACCACCCGCCGCATACATGGTCTCGGTGCGGGCCGTGCGCCCGGCCCGGGCATGACAGGCGAGATCGCGCTCGCCGTCGTAAGCCTCCACCTCGGTGATCATGCGGGCCATGGTCCCGGACGAGCCGGCGCGCACGAGGAACTTGCCCAGCAGATTCCGCGCGTGGCGCACCGCACCACGCCGCATCCAATCCTGCTGGTCCACGATTTCATGCATGACTTTGGCGGCGCAGCCTGTTTTACGCTGGAACGCAGTGCACGCAACTCCAGCCCACGGCAATAAGACGGCGACGCCCCTGCGGCACCTTCTCACCCTGTGCACGTTGGACGGGGTCGCAGCGATGCCCATCACGGTTCTAAGCCAGCCGGGCAACTCGGTCCTTGCGGCACTCCTCACCGGCACCTTTGCACTTTCCACCGAGACCTACGGGCTGATCTCGTCGCTGCCATTCTGGTTTAATTTCCTGCAGGTGCTGCTCACGCCGCTGCTGACCCAGCGCCTCGACGCCCGCACGGCAACCATCGCCAGCGCGTGGCTCGGTTTTGCCGGCTGGCTGGCCCTGCTGGTGGCGCTGCCGTACATTCCCTGCGGCGAAAATGCGGTGACGCGCGCGATTTTTCTGACCGCTTTTTCGGTCATCGCCCTCTCGACGTCGATCAATGGGGTAACATGGAACGCGTGGATGCAGCAGTGCGTGCCGGTCCGGTTGCGGGGCAAATATTTCGGTCGCCGCAACCGGCTGCTCTATCTGTCCCTGTTCGGCTTCATGCTCGTGCTTTCGGGGCTCCTGGCGTGGTTCCACGGCTCGCTCCTCGCGTTTCAGATTCTTTTCGCCGGCGCCCTTTTCCTACGCGTCGTCTCCGTGACCGCGCAGCACCGCATGCGCACTTCCAGTTCGGGTCGCACCGCTCCGGCCGAGCCGCACTGGCGCGAACAGGTGCGGGTCGTGGGGCGCGACGCGGTCCTCGTCCGCTTTATCGTCTTCGCGTCTCTGATGGGTTTCGCCATCAACCTTTTTGCGCCGTTCTACCCGGTGTTTTTGTATGAGGAACTACATCTGAGCGTCGCGCACGCCAACCTCATTCTGCTTGTCGGCGTGTTCGGCGCGGCCCTTTCTTTTCCCGCCTGGGGCCGGTTGCTGGACCGCTTCGGCAACGTCCCGGTGATGATCGTCGCCCTCGTGCTCTGGCAATCCTTCAATTCCCTCTGGTGCTTCCTCGGACCGGACAACATCTGGCTCCTCTATGTCATCCAACTGTTGGGCGGCCTTTTCAGTGCCGGCTATGGCATTAGCGTCTTTGGACTACTATTGAAACTCACCCCGTCGGACGCGCGCACTATGGGCATGGCGTTGTTTGTCTCCATTTCCTCCCTAACCGCCGCGCTCGGCCCGATCATCGGCGGTCATCTGCTGGGCTGGGCACACACTCGCGGTTTCCCGTCGCTCTCCGTTTACCACGCCGCCTTCGTCGTCATGCCAGTCTTTACAGTGGCCAATCTTTTCCTGCTACGGCGCGTAGCCGAGTCCAACTCCGCCCGCATCACCGACGTGGTGGGCGCCATGCGCAACGTTCGCACCATGGCCTCGCTGTTCGGCCTCACCTTCCTTGTCAACCAGGTCTTCTACCGCGCGGGTGACCGAAAAATCCAGCCGACCGCCCCCAGAGTCTGACGTGGCGGACAGTTCGGGTCCGCGCTTTCGCTTTGATAACCCCACCGGCATGCATTGAGTGCGCCGACACCACCGTGCCCGCCTCCGATCCGAACCCACTCCATCTCACGCCTGCCCAGCGCAAAGACGACCTGCTGCGCAGCATGCGGCTATGCACCTCCGAAGGTATCGTGGCCATGCCGATCGTGACAATGTCGCTGCCGGTGAATGTTTTTATCACGGCGCTGGTGGCCAAGGCCTACATCCTGCCCAAGCCCATGATCGGGTTGATGAGCGCGATGCCCTTCATCGGAAATTTCCTTCAAATTTTCGTCGCCCCCGCGCTCATGCGCTGGCGGCCCCCGAAGACAGTGTCGGTGCTGTTTGCGACGCTGCACATGCTCTCGTGGCTGTCCCTAGTCTTCCTCCTGCCGTTTGTGCCCAAGACAGATCCGGTGGCCGGCGGCTGGTGGCTTATCGCTTGGTTTTTCGTCACAAGCATGTTTATCGCCGTCGCCGGTGTCGCCTGGAACTCGTGGGTGCAGGACTGGGTGCCCGCCCGCGTCCGCGGGAAATTTTTCGGCCGCCGCAACCGCCTCCTCCAACTCTCGACGCTCGCCTTCCTGCTGACCGCCGGTTGGGTGCTCTCGCGGTGGTGCTACGCCGTGCCGGCCTTTCAGGCCGTCGTGATCGGTGCCGTGCTGCTGCGTTGCTTCTCCCTGCGCTGGTCCTGGAAAATGCCGACGCACTCCCGCCACCGCGCCGCCCCAGTGGCACCATCGTTTCTCGGGCAACTGCGCGTGCTGCGCCACGCGCCGTCCTTCCTGCTGTTCGTGGCGTTCGGAGCGGTGTGGTCCTTTGCAGCCAACTGCTTCGGCCCGTTCTACCATGTGTTCATGTTCGAGCAGCTTGATTTCACCGCCTTCGATGTTGGATTGCTCGCCACGCTGTCGGCCTTCGGCGGCGCGCTTTCGCTGCCTGCCTGGGGCCGCCTGCTCGATCGTTACGGAAACAAATCCGTTATGACGCTCTCGCTCGTGCTCTGGCAGTCGCAGAGCATTCTCTGGTGCTTTCTCCGACCGGATAACCGCGGCCTGCTCTACCCGATGTGGATTTGGGGCGGCATGATGAGCGCCGGTTTCGTCCTCGGCCAGTTCACGATGGTGCTGAAACTAATTCCTCCCGAAGCGAAGCACCTCGCTCTAGGTATGAACCTCGCCCTAACCTCGCTCGTCGCCGCCATCGCGCCGATTCTGGGCGGCCAAATTTTACAATGGGCGCTCGCCCACTGGCCCAACGCCCTCTCGGTTTATCACGTCTGCTTCATCCTGCAGCCAGCGCTCGCGGTCAGCGGCGCCTTGCTGCTCGTCCGGGTGCATGAATCGCACGCGAGCGATTTCACCAGCGTCGTCGGTGCCATGCGCAACATCCGCACGCTGAGTGGCGTGCTGGGCCTCGACTTCCTCGTCAATTACATCTTCTACCGTCCACAAAAAAGATGAACGAGTTGCCGCATATCGTCACTCTGACCGCGAACCTTCTGGCCGAGCGCACCCTTGAGTTCGACGCCTGGGCGCCCGGGCAGACACAACGCGCCCGTCGCGAGATTTTCCAAGTCGGCGGCAAAGGTATCAACGTGGCCAAAATGCTCAACCGCCTCGGCGCGCCCAACACCGCGCTGTGTTTTCCGGGCGGCGCGAGCGGCGCGGAATGCGAGGTATGGCTCCGCGCGCGGAGCTTTGCGCTTCGCTCCTTTCCCACCGACGCCCCGACCCGCACCGGCACCGTGGTGCGCTCCCGCGGCGAGCGGGAGACGACTTTTCTCGGCGTCGATGTCCCACCCTCGGCCGCCGCCCTGCGCGCTTGCGCGGAATTTCTCGGCGAGCAGCCGACCGGCACAGTGCTCGCTGTGTGTGGCAGCCTGCCCGGCTGGGAAACGGCCGACTACGACCCGCTGCGCGAGGCGTTGCACCGCTGGCCGGAGCGCGGTCCCCTCGTCGCCGACACCCACGGGCCGGCGCTCGCGTGGTTCGCCAACGAGGGCGCCGCGCTACTGCGCGTGAACCGAGCCGAGCTTGAATCGCTCTTCACCGCCCGCGAGCGCACTCTCTCCAGCGGCGAGTTGCTGCGCACTGCGCGCGACCGCTGGTCCGCGCTGCGCTGGGCCGTCAGCGACGGCGCTGCGCCGGTGTGGTTCATCGGCGACAGCCGCGACGCCGAGACCATTTTGCCGCCACAGATCGCAGAAATTTCCGCTACCGGTTCCGGCGACGTGATGCTCGCCTGCGCGCTGTTTGCCCGGTTTCATCGCGGGCTGAGCTGGCGCGATGCGGTGGCATGGGCGCTGCCCTTTGCCGCCGCCAACGCCGCGCATCCCGGCATCGCCGAGTTTCCCTTCCCGTCAGAGGGGCCAGATTCACTTCGCCGCTGATTGCCGGCGACGCGACGTTTTTTGCAGGCGCAAAATCAAATTAAACCTTGCGTTCACTTCCCCAAAACCGCTTTATCCGCGGTTTTATTTTATGAAAGCCACTATCAAAACCCAAGGACAGCAGTTCACTGTCACCGAGGGCGACATCCTCATCGTCAATCGCTATCCGAATACGGAAGCTGGTGCGACTGTTGAGATTAAAGACGTGCTCGCGGCGGGCGAGGGCGAAAATTATAAGGTCGGCACACCGACCTTGGCCGGCGCTTTGGTCTCAGCGAAGATCTTGGAAAACAAGCGCGGCGACAAAGTCATCATTTTCAAGAAAAAGAAGCGCAAGGGCATGGAGCGCAAACGCGGCCATCGCCAGGAGCTTTCCGTCATCAAGATCGAGTCCATCACCGCTTAAGGAGAATCCCGTCATGGCGCATAAAACAGGTCAGAGTTCCACCAGTAACGGTCGCGAGAGCGATTCAAAACGACTCGGCGTAAAACGCTTCGGCGGCCAAACCGTCCTTGCCGGCACCATCATTGTCCGCCAGCGCGGCACCAAACTGCATCCGGGCCGAAACGTCGGCGTGGGCCGCGATTGGACGCTCTTCGCACTCAAGGACGGTGTCGTCAAATTTGACAAGCCCCATCGCCGCGTCGAAATCGTCGCGAACTGAGCAGTCAGTCACTCGCTCGCTTCACTCTTCCAGCGCCGGAACTTCCGGCGCTTTTTTGTTGGTTTGCCAGCGCGAGGCAGCACGCCTCAGTTCTACACCGTGCATTCCGACCGACTTAGCGAACTCCGCCGCCAGCGCGCCTCAGCCGCGGACCATCTCGCCTGCCTCGACAGCGAAATTGCGGCTGAAAACGCGATGCTTGCCCCGGAAACGGCTTCCGAAGCCACATTGGAAGCCTACCAGCCCAATCCCTCCAGCGTGCGCCGCGATACCAAGCGCGGCTGCTTCGCTTATTTTGCCGCCGCACTCCTCGCCTTCACACTGACACTCGCGGCAATCTACTTCCTCTTCTACCGCGATCGGCCGCTGCTGTTCTCCGCCGACCAGCGGCCCGCCGACATGGGCCCAGACCACCGGAAATCGCCCTGAGCCTTTAGGCACCAGGTTTTCCCGCCCAAGCCTGCCACACCTCATCGGTGAAACGCATCGTGCAGGCCCCGGTGGCGAAATCCGTCAGCCGCACCGGCGCACCTGTGCGGATCGAGTCGATGAAGTCCGCCTCCACCCGCCAGCCATCGCCCGCGGCAGTATCGACCGCAACCCGCTCTTCTACCGCTCCTGGCGTTGCGGCACGCCACAGTGCCCTCGCACCGACGTCGAGCCGCAGACTGCCGTGTGTTCCCGAGACCCGAATCTCGTTGCGCGGGGCGCCGGACTCCACCCCGCTGTGATGCATCACCAACCGCGCCCCGTTGGCATACCGGCCCAGCACGGTAAGACTTTCGGGTATCCTCACGTCGACCATCCTGCCGGTCGGCCACGCGCGGCGCGGCGTAAACACCGCCGCGTCGGCCGACACCACCGTGGCGTCCTCCCCCATCCACCGCCGCACCGCTTCGTAATAAATGCCCAGCATAAGCGTGTTGTGCCCGCTGAGCGTCTCATCCTGCCGCCACGTCATTGGCGCGGCCGGATTGGCGTAAATCGCCGTCGTGTGCGTCACCGTGACCTCGCGCACTTCGCATAATTCCCCCCTCGCCAGGATTCCGCTTACCGCAGCATCAAACGGCAGCGTGAACGGCGATGGCACCACTTGCGCCACGAGGTCTGGCCGCGCCTCTGCTGCCTTCAGCATGGCGCGGGCCTCTGGAAAATTCCGCGCCATCCGCGCCTCCGTCAGCACATGCTTGCCCGCTGCGAGCGCGGCGACCGTGATTTCGGCGTGCAAATAGGGCCAGGTGCCGATGCACACGGCATCGATGTTCGGATCCGCAACGACCTCCCGCCAATCCGCCGCGATGCCCGGAATGCCGAATTCCATCGCAACCCGCGCCGACGATTCCGCCGAGCGGTTGACCACCGTCGTCACCTCCACGCCCGGCATGGCGCGAAATCCCGGCAGGTGCCGTGCCCGGGTGTTCGCCCCGGCGCCAATCAATCCGATCCGCAGCGTGGTCCGCATCATGCCACCTCGCGCCACGGCGTCAGCTCGCCGCCGGATAGCTTCCGAGCCACTTCACAAGCGGGCAAAACTTCTGCAGCTCCGCCAGCGCCTCCTTCATCGGCGGATCGTCGTAGTGCCCCGTCACATCGATGAAGAAATAATAGTCCCACGGGCGTTTCTTGCTCGGCCGCGACTCGATCTTCGAGAGATTAACCCCGCGCTCGGCAAATGGCATCAGCATCTTAAGCAGCGCGCCGGCATGCGACGACGCTTGGTCACCGAGCGAAATCGCGAAACTCGTGAGGTCCTTGCCGGCGCCCACCGGCCCCGAGGGCTTGCGGCCCAGCACGAAAAACCGCGTTGTGTTGTCGGCCTTGTCCTGGATGTTCTTCGCGAGGATCGGCACGCCGTGTGTGGTGGCCGCCAGTTCGCTCGCCACCGCCGCCGCGCCCGGTTCGTCCTTCGCGATCTGCACCGCGCGCGACGTGCTCGGCGCGTCGACCAACTGTGCGTGCGGCACATGCCGCTGCAGCCAGTTCCGGCATTGCGCCAGCGCCTGATCTTTCGAGTAAACCCGTTCGATTGCCTCGAGCGGCGAGTTAGAGATCAGCGCGTGGGTGATCTCAAGGTAGATCTGGGCCACGATCTTCAAGTCAGACTCGATGAACAAGTCCAGTGCGTCGCGGACAGAGCCCTCCGTCGAGTTCTCGATCGGGATTACCGCGTAGTCGGCCTCTCCCTTTTCCACCGCCGTGAAAATGTCGCCAATAGTTGCCATCGCGTGATAATCCACGCTCGCGCCGAATTTCTTCATCGCCGCCTGGTGCGTGTTTGTCGCCTCCGGTCCGAGATAGGCGATCAGCAATGGCTTCTCCAGCGCGATCGCCGCTGACATGATCTCGCGGTAGATTGCGCGCAACGCCTCGTTCTTGATCGGGCCCGCGTTTTGCGCACTGACCTTGCGGAGCACCGCTTCCTCGCGCTCAGCGACGTAAATCTGTCCCCCCTGGCTGCGCTTGAGCCGCCCAATCTCCGCCGCGAGTGTCAGTCGCTGATTGAGCACCTCGACCAGTTCCCGGTCGAGCTGGTCGATTTTCGTGCGAATCGCCTCGAGATCCATGTCAGGATTGGGCCTGGGATTCGCTCGTGGCCGCCTCCGGGGCGGTTTCCACCGCCACAGCCGGCGCGGGTTCTTCGGCCACGGGCGAAGCTTCTGCGCTCGCCTGCCCTTCGAGTGGCAGTTGCTCATTCGCTAGTCCCATGTCGGTGTCGCTAAGTGTCGTCGGGTTCATCGCGTTCTTGAGCCACTCGTCGATCTGGCGCGACGAAAGCACGTCCGACGCCGGTAGTTCGTCGAGCGATTTGATGCCCACGAACTCCAGAAACCGGTCCGTCGTCCCGTATTGAATTGGTCGTCCGGGCAGGTCGGCCCGCCCCATGACATAGATAAGCTCGCGTTCGAGCAGCTTGCTGATGCCCGCCTCTGCCGACACGCCGCGAATCGTCTCAATCTCGCCGCGCGTCACCGGCTGCCGGTAAGCAACGATCGCCAGCGTCTCGGTTGAAGACGGGCTGAGCTTCACCGGCGGCGGCTCCTGTCGCAGGATGCGCACCCAGCGGGCCACGCTCGGATGGGTGACCAGCCGGTAGCCGTTCGCGCCCTCGATCAATAGCAGCCCGTCGGCGCTCGTCCGCAATTCCGCCGCGATCTCGTCCATCGCCTCCCTCACCTGCGTGACCGTGATCAGTGCCGGCACCTCCTGATAAAGCTCCGCATCCTCCGGCGGCTCGGCAAAAACCTCGGCAACTTCAGAGGCCGCCACGCCTGTGGGTTCCTCTACCTTGGGCTCTTCACTCCCCACTTGCCCCTCGTCACTTGCCGTTGCCACCGACGGCATCACTGCCGCTTCCTGAAACCGCATGAAGGCGGCTTGGATGTCCTTGATCGCGAGCGGCTGGCTCGACGAGAAGAGGAGCGCCTTGAGCACTTTTTTCAGATTGAAGGCCATGCGGGTAAGTCACGACGAGTGAATGCGGTGCCCGCGCGTTGAAGCAATCCGAAACGCACCGATTTCCGACCCGCCCGTCATACGCGACATGACTCTTGCCGCGCCCCCTTCGGTTTGGTTCTGTCAGGTCCTCCCATGAGTGCCTCCAAACCCGATCCCCTTCGCCCCCACTCCTCCGTCATCACCGACGGCCCCAGCCGCGCCGGCGCGCGCTCGATGCTCCGCCCCGTCGGCTTCACCGAGGAGGATTTCAAGAAGCCCATCGTCGGCATCGCCTCCACCTGGAGCATGGTCACGCCCTGCAACATGCACATCGACCAACTCGCCCGCGAAGCCGAGTCGGGCGCCAACGCCGCCGGCGGCAAGGCTATCATCTTCGGCACCATCACCGTCTCCGACGGCATCAGCATGGGCACCCAGGGCATGCGCTACTCCCTCGTCTCGCGCGAGGTCATCGCCGACTCCATCGAGACCGTCACCGGCGGTGAGGGCTTCGACGCCGTTGTCGCCATCGGCGGCTGCGACAAAAACATGCCTGGCTGCATCATGGCCCTTGCCCGCCTCAACCGCCCCGGCGTCTTCGTCTATGGCGGCACGATTCTCCCCGGCATCCATCCCGACTCAAAAAAAGAGTGCGACATCGTCTCCGTCTACGAAGCCATCGGCCAGCACGCCGCCGGCAAAATCGACGACGCCAGCCTCGCGAAAATCGAAGCCTGCTCCGTCCCCGGCGCCGGCTCTTGCGGCGGCATGTATACCGCCAACACCATGGCCTCCGCCATCGAGGCGCTCGGCATGTCGCTCCCGAATTCCTCCGCGCAAATCGCCATCAGCGCCGAGAAAAAAGCCGACTGCCGCAACGCCAGCACCGCCGCCCTCGCCCTCCTCAAAGCCGGCCTCACGCCGCGCGACATCATGACGAAAAAGGCGTTCGAGAACGCCATCACTGTCGCCATCGCGCTCAGCGGCTCGACCAACGTCGTGCTCCACCTCCTCGCCATCGCGCACTCGGCCCACGTGAAGCTCTCCCTCGAGGACTTCACGCGCATCGGAAAAAAGGTGCCCGTCCTCGCCGACCTCAAGCCCTCCGGCAAATACGGCATGGTTCACCTCACGCGCATCGGCGGCCTCCCGCCGCTCATGAAAGTCCTCCTCGATGCCGGCCTGCTCCACGGCGACTGCCTCACCGTCACAGGCAAGACCGTCGCCGAAAATCTCCGCGACGTTAAGCCCTACCCCGCCGACCAGGATGTCGTCCGCCCGCTCTCGAACCCCATCAAGCCCAACAGCCACCTCGTCATCCTTTACGGCAACCTCGCTCCCACCGGTGCCGTCGCGAAAATCTCCGGCAAGGAAGGCCTGCAGTTCAGCGGCAAGGCCATCGTGTTTGAAAACGAGGAGTCTGCCCTCGACGCCATTCTCAACGGCCGCGTGAAAGCAGGCCACGTCGTAGTCATTCGCAACGAAGGTCCCGTCGGCGGCCCCGGCATGCGTGAAATGCTGAGCCCCACCAGCGCCATCATGGGCCGCGGACTCGGCAAGGAAGTCGCGCTCATCACCGACGGTCGGTTTTCAGGAGGCAGCCACGGTTTTGTGGTCGGCCACATCACGCCCGAAGCCGCCGTCGGCGGCCCGATCGGCCTGATCAAGAACGGCGACACCATCACGATCGACGCCGTGAAATGCACCCTCACGCTCGATCTCCCCGCGAAGCAAATCGCCGCCCGCAAGAAAGCGAAGAAGCCGTTCAAGCCGAAGGAAACCCGCGGCGTCCTAGCCAAATATGCAAGCCACGTCACAAGTGCTTCCGAGGGTGCAGTGACAGACAAGGATCTTTGAGCCGGCCCCCCGGCTATTGGCATGAGGCTGTCGCTCGCAATCCTCTTCGTGATCACCACGACCGGGTTTGCGACTGAAACGCTGGAAGAATCTTACGCGGCCCAAGGCCGCCTCATTCTCGCGCCGTTCGCTTCAGCGCCATTCCCGCATCCGGCGCGGGCGGAGGGGCACATCTATCAAGACAAGCTCTACCCGGCGAAGGAGCACTATTCGGATAACACCGTCGCGCTCTTCATCCCGAAGGGATTTCGCGTCACTAGCTGCGTCGACATTGTCGTTCATTTCCACGGCTGGCGCAACACCGTCACCGGCACGCTGGCCAGCTTTCACCTAGTTGAACAACTCGTCGCGAGCGGCAAGAACGTCGTGCTAATCGTCCCCGAGGGCCCTCACGACGCCCCCGATTCCTTCGGAGGCAAACTTGAGGATGCCGACGGCTTCAAACGCTTCATGGAAGAAGTCGTCGCCATGCTCCGTGATCACGCAGGTTTCAAGACGAAGGATTTCTCCATCGGCCGCATCATCCTCTCGGGTCACAGCGGCGGGTATCACGTCATCGCGGGAATCCTTGACCGCGGCGGGCTGGCCAAAAACGCCGACGAAGTCTGGCTTTTCGACGCTCTCTACGGCCAGACCGATTCCTTCCTCGCCTGGTCAGACCGCACGCACGGCCGCCTCCTCGACATCTACACCGACCACGGCGGCACGAAGGAAGAGTCCGAAAAACTCCAAGCCCGCCTCACCGCGCGTGGCACGAAGATTCTCGCCACTGAGGAAACGTCGCTCGCCGCCGACGCGCTGAAGACCAAGCAATTCACCTTCATCCACACGGACCTCGCCCACGACGACGTCATGGCCAAGCGAAACGAATTCGCGCTCTTCCTGAAAACAAGCGCCCTCACCGACCGCTGACTCTATTCGACGCTTGCTCGCTCGGGTCGCCAATCAAGATCCTGAAAGTGTAATGCGCACCATAGGTCCAGGCGGGAGCATCGCAGGAGTCGGGTGCCGTTGTGCCGTGAACCTCAGACTTTGGTCGCTTGGCTGGCATTGTTCTCGGCGAGCCGTTCGATGATTTTTTCGAGACGCCGCTGACGGGTCTCGGGTTTGCGCGACTCCTCCAGCAGCGCGACGATCATGCGGCGCGTGGACGGCGAGCCGCGTGTAAATGCCGTCGCCGCCGCTGGACGATATCGCAGCGCCTGTTCCAAATCGGGCGGGAGGGCCACAACCAGCGAGGACCGATCGCGGGTGAGTGTGATGTCGACTTCGTAGCCGGCTCCGAGCCCATGCGGCCGGAACACGTCGACGCGCAGGAAGAGCCGCCCACGTCCAGCGCGACCGGAAGTCACCGTCGACGGATGCGCGTCGCCGAGGTAGCGGACAATGACGGGAATCCTGCGTTCCGGCCCGAGGGCTCTGAAAACCGCGGGCGGAACATCGACCGCGTAGAGCAGGCCGACTTTCTTGATGCGGGCGCGGAAGACGGGCATGACGGTAGAGTCGAGGCGGAAGAGGGAAACCGCGCCCCTCAGGTTTCAGGCAATTTCACATGCTCTTTCACCCAGCGGTCAATGCCGGGGAGCTCCCGGTGTTTCACAGCCGCCAGGTGGCGGATGCGGTCCGCAGTGCGCTCGGCCTCGGTCAGAGCGCCGGGCGGTAGGTTTTTGCGGACAAAATCCTCAAGCTCGTCGGCCCGCGCAACGTCGGTGAACGGGCGCATGATGCCCGGCACGTAGGCGTTGCGGCCGAAGAAGGTGACTTGCTTCATCAGCGCGTCCATGTGCGCGCGGGCAAAATCCCACGCAAGCTCGGGATGGTCGTTGGCGGCGACCGCGGCGACGTTGCGGGTGGATTCGGTGACAGACATCTCGCCGCTTAGGCTGAGCGCAAGCGTTTCGCCAGCGAGGACGGGGTCCTGCACCGCCTGCATGGCGGCGTAGGCGCGGCGTTTTTCCTGCGTGGTGAGAGCGGTGCGGGCGAGCGTGTGGAGCCGGTCGAAAGTTTCGCGGGTGGCGTAGCGGCCGACGACGAAGAGCACGGGGCCGCGGAGGTTGCCGGGGAGCGACGAGGGGGCCTTCAGGAAGGCCCCAAAGCGAAGCGCGCACTCGGCGATGACGCTGCGGTCGCCGCAATGGCCGAGGATCGAGATGAGCGAGCCGCGCAGCGAGGCGTCGAGGGGCGTTTCGCCCGTGACGGCGGTCCAGCCAAGGCGCGCGAGCTGGGGCGCGAGGAGCTGCACGACCCACGCCTGATAGGCCCGGCGGCCGGGTTCGGTGCGTTGGAGGGCATCGATCGCCCAGAGCCGCTCGAGCACGAGGGAGACAACGGGCTGACAGTGGCTGCCGCCGAGCTGCTGCGCGAGTTCGAGCCATGCGACTGCGGGCGTGCGGCCGGCTTCAACGAGCGCCCAGGTGTCGGAGAGGAGGTTGAGCTGGTCGGCGATGGGCAGGTTGGCGATGTCGCGGCGGAGTGCGGCGGCGAGGGCGTCGTCGTAAAGCACGCGGTAATAGCCGGTGTTGCCGGCGTTGGCCTTCGGGGTGCCGGCACCCGCAGGCCACGGCACCGTGACCGTGCGGTTCTCAAGGAGCACGACGGACGGGGTGGAGAAATCGGCGGTGTTGGCGAAGGCAACGGGAATCTTCCAGATGAGCGGCACGGCGGAAGGGTCGTTGAGCGTGAAGCGGAGTTGCTCGAGCTGTAGTGCGTGTGTGGACCCTGCGCCCATGGCGGACACGAGCACGATCGGAAAGCCAGGCTGCTCGGTCCAGCCGGCGGCGAGCGCGACGACGGGTTTGCCGGACGCCTCGCCGAGCGCCGCCCAGAGGTCGGCGGTGGTGGAGTTGGAGAGTTGGTGGGCGGCAATGTAGCG
This sequence comes from uncultured Opitutia bacterium, assembly GCA_903877135.1. GTDB lineage: Bacteria > Verrucomicrobiota > Verrucomicrobiia > Opitutales > Opitutaceae > CAIRCN01. The sequence continues at coordinate 23,972 of CAIRCN010000058.1, forward strand.
GCGGATTCCGTCGCGAAACGTGTCCTCGCCGAGGTAGGCCTCGGCCATGCGGAGGAAGCACTGGCCTTTTTGGTAGGAGATCGTGTCGAAGGCGTCGTTGGCCTGGCTCTCGTTGGCGATGGGCTGCTGGATGGGGTGCGTGGTCTTGCGCGCGTCGAGCTCCATGGCGCGGTCCTTGTCGGCGTTGGCGCGGAGCCAGAGCTGCCACGCGGGGTTGAGAGCGTCGCTGCACTTGGTGCCCATCCACGAGGCGAAACCCTCATTCAGCCAGAGGTTGTCCCACCACGCCATCGTCACGAGGTCGCCGAACCACTGGTGCGCCATCTCGTGCGCGATGACATCGAAGACGCGCTCGCGCCCTTCCTGCGAGGAGGTGGCGGGATCGTAGAGCAGCGCGGTGTCGATGTAGGTGATGCAGCCCCAGTTCTCCATCGCGCCGAAGGTGGCAAAGGCGTTCGGCACCGCGATCTGGTCAAGTTTTGGCAGTGGGTAGCGCACGCCGAAGTAGCGATTGTAGTAGGCAAGGATACGCTTGGTCGATTCGAGCGCGTAGAAAGCGGAGGCGCGCTTGCCCTCGGTCGTCAGGATGCGGAGCTTCACGCCGTCTTGCTCGCCCTCGACCGCCTCGAACTCGCCGGCGTAAAGCGCGACGAGGTAGCTGGCCATCGCCGGGGTGCGGGCAAAGACGACCGCCTTCAATCCCCCGGCGACCGGCGTTTCGCGCACGACGGGCATGTTGCCGACGGCCATGAGTTTTTCCGGGACGACGAGTGTGATGTCGTAGGTTGCGCGGTAGACGGGCTCGTCCCAGCAGGGAAAAACGCGGCGCGCATCGGTCGGCTCCATCTGGGTGCCGAGCATAAGCTTGTCGCCGGACGGCGTGGGATATTTGTCGACGAAGAACCCCTCAGCCTGGGTGCCGATTTTGCCGCGGTAGTCGATCGAAACGGTGTGCGGACCGGCGGCGAGTACGGCGGGGATAACGAGGGTGAGCGTCTGTTTTTCAGCATCAGTGCGGGCCGCGAGCGGCTGCGGGTGGGCCAGATCGTCGAGGAGCGTGGCGGAAACGATGTCGAGGTTCAGGGCGTTGAGCACGAGCTCGCGCATGGGCTGGAGCACATCGAATGCTATGCGCGCGGTGCCGTGGGTGGTTCGCGCCACAAGGTCAGGCTGAAGGCGCAGCTCGTAGTGGCGCGGGACGGCGGTCTTCGGCAATTGGCCGGGTGTTTCACTGAAGGAAAACGGCTTTTCGGCGAGAAGCGCGACGGGCAGAGTGAGCGCGAAGGCCAGCGAACGCCAGACTCCGCAGACAATAGGGAAGCTCATCGCGGGAGGATTTTTTACTGGCAGGAAAAGTCAACGGCCCGTTCGGTTTCCAGCTGTTTCGAATCGCGGATCGCAAGCTGCTTCCCTGCCTGGAATGTTGCCGCCGTTCATCCTCGCGCGGTGCCGTTTGTCCAATGTTTGCTCTCGCGACGCCAGAAGTCTCTACTCTCGCCCCGATGCAAAGCCCCCCGTCCGCCAATGTGCTGCTTGATGACGCGCCACGCCGCGAACGGGCGAAAGGACGGCTTTATGTCACGTGCCAGATGGGGGGATGGATGTTCTTTCTTCTGCTCCAGTTAGTGTTCGCCAAGGCCTTCAGCAGTTCCGATTCGGCGGAGCGCCAGCCAAATTATTGGGGCGTCGTGCAGGTCATTGCCACCGGTCTGCTCCTGACGCACTACACTAGGCCGTATATGGCTCGCTGGGGCTGGAAGAACCTCGGCTGGAGGCCGCTGGTCCCGCGCATTCTTGCGCTGAGTTTGGTGCTGGCGTTTATTTGGTGCGTGCTCGGCTTCGGGTGGCAGTTCGGTGTGTTGTGCGACACCTGGCCCAAGAAATACCATCCGCTGCTGTTGATCTCCGTCAACTGGATCCAAGGTGCGATCATGCTCTTCGGCTGGCTGTGCCTCTATTTTTTCTACCATCTGTTTGACCGATTCAACAGGCTCGAGATCGAGCGGCTCCGGCTCGGCACTTCGGTCAAGGAGGCCGAGTTGCGCGCGCTCAAGGCCCAGGTCAACCCGCACTTCATCTTCAACTCGCTCAACTCCGTCCGCGCCCTGATTGACGAGGATCCCGCTCGCGCCCGCCAGTCTGTCACGCAGTTGGCGAACCTGCTCCGCTACTCGCTCCAGAGCGGGCAGCTCGAAACGGTGCCCTTCGAGGAAGAGCTGCGCGTCGTCAACGACTACCTCGCGCTCGAGCAGGTGCGCCACGAGGAGCGCCTGCGCGTGCGGCTCGACATCGCGCCCGACACCCTCATGCTGCCCGTGCCGCCGATGCTGCTCCAAACGTTGGTGGAGAACGCCGTGAAATACGGCATCTCTGCCCGCCCCGAGGGCGGGGAAATCGTGATCATTGCGCGGCGCGAAAGCGAGTCGCTCCGCCTACAGGTGACCAATCCCGGCGAACTCGCCACCGACGCCACCCGCAGCCGGGTTTCCTCGACCGGCGTGGGGCTGCGCAACGCCGCGGAACGGCTACGGTTGCTTTTTGGCGAGAGCGCCTCGCTGCGCCTTCGGGCGGATTCGCCGGCACTCGTCGTGGCCGAGGCCATCGTGCCGCTTCACCCCACCCGCGCGTGATCCGCCCGACACAATGAAAGCCCTGCTCATCGACGACGAGCGCCTCGCGCGCAGCGAGCTCCGCCGGCTGCTGGCGGCTTTCCCCGACCTGCAGATTGTCGGGGAGGCGGCGAACGCCAAACAGGCGCGCGAACAGCTCGCCGCGCTCAAGCCGAGCCTCATCTTCCTCGACGTTCAGATGCCGGGCGAGACTGGCATGGAGCTGCTCGAGTCGCTCGAAGCGCCAGTCCCGCACGTGATTTTCACGACCGCCTACGACGAATTTGCGGTGAAGGCCTTTGAGTTGAACGCCCTCGACTATCTGCTCAAGCCGGTCGATCCACCACGCCTCGCCGCAGCGATTGACAAGCTCCGGGCAAAACTCGCCGGCGCCAGCGCCGAAACCCATGCTGACAGACTGGCGGCGCGCGAGCGCCTTGCGGCCGAGGACAAGGTCTTCGTGCGCGAGGGCGACCGATGCTGGTTCGTCGAGGTGAAATCGATCCGTCTGCTGGAGAGCGAGGGCAACTACACCCGCGTGCATTTCGACACCGCCCAGCCTCAGCTCTTTCGGTCGCTCAATGCGATGGAAGAGCGGCTCGACCCAAAGTTTTTCTTTCGCGCGAACCGCCGCCAGATCATCAATCTCGCCTGGATCGACAAGATCGAGCCGTGGTTCAGCGGCGGCCTGCTGGTGTACCTCAAGGGCGGCGCCAAGATCGAGCTCAGCCGCCGCCAGGCGCAGGAGTTCCGCGAGAAGATGAGCCTCTAAAAATTACCCCTATGACCAAGACAACCTTCTCACGTTTCAACCTCGATGGCGTTGTAACCGGCCTAGGCATCGGTGTCGCCCTGACCGCCGCGCTCGGTCCGGCGCTCGGCATTCCCATCGGTATCGGCCTCGCAATCGTGTTCGGTCTGGCTGTCCGACGGAAATGCTGAAAGGACGACTCCATGATCGAAGCTCACAACCTGACGAAAACTTTCCGCGACAAGAAGCGCGGCACGATTCGCGCGGCCGACAATATCTCCTTTCGCGTCCAGCCGGGCCAGATCTACGGCCTGCTCGGCGCCAACGGCGCGGGTAAGACCACCACACTCCGCCTGCTCGCCACGCTGCTTTCGCCAACGGATGGCGGCGCGACGGTCGCGGGTTTCGACGTCGCCCGCGAGCCGGAGAAAGTCCGCGCCAATGTCGGCTTCCTCGCCGCCTCCACCGCGCTTTACGCGCGCCTCACTGCCCGCGAGATGATCGCCTATTTTGGCCGGTTGAATGGCATGACCGACGATGCTGTGCGTGTGCGCATCAAGCAGATCTCGGCCGAACTCGACATGGATGATTTCCTCGACCGGCGCTGCGACAAGTTCTCCACCGGCATGAAGCAGAAAACATCCATCGCCCGCACGCTTGTGCACGACCCGGCGGTGATGATCTTCGACGAGCCAACGCTCGGACTCGACGTGATGACGGCGCGCGCGATCGTGAAATTCGTCCGCGACTGCCGCGCCCGCGGCAAGACGGTTATCTACTCGACGCACGTCATGAGCGAGGTCGAGAAACTCTGCGACGTCATCGGCATCATCCACGACGGCAAACTGCTGGCCGAGGGCACGCTGGCCGACCTGCGCGTCCGCCACAGTGAACAGGACATGGAGGAGATTTTCGTGAAGATCGTCGGCGGGGAGGGCACGAAATGAACTGGAGCAACATCGTTACGGTTTACCTGAAGGAGCTGAAGGATTCGCTGCGCGATCGCCGCACGCTGATGTCCACGATAATCATTCCGGCGCTCGTGATGCCGTTGCTGACCTTTGGCGTCGGAAAAGTTATGTCGGTCGTCATGAAAAAGGCGCAGGAGGATATCCCAACGGTGGCGATTCTGGGCGGCACAGACTCGCCCGCGGTGGTGACGGCGCTGAAAAAATCTCCCAAGCTCCGTGTCGTCGCGTCTCCGATGGATTGGAAACAGGCCATCGGAGATAAGAAACTCCGTGTGGCCGTGGAAATTCCTCCGGGCTTTGAGGCGGGGCTGAAAGCCGGATCGGCGCCGTCGGTGAAAGTCTTCAATTACACGGGCGAACTCAAATCCGAGAATGGCACCCGGGTGGTGGAGCGGTTTCTCATCGATCTGCGCGACCAGACCATTGCCGATCGCCTCGCCGAGCATTCGCTGCCGAAGACACTGGCCCGGCCGTTCGAATTCAAACGCGAAAACGTCGCGCCCCCCGAGAAAGTCGGCGGCAATCTCTTTGGCGGCTTCGTGCCGTATCTCATCATCATTCTCTGCTTCAGCGGCGCGATGTATCCCGCGATGGACCTGACCGCGGGCGAGAAGGAGCGCGGCACGATGGAAACACTGCTTTGCAGTCCGGTGGCGCGGGTGGACATCGTGCTGGGAAAATTCCTGATGGTGCTCACGGGCTCGCTCTCGGCGATGTGTTTCATGCTGGTTTCCATGGGTGCCACGGCGGCGATCGGTGGCTCGCTGATGATGGGTGGCGGCGGTGCTGCCACGAAGGTCGGCATCGGGGCAGCCACGCCAGCGCGTGCCACCATGGACGTGATACCGATGATCGATCCGCTGGGCCTGGTCGGAGTGCTGGCGATGGTGTTTCCGGTGGCCGTGATGTTTTCCGCGGTGGCCTTCACGGTCGCGCTTTTTGCGAAGAGCTACAAGGAAGCCCAAAGCTACCTCGCGCCGATGATGATAGTCGTGATCATGCCGGCCGTGGTCGGCATGCTGCCCGGCATCGATCTGAACGCCCGCCTCGCCCTCGTGCCGCTGCTCAACCTCTCGCTCGTCTGCAAGGAGATGCTTTCCGGCGTGTGGCACTGGGACTATATCGCGCTCATCTTCGGTTCGTCGTGCGTCTATGCCGCGGTGGCGCTCGCGCTCGCCGTGCGGATGTTCAGCCGCGAAGATGTGATCTTCCGCGCCTAACGGAGCTTCCGTCGGTAAAGAAATTTAAAAATTCGGCGGGTTTTGGTAAACGGCCGGTAAAATCCGGGCGCCCCCGTAGATTTTCCCCGCGGGAAAGGCTATACCGTGCGTGCGATGCAATCCACCACACATAAACACATGACAACCTACCCAATGGCCGTCCACGGATTGAAACTTCCCCGCCGCAGTTCGACGGCAACCAAGGAGCCCTGGCAGACCGCTCCCGCGCAAGATGACCGCAACCTAACCGACGAGGGCGAGCGGCTGCGCGGGTGCGAAGCCAAGCTCCGGGAATACGAGGCGCGCCTGCAGGAATGGCAGGAACGGCTCGCCCGCGGCGACACCTCGTCCCCTGTCACGCTGTCCACCGCGCCGTTTGGCACCGGCCACGACCCCGCCACCGACGAGTTGGCCCTCCAAATCGCTTGGAAAAAACTCTACCGGGCGCGCGAACTGCTCGATGCCGAGATCGCGCACTTGCGGGACGAGCGGATGTCGGCGCAGGGCCGTGAGGCCGAGATTCAACGCCGGGAAAAGGCACTCGAACAGCGGGAACGGCAGTTGGCCGTGCGCGATCGTCTGCTCACCGAGGCCGAGGCGGCCGTCCCCGCCGCACCTCCTGCCCCGGTCAGGCAAACCTCACTGCTGGGCCAGTTCACGCAGGCGCCGTTTACCTTCGCACGCAACGTCCTCTCCGCAGCGAAGTAGGCCGCTGCGAGGGGGCTCCGAGGGAAGCCAACCCGCAGGGCAACCGAAGGTCCTTCTCATGATCGAGGGTGGCACAGGCGCGGAGTGGTCCGGCGGTTTCCCGCTAGGGGGATTGCCTCTTGACAGTTCCTACAGATGTAGGAATTACTGGTCTTACATCTGTAATACTTATTCCGCCGAAAATCTCCAACGCCGAGTGGGAAATCATGAATCGGGTCTGGGCTTCAAGCCCGATCACCGCGACGGAGGTGTTTGACGCCCTGCCGCACGACAACGAGTGGAAACAGAAAACGGTGAACACTTTTCTGACGCGTCTCGTGGAGAAAGGCGTGCTAACGGTGGCGAAACAGGGACACGTCAACCTCTACTCCCCGCGACTGCGGCGTGAGGAGTGCGTGGCCAGCGAGAGCGAGTCGTTTTTGCAGCGCGTATACCAAGGCGCAGCCGGGCCGCTGTTGCTGCATTTTTGCGAGCAGGGCGACCTGAACGAGGCAGAGATCGCTGCGTTGCAGAAGCTGTTGCAGAAGAAGAAAGGGCGCTCATGAGCGCGCTCACGACGGCCTTTCTTGCAGTGGTCGCCATGTCCTGGCGGGCAGCGTTTCTGATTCTATTGCTCGTGGCCTTGCGGTTCATTTTTCGCCGGCAGATTCCGCCGGGTATGATGTTCTTGGGATGGCTGCTGCTAGCGGGATTGCTGCTGATGCCATTTCGCCTGCCGATGCCTTGGGACCCGCTGGGGCTAGGTAGAACGGCGAAGCTACGGCCAGCGGTGACGGCGGTGCGCTTTACGGAGGAGGTGCCATTAGCGGACCAGCCTGAAGTGCCGCACGCATATCGGTTGGAGCCGTCGAGCGCAGGGACGCTGGCCAGAATAGCGGAGCAGAATATTAATTTCGATGTTTTCGACGTGCAGGTAACAACGACGCGCGACTACGCGAGTGTCTGGGCGGAGATATGGCTGGCAGGCGTGGCCGGCCTGCTGGCGCTACGGATGATGGCGATGCTGCGGCTGCGGAGAAAATTGCGCAGTGTCCGTCTGCCGGTGACGACGGAACTCGCAGAAGCGGTGCGGCGGGGCTGTGCCGCGCTTGGCGTAACTCGCATTCCGGCGATCGTGGTCACGCCGTTGGTGTCGACTCCGGCGCTCTGTGGCGTCATCAGTCCGCAGTTGTTGTTCCCAGTCGGCTTGGCGGATAAGCTCTCCGGCGCGGAGCTGCGATGGGTCGTGTGGCACGAACTGGGGCATCTGCATCGTCGTGATCTTTGGGCGCAGGCATTGCTGCATGCAGCGTGCGCGGTGCATTGGTTCAATCCTGCGGTCTGGCTGGCCGCGCGGCTCGCCCGGCACGATTGCGAATTGGCCTGCGACGATTTTGTGCTGCGCCGCGGCGGATCCGACGGCAGCGCCGACTACGGACACACCCTGCTCAAAGTGCTGTGCCGGTCGGGTGGCAAAGACCGCCTGCCTGCGGGCGTCGGCATGGTGGAAGGCAAGCGCCAGCTCTTCTCAAGGATTCATATGATCACAAATTACCGTCCCCAGACATTAGTCCGCACTTTCGCTGGCGTGGCGTTGCTCGCCGCATTTGCCGTCATTGGCTACACCGAGGAAGGGAAAACGCCAGCAACCACTACCGCCGTCGCTCCAACCACCCCAAAGTCGCCTGTGCGGAAGACGCCGGCAGAGCTCAAGGCAATGGCAGAAGCCGAGCGCGCCAAGATGGAAAAATGGGAGGCAGAGGCAAAAATCGTGCTGCGCACGATCGGCACACCCGGCGGCGTGCCCGTGGCGCTGTTTGATGTGAACGACGAGCCGTGCCTCGTGACGGAGGGGTTTGAGCTCGTGGCTTCCATGGTCACGGGGATCGACGTTGAAAACAAACGGGTGACAGTCACACACCGAGATCAGTCGAAACGTGTCTTCGATTTAACCGATCCGCGGCCGGTGAAATTTCCCAGCTTCACGCCAGAAACGATCGACGCGATAATTGCGAGGCATCCTACTGTGCGACCCGAAGCCAGCATGTTGCCAGTCCCGGTGTTGATGGCTTGGAACTCAATCAATCGCGAGGGCAAGGAAGCTATTCTGCTCAATTATCTGCAAGGCGGTATGGTGATTGGAATTCGTAGCGGTCCGTTTGGCATGGGAGCATCCTCCTCATTTCTTTTCCAGAAGCAGATTTCCCAGAGAAGCCATGAAAGGATGAATGCCTTTCTCGCCAGTCTGACGCCTGAACAAAAGGCGGCATTCAAAGGCGGCGCGCAGATGGCGATCAGAATTACCGACGCGCCCGAGAAGCGGGAGGCGCAGATGGCAATCTCCCGCCAGCAGAAGACGGAGCAGGACAAGGTGGTCGCCGGGCTCTCACCCGTGCAGCGCAAGCTCTACGACGCGTGGCGAGGACCGGCGCGAAACTGAGTGAAATTGTTTGGCGGGCACCTGCGGGTTTGCAGCAGGAGGCGGAAACTGCCAGCGTCGTGCCCATGTTTCCCCAGCACATCATTGCCCGCAAGCGCGACGGCCACGCCCTCAACCGCGACGAGATCGCCGCATTCGTGCACGGCGCCACCGACGGCTCGTGGGCGGATTATCAACTCAGTGCGATGCTGATGGCGATTTTTCTGCGCGGCATGACGCCGCAGGAGACGGCGCACTACACCGAGGCGATGATGAATTCCGGCATCGTCGCCGACCTCTCGAGCGTAAAGCTGCCCAAGGCCGACAAGCACTCCACCGGCGGAGTGGGTGACAAAGTTTCGCTGCACCTCGCGCCGATGGTGGCGGCGTGCGGCGTCGCTGTGCCGATGATCTCGGGCCGCGGGCTCGGCCACACCGGCGGCACGCTCGACAAGCTCGAGTCGATCCCCGGCTTCCGCGTGGGCCTCTCGCTCGCCGAGTATCGCGCCGAGCTCGAACAGATCGGCGTGTCGCTGATCGGTCAGACCGCGGAGCTAGCACCGGCCGACAAGAAACTCTATGCCCTGCGCGACGTCACCGGCACAGTCGAGTGCATCCCGCTCATCTGCGGCTCGATCCTCTCGAAGAAACTCGCCGAAGGCATCGACGTCCTGGTGCTCGACGTGAAGTTCGGCCGAGGCGCCTTCATGAAGGACCGGACTAAGGCTCGGGAACTCGCGCAAGCGCTCGTCGCTGTGGCGACCGCGATGGGCAAACCTACCCGAGCGGTCCTGACCGCGATGGAGGAACCGCTCGGCCGCGCCGTTGGCAACGCGCTTGAGGTGGCGGAGTCGATCGACTGCCTGAAAGGCCGCGGCCCGGTCGACACGATGGAGGTCACCTACGCTCTCGGTGAACAGATGCTGCTGCTCACGAAGACGGCGACGACGACGGCTGAGGCACGGGCGCGGCTCGAGGCCTCGGTCGCCAGCGGTGCCGCAGCGGCAAAATTTCGCGAGTTGATCGCGGCCCAAGGAGGCGACGTGTGTGTCGTCGATGAACCGGCACGCCTGCCACAGGCCAGGTTCAAGGTGCCGCTGGCGTCGCCGCGCGCCGGCCTGATCACGGACGTCGATGCGATGGGCGTGGCCCTCGCGGCGCTGCGGCTGGGGGCTGGCCGCGCGAAGGCCGAGGACCGGGTCGATCATGCCGTGGGCGTGAGCGCGCTGGTGAAAATGGGCGAGCGCATCGCCCCTGGCGCACCTATGTGCGTGATTCACGCCAACGACGAAAGTGCGCTGGCAGCGGCGCAGGCGATGCTGGCACAGGCGATCACCGTAGGGGACGCCGCGCTTGTCGCGCCGAAATTGATTGACGAGGTTATCGGCGTGTAGGCGCCGTCGCAAAATTCTCCGTGCGCCTCCGCAATCTGTGATTAAGTTTTTCCCATGAACTGGTCCCGTTTCAAATCCCATTTCTACCACAGCACCGACCTCGGCGTTTCGCTCGACGTCTCTCGCATCCCGTTCCCCGACGAGTTCCTCGCCACCATGGCCCCGCGCATGGAAAAGGCGTTCGCGGACATGGCCGCGCTTGAAAAGGGTGCCATCGCCAACCCCGACGAGCGGCGTATGGTCGGCCACTACTGGCTCCGCGCCCCACACCTCGCGCCCACACCCGACTTGGCCGACAAAATCATCTCGACGCTTGCCGCGATCAAGGCCTTCGCCGCCCAAGTCCACGCCGGTGCCGTCGCCGGCCCCAAGGGCAAGTTCAAAAACCTCCTCGTCATCGGCATCGGCGGCTCCGCCCTCGGCCCGCAGTTCGTGAGCCACGCCCTCGGCGGGCCCCGCAAGGACAGGCTCTCCGTCGCGTTTCTCGACAACACCGACCCCGACGGCATCGACTACGTCCTCGCCGGCCTGCGCAGCCAGCTCGCCCGCACCCTCGTCGTCGTCATTTCAAAATCCGGCGGCACCGCCGAAACCCGCAACGGCATGCTCGAGACCATCGCCGTCTTCAAGGCCGCCGGGCTCGATTACACCAAGCACTTTGTCGCTGTCACCGGCATCGGCTCCAAGCTTGATGCCACAGCGGGGAGCGAAGGCTGGCTCGCACGCTTTCCCATGTGGGACTGGGTCGGTGGCCGCACCAGCGAACTCTGCGCGGTCGGCCTCCTTCCCGCCGCGCTCCAAGGTCTCGACATCCAGGCGATGCTCGACGGCGCCGCCGCGATGGACGCCGTCACGCGCACGCCGAGCATTGCGCAAAACCCCGCCGCGCTCATGGCGCTCATGTGGTATTTCTCGACCGACGGCCGCGGCGCGAAGGACATGGTGGTCCTGCCCTACAAGGACCGCCTGCTCCTCTTCTCGCGCTACCTCCAGCAGCTCGTGATGGAATCGCTCGGCAAGGAACTCGACCTTCAAGGCCGCATCGTCAACCAAGGCCTCGCCGTTTACGGCAACAAGGGCTCGACCGACCAGCACGCCTACGTGCAGCAGCTCCGTGAAGGCGTGAACAATTTCTTCGTCACGTTCATCGAGGTGCTCCACGACCGCGACGCAAACACCTCTCTCGAAGTCGAACCCGGCGTCACTGCCGGCGACTATCTCCAGGGTTTCCTCCTCGGCACGCGTGACGCACTCAGCGAGAAGGACCGCCACTCGGTCACGATCACGTTGCGCAACGTCTCGCCGCGCTCGATCGGCATGCTCATCGCCCTTTACGAGCGCGTCGTCGGCCTCTACGCCTCGCTCATCAGCGTAAACGCCTACCACCAGCCCGGCGTCGAGGCCGGCAAGAAGGCCGCCGGCGGCGTGATCGCCCTCAAGCTCAAGCTCGTCGCGGCGCTGCGAGCAGCCCGCGACCAGTTGTTCACGGCGGAGGAACTCGCCGCACAAATTGGCGAACCCGAGCGCATCGAACTTGTTTTCAAGATTCTCGAACACCTCGCCGCCAACAAAGGCAGCGGCGTGAAAAAACGAAGCCGCCTGCCTTGGCACCACTCGCGCTACGGCCTGTGAGACACCCGCCGTCTGTTTTTCGATGAAGAACCTGCCCTTCGCCCTCAGCGTGCTGGCCGTGATCAGCGCGGCCCTGTTTGCTGTGCTCTATGTTCGCTTGGGCAACTCCAAACGGCTGCTACAGACACAGCTCGCCACGGCCAACACCCGCGCCGCCGGCCTGACGGCCCAACTCGCCCGGGCGGCCGAGCAAAACAATGCCTTGGAAAAACGCCTCATCACGCTCGATTCCGACCTCGGCACGGCCAAATCGCGCCTCACCGCCACCGAAGCGCGCAACATCCAACTCGGCCGCGAACTGGCACAAGCTAAGGCCCTCGTCACGGCTCACGAGCAGACCGAGCGCAATCTCGGCGGCGAAATCGCCGCACTCAAGCGTGACCTTCCCGCGGCGCCCGCCGCCGCAGTCTCGCGGGAGACAGTCGCAGCCGACCAGACCACCATCGCCGAGTTGGAGCGCCAGCTCGCCAACGCCCAGCACGGCGCCGCTGCGCCCGCCATCACGGGCGCCTCGACCGCCGTGTTTGCCAGCCAGCCAGCGCCGCCGGTGCCGCCCGACCCGGCGTCAGCCACATTGTCAGCCACTGTCCTCAGCGTCGGACCAAAAGCCCCTTTGTCGTGCTCAACTGCGGCGCAACTCAGGGCGCCGCGACAAGCCAGCTCTTTTCGATTTAGCGTGGAACCGATGTGCTCGCCACGGTTCTCATCAGTGATGTTCGGACCCATTTCTCTGTTGCCCAGGTGCAGCCCGCTTCCCTCCATGGGGCCTTGCATAAAGGCGATTCCGCGCTATCAACCCACTAAGTCATGAACATCTTTAAGAAACCCCTCCTCGGCCTACTCCTCCTCGCCTTCGGCGCTCTCCTCGGCGGCTGCTCGACCCGCACCCCGCAGGACACTTCGATTCCCTGGAGCCGTCCCGCCGACTGGGAAGGCCAGATGCCCGGTATGGGCACTGGCACCGGACGCTGATCCCCGGCACAATGTTTGAGAAAATCCGGCCTCGCGCCGGATTTTTTTATGACCGACACTCCCGCCCCCAACGCCTCGCTCACACCGCTGCCCGGCAAGCTCTACGTCGTCGCGACGCCCATCGGCAACCTCGCCGACCTCACCGAGCGGGCCCGTGCCATCCTGAGCGCCGTCGATCTCATCGCCTGCGAGGACACCCGCACAACCGGTGCCATGCTCAGCCGGTTCGGCCTGCACCGGCCGCTCGTCTCCTACCACGAACACAACGAAACCGAGGCCGCCGAGCGCCTTGCCGGCGAACTCACCGCGGGCAAGTCTATCGCTGTCGTCACCGACGCCGGCACACCAGGACTGAGCGATCCCGGTTTCCGCCTCGTGCGCGCCTGTCGCCGCCGCGGTCTACCCGTCGTCCCTGTGCCCGGTGCCTGTGCGCTCACCGCCGTGCTCAGTGCCAGCGGACTGCCGACTAACGGTTTTCTCTTTGTCGGATTTCTTCCGCCGAAGAGCGCCGCACGGATTGCCTTCCTCGAAAAATACCGCGCCTTCGACTATACGCTCGCCCTCTATGAAAGCTGCCACCGCGTCGACAAGGCCGTCGCCGAGATCGCCGCCACACTCGGTCCGCACCGCGTGATCTGCATCGCCAAGGAAGTCACCAAGCTCCACGAAACATTTCTCGTCGGCCCTGCCGCCGACGTTCAGACGCGCCTCGCGAAAACGAGCCTCAAAGGCGAATTTGTCCTGCTGATCGCCCCGGCAGACTTCACCCTCTGACCAGCGGCGCGGTTTCTGGCGTCGGCGACCCCAGCAGTCCGTGCGCGGCGCAGAAGTCGCGCAAATCCTCCGGCAACGGCGCGGTGAACACCTGCTCCACGCCGGTCGCCCGCAAATCTATCTCCGCGCAATGCAGCGCCTGGCGGGGCAGCAGCAGCTTCACGGCCAGCTCCGGCGTCCAGCCGTGGTCGATGAATTCCAGGTAGCACAGCGCGTCCGGCCCGTAGATCTTGTCCCCCACCAGCGGGTGCCCGAGCCAGTGGGCGTGCACGCGAATCTGGTGTTTTCGCCCCGTCTCCGTGACCACACGCGCCAGCGTGAAGCCCCGCCCGACGGCCAGTGGCGCAAAATGCGTCACCGAGGCCTGCCCTTCCTCGCTCACCGCCGACTTGATGAACACCGGACTGGTCCGGTCGTCGCCGATCGGCTGATTCACCGTCACCGGGGCGGCCAGTTCGCCGGTGAGGACCGCGAGGTAAACCTTGCCTACGGTGCGCTCCTGCATGGCGCGCTGCAGCTGGCTCGCCATACGCGCGTCCTTGGCCAGTACCACCAAGCCGCTCGTCTCACGGTCGAGCCGGAAGATGAGATGCATCGTCGGCAACTGTGTGTATTCGCGGGTCGCGCCGACCAGGCTCGACCATGGGCCTGCCTTGGACGGGTGGCAAACCACGTCGCCCGGCTTCGCCACGACCAAGAGCCGTTCGTCTTCGTGAACGATCCACGACTTCATTTCCTCCGGCGCGATCATCCGCACCGGGCCCTGCTTATTCCGCCGCGGCCAACCGCAGGCCCGCTTGGAAAACACGTCGTCCGGCCGCGCCTCGCCCGGCTGCTCGGGCGCGCTCACCGCTGCACCTGCTTCAGCCGAAAACGCGCCAGCACCAACGCTGCCACGCGCGCCGCGATTGGTTTGGGCACCTTGGAGCCGAAAAACGCCCCGAGTTTGTTCTTCCACCCCGTGACGACCTGGCTCCGACCCGCGCCGAGGGCACGCAACGACGCCAGCACCACTTCTTCGCAAGACATGCTGAGCGCATCGGCGACACTGCCCTGCTTGAGTCCGGCACGCCGGAAGAACTCCGTGGCCGTCGGCCCCGGGCAAACCGCTAGCGCCCGCACGCCACTGCCGCGCAGCTCCTCGTTGAGCGCCAGACTCCAATGCAGGACAAACGCCTTCGACGCCCCGTAGGCGGCCAGGTAGGGCGTCGGCTGAAACGCCGCCGTTGAGGCCAGGTTGATGATCGCGCCACCGCGCCTCTTCAACAGTGGCAAAAGCAGTCCGGTCAGGTGCACCAGACCCCGGATGTTCACATCCAGCATTTCGAGCTGATGTGCGAGATTGGGCTCAGGAAAGTGCCCGTATGCGCCGAAACCACTGTTATTGATGAGCAACACCCTTCCGCCCGGCACCTTGCGATCCAAGAACGCGATCACCGCCTCTATCGCCCGTTCGATTTCCTCCGGGCGGGACACATCGCAGGCAAAATGGTTCAATCTTATTCCCAGATTTATGTCACTCGGATTGCGCCGGGAGAGGTTGCAAAAAACTAGTTCCGGGCTCAGCTTCGCACATATCTGAATGAACGATTTTCCAATACCGGAAGATCCGCCGGTCACGACGACGGCCGAGAAAGTGGAGAGCGCTTCGCGTGGCGAGGACACAGAGGTATTGGTGGGCAATTTTTACACCGGGTCGGCCTGTCTGGCCCGGTTTGGTAACCCAAAACATAACCCAGAAACATGAACAGCCAAAACAACCACGAATTGATCGTCTCCGGCATTCACCTTGAACTCACCCCCTCGCTAAAGACTTTTGTGCGCGAGAAATCTGAGAAGCTGTTTCGCCATGAAGAGCGGATCGTGCGTTTGCGCGTGGAACTGGAGTGCGATTCCAAGGAGGCCATTGAGACGCGGTTCAAGGTCAAGGGCCACATCAACATCCACGGTCCCGATCTCAATGCCACGGTCCAGTCTGATGAGTGCCACAAGGCCATATCGCTGCTGGTCGACAAGCTCGACCGCATGCTCATGGAGCGCCATCACATGAACAAGACCAAGCGCAACCATCCGCACCCGGTGGAATTTGACAATGTTGCGCTGCCCAAGGCGGTCTAGAGTCCGATGCCACCTCCAGCTTTCACCCCGCCGGACTCGTCCGACGGGGTTTTCATTTTTGGAAACATGGAGCCGCGGGGTTCACGGCGCGGTGTAAGATAGAGCGCGTTGTTCTCAATGGGCTTCGTTGTCCTGAGGAAAAACCAAGTTAGTCCAGCCAGCGGTCGAACCAGGTAAAGGCCTCCGCCTGCATCGCACGGTTGAACTGGTGGTGGCCCGGATACCATGAGCAGCGATACGTCTCCAGCTGCCCGCTCGCCGCATAGACCCGGCCCAGCATGCCGTCGGCCCGCTCCATCTCGGCGCGGGTGAAGAACGGGTCGGCGCGGGCGTTGATCACCAGCGTCGGCCGCGGCGCGCGCAGCCCGAGAATCTCCGGGTAGTCGAGATCGCGCGGGAGGAGCGGGACGTAGCACATCCATGTGTGTGTGTAACTCTTGTGGAGCAGGTAGTCGCGCCACGTCGTCATCATACCCACGCACACCGTGCAGCGGATGCGGTCGTCCAGCCCTGCGAGGAACACCGTGCGTAGGCCGCCGCCGGAAAGTCCGCCGCAGCCGACGCGCGCCGGATCGACATCAGGCCGGGCACACAGCACATCGAGCGCTACGCGGTCCTCGGCCGCAAACACCCCGGGCCACGTGGTGCCGGCGCTGAAGAGGGATTTCGCCATCACGTGCTCGTGCTCTGCGGCCCAGTCGTTGTAGGCGGCGACGCCCGCGGGCGAGTCATCGGTGTCGTCCTTCAGGCCCTCGCGCAACTCAGGCGGCACATCCGCGAGCCGCACCCGCCGGCTACCGAAGGCAAACGCATCGTGCACCAGCACGACGTAGCCGCGGTGCGCCAGCTCATTGGCCCAGGCCAGGCCCTCGTAGGCGTCGTCGCGATGCTGAACGACGAGCGGATGCACGGCGGGGCTGGTCTGGGTGATCTTCTCCCGGCCGAAAAATTTGAACCGGCCGTGGTCATGCAGCGCCAGCACCGCGGGCAGCTTGCCGTTGGCGCCGGTGGGTTTCAGGACCACCGCGCGCGTCGGTGGTCCGTAGGGCAACTGCCATCTGATCTCCTCCACGGCCAGACCGTCATGCAAAAAACTCCGGCACACTTTCGCCGTGATCCCATCGGGCAGCGACGGCGGCGCCATGCATGCCGTCACGCGGGTGCGCGCGGCAGCCCGGCGGGTGGCGAATTCACCCGGGGGACAGTGCTGCAACGAAAGCGGGCCCGGCGTTTCCGGCACCAGCGCGGCGGCCCACGGGCCATAGGCGCCAATCATCGATTGCGTGGGTGGCGAAGCCTTCATGCGTTCCACTCGACCTCGCGCACCGTTTCGCCGGCCAAGTGGATTTCGATCCTTGAGCCGGTCCCGGTTGCATGGAGCAGGCAGTAATCGGCCGGGGCGCCGGCGACGACGGCGGGAGCAAGCCCGAGGAACTCAGCCGGCTGCGTTGAGAAAAAAGACCAGGCGCTCTGCAGCGGCCGACGCAGCATCGCCGCCGCACGGCGCACGCCCTCGAGCGGGGTGAGGCTGGAGCCGGCATAGTTGGACTTGCCCGGCTGGCGCACGATCCCGTCGGAACCCACGTGCACCTGCATGCCCGCTAGCGGAAAAACGCCCGGGCCCGCGCCCGCCGCCGAAATGGCATCGGTGGTGTAGCAGATGCGCGGCGCATCAAGCGCGCGGTGAAACAGACGAAAAAGCATCGGCGAAACGTGAATCCGGTCGGGAATGATGCTGACCAGCAGGCCCGGCTCGTCGAGCACGCGAAAGACGATGTTGTCATGCCGGTTCCACTCAGTCGGGCAGGCATTGCCAAGGTGCGTGTAGCCCTCGGCCCCGGCCGCCACGGCGTCGGCGAGTTGCGCCGGGTTGGCATCGGTGTGGCCGAGCCAGATGCGAAACCCGAGTTCGCGTGCGCACCGGATCGCCACGGGCGCTCCCGGCCATTCCGGCGCGAGCGTGAGCAACACGCGATCCTCGCCGGTCACCGCCTTCAGCTCGCGCAGCCGCACCGTCGTGGGCGCCTCCATAAATTCCGGCGGATGTGCGCCGTGAAACCAGGGCTTCGGACTCAAGAACGGTCCCTCCATGTGCCAGCCCGCGATGCGGCGCTGCAAGAGGGGCGATGCGGCGCGCAGCGCGCGATAGTGTTGCAGCCGGGCAAGCATGCGGTCCCACCGGTCGGTGATGAGCGTGAGCAAGAAACGGCTACACGCCGCCCCCGCGAGTTCGGCTGCGGCCCGCTCGAGGTCGGCGCGCGTGCAGCGGTCGTTCTGAAAATCAACGCCGGCAAAACCATTGACCTGGATGTCCACGAGCGGGGGCAGCAACACGGGCAGCCCGCGGGCGGCGTCGGCCAGCGGGTGCAACGATGCAATCCTGTCTCCCGCGCACGTCAGCCTGACGGCTTGGCCGGTGCGGTGGTCGATCGCGTCACAGGTGGTCATAGCCGGAGGTGCGCTTGCTCAGCGGGAGAGCAGCGACGCCGAGTCGGTGTCGAGGTACAGGATGGCGTGGGCCTGTCGCCGGAGGAAGCTACCAGGGCAAGCACTCACGACCGGACCCTCTAGCGATGCCTTGACGGCGTGGGCTTTGCGCTTCTCTGGCACGACCGCGATCATGCGGCCGACGCGGCAGAGCGTGGGGATCGTCAGCGTGATGGCGTAGGCGGGCACGGCGTCGATGTTCGGAAAATGCCCCTCACCCACCTGCTGCCAGCGGCATTTTTCGTCGAGCTTCACCAGCTTGATTATTTCCGGGTCGGCAAAGTCAGCCACTGGCGGATCGTTGAACGCCAAGTGCCCGTTCTCGCCGATGCCCAAGCAGCAGAGGTCCACCGGCGCCGCCGCGAGCTGCGCCGCGTAGTCGCGCATCGCTTTGAGCGGCTCGAGCGCGTCGCCCTCGATGCAGCGGGCGGCGCCCGGGTGCACGCGGTCGAAGACGCGCTGCTTCAGGTAGCGGCGGAATGAGGCGGGATGCGTGACCGGCATCCCCAAGTATTCGTCCATGTGAAACAGTTCGACCCGCGACCAGTCAATGCCAGAGCGCTGTGTCAGTTTTTCCAGAAACAGATCCTGCGAGTTGCCCGTGGCGAGGATCGCCCGGGCGCGGCCACGGGCGGCAATCGCCGCGAGTAGGACTGTGGAAGCATCCTCGGCCGCCTCCGCCGCCAGCTCGGCCAGGGTTGTAAAAATCCGGACCGGCAGCTGGTCCACATGGAAGGATTTCGCAGGGAAAGGAGGTTCACTTCGCACGAATTGAAAGAGCAGCCGGTTTTCCCCAAGTCAACAGACCAGAACGGAGCGAAGGGGCGCAAATTCGGCTCGACTGGCATAGATACCAATGGACATGTCAGAGCCATGAAACCCACGCCTGTCCGTCTTCCCGCGAAGCAGACAGCCAGCGTGCTGCCTTTCTTTTTTCTCAATCATCGGTTGGAGTCGGCGCGATTGCGTGCGAGGATTCTGGAAATCCGGGCGGCGGGCTGCGACGGATTTTTCATCCATGCCCGTGAAGGGCTCGCGACTCCCTACCTCTCGGAGGAATGGTTCACGGCCGTGAAATGCTGCATCGATGTGGCGCGCCAACTCGGCCTGAGCGCCTGGCTCTACGATGAAATGCCCTATCCGAGCGGAGCGGCGGGCGGCGAAGTAGTGCGGCGCCGTCCCGAGTTCGTCGAGCAATCCCTTCGGGTCGAGCGCGCGGTCTTTCGGGGCGGACGCCGGATCGAATGGAAGCTTGGCTCCGGCGAAGTCGTGGCCTGTTACGCGCGCCGCCGGGCCAGCCGGCAGGAAATCATCGATCTGCGTGCGGGCATAGGTCCGATCGCGGACACCTGGCGGAAAACCGAGTTGATTGACAGCCGGCTCTATTATCCCACCGGACCGGCGGAGGTCTTTGACTGTCCACGCGCCATTTGTGTGCTGCCCGAGAATGTCCTAGCCGCTTCGCTGCCCCGCGGACGGTGGGAACTTGTGGCCATCGCCACCAAGACCGGAGGTGACCTGCTGGAGCCGTTTGGAAACTACGTGGACGTCTCTAACCCGGAGGCGACCCGGCTTTTTCTGGAACTGACGCACGAGGCCTACTGGAGCCGCTTTGCCGCACACTTCGGCCTGACCGTGCCGGGAATCTTCGCGGACGAGCCGAAGTTTCGCAATCCGTTGCCCTGGGGAAAGGGCGTGGCGCGGAAGGTCGGGAAAATCTCGCCGACCTTGGCATTCGCCCTCGCCGGCGAAAAGGGTGCGACGGCGGACGACGAGCGGCGGCGCTATCGGCGCGTCACGGCGCGGGCGTTTTTGGAAAATTGGACCGCACCGATCAGCAGGTGGTGCGGACGGCACCGGGTCGCGCTCACCGGTCACATCAGCCCGGAGGAGGAATGGTGGTATGAATCCCGCCACGTCGGCAGCGTGCTGGCCAACCTGCGGAAGTTTCAGATACCGGGCTGCGACGTCATCATTCCGGCGGCGGGCGACCGTAAGAATGCCATTCTCAACCTGACGGCGTGCCTGGCAGTCTCAGCGGCCGCGCAGGCCGGCAAGCCACGCGCCTTATGCGAAGTGTTCGGCGCCTGCGATTTCACCCTCGACCTGCGCACGATGAAACGCATGGCCGACTGGCTCGCCGTCGCGGGCATCAACGTGCTCGTCCCGCACGGCTTCCTTTACTCGCTGGATGGCTATCGGAAATTGGATGCGCCACCGAGCTTCGCCCCGCCGGCATTTGCCGCAGCTGATTTTGGGGCGTGGGCGGATGAATTTCGCCGTGCGGCCGAATCCCTCGGGCCCGGGGTGCAGCCGGATGTCCTCGCCATTCGGCCAATAGACTTTCTGCGCGGGCTGCCCGACGTCGACAAACCCAAGGGAGACCGTTTGCTGACGCGGGCCGCCCGTCTGGCGACGGAACTGGCCCGGCGCGGATTGCGGGTGCACTGGATCGACGACGACGAACTCTTTGGCGTCAAGGTGGCCGGAGGGCGGTTCACCTTCGGTGCCTGTCGCTACCAGCACCTGGTGTTTTTCCAGGACTTTACAATCGGGGCTGTAACAGCGCGACTGGCAGCGCTCGGCCGCAAGGGCACAGTCATGGATGATCGCGCGGCCCTGAAATCGTTGCGCGGACCGATGAAGACGAACGGCGATATCCACGCGGCCCGCCGCCCCGATGGACGGTGGTTTTGCGCAAATATCGGGAAACGGCCGGCGTCATTCTCAATCGGAAGTGCCCGCGGCACCTTGCAGGGCGGCGAGAGCCGAGTCATCGATGCGCGCAGCCCCACAGCGCCGACAGTCATGCCCCGGAAAATTCTGATCAAGCTGCCGGATCGTTGGCAGGTGATCTGGCCTGAAAAGAACGCCGTATATCTCAATCCGTGGACGCTGAACGGCCGTAAGGTGCAACTCGCCCCGGCCTTTGACTTGCGAGCCGGTTGGGTGCCGGCTGTGGGGCAGACACTGTTTGGCCCGGTGCCGCTGACCTCCGAACTTAGTGCGACCCACAAATGGATTTACCGCACGCGGTTTTCCGTGCGGGGCCGTCCCGTCCTGAATTTGGTCTGCGAGTCGGGGAACATGCGCGGAGACTGGACGGCGCGGCTCAATGGCCGTGCGCTGCCACGCTGGCAAAAGGACGGTGACTTCCTGATGAAGCACACACTTCGCGGTCACCTTCGGATGGGAGTCAATCGGCTCGAATTTCATTTCACGATTCGCCGGGCGACCGAGGGAATGATTGGCGCCTGCCGTTTAGATGGAAATTTCTCCGTTTTGCCGGGCGGAGCAGTCGCTTCACCGACAGCGCGAGGTAAAACCGCGACGTCGGCAACGACACGCGCAGAGCTTGGCTTGCCTTTCTGCGGTGGGGCGGTCCGTTACACGCAGCATTTCTATGTCGGCGAAGTGACCGGGCGAAAAAGGTTTCGCCTGCGCTGCGAAGGAATATCGGGCAATGGCGCGGCCGTGCGGATCAACGGATTGCCGTGCGGGTCGGTGCGCTGGGCCCCGGATGAGGTCGAGGTGACAGCGGCGATTCGGCGCGGCGCCAATCTACTCGAACTCGATTGGCGCGGATCACCGGTCACGCTCTGCGGTCGCGTGGACACCACCCGCCTGGATTGCCGTGTCGCACTCGTCTGCACGGATGAGTAGCAACGAGGCAACGCGGCGGAAACGGAATGAGTGCGGTTGACAGATCCGGGGCCATTCCGACTACTGACGGGACTGTCCGCACTGCGACTTTCCGCGTCTCCGTCCAAATCCCCGCTGCCACTTGGAATCCGCCCCTGCCGCCACCCAAGGCCCGAAGCTCTACCGTGTCGGCACGCTCACCTACACGAAAAGCACGCTGGCGCAGGTGTTTTTTTGGATGCTGTGGGGCGACTTTTTCTACCAATTGCTCGAATCGGTCACGCCGGCCTTGATCCCGCTGCAACTGCGCTGGGAAGGCGCGAGCGACACGTTGATAGGCTTCGTGGGCAGCCAGTCCGCCCTCGTCGCCTTCTGCCTCTATCCGGCCATCGGCATTCAGAGCGACCGTCACCGCGGTCGACTGGGCCGGCGCCGGCCTTTCATTTTGTGGTGCACCCCGCCCGTGGTGCTCAGTCTCGTGCTGTTGGGCGCCGCGAAACCGGGGGGGGCCATGCTGCATCATTTCCTGGGCTGGCTGGGCGGCTCCAACTTCACGGTCGCCGGCTGCACCATCGTCTGGATCGCCGTCTGCTACGCCATGTGGGTCATCTTCAACGCCTACATTCAGCAGGTTTACATGTATCTGTTCGTCGATGTGATTCCGCGGGAGGTCATGGGTAAATTTTTCGGCCTCTTCCGGGCGGTCGGCGCGATCGGAAGTCTCGCCTTCAACCGCTGGGCGCTGGGTCAGGCCGAAGCCTACACGCTCCATGTTTACACCCTGATCGGCCTGCTCTATGCCAGCGCCTTTTACCTCATCGTCTGGAAGGTCAAGGAGGGGGACTATACGCCGCCTCCACCCAAAAAGCCTGGCGGCGGGCTGGCGGTGGCCAGGCTATATTTCAAGGAATGCTTCACCCATCCTTTTTACCTGAACGTCTATTTCCTCAGTTTCTTTTTCTGGAGTTCGTTGGTGCCCCTTAACTTCATCGTGTTCTTCGCGACTCAGGCGGGCCAGGCGGGCTACGCCGCCACTCTGGGACTCACGCTCCAGGAATTCGGCCGGGTGAAAAGCTGGACGTTCCTGATTCAAATTCCGGTCTTCTTTCTCATGGGTCCTCTGATCGACCGCTTTCATCCGATCCGCGTGAGTCTGGTGGGGATGTTTTTGATCAGCGCGAGCTATTTCAGCTGTTACTGGCTCGTCCAGGGCTCGACCAGCCTGCTGGTCTGCTGGACCATCAACCAGGGCGTGATCGCGATCTACCTCGGGGCGGGGGCGGCGCTGACCCCGCGCCTGTTGCCGCGGGAGCAGTATGGGCAATTTTTTAGTGCGAACCAGACCTTGGGCTACAGCAGCATGATCGTCACGCCGCCCGTGTGCGGACTGCTTTTGGGTATGGTGCGGGACTACCGCTATCTTTTCATCTTCTGCGGCTTCTGCACCACTCTGGCCTTCGTTGCGCTTGTCACCCTGTTTATCCAATGGAGAAGGCTGGGCGGCGACCTACATTTCACCCCGCCAAACACCGTCGCGGACTCTTCCCCAGACCTCGTTCCCTGAGCCTCTGAACCACGGCCCACACAAAAACCACGACCGGCACCGCGCCGCCATCCACCGCCCATGAACACCACCCCGATCAATTCAGCCGAGGCCATATTCGAGGCGTTTTTTGACGAGACGCTCAGCGGCCTGCCCAAGTGGACGATCCATGCGCCGGGGGCCGAGGGGCTGACGGTCGCGCAAAAATGGGCGCTGGTGCAATACGACTGGCAGCGCGCCCCCGCCGATCCGGCCACGCCCGCGCTCCGCATGAACCGCGCCTTTGCCGTGGATTGCGCGGACTACGACACGCTGATGTTTTCCCTCGTCGCCCCGCCGGGGACCCGCGTCGCCCTCCTCGCCGGCACCGATCTCGGCGAGCGGCGCAATCTCAGCACGCCGTTCGCGGCGCACAAACGCGAGCTGCTCCTCCCGCTCGACGGCGCCCGCCGGCTGCAAAGCCTGACGATCGAGATCTACGCCGATCCCGCGCGGGGCACCGGCAGCGCCTGCGGCTGGTTCAACTGGATCGGCCTGCAACACGGCGCCCAAGTCCAGCGCTACGTCCGCCAGTTCGCACGCTTCGACGAACGGTGGGAGGATTATCTCAAACCCGACACCTTCGCGCCCAGCTTCGAGCCCGCCTACGGCCTGCACCTCACCGGGGCAGAGCTCGCCGAGGCCCGCGCCGCACTGGCGCTGTCCGGTGGCCCTCGCTCCTCACCGCTCTGGGAACTCGCCGAGGACGCGCAGCGCCTCGTCCCGGAAAAGATGATCACGGATTACGTCAATTTTTGGAACGACACTCGTTTCAACCGCGTGCGCGACACCGGCAACCTCCTGCTCACCCACGGCGCCAACGCCGCGCAGGCCGCGGTGCTATTTCGTGACAAAAAACTCGGCCGGCTCGCCGCCCGCTACGCGATCAGCCTTGCGCACTGCACGCACTGGGATCCCTCGTTTTTGAGCTGGTTGACGGGCTGTAAGTGGGAGCACCGCGCCTTTGTGCCGAGCCTCGTCATGTATGATTGCGCGCTGATCCTCGACCTCTGCGGCGAGTGGTTCACTCTCTACGGCCGCGAGGTCATTTTGCGCCGCCTCGCCGAGGAGGGCCAGGGCACGAATAACTACAACACCTGGTGGTATACCTACATCTTTTGGTGCAACCAGACCGCGTGGTTCCTGCCCGGCCGCATGTATGCCTACCTCGTGCTGGAGAAAACGATGCCCGCGACCTGGGCGCCCTATCCCCGGCCGGACAAGTCCCGCGTCGCTCCCTATACCGACCTCGCGCTCGCCGACCTGCTCGACAACCTCTCGAAAATCCTCCTGCCCGACGGCGGCTACACCGAGGGGCCGGCCTATTTCGTTCACACCGCACGGCAGGCGCTGATCACGTTCTACTACTACGCCCGCGCCCGCGGCCTCGACGCGCGCTCTCTCGTGCCGCCCGCGCTCTACGCCACCGCCATTATGGCGGAGACACTCGTCAGCACCGCGGACGACGCGCAGATGATTTTGATCTGCGACGCGCAATGCGTCCCGCAGGAGGGCGCCGCCTTCCTCGCGTGGCTGATGCCCGATTCGCACTGGACTACGGTTTTCCGCAAATCCGTCGCCCGCACGGGTGGCCAGCCGATATCGCTGCTCGCGCAGAACCTCTCCCAGTCCATTCCCGCCACCGGGCCCGCTTTCCGCCCGCTCGTCTCCATGCCGGCCATCGGCCAGATGGCCTCGCACCGCCGTCTCAGCGGCGAATGGGTGAAACTTTTCCTCATGGGCAACAAGGCCGGCGCCTCGCACACGCACGAGGACAAGGGCTCGTTTGTGCTCGAGTTTGCCGGCGACAGTTTCGCGAAGGACTTTGGCATATGCGACTACAGCAATCCGCTCGCCGACCTGATGAAACACTGCCAGCGGCACAACATGCTCGTGCCGCACGCCACCCGCGGCGCGCGCGCCAAGCCGCAGAACCCGATCTTCGCCGACATCACCCCGCGCGGCCGTGGCGATGAATTCTCCTTCCACGCCACGCTGGATCTCGCCGCCGGCTGGGAAGGCTGGTTCACCCGCTGGACGCGCACTTGGGACTCCCCCACTCCGGACTTACTGACGATCACCGACGACTGGGCCGTCGAGCAAGGCGAAGGCGTCGCGTTCCACTGGACGACACCTCTGCCCATCGCCCTCGACGCCCCCAACCGGCGCGCCTTCATCGAGGGCCGTCGCGGCCGCGCCCTCCTCACCTGGGCCGAGGGCATCGAAGCGGTCGCCGAGGAACTGCTGCTCGAGGAGCCCGTATGGAAGGATGTGCTCCGCGAACGCAAAGAGGGCTATCTCGTGACCACGCTGCTGCCAGAGAAGCAGCCGCGCCTCACGTTGGTGCAGCGTGGCCGGTCCGGCCAACTCGTCGTGCAGGTGAAACTCGAGTTGAAGTGAGCCGGACACATCTTCCGCCGTTAACCTCAAGCGCAGCTGCGAATCCACCGACGCATTCGGGTGATTACGCCCCGCCACAGAAAAGGTCGGAAATAGGGCGTGAGACCTGACCTGCAAGACTGCGGACGCGCCGCCTCAAATCTTCTTCGCCCGCACGACCTGGTCCCAATCGTAAACCCCCTCGATCGTGCTCGCGGGTGGGACCACGAGGTATTCCTTCTCGTCCCAGTGGCCTTGCAGGAGGTTATCGATGAGGCGGATGCTGCCTTCGAGGCGGACCGATTCCTTGCCCGCCTCCTCCGCCTTGGCCTTGAATTTCTCGGCATAGCCCAGATGGCTCGTCTCAGGTAGGTCGATGAAGACCGCCTTGTCGTTGCCGTGCGAGGGGTGCATTTCCGCCCAGATATACTTGGCGTCCTCCTCGCCGTATTTCTCGACCATCTCCTTGAATGCATCGCCGGTCTGGACCATCGAATTGCCATCGTCGCCCGTGCGCAGGAAATACTCGCCGCGCTCCAGGTAACCGATCGACGAAAACGGTGTGCTTGGCGCCTGCCCGAAATGCTCCACAAACTTGCTGCGCGAACCGAGCAAAATGGTGCAGCAGTCGTGGGCGCGGGGAATCACCAGCGGAATTCGTTTCGCCTGCAAGCCGACCGTCGCGTTGCCGCACAGGCCGAAGAGCAGCAGGATGGCGTCGTAGTTTTTTCCGGTGGCTTCGGTGGCGTCGATTTTGTCCTGAATGATCTGGCGCAGCCCGGCGCTGCGCACATGCTCGCCTAGCTCGGTATATTCCGGATCGATGACATGCGGTGAGCGCGCGAGGCAGAGCGAGGCTTCGCGTTGAAAGACATTGCAGGAAATAAGTTTCAGCAACATGGCGGAAAGAAGGGCGGCATCCAGAACACAGATTGGGCGCGGCGCGAGGATTTTGTCGCCCGCGGTCGCGTTTACGAGCCCCAGACCTTGAAATCCTTCAGACTCGAGCCGCCGACGAATTCGCGCAGGATAGAGTTGTCAGGCACCCAGTCGGTCTTTATCGGCAGAAACCACTCGAGAAATGCCAGCAGTCGCCTCGTCTCCACGTATTCCGGGCAGCCGTGCTCCACCTGACGCAGCAGCGGCTCCGCCAGCGGGCGCAGCACCGAAAGTTCATAGGCGAGGGCCGAGTTGAACATGATGTCGGCATTTTCCTGATGGGGAAAGATGTGGCGTTTCTCACCGCGCCGCACGGATTCCCAGCGATTGATCGTCTGCGTGGCGCTGTAGCCGCGTTCGCGGGCATCCCGCACGATGCGGCGGACGAGCCGGGTGTCGGTCGTCGAGACGCGGTTGTGGCGGTCGAGGTTGAGCTGAGTGAGCGCCGAGGCATAGATCCGGAACGACTGGGCCGACAACACCGGGGGGATCAGGCGCGGATTGAGGCCGTGGATGCCTTCGAGGATGATCAACTGCCCGGCGCGGATGCGGACCGTGTCGCCCGGCTCCTGCCGGCCCTCGTGAAAATTGAAGCGCGGGATCTGCACCTCGTCTCCGGCGAGCAGGTGCTGGAGCTGGTCGCCGAGCTGCACCAAATCGAGCGCATCGATCGTCTCAAAATCGAACTGGCCGTTCTCGTCCTTCGGCGTCCGATCGCGGCCGACGAAGTAGTTGTCCAGTTCCAAGGCGAACGGCGAGAGGCCGAGCGCCAGCAATTGCACGGCGAGCCGCCGGGAAAACGTGGTCTTGCCCGAGGAGGATGGGCCCGAGATAAGCACCAGCCGCGCGTGGTCGCGTTTTTCCGCGATCTGGCGGGCGATCGCCGCGATGTGCTGCTCGTGCAGCGCCTCCGAGACGAGGATGATCTCGCGGCTGCGACCGGCCTGGATCGCGTCGTCGAGCGCGCCCACGCTCTCGATGCCGAGCCGCTCCAGCCAGCTGCCGTATTGGCGGAACGCGGCGAGCAGTTTCGGATAGTCCACCATCGGCGCAACCTTGGTTGGCACATGGCGGCGCGGGAACCGCAGGGCGAAGCCGCCGTTCGCCGTCACCAGTTCGAACCATTGCAGATAACCGGTGGAGGGCACCATGTAGCCGTGGTGATAGTCCACGTGTTCGCCCAGCCGGTAGAGCGTGATTGAGGGTTTGCGGCGGTGCCGCAGTAGCCGGACCTTGTCGAGAAATCCCCGGGCCTCGAAATGGGCGATCGCCTCCTCGACCGGCGCCTCGCGCCCGCCAAACGGCAGATCGAGGCCAACGAGCCGGTGCATCTCCGCCTCCAAGTTCTTCAGTTCGTCGGGCAAGAGCGGGCCGCGCTCGCGCACGTTGCAGTAGTAGCCGCCCGAGGCCAGTGAGTGGTCGATAAAGAGCGACGCCTTGGGAAACAGAGCCGAAAAAGCCGCCTCAAGGAGAAATGTCAGCGAGCGGCGGTAGATGCGCGCCCCGTCGGCATCGGCCATGGTTACCGGCCGGACGCGCGCTTCCATGTCAAGGGTCCGGGTCAGCTCGTGCAGCTCGCCGTTGACCACGACGCCAACAATGGGCGCCGGCAGGCCGGCTTCGATGGGTTTCAGGAAATCTCCGGCGCTCGCACCGCGCGGACCCTGCAAGGTGCGGCCATCCGGCAGGTGAATTTGGATCAGGTCACTTTTCTCGGTGATACGGACGTCGGTCATGGGAAGGGGAATGGCTGCGCCTGCGGGCAGATGCGCCAGCGAGGCGGCGGGGGATGAATTGCTTTCAGGAGCGGGGCGTTGGGGCAAGCGCCTTGTGACTCCGGGTCTGGAGGCGAGCAGGTATTCGGTGTCGAAGCATCACCACCAACGTCGGCTGCTCTTTGGCGCAGGTTAAGGGTTTTCGTCGGGAAATTGGCGTCCGGGCGTCTTTCGCACCATCCGTGCCATCGATTCCTCGGCGTTGAGAGACGGCACCTGGGCGACCTCGATCCATGCGAGGTCATGAGATTCGTCGGAAATAGTCAGCGGCTCAGCCGGGTCGGCCTCGATCATGAAGCGCAGGTCGTAGTGAAAGTGCGCCGGCACGCCCTTGCGCTCGGGTATCAGGTGCCGGTCCACGTCGAACGGCGCGGCGGCGACCGCCCTCAGGCACGCAAGCCCGCTTTCCTCCCGGGCCTCGCGCATCGCCACAGCGAGCAGATCGGGGTCGCCATCGGAGTGGCCGCCGAGCTGTAGCCACTTGTCGAGCTTGCGGTGATGGGTCAGCAGGGTGCGGACGCGATCAGGGCTCACGATCCAGGCGGAACCCGTCAAGTGCCCGCCCAGTTGCGAGCGCAACAGGCAGTCCTCGTGGTCCTCGACGAAGCGGATCGTGTCGGTCACCATCGCCGCCTCATGCGGATCAAGCAGCTGGGCGGCATGGGTGCGGAGCAGGTGCAGGACGGCGGCGCGGTGCATGGTGGTGGTCGCGCCTCAGTGCGTCTCGAACCATTTCGATTCCGCGGGTGCAACGTCGGCCTGCTCGATCTGGGTAAAAATCTCCGACACGGTCGTCGCGACAGTAAAAAGTTGCAGATTGCTCGGCTTGAAAAATTTCTCTGCGAGCATCCGGTCGAAGAGCCGCAGCAGGTCGTCATAAAAGCCATCCTGGTTGAAAAACACACAGGGTTTCTTCACGACGTTGAGTTGCCGGAGCGTGAGGATCTCCATGATTTCCTCGAGCGTGCCGAAGCCGCCCGGCAGCGTGACGAAGGCGTCGGCGCGCGTTTCCATCAGCAGCTTGCGCTCGCGCAGCGTCACGACGGTCACGATCTCGTCGGCCTCGTCGTAGGCCAGCTCGCGGGCCTTCATGAATTCGGGAATGACGCCGACCACGTGGCCGCCCTCGTGTTTCACCGCGCGAGCCACGGCGCCCATCAGGCCGGTCTTGCCGCCGCCGTAAACCAAGCCCCAACCGTGGGCGACGAGAGCCACGCCCAGTTCCGCCGCCGCCATATAGTATTTCGGATCTAGGCGATCGCTGGAGGCACAATAGACGCAGAGCAGTTTGGACATGAGATTAGAAACCACGAATGGACATCAATTGACACGAAGAATCTGCGAGAATGCGCTGTTCCTCTTCCCGTCTTCGTGTTCATTCGTTTCCATTCGTGGTTCCTGATCTGCACAACTATCGCGGCCGTCTCGCGCCCTCGCCCACAGGATTTCTGCATCTGGGACACGCCCGCACGTTCTGGGTCGCCGCGCAGCGTGCCCGATCCGCCGGAGGCAAGCTCGTGCTGCGTAATGACGATCTAGACGCCGCCCGGTTCCGACTGGATTTTGTCGACGCCATGCTGGAGGACCTGCGCTGGCTCGGTCTGGCGTGGGAAGAGGGCCCGGACATCGGTGGCCCGCACGCGCCCTACAACCAGCGTGACCGTCGTCCGCACTATCGCACTGCCCTCGAAAAGCTCCACGCCGCCGGCCTGATTTTCCCCTGCACGCACACGCGCAAGGATGTCCTCGACGCCATCGGCGCGCCGCACGAGGGCGCCGGCGATGATGAGCCGGTTTATCCCGCATCCTTCCGGCCGCCCGCGGACGCTCCTCTGCCTCCGCTCAGCGACACGATTTCGGTCAACTGGCGCTTTCGCGTGCCCCACGGCGAAGAACTGCAATTCACCGACAGATGCTCCGGCCCGCAGCGCGCAGTCGCCGGCCGCGACTTCGGCGACTTCCTCGTCTGGCGGAAAGACGACGCCCCGAGCTACCAGCTCTCCTGTGCCGTCGACGACGCGGCCATGCAAATCACCGAAGTCGTGCGCGGCGCGGATCTCATCCGGAGCACGTTTCGGCAGTTGCTACTGCTGCGCGCCCTCGGCCTGCCGGCTCCGGTGTATTATCACTGTCCGCTGATGACCGACGACCGTGGCGAACGGCTGGCCAAGCGCCACGACGCGCTGAGCCTCCGCACCCTGCGCGCTCAAGGCGTGACAACAGAGGAAATCGTCGCGAAATTCGCCGCCTCCGAACCATGACCGCAACCATCGGCGTCCTCAACATCTCCGACCGCGCCAGCGCCGGCGTCTACGCCGACGAGCCCGGCCAGGCCTGCCTCAGCCTGCTGCGCGAGTGGCTCACGACTCCGTTTGCGACCGATTACAAAGTCATTCCCGACGAGCGCACAGTGATCGAAGCCGAGCTGCGCCGGATGGCCGACGAGGCCGGCTGCTGCCTGATCGTCACCACCGGCGGCACTGGCCCCGCGCCGCGTGACGTGACGCCCGAGGCGACCGCCGCCGTGTGCGAAAAAATGCTGCCCGGGTTCGGCGAACTGATGCGCGTGTCCTCGCTGCACTATGTGCCGACAGCGATCCTCTCCCGCCAGACCGCCGGCATTCGAGGCCGCACGCTCATCGTGAATCTTCCCGGCCGCCCGAAGGCGATCCGCGAAAACCTCGAGGCCGTGTTTCCCGCGATTCCCTACTGCATCGACCTGATCGGCGGCCCGCGTCTCGAGACCAACGAGTCCGTGATGAAAGCCTTCCGGCCAAAGGCCTAGTGCCGCTGATTTCGCCATTCGGCTGGCAGGATCGAACCCACACCGTGGGCGTCCACGCGGTAGTAGAGCCAGAACACGATGAGCCCGAGCACAAGCAGGAAGAAAATTTCCCCAAGCTCGCCCCAGCGCGCACGGCTGCCGTGGTGCAGCGAGCCGACCAACGAGGAGATCACCGGCTCGGCGACAGAGCCGACCAGCGTGCCGCCGAACAACACCATGCCCATGACCGCGGCGGTGCGGAGGAAGGCATCGTCGATCACGCGGGCTTTGTAGCTCGCGAGCTGGTTGCAGAGGTTGAGCAGCAGCAGGCAACAGGGCAGAACGTAGAAGTTGCGGAGGGCGGTTTTCATCGGGCAATTTGACTTTGGTCACACTCTGACACTGAATCAACTTTGCTCAACCACTTCCGATGACCACTTACGTTTACGAAACCATCCCGCAGAAGCCCGGGCAGGCGCCCCGGCGTTTCGAGGTGAGCCAGTCGATGCGCGATGCTGCGCTGACCCGGCATCCGGGCACCGGCGAACCCGTCCGCCGCGTGATCGCCGGCGGTTACGGTTTCATTGCGCAGAAGTCCGCGCCCCCGGTCGGGCCGTGTGGCTCGCCCTGCGAATCGCAATGCGGCTGCACCGGCAACAACTGACCGTCCACCGTGTCTAACCTCTTATGGTAAACCTATCCTCCCCCGATCTCACCCAACATCCGCCGCGCAGCGTGCGCGTCCGCCTCGGTGGCTATGCCCACCTGCCCCGGCTCCTCGACAAGGCCCGCGCCGAAATCTCCGGCAAGAGCGGCGAGTTCCACTACAATTGCCCGCTCGATCAGCGGTTCTTCGCCTTCACCGGAGTCAATCCCAAGGCGATGCTCGCCAAGATTAAGTCCGGCAAGACTGACATGCAGATGCTGGAGTGGGTGAACGCCACCGCCAAGCGCCCGATCCACGAGATCATCGCCTGGTCCGCGTGGCTCGAGCAGCTCGGGCCCGGCGGCGCCGAAGGCCACGAATGGATCGGCAGCGTCATCAAGGGTCACAACTCCCAGCGCGACGACATCCGCTCTTTCGCCGACCTGCTCGATCTCGACGATTACCTGAGCTATGGCGGAAAGGCCTGAGCTGCCTTCCATCCTTGGAACGCGGAGCCGTCTGGCTCCGCGTTTTTATTTTAACTCTGTATACTTGTCGGCGCGCCCGCGCGCTTTCTCCACCGGATATTTGGCAGCGTTGGCAGCCATCTTCGCTTCGATCGCCGCCGCCACGTCAAGGCCCGTCGCGTTGGCAAATTCCAACGCATAGATCACCACGTCGGCCAGCTCCTCGGCAATTTTCTGGCGCTTGGCCGGTTCCGCCGCGATGGCGTGCGACGCCTCAGGTGTCGTCCAAAGAAAATGCTCCATCAGCTCGCCCGCCTCGGCCGCGAGCGCCATGCTGAGGTTTTTCGGCGCGTGGAACTGCTCCCAATCGCGCTCACGGACAAAGGCCAGCAAGCGGGTTTTGAGTTCAGTCAGGGTCGTGGTGGAGTCGTGGAGCGCAGCCATACCGGCACCATGCGGCCCGGCTGTCGCGCCGGCAATCACAACTCGCATTTTGCCCGGTGCTGGCGTTGCGACACACATATGTGACACGGAAAAGAAATTTAAACCTTGGCACACAGCCTGCACTATGCAGTGTCTCGCCCCGTTCCAATGACCGTTCAGCAAAAACATCTCCGCGACTGCGCCGGCGCTTCTTGTAAGAAGGCCGTCGTTGGTATTTGCCGCGCCCAGATGCGACCGGTCGCTCATAATTGGAGCAAACAGCAGCGCACCGGTCCGGGCTTTCAGGCCTAAACCTCCGTTTAACGGAAAACGTTTAGAAAATCCTGAGCCCGGAGGTCCCCACCCCCGAGTATCATTCTCATTTTTCCATGCATACGATCATCCACACCACCCGTTCCGACCGTGCCAGTCGTGTTGCCGCGTCCTCGCCCTTCCAGGCCAGCTTCCGCAAACCGAACTACGATTGCCGCGAACAGCCCGACGCCGTGAAACTCGTCGTTTACGTCCCGGGCGTCGAGGCGGCGGGCGTGGAAATCGAGGCGCACGGCCCGGATCTCGTGGTGACGGCGCGCAAGACCCATTTCGTGCGTGTGAACTGGCAGGCACTCCATCTTGAGACCGCCCAGCGCGACTACCAACTACGCCTGCGGCTCGGCCATGGCCTCGACTATCCTGCGCTGCACGCCGAGATTCGGCAGGGCGTGCTGACCATCGTGCTCCCCAAGCACGTGACGGCGGAGGAACTCATCCCTTCGCGTCGCGTGGCTTGAACGGTGCCATAAGTGTGTCGGGGCAGGCCCTCACACCGCATTGGCCCGCCACCGTGACTGTGAAATTTTTCACAGACCGCGAAGATTTTCCTTATACTACGGGCACCTTGTTCCGAAACAAGGGTCAGCAGACTCACCATGCAACTGACCGTCCCACCTCTCCGTCCTCTCTCCGTGCGCAAAGCGCCGGCGACCGTGCGTGTCCTCACACGCGAAGACGTTATGTGGAACCGCCCGATTTTCCGCGCGCCTCCCCTGAACATCAAACCGCCGTCGGCTCCGTTCTTCCCGAGCGACCTCAGCGAACCGGTCCAGGCCGGCCGTTGAGCCAAGTCACTCTGGCACAATCCACTCCAGCCGTGCGCCGCCATCCGGCGCCGGCTCGAGTGCGTGGGCCAGCCATTCGAGGATCGGCTTGCATTCCTGATCAAACTGCCACGGGGGGTTGATCACGGCGAGGCCGCAGCCCTTCATTTTGAGCGGGGAGTTTTCCCCTGCCAAAGCCAGTTCCAGCGCCAGGGTCGGTGGCGGCTGCATGTCACGCAGCGCTGCCAGGAACGCCTCCGTCCGCGCCCGCACCGTCAGCGGATACCAGACCGCGAACACGCCCGCCGGCAGCCGTCGCAGGCCCTCGCGCAGCGCCGCGACGATCTGCGCAAACTCATCCTGCACCTCGAACGGCGGGTCGATGAGCACCAGCGCACGCCGCTCCGGGGGCGGCAGCATCGCCCGCAGCGCCGCATAACCGTCCATCGCATGCACCGCCACCCGCTTCGCGCCGCCAAACTCCGTCTCCAGCGCCGCGCATTCCTCTAGGTGTTTTTCGCACAGCGCCAGCCGATCCTGCGGCCGCGCCAGCTTGCGCGCGAGCCAGGGCGAGCCAGGATAAAACCGCGGTGCCTCCTCCTCGCGATTGCCCCATTCTTGGTCGCATTGCCGCACCAAGGCGACGTAGTCTGCTACCGGGGCCGGGGCGTCAACCCGCGCCCACACCCGGCCGATCCCATCGGGGTGCTCGGGCCGGCGGGCCAGCGAATCGCCCTGCGCCGCCGCCGCGAGGTCATACACTCCACGCCCGGCGTGCGTGTCGAGATAGAGCAGGCCGCGGTCCTTTTTTTGCAGCGCGCGCAGCAGCTGCACGAGCAGCACATGTTTCGTCACGTCGGCGAAATTGCCCGCGTGAAAATGGTGCCGGTAGTTCATCCCTCCGCGCCACCCGTCACGCCGGCACCTTGATGACCGTCTTTCGCACCAGCGCCGCTTCGTGCGTCGCGCTCAGCCCCGGCATATGCACATCGCTGGGAGAATACACCGCGGCTTCGCCGACGCCCATCCGCAGCACGGAGGCGCCGGCGCAGTCGTCATACATGATGAAGTCGCGCTCGGCGTCATAGGCCTGCTTCACGGTTGCCCGGGCGATGTCGGCGACCTCCATCAGTTCCTCGCCCTCAAACACCACCTGCACGTCGACATATTTGCGATGCGACTCGAAAAACCCGTCGGCGCGCGCCTTGCTGCGGTAAACTTGCTCCAGCGCAAACGCTCCTCCGCCCAGTTCTATCCTCCTCGTCTCGCCAACCGCGATCGCCTTCATCCGTGCCGCCGCGGCCGAACCCGGCCGGAATAATTCGGCCAGATAACCAAAGGCCGGGGCGAACACGTCCGCCCGGGAGACCTGTGCCTGCACGGTTGCGATGGAGCCAAAGAGAGCCATGGGCCAATTCTCACCGCACCGGCAGAGCTGGCAAGCGCCGAAACCCCGGTCTCGTGTCGCCTGTGCCCGCTCAATGCTTCGCTGCACCAGCAACTGCAGCCGGAATCGCAAAGATCGCACCGTCGAGCGGTGGATTTGCCTCCAGCGTTTCCAGAACCGTCTCTTGGAGCAGATGGCCTTCCGCATAGGTTCCGATTCTGTGCGCCAGCAGTATTCCTTTGAGCGGCATGAAATCACTGTAGCGCGTCTCGATCGTCACCTCGCGGCCAGACGGCAGAGTGCGCGTCAGCAACCGGGCGACGATAAAATAGGTCTCCGCGTCGAGCAGTAGGAAAAAGTGTTTCTGCTTCGGTTGGATGACGAGCAGTTTCAATGTCCGGCGTTCCAGAAACGTCGTTTCTCCGGCATACTCCACTTGGTAGCCCCGTGCCGTCGGATCGACGAGCTGGTCGTCAAACTCGGCGTCCGCCATGAAATGGGCCGCCACTGCGGCGCCCATCCGTTGCGGCACCGGTGATTTCTCCGGCTCCAGCCGCCACGGCGCGGTGGTGCCGTCGGTCCCTTGGATGAGGGTGAGCCCATCACCGGTCGTTGTCACCCGCACCCGGTTCGGCCGCTGAGCCAACAATTCGAAGCGCAGCACGCGCCCTTCCACATCCACATGCCCGACCGCCCGGAGCGCCTTGAGCCCGGCCAGCCGCTCGCGTCCCCCGATAGCCTCGACATGGATGCGCGCCAGGTCACCGACGTAGTCGGCCCGCGCTACCACTGTGAGCGCAAGAATCAACGCCAAACCCAACCTCTGCCAAACGTGCATGATCTCATTGTCGCTATTTTCTGCGCCCGCTCAAGCTCTCCTGCGCAAAAGCATTGCCCCGGTCGCGCGCGTCGCTTCTCGTCGCGCCTCCAGCCTTGGCCCACGACATCATCCGCATCCTCTCCGATCTGCACTTTGGCGACCGCGCCAGCCGCATCGACTCGCTTCCCGCATTAGCGCCGTTGCTCGACGGCGTGTCCCAGCTCGTGCTCAACGGCGATACGCTCGACACCCGGCCCAGCGACCAACCCACGGCCACGGCGGCCTTGCGCGCCGAGGTGACAGCGTTCTTCGCCCGGCCTACGCCATCCGTCACGCTGCTCACGGGCAACCACGATCCCGACATCTCCACGCAGCACGCGCTGGAACTTGCCGGCGGCCATATTCTCGTCACCCATGGCGATATTCTTTTCGACGACATCGTGCCGTGGAGCCGAGATGCCGCCGCCGTCCGGGAGCGTATTGCCGCGGAACTCGCCCAACTCACGCCCACTGCCCGCGACCAGCTCGCAGACCGTCTCGCGGCCCATCGCCGCGCCGCCGCCACCATCGCGCAGCGCCACCAAACGGAGCGCCATAGCCTGCGCTATGCCCTCGGCGCCGCGGCCGACACCGTGTGGCCGCCGCAACGCGTTCTCCGCATCCTGCGGGCCTGGCGCGAGACGCCAAGTCGCGCCGCCGCCCTTGTGCAGCACCACCGGCCCAGCGTGCGTTTTTTTATTATGGGTCATGTGCACCGCCCCGGCTTCTGGCGTTGCCCCAGCGGGCTCGTCGTCCTAAACACCGGCTCGTTCTGCCGTCCGCTAGGCGCCGCCGCCATCGATCTTTCGCCCGACCGCCTCGTGCTGCGACGCATCGAATGTCGCCGCGGCGAATTCCGGCCTGGCCCGATGATCGCAGAGTTTGCGCTGGCGGATGCATAAGCTGTGGTGACACTCGCCTCATGAGCATTGTGTTTGGCTGGTGGAACAAAGATCCTGAGCAGGGCAAATATCAGGTCAGCGCCGTTGTCCACGGCGGCAACATCGAATGGACGCGCCATCAGGGCCATCACACCCAGTGGGAACCATACGAGCCCAACGACGAGGATCGCGCCCGCCTCATCTACGAAGCCGAGCGCCGCCGCCCGCGCCGCCTGATCACGACGAAGCAGTTCGAGGAGATCAAGCGCCTCAGCGAAAACATCGGCCCCGGCAGCATCTCCGGCAGGCGATTCCGCAGCTCGCCCGAATTCAAATAGCGGCGGTGGGCGTTGCACCACTGCGGCGGACTTGGGAAAACTCAGAAACAAAGAAAAGCGCTGAGTGGATTCATGGACAAATGGTTGTTCAGGCAATCCTGTGCAGATTATTGCGAGCGGCCGCCGGAACCCAAGCCCTGAGATTGACCTTTGTTCTTCTCATCCGCGGCCATCCGTGTAAACCGTGGTTCCCTTCCCATGCCGAAAATTGATGTCAGCAAAGTCGCCGAGATTTTAAAGAAAAACCATATCGACCCTACCGTGCTCCGCCGCGTCGTCGAGGAGATGAACCTCGCCGTCCAGCCCGACCCCGGCGACGAGGACAAACCGCCGGCGGTCAAGAAACAGTGGGTCATCGTCGTGTCCGACCCGAACGGGAAACTGCCGAAAACCGACTTCGTCGGCTGGGTCGTGCAGATTCCCGAGAGCGAAAGCCCCGTCACCACGCCCGACCGCGTCTTCCGCGCCGTCTACGATTTCAACGCCTCGAAAAAAGGCCGCCTGCTTCCCGCGAAAACCGTCGGCGAGGCCTTCGAGAGCGTTCCCGCCAAGCACTTCAAAGACGCCGATCTTTGGGTAAAGACCAAGGAGCCCGTCATCGTGCTGCGGACCAACAACGAGATTCCGAAAGAGTAGGCTTGGACCGTTCCGACCGCGCGCTCAGCGCACCGCGAACAACGCCCGCACGTTTTCCACCGGCGTGCCCTGCACGATGGCGTTGGAGCAGCCCTGGAAGTAGCCGCGCCCCCCGGCCTCCGTCAGCGTGGCCTGCGCCTGCGCCCGCACTTCCTCGGCTGTGCCGTGCATCAGCAGGGACGACGACACGTTGCCCCAGATGACCAGTCGTGGAAACCGCGCCCGCACGGCGTCGACTGTCATCGCGGCGTCGCGGTCGGTTTCCCCGAATCCCGGGCAGGCCGCCGCCTCAAACAGCATGTCCATCAACGGCCACAAATTTCCGTCGCTGCGGAAGTAATAGTGCACGCCCATCCGGTTGAGCGCCGTCAGCGCCTTCACGTAGGCGGGCAGCACCAGAGCGCGAAACATCGCCGGTGAGTAGATTGGCCCCTGCGTGCCCGCCAAATCGCCGCCGCCCGCCATCACCGGCGGCAGCCCCGCCTCCAGAATCGCCCGACCGACCGCGCTGGCGAATTCCGCCTGAAGCATCGTCTTGCGCAGCATCAAATCCGGCGCCGTCACCATCAGTTCCAGATCGTCCGGATCGTAACCCACCCCGATCCCCGCCCCGGCACTGCAGACATAAAACTCTCCGCCAAACCGGCGCCAAAAATCCACCGCCGGTGCGATCGCCGCACGCGCCGCGGGCATCGGGTCGGCCGCGACCGCTTCCAGTGTGGCTATCTCCTTCCGCAAGCGCACCTCGGGCGGCAAAGCCCGTGGCGACTGGTAAACCGGACTGAAGTCCGCCGCCGCCGGCTGGTATTGCCAGATCGTGTGCTCGCCGGCCTCGGGTCCGAAACGAAACGTGAATTCGTCCAGCCGCGCGTCCGGCCGCTCGTTCATCCGCCACGGCATGCGCAGCACATCCACGTCGAGCACCCGGTGCACTTCCACCAGATCCTCGATCAATTGCGCCTCGAACTCCGCATGCGCCGCCTCGCCGTCCGCCCAGGCCGCCACCTCGGCATAGCGCACCGAACCGGTGCCCGTGTGCGCCGGCCGCCCCAGGAGCGCAGCCGACACCTCGCACGCGATCGCCGGAATGTAGAGCGGCGCGCGGTCCGTCTCGCCGCCGACGAGGGTGGCGAGACACCGCGCCGCGCGGGGATGCGGGTTGGCAGCCATAGCGACAGCGTTGAACGTCCTTCCCCCTTGTCAAACCCAGCGCCGGCTCCCTAACTCTCCCCGCCACGCATGCCTTCTTACGCCGCCCACCACAAAACCGCCGTCCCCGCCCACGTCGCTATCATCATGGACGGCAACGGTCGCTGGGCCAAACAGCGCGGTTTGCCCCGGATCGAGGGTCACCGCCGCGGCGTCGAAACCGTCCGCACGACCACCTTCGCCGCCCGCGACCTCGGCGTGAAAATGCTCACGCTCTACGCCTTCTCCGTCGAAAATTGGAAGCGCCCGCAGGACGAGGTCGGCGCCCTCATGGGCCTGCTGGAGTATTACCTGAAAAAGGAACTGGAAACTTTCATCCGCGACCGCGTGCAGCTCCGCACCATCGGCCGCACGGATGAGTTGCCCGCCGGCGTCCAAAAACTCCTGCGCACCACCATGGAGGAAACCCGGCACTTCACCGA
Source organism: uncultured Opitutia bacterium (assembly GCA_903877135.1). Lineage (GTDB taxonomy): Bacteria > Verrucomicrobiota > Verrucomicrobiia > Opitutales > Opitutaceae > CAIRCN01. The sequence continues at coordinate 63,452 of CAIRCN010000058.1, forward strand.
CTACACGCTCGTCCTCGCCCTCAACTACGGCTCGCGCACCGAGATCGCCGACGCCGCCCGCGCCTACGCCGCCGCCGTCGTCGCGGGCCGCGAGCAACTCACCGACGGCTCCTGGGACCGCTTCAGCCGCTACCTCTACACCGCCGGGATGCCCGACCCCGATCTTATCATCCGCACTTCGGGCGAGTCGCGCATCAGCAATTTTCTCCTGATGCAGGGCGCCTACGCCGAGTTCGTCTTCACGCCGCTCCTCTGGCCGGATTTCACCAAGGCCGACCTCGCCGCCGCCATCGCAGAATTCGCCAAGCGCGAACGCCGCTACGGTCTCACCAGCGAGCAGGTCAAACCGGCCCCGGGGGCCACCCAGTAATCCATGGCCAAACGCGTTTTCAGCTCGGTCCTCCTCTGGGCCATCGTCATCGGGGTGCTCTGGTATTTCCGAACGACCGGCGCTGTCGTGCTGGCCGCGCTCATCGCGGTGCTCACGCTGCGCGAGTTTTACCAGCTCATGCAGGGCGCCGGCTACGCGCCGTTCCATCGGCTCGGCATGGCGTTCGGCGGCCTCATCACCCTCGCGCCGTGGCTACAGTTGCGGTTCGGCCTGTCCGCCGAACACCTGCTCGCACTCGCGGTGGTGGTGTTTTCCATCCGTATCCTCGGGGAACGCGACCCAGCTCACCGCGTCGAGGCCCTCGCCGCCACGCTCTTCGGCCTCGTTTATGTGGGCTTCATGCTGCAATACCTCGTCCGTATCGTCACGCCGCTCCCCGCCGCCGACCCGGTCGGCGAAACCGGCCGGCTCCTCCTCCTCTTCTGGCTCATCGCCGTGTCGAAATTCTGCGACGTCGGCGCACTGCTCGCCGGCCTCGCCTGCGGCCGTCACCAAATGGCCCCGCAAATTTCTCCTAAGAAAACTTGGGAAGGCGCGGCCGGCGGCGTGCTGCTCTCGATGGGGGTCGGCGCCCTCGTGGCCTGGCTCGCCCGCGGTCATTTTCCCATGCACATGTCCCCGCTCGTCTCGGCGCTCCTCGCCGTGCCCGTCGCCCTCACCGCCATTGTCTCCGACCTAATCGAGTCGATCATCAAACGCCGCGCCGCAATCAAGGACTCCGGCGGCGTCATTCCGGGCATCGGCGGCATCTTCGACGCCAGCGACAGTCTGCTCCTCACGGCGCCGCTCGGTTATTTCCTGTTCCACCTGCCGTAGGCGCCGGGCGCCTGCGTTTTCGCCGTGGCCACCGCCCGCACCTCCTCTCGCAAGCGCGTCGTCCTGCTCGGCGCCACCGGCTCCATCGGCGAAAACACCCTGCGCGTCCTTCGCGCCCACCCCGACAAACTGGAACTCGTCGGCGTCGCCGCCCGCCACAACGCCGCCGGCCTCTTCGCCATCTGCCGCGAATTCGGCGTCCTCCACGCCGCCCTCGCCGAAGTGCCCGCCGCCGCCCTGGCCCGCCAATCCGGCGCCGTCCCGCCCGGCACCCAACTCTACGGCGGGATCGAAGGCCTCACCGCACTCGCCACTCTGCCTGAGGCCGACATCGTGCTCGTCGCCGTCGTCGGCACCGCCGGCCTCGAACCCGCGCTCGCCGCCGTCCGCGCAGGCAAGGATCTCGCTCTCGCCTCGAAGGAGATTCTCGTGATGGCCGGCAAATTCATCATGGCCGAGGCGCAGCGCCACCACGTCCGCCTCCTCCCCGTAGACAGCGAGCACAACGCCGTCTTCCAGTGCCTCCAGGGTCACCCGCAGGCCGGCGTGCGCCGCATCGTGCTCACAGCCAGCGGCGGCGCGTTTCGCGACTGGCCGGCCGAGCGCCTCGCCCACGTCACGCCGGCCGACGCTCTCAAGCACCCCAACTGGTCGATGGGCCCGAAGATCACCGTCGATTGTGCGACGCTTGCCAACAAGGGCCTCGAACTCATCGAAGCGCAGTGGCTTTTCGGCCTGCGCGCCGAGCAATGCACCGCCGTCCTGCACCCGCAAAGCATCGTGCACTGCTTGGTCGAGTTCACCGACGGCGCCATGCTCGCCCAACTCTGCCCGCCGTCGATGACGTTTCCCATCCAGCACGCCCTGCTCCACCCTGACCGCGCGCCAACTGGCGTCGAGACCGCGCTCGATTTCACCAAGCTGCTCGGACTCGAATTTCGCCCCGTGGACGAACTCCGCTTCCCGTGCCTGCGGCTTGCACGCCAGGCCATGGCGGCCGGCGGCGTCGCCCCCGCCGTCTTTAACGCTGCCAACGAGATCGCCGTCGCTGCCTTTCTCGCCGGCCAACTCCAGTTTCTTGCGATTCCCCGCATCATCGACCACACTCTGCAAGTGCTCAATAATTTCGAACCAGCCTCCCTCGCCGCGGTCCTGTCGTCTGATGCGGAAACCCGCCGCATCGCCACCGCAACACTCGCCCAATTTTCCTGATGCCTTCCGACCTCCTTCAAACGCTCCTCTCTAACGCCTGGTCCATCTTCCTCGTCGTCCTGTTTTTCGGCGGCTCGATCTTCGTGCACGAGCTCGGCCATTTCCTCGCAGCCCGGCGGCGAGGCGTGAAGGTGGAGCGCTTTTCCATCGGCTTCGGCCCGGCGATTTGCTCGTGGCGGGGCCGTGACGGCGTCGAATACCGACTGGCCTGGTTTCCACTCGGCGGCTACGTGCTGTTGCCCCAACTCGCCGACCTCGGCGCCATCGAAGGCAAGAGCGAACTCGACGTCGAATCGCTCCCGCCGCTCAGCTACGCCACACGGATGTTCGTCTTTGCCGCCGGCGCGTTCTTCAACCTGCTCTTCGCCCTCGCGCTCGCCACCGTCATCTGGGTCATCGGCCAGCCGGAAAGCAGCGAGTCGGCCACCACCCGCATCGGCTACGTCAGCGCCATGCTCGAGCTGCCCGACGGTCGGCATGTGCCCAGCCCCGCCGCCGAAGCCGGCCTCAAGGTCGGCGACGTCATCCGCGCGATCGACGGCAGCACCGTCAGCAACTTCCGCGACATCCAGTATTTGATCGGCCTCGGCAGCGGCCAGTCCGCCGACGGCCAGCGCCAGGCGCTGTTCACGGTCGAGCGCGGCGGCAAGTTGCTCGACTTCTCCGTTCACCCGCGCCTCGTCGGGGAGGAAAAGGACCGGCGTGTCGGCATCGCCGCCGGTTACGAACTCCTCGTGCAGCAGGTGGCGCCCGACTCGGTCGGCGCCAAGGCCGGCTTCAAGCCCGGCGACGAAATCCTCAGCCTCGACGGCGTGCCCACGCTCAGCGCCTCGACCTATTTCGAACAACTCGAAAGCTCCGCCAAACGCACGGTGGTGGCCCGTGTAAAACGCGCCGCCGGCGTGGCCGAACTCATCATCACCGCCCGCCCAGACGCCAAGTCCGCCGCGAACCTCGGCCTCACCCTCACCACCGGATTTCAGCTCACGCATCCAACGCCCTTCTCCCAGATCGCCGAGCACATCACAATGACGTTTCGCACGCTCTGGAGCCTCATCAATCCCCACTCCGACATCGGCCTCTCCAAAGTCTCCGGCCCCGTCGGCATCGTGCGCATTTTTCACAGCGCCGCCGAGGCGGGCATTCGCGTATCGTTGATTTTTGCCATTCTCGTCAACGTCAACCTCGCCATTTTCAACCTGCTCCCCATCCCTGTCCTCGACGGCGGGCAGATGCTCTTCGCTACTATCGGCCGGCTGCGGGGCCGCGCCCTGCCCACCAACTTCATCATCGCGGCCCAAAGCGCCTTTGGCATTTTGCTCATCACGATGGTGCTCTACGTAAGCTTCTTCGACGTCCGGCGCTGGGCGCGGGATGCGCACGCCGAAGTAGCGGCTACTCCACCTGCGGCCGCACCTGCCAAACCCTGATGGTCCACGGAAATATTCGAATGGCCTACTGCGCGTCGCGTTTTCGCACCGTGCGCCGCCCTACCGTCGAGGTGATGGTCGGAGCGGTAGGCGTCGGCGGGAAAAATCCCCTCCGCATCCAGTCGATGACCACCAGCGCCACGCAGGACATCGCCGCGACAGTCCGCCAGTCCATCGCGCTTGCCGAGGTCGGCTGCGAAATCGTCCGCGTCACCGCGCCCAACGTTGCCTCCGCGCAATGCCTGCGCGACATCCGCGCCCAATTCTCCGCCGCCGGTTTCGCCCATATCCCACTTGTCGCTGACATCCATTTTCTCCCGAGCGCCGCGATGGAGGCCGTCGAGCACGTCGAAAAAGTCCGCATCAATCCCGGCAACTACGCTGACAAAAAGAAATTTTCCGTCCGCGAATATACCGACGCTGACTACGACTCCGAACTCCAGCGCATCCACGAAACTTTTTCGCCCCTCGTGCTACGAGCCAAGGCGCTCGGCCGCTCGCTCCGCATCGGCACCAACCACGGCTCGCTCTCCGACCGCATCATGAACCGCTACGGCGACACGCCGCTCGGCATGGTCGAGAGCGCGCTCGAATTCCTCCGCATCGCCCGGTCGCACTCGTTCGACCAGCTCATCCTCTCGATGAAGTCGTCGAACCCGAAGGTGATGATCCAGGCCTACCGCCTGCTCGTGGAGCGCATGCAGCAGGAGGACATGCACTACCCGCTTCACCTCGGCGTCACCGAGGCCGGCGACGGCGAGGACGGCCGCATCAAGAGCGCCATCGGCATCGGCTCGCTGCTTCTCGACGGCCTCGGCGACACCGTCCGCGTCTCGCTCACCGAGGACAGTGTTTACGAAATTCCCGTCGCCAGTGCCATCGTCGACAAGGCCATGTCGCTCTGGCGCGACGATGCTTCTGCGCCGACGGCCGACTCACTCGATCCCTTTCATTTCACGCGCCGCGAAACCGTCGCGCTCACTCTCGGCGGACAGTTTTCGGTCGGACCCGAACAGCCGCCGCGCGTCATCACGCGGATCGGCCCTGCGGCCAACGCGGCCGGACAACTCGCCGCCCTCGCCTCCCCGAGACTGAAAGACACGCCCGCCGAAGGTCTGCTCGTGTCCCTGGCCTCGGCAGAGGAGCTTTCGCTTCTTCCAGCTCCAGGTGCCGCGTTTTACGCGCTCGAACTCGCCCCCGCAATCACCGTTACCGGCCTCCGCAGTCGCTTAGCCCATCTGCCCGCCGGCACGCTGCTCGTGCGGGCGTTTGCCGCGGACGAGGTGCCGGCCCTCGGCGCATTCGCGCACTTCGCCGAAGAGCACGCCCTCGTGCTCGCCGCCGAGATCGCTCCCGCCGCCCTCGTCTCGATTGGCGACACCCTGCGGGGGATTGACGCTGCGCACCTGATCTTCACGCTTTCGTCACCCACGACATCGGCCGGTCACACCATTGGCGCCTATCGCCAGCTCGCCGAGGCGCTCTGCTCCCTCGGCTTGCAGGCACCGATCTGGATTCGCAACACCGCCGCCACCGCCGTCCGCGGCGACCACAGTTTCCTCTCTAAACTTATCGAGGCCTCCTTCCTCACCGGCGCGCTTCTCTGCGACGGCCTCGGCGATCTCGTCAGCATTGAGACCGAAGCGGACCCTGTCCGCGCCACACAGCTCGCCTACAACGTCCTTCAGGGCGCCGGCGCCCGCATCTCGAAGACCGAGTTTGTCGCGTGTCCGAGCTGCGGCCGCACGCTCTTCGATTTGCAGAGCACCACCCAGCGCATTCGCGCGCAAACCGGCCACCTCAAGGGCGTAAAAATCGCTATCATGGGCTGCATCGTAAACGGCCCAGGAGAGATGGCCGACGCTGATTTCGGCTACGTTGGCGGTGCGCCTGGAAAAATCAACCTCTACGTCGGCAAGCTGTGCGTCCAATACAACATTCCGCAGGCCGAGGCCGATGCTCACCTTATTTCTTTGATCAAAGCGCATGGCAAATGGGTCGGGTCGGAAACGCTACTGGCCTGACTCCGCCCCAATGGCGTATTCAAAATGAAAATGTCCGTCACCGATCCGTGACCTAATTGTAACCTTTTTGACGGCTTCGGAAGCCGCTTCCCGGTTCATGTAATAAAGCCAAAGTTACAGTGGCAGCCAGCGTTCCTGGGGGCGGTAAGTTAGTCGCCGTTTGGCAACCAAAAAAAATTAAAAAGTTATGCTCCATCCCGGTGTGAACAACATGTCAGAAACTTCCGCTTGAAATGCTTTTTTGGTTCACAGTTACTGCGCTCTCCGTCAGATCAGTTGCCACCGTCCAGCAGTTCTTTCACACGTCCGATCGCCCTTTTTTTGTCCTCCGACGAATGTCGTCAGTTAACCATTGATCATCAATGTTTTGAAAGAACAGAATTTTCATTCTGTTCTTCGCGATGGTCAGGTAGCATTTTCTTTGTCGCATGGGTTCAAAAAGTCGTCGAACCAGACGTGCGGAACGAGCCACCGGCAGTGCAGTGTGAATAACCAGCCCTACCGCCACCCATGCCCACCTCCGCCTTGTCCCCCAGCCACTGGGAAACCGTCAAATGCGACTTCAAGGAATTGTTTCCCGAAGACGTGTTTCAGATGTGGTTCGAGCCCTGCGTGTGCCTGGACGCCTCGGAGGACACGATGACTCTTGGGGTGCCCAATGACTTCGCCGCCATCTGGATTCACGACAACTACCTTGACCTGATCACCCAACGGTTGCGCCTGAGTTCCGGGCGGCTGGTTAACGTCATCTTGAAAAAAGCTGATAATGGTCGCGCCCCGTCGCCTGCACCCCGTGTGAACGGCGAATCGGCTTCCCGCTCCCGCGGTCCGGCACGCCGCGCAACCCGCTACGACGAGCGCGGACCCGCGGCTGGCACGCTCAACGTCCGCAACACCTTCGAGACCTTTGTCGTCGGCTCCAACAACCAGATGGCCCACGCCGCCGCCATGGCCGTGGCCCAGGCTCCAGCCCAAGCCTACAATCCCCTGTTCATTTACGGCGAAACCGGCCTCGGCAAGACCCACCTGATGCACGCCATCGGGCACGCCATCCTGCGCAACAACGCAGAATCCCGCGTCGCCTACCTCTCCACCGAGAAATTTACCAATGAGTTCATCCAGGCACTACAGGAAAACAGCCTCACCAAGTTCCGCCAGCGCTACCGCCACGTCGATGTGCTGCTGATCGACGACGTGCAGTTCCTCGCCGGCAAGGAGCGCATCCAGGAGGAGTTCTTCCACACCTTCAACGACCTGTTCGAGTCCGGCAAACAGATCGTTCTCTCCAGCGACCGCCGCGCCAGCGAGATTCAGAAACTCGAGTCGCGCCTCGTCTCCCGCTTCGAATGGGGCCTGCCAGCCGACATCCAGGCGCCTGATTTTGAGACGCGCCTCGCCATCCTGCGCACCAAGGCCGCGAGCCTCAAGTTCGACCTGCCTGCTCCGGTGCTCACGTTCATCGCCCAAAATATCTCGAAAAATATCCGTCGACTCGAGGGCGCGCTTATCAAAGTTGCCAGCTACTCCTCCCTGACTGGCAAGCCCCTCGATCTGCCGACCACCGAGATGCTGCTTCAAGATGTGCTTTTGGAGCAGGCCCAAAACATCCTCACGATCGAAACCATCCAGAAACGCGTGGCCGATCACTACCAGATCCGCCACAGCGACATGACGAGCAAGCGCCGGCCCAACAATATTGCCATACCCCGCCAGATCGCGATGTATCTCGCCCGCACGCTGACGAAACACTCCCTCCAGGAGATCGGCGACGCCTTTGGTGGCCGCGACCACGGCACCGTCATCCACGCCTGCAAGGCCGTGGACAATATGTGCGAGCAGGACTCTTCTACCCGCGGCAGCGTCGACTTCCTGAAAGCGCAGTTGTCAAAATAGTTTTCGATTCTGGAGTTTCGTTTGTCCCAACCTGCGTTTGACACGCAACGGTTTGATAACGAAAATTGTCACTCCACACTCGAAAATCCTATGACCCTTTCTCCTGAGCAACAGCAAGCCGTCTCCAGTTGGGTTGCCGCCGGCGACAATCTCTCTGTCATCCAAGGCAAGCTTTCTGCGCAGTTCAAAATCTCGCTTACCTACCGAGATGTCCGTTTTTTGGTCGACGATCTGAACCTCGCGCTCAAGGACCCAGCACCCAAGGTCGACGCCACCGACATCACCAAGGCCCCAGCCCCCACCGATATGGACGCAGGCACCGCCACCCGCCCGCCCGCTCCCGAAAAGAAGGGTTTCTTCGATAAGGCCAAGGAAAAGCTCGGTCTCGCCAAGAACGAACCCAGCGATACCGCTCCCGCCAACGCAGAGCTTGCCGACGAGGCCGAAGACGATCTTCCGCCAGGCGGTGGCAGCACGGTCAGCGTCATCGTTGACAAAGTCACCCTGATTCCCGGGGCGATTGCCAGCGGCGCCGTTACTTTCAGCGATGGAGTGACCGGCAAATGGATCGTAGACCAATACGGCCGGCCTGGGTTTACCGAAGTCAGCAAGCCCGGCTATCGTCCTTCGGCACCCGACGCCCAGGCGTTCATGAAGGAACTGAGCCGCACGCTCCAGCAGCGCGGTTACTAAGTTCTGCTAGCCCGCCCTCTGACAAGTTATTGGCGCCACTCCAACGTGACGCCTATCCCCTCCCCATGCGCACCGTCCACATCGTCTTCAACGCCCACCTCGACCCCGTCTGGCTCTGGCCCTGGACCGCCGGCGTCGATGAATGCCTCAACACGTGTTACACGATGTGTGACACGCTCGACCGTCACCCCGAGATCATCTTCACGCGCGGCGAGGCTTGGGTCTACGAGCAGGTGCGCCGTCACGACCCCGCACTCTTCAAGCGCATCGTGAAACACATCCGCGCCGGCCGCTGGTCGGTCGTTGGTGGCTGGTGGATCCAGCCCGACTGCAATCTCCCCGGCGCCGAAAACATGCGCCGCCAGATCGCCCTCGGCCGCGCCTGGTTCGAAAAACACCTCGGGCTCTTCCCTCGCATCGGCTACAACGTCGATTCCTTCGGCCATAGCGCCGCGCTGCCCGACATCATGGCCGAGTTCGGCCAGCCCAACTACGTGTTCATGCGCCCCATGGCCCACGAGACCAAGCTCCCTGCCAACGTCTTCAAATGGCGCGGCCGCCCTAGCGGCAACGTCGTCAACACCTTCCGCATCTCCCACGGCTACGCCACGATCTCCCAGCCCAACCTCGAATGGGTCGAGGGCTCGCTCGCCCCGCTGCCCAACGGCGTCACGCACACCATGTGTTTCCTCGGCGTCGGAGACCACGGCGGCGGCCCCAACGAGCACATGATCCAATGGGTAAAGGACCATCGGGACGCCATCCCCGGCGCGCACCTCGAGTTCTCCTCGCCCGAGCGTTTCTTCCGCGCGCTCCAACCCGAGCTCAAGCATCTCCCGCTCGTCACTGGCGAACTCCAGATGCACGCCATCGGCTGCTACACCGGCTACCGCCCCGTGAAACTCGGCGTGCGCCGCGCCGAAAACATGCTCGCGCTCGCCGAGCGCGCCCTCTCCGGCGCCGAGCCCGCCGAGCGCAAGACCGCCGCCCCCGTCCTCGACGACGCCTGGCGCACGCTCTGTTTCAACTCCTTCCACGACACCCTCGGCGGCAGTTGCACGCCCAGCGCCGCCCGCGCCGCCGACGACCAGCTCGCCGGCGTCAAGGCCGCCGCCGAAACCCTCCTCAGCGAGACCTTCCGCCGCCGCGCCCACGGCCTCCGCGCCGATCCGCGCCAGCGCGTGGTCCTCGCCAACTACGCCGCCGAAAACTTCCGCGACTTCATCGAGCACGAACCGTGGCTCGAATGGACGTCCTGGAAGCCCGACTGGTGCCTCCTCGACGACCGCAACCGCATTGTGCCGCACCAGATCATCGAGCCGGAGACGCTCATGCCCGATACCGTGCGCGTGCTCTTCCCGGCCGACATTCCCGCCGGCACTCTCCGCACCTTTCGCATCGCGCGTAACACCACCGGCAAACCCGCCACGCTCAACGGCACCGCCCCCACCTTCACCCTCACCACGCGAGCCGAGGGCAGCGGCACGCTGCAATCTGCCGCGGGCACGCCGTGCCCGCTCCCCGAACTCAAGCTTCTCGAGGAAAAGTCCGACACGTGGTCGCACAACCTCGACCGATTCGCTGGCCCGCAACTCGATCATGCGCATTGGAGCGAGCCCGTGCTCGTCGAGACCGGTCCCGTCCGCCAGCTGTGGCGCATCGATGGCCACATCGGCGAAAGCCGCCTCTGCGCCGACTGGCGCCGCTACCTCGGGCAGGATTTCTACGAGCTACGCCTACGCGTCACCTGGCACGAGCACCACAAACTCCTGCGCCTCTCGTGGTCGCCCGGCGCCGCCATCGAGAGCCGCGAGGATGGCATTTCCGGGGGCGCTCTGCCCCGCGCCAGCGACGGACGCGAACTTCCCCTGCGCGACCGCTCGCTTCTGAAACTCGCCGACGGCAGTCGCGCCGGGCTTGTCGCGCCGGAGGTGTTCGCCATCAGTGGCGATGCGGCCGCAGTGCACCTCACGTTGCTGCGCTCTTGCCCCTTCGCGCACCACGAGCCGAAAATCCTACCCGAAAAACTCGAACACTACGCCTGGCAGGACCAGGGCGAGCATACATTCACGCTCCGCTATTTTCCCGCCGGAAAAGTGACCGCCAAGGAGCTCGACCGCCACGCGTTGCTCCTCCAGCAGCGCCCCGTGATCGCCGACCTCACCCGCGGCATGCCCGAGCGCCCCTACAAAGACGACCCAGCTTGGCCACAATAAGTCCGCCTCAAGGCGACTGTTCTTGCTCGACCTGAGTCGTGAGTTGCACGAGGCCGCGGAGCGAGTGGAAATGCTGGCTGAGGTCGAAGTCGCCGCCGAGGCCGCCGATCAGCTTGTCAAAGAGGTCCTTCTTCTCCGCTTTCAGCGCCTGGATGCGTTCCTCGATTGTGCCGGCCGTCACCATGCGGTAGACGAACACCGTGTTCGTCTGCCCGATGCGGTGGACGCGATCGACCGCCTGCGCCTCGACGGCGGGGTTCCACCACGGGTCGAGCAGAAAGACGTAGTCGGCAGCGTGTAGCGTGATACCTGTGCCGGCCGCCTTGAGTGAAACCAGCATCGCAGCGGCGCCAGTCGCGTTTTGGAACGATTGGACGGGCTTCAGCCGGTCCAGCGTCATGCCCGTGAGCTCATAGCGTTGGAGGTCGGGGAAGTGCTGCATCAGCGCTTCGCGCACGCGATCGAGCAGCATGACGAATTGCGAGAAGATGACGACCTTGTGCCCACTGCTGACGATCTCAGCGAGTTTCTCGATAAGGAGCGTGATCTTGCCCGAATCGGTGAGCGGCGACTTGAGCCAGGGCAGCATGTCGGGGTCGCAGCAGGTCTGGCGCAGGCGCGTGAGCAGCGCGAGGAAACCGAAGGATTTTTCGCGCATGGCCGTGCTGACGTCGTCGCCGAGGCGCTCGAGACCTTCGGTGCAGATGCGAGCGTATTCGGCACGCTGCACGTCGGTCAGCGGGCAGAGCAGGTCCATCTCGACCTTCGGCGGCAGTTCCTGCGCGACCTCGCGCTTTGTGCGCCGGAGGATGAACGGCGCGAGTTGCGCGCGCAACCGCTCCAGCGTGCCGGCACGGTCGCTAGCGAGCGCCGCCTCGAACCCGGTGCGCGTGCCCAGCAGACCCGGCAGCAGGAAGCGGAAGATGCTCCAGAGGTCGAGTTGGCGGTTCTCCAGCGGCGTGCCGGTGAGCACGATGCGGTGCTGCGCGCGGACCGAGAAACACGTCTGAGTGACCTTGGCATCGGGGTTCTTGATGAACTGGCCCTCGTCAAGGATGGCGTAGCCGAACTCACAGGCCAGGAGCAGTTCGCGGTGCTTACGGAGCTGGGTATAGCTCGCGAGCCAGAGAACGGGGCCGGGGTGCGTCGTATAGTCGTGGCCGGTTTTCAGCACCTCGATGGCGAGCGCCGGGAAAAACTTCGCAATTTCCTCGCGCCACACAGGCACAACGCTTGCCGGGCAGACCACCAAGCTCGGCCGGTCGGTGATCGGGCGCGTCGAGAGCAGGGTGATGACCTGGAGAGTTTTGCCGAGACCCATCTCGTCGGCGAGGAGGCCGTGGCAGCCGACGTCGCACAAGTGTGCGAGCCATTCGACACCGCGACGCTGGTAGGGCCGCAGCAGGTTGGGCAGCGCTGGCGGCGTGGGCGGAGGGGCCAACACACGCTGGCGCCAAACCTCAATCTCAGGCGCGAGCGTGAGTTTCAGGCGGGCGTCGTTGAACAGTGAAAAGACCAGATAGGGCGACAGCGCACCGTTGGCGTGCGTGTCTTCGAGGTTGGTGCGCCACGCACTAAACGACTCCCAGCGCTCCCCGGTCAGCGACACGATGCCAAGGCTGGGCAAAATTACCGGGGCCCCGCCGCGCTTCAGCAGGGTGCTGACCTCGGTATCAGTAAGCAGCCGCTCGCCAGCGCGGAAAATCCAGCGGAGGTTGAGCCCGGTGACGTCGCTGCTGCCCGCGCCGGAGCCGGACGTGAGGGCGCGTTCGGCCACGGCCTCGATTTCGATGGCGCGCGTGCCCTTGAGGAGATTGGCGGCCCTGTCGTCGAGTTCGACGGCAAACATCCGCCGCCAGGCGGGCAGGACGGTTTTAAGGAAATTTGGGATCTCGACCAGCGACTCGAGCACGTAGAGCCCGTTGTCCTGATGATAATGAAAATGTGCCTTGCGGGCGTAAGCGGCGAGGCCGATGAGTTTGGCGCGTTCGCCGGAGGTGACGTGGCCGTTGCCGTCGGCGTGAGCCAAAGCGCCGAGTGCAGGATGGCGGGCTTTGCCATCAGCCTCGGCCCAGAAAGCCTGAAAGGTCAGGCCCGCGGTCTTGGTCTTGAAAACGAGCACGAGCGTGCGGATGGCGCTGGCGCTGTTGTCTAGTGGAGTGGGTGCATGGCCGTTGCCGATGGCCTCGGCAGGCGCGGCGGGCTTCGCTGGCGCGGCGACGCCGTTGGCGAGAACGTGGCCGTTGGTGTCGTTGACCGCAGGAGCCTGAGGCGGCGTTTCGCCCGGAAGCGGTGAGATTTCGTCCGCGACTAGTTCTTCAATCTCGTGGAGTCCCGCCACTGCAAGTGCATGGGCCACATCGCGGTCGGTGGTCGATGAGCGCACGGCGGGACCATCTGCGCCCCATTCTATGACGGCGTATTCGTCCTTCTTTTCGATCCGGCGGTGGATGATGGCGTCTGTGGCGCTCAATTCCAGCTCTCGCACCTCGCCATCGCGGTAAATCCGGCGGCCTTCCTCCAATTGGCTCGTGCTGAATGCTGCGGCCCAGTCGTTTTCGAGGCGGTCAAACCATGATTCGAGGGATTGGGGAGTGTAGACGCGCTTAGGCCCGTGAGATTGCATCCGCGTAAAAGTGTCGAACGTAGAAACTGTCCGGCGCCGTGCAACTACGAAGTGCGTTAAATTTTGTATGTCTTTATGGGGGAAAAATTGCACAACAAACAGGCCCAGAAATTTTGTCTGCCAATAAACAGTGCGCACAGCACTCAGCGGTTCCCGCTGGTCTCGGCTTGTTCTTTTAGGGCATCGATGAGGCCTGGAAACACGAAGCGATGGAAGGGGATCACCGAATACCAATAAAGATAACCCGGAACGCCGTGCGGCTCGAAGAAGGCAGTTTGCTCGACACGGGCTCCTTCGGAATCGGGAAGCACCTCGAACTGGAGCCAGGCCCGGCCCGGCAGTTTCATTTCAGCGCGAAGCCGCAGTAGATGCGGAGATTCAAGGGCTTCCACGCGCCAGAAATCTAAAGGATCCCCAACCCGCAATTCGCGGGGATGGCGGCGGCCGCGACGCATGCCAACGCCGCCCACCATGCGGTCCATGATGCCTCGCAATTGCCAGAGTGCGTTGCCTGCGGGCCAGCCTTCCTCGCCCCCCTGAGTGCAGATCGTTTCGAACACCTGGGCAGGCGAAGCCTTGATGCGGCGCAGACGGCGGTCCAGCAGCATGCCTTCGTGCGAGCCCAACACGTCCGCCTCCGGCTGGTCCTGCGACAGGCTGGACAAACTGGAGGCCCAGGTGGTTTCCACGCTGTCATGTGCCATGCGCGTCAGGGCGAGGCGCACCGCCTCGTCGTAACCGGTGGGTTTTACACTAAAGGTGGTCCGGGCCCGGTCGCTGCGCACCACCACCTCGGTTTGCAGGCTTTCCACCAACGGTTGGGCGATGCTGTAGGGGATGGGTGTTAGCAAATCCACCCAGCGGCTGCTAAGTTCGGGCTTGGGCACGTGTAAGGCCAAAATGAAACGGCGCAGGTTCCGGATGCGGGCGTAGTGCAGCATCATTTCCCGGTAGCTCAGGATGTCCTGTCCGCCGATCTCATAAATGCCCTCGGCCGTGGGGTGGGCCAAAGCCTCCACCAGATACTCCAGCACCGACCGGATGCCGATGGGCTGGCAATGCGTGTTGACCCACATGGGAGCGATCATCACGGGAAGGCGCTCGATGAGGTGGCGGATGATTTCAAAACTGACGCTCCCCGAGCCCACGATCACGGCGGCGCGAAACTCGATCACCGGCACACCGCCGGCCGCCAGGCAGCGGCCCACCTCCTGCCGTGAAATGAGGTGCTTGCTGCGCACATTTTCGGGGTCACCCAGTCCGCCAAGGTAAATGATGCGCCGGACACCCGCCTTCGCTGCGGCGTTGCCGAAAGCCAGCGCCATGAGCCGGTCCCGTTCCCGGAAGGTCTGACCTGCCGCCATGGAATGGACCAGGTAGTATGCGACCTCGATGCCTTGCAGCGCCTGCGCCGAGGCGGCGGGATCCTCGAGATCACCTTGGACGATCTCCACGCCCGGCCATTGGCGTCCTTCCAGGCGGCGGTGATTCCGGGCAACGCAGCGCAGGTGATGGCCCCGGGCCAGCAAACGCGGCACCAACCGGCCGCCAATGTATCCTGTGGCGCCGGTGACCAGCACATGCATGGGCCTTTCCGGGGTCATGCGGTATCCTTCCTTTCCGGAAGGAAGTGTGGCTGCGGAAAATTGTCCGTCGCTGGGGTCATGGCCGGTGGGCCCCACCGTGGTGCGCCCGGCGGACCTTGTCGATGCCGGTCGCAGCTAATGGAGGACTCAGCGACGAAATTGGTGGTTACACACGCGCTTTCCCTTCATCCCCTTGACCGATGACCAAACCCGCTTGCCCTGCCTGCTCGCTTGAAGACGTGCTCAGCCACCCCGACCGCTGGGAGTGCACAACCTGTGGCCATGAATGGCCAAAGGAAGCCGCCCCGGAAGCGGCCCGGATCGTGAAAGACGCCCACGGCAATGTCCTGGCCGACGGCGACACCGTCGCCCTGGTGAAGGATCTGAAGCTGGGCGGCGGCTCGCAAGTGCTGAAGCAAGGCACCAAGGCCAAAAACATCCGGCTGGTGCCTGGCGACCACGAGATCTCCTGCAAAATCGAGGGCAGCGCCATGGCCCTCAAAGCCTGTTTCGTGAAAAAAATCTGAGCCCGGCCGCTATTTCTTCCCGCCCTTTTTCGCGGGCTGGACTGTGGCTGATTTCTTGAATTTGCGCAAGGGGTTCTGCTGTTGCTGAAAACGCTGGCTGGCTTTCAGGTCTTTGTTCGTCGGCAGATATTTGGCTCCCATGCCCACAAGGCCGCCGAAAATGTGGGTGCGGGCAATCAGAATCGCGCCGCGTCCGGTTCAGTCGCCGTGCCGTTGGCGAAAATCCGCCAACACCACCGTGGTGCCGGTAAGGCGCGCTTCCTCGGCGGCAAAGCCCATCAGGTGGCTCTCCACCGATCTTTCGAGTGACGACTCCATCTCGGCGGCATTCGATTTGCTCATCTCGGCATGCAACATCCGCACGAGGCCGGCGTCGCCGCCGCCGTGCCAGCCGTCTATCTCATGGTCGACCGTGATGCGCTCCAGCTTGCCCGTCCGGAAATCCTCCACGACTAGGTCGCAGCCTGCAGTGCGCTTCACGCGCTCTCCGGCCAGCAGCCGCCCCTTCGTCCCGAAGAGCGCGAGGTCGCGGCCCTCGCTGAAGGCCGTCATCGTGAAACTTCCCGTCACGCCGCTCGCAAAATTCATGGCCACCGTCTGGTGATCGACCGCGGTGTTGTCGCAGTGGTAAACGCAGCGGCCCCACGGGCTCATGCGCAGCCAGTCGATGATCTTCGCATCGGTGGCGGTTTTGGCGTGGTCGTAGATGATTTCGAGCCACGGCTTCTTGTCCGTCAGGTAACGGTGGGCGTCGTAGAGACACTGACCCGACAAAGGGCAGCCATCGGTGCAACGCGCCGGCGCACCGGCCGGGGCGTGCGCGGCGTTGAAATGCATGATGGAGCCAAAGCTGCTGAGCGCGAGGCACGGCGAGCCCACGAGCCACGAGAAAATGTCCAGGTCGTGGCACGACTTCGCGATGATCATCGGCGTCGCCTTCTCGACGACCGCCCAGTGACCGCGCACAAACGAGTGCCCCTGGTGCCAGGGCTCGACGCCCTCCGTCGCCTCGAACGAGACGATGTCGCCGAGCACGCCGCTCGCTACGACCGCCTTCACACTGCGGTAAAATGGCGTATAGCGGAGCACATGGCAGACGAGCACGCGGCGGCCAAGTTCACGCGCGAGCTGCTCCAGCGCGAGGACGTCGATCAGGTTGGTGGATATCGGCTTTTCCAGCAGAAGGTCGTAGCCCTTGCGCAACGCGGCCGAAGCGTGGGCGAAGTGGTGCGCGTCCTGCGTTGCGATGATCATGACGTCGGCGAGCTTGGACTCGGCTAGGATCGCGCGGTCGTCGTAGAACTCCTGGAAATTCGGATTCTGCGAGAGCGCCCGGGCCTTGGCGCGGCGCGCGGGCGTGTGGTCGGCGGCGGCCACGATCTCGTAAAGTTCGGGCTGTTTGGCGGCCAGCTCGAAGTAGATGAACGTGCGGCTGCCGCAGCCGATCGCAGCGAGTTTCAGACGGCGAGTATTCATGGAAGATGCTCAGCCCTCGGCGCGACACTTCGCATCGGCCTCAATGAGTTTGATCAGGGCGTCGAGGGTAGCACGGACCGCGACCTTGACCGCGGGCAATTCGGCTGTGCTCGCTACCTTGGCGTTCGCGAAGAGGTAGAATTTCATCTTCGGCTCGGTGCCGCTGCCGCGTGCGGCGAAGGTGTAGCCGTTTGCCAGCGTGACTAAATAGAGATCCTGTTTCGGAATGAGTTCTTCATCGGCGTCGCGGAGATCCTGCCGGCCGAAGTCCTCAAACTTCGTGACAGCCACTTCGCCGAACGCCGTTGGCGGCGTCGCGCGGTAAGTGTCAAGGATGCGCTTGATCTTCGCCGAGCCGCTCGCGCCCTCGTAGTATAGGTTGATCACGCCCTCGAGGTAGAACCCGTATTTCAGGAACATCTCGTCGAGATATTCTGGCACAGTGAGCCCGCGCGACTTCACCCAGGCGCAGAGTTCGGCGAACATCAGGCAGGCGGCGTTGCCGTCCTTGTCACGGAGGTAGTCGTTCGGCAGATAGCCGTAGCTTTCCTCGGTGCCGAACGCGTAAAAAGTGCTGTGCTGCTGCATGAGCTGCGCGCGCTCCGCAAACGGCGTCGCTTCGTAGTCGAAGCCCGGCCCCATAGCCCGGAGTAACTGCTCCTCGTAGCCGCGCAGCTTGGCAGCGATCCACTTGAAGCCCGTCAGGGTGTTGATGACCTTGACACCGTGGCCACGGCCGACCGCGTCCTGCAGCTGTGTGGTGACAAAGGTCTTGATCAGGCAGACCGCGTTCGATCCGGCGCGCGGAATCCAGCCGAGCTCCTTGTATTTTGTGAGACGGTAGTCGGCCAGGAGCGCCCCGATCTGATTGCCGGTGAGCAGTTCCATGCGACCGGCGCGTTTGCGCACCGCGCAGGCCATGCGGTCCGCATCCGGGTCGGTCGCGAGCACGACGTCGGCTCCTTCCTTTTCGGCGAGCGCCACTGCAAGCGCGAGCGCAGCGGAGTTTTCCGGGTTCGGTGACTTCACCGTCGGAAAACGCGCGTCGAAATTGAGCTGTTCCGGAACCGGGCTGACGTCGCAACCGGCGTGCAACAGCAGCGGCAGCGAATGCACTGCGCCCGTGCCATGGATATTAGTGAAGACAACATTAAGTTTCGTCTGGTGGAACACGCTGGAATCGATCACGGCCTTGGCCGCCACCGCCAGATAGGCATCGTCGGCGTCGCGGCCGAGTGTGGTTACCGCCGAGAGCTCCTTGTCGAGATAGCCAGCGAGTTCACTGAGGGGCACGGCGTTGACTTCTGCCACGATTCCGGCGTCGTGCGGCGGGACGACCTGCGCACCGTCGTCAAAGTAGGCCTTGAAGCCGTTGTCATGCGACGGATTGTGGCTCGCGGTGATGACGACGCCGGCGTGCGCCTTCAGCCAACGCACGCTGTAGCTGAGCTGCGGCGTAGGCCGCGGGCCGTCGAATATAAACGCGACGCCGCCCAGCCGGGTCCAAGTCGAGGCGGCGAGCTCGCAGAAATGCCGCGAAAAATGGCGGACGTCGTAAGCAATCACGAGCCGGGGCTGGGTCGAGGCGCCCGCCGTTCCCAGAAATTTCTGCGTGTAACGAAACAACCCGACGACGGCGCGGATCAGGGTGAAATCGTTCAGCATATTGCTGCCAATGGCGGCGTGCTCAGGCGAGCCGCTGGCGTTCAGTGTGCCTGTCTCGGCGCGCGCCTCGACCACGCCGATGGTGCGGCCGCGCATGCCGCCGGTGCCAAACTCGAGGAAACGGTAAAAGCGGTCGTTGAGTTCGCCCCACGCCTGCTGTGCGATCAGCTCTTCGATGCTGGTCGCGGCCCACGCGGGAAGACTGGCGCCGAGAAAGGCGGAGATGTTCTGGGCGGTGCCGGGCAGGAGATGCCCAGCGCGCGCGGCGGCGTTGATACGGTCGAGTGTCGTCATGGGTCAGGAAAGATGCAGGCCGGGCGTGACGGCGGGCTTCGGGTCGAGCCGGGCCCAGGCCGTGGCGAACGAGTCCTCGTCGTAACCGAAGAGCGGCGACACCTCCAGCGGGGCCCGCGGCAGACCGGTCGCGTCGGTTTCGAGCGTCGCTCCCTGCGCGTGCAGCCAGCGGGCAAACTGCCGCAACTGGTCGTCGCGGCAGGTCTGAGGCGAATCGAGGCCCGTGGCATTCTTGACCGGCGAGAAATCGTCGGCGCGGCGCGTCTCGACGACGAGCGGGTGGCGGGCGAACGGCAACGCGTCGAAGACGAACATCTCGAATTTCACGCCGTTGGCCTTCTCGGACAGGAGGGGACGACCCGCCGCATCGAGGGTCAGGATTTTCTTGTCCGCCCGGTGAAACGGCAGCGCGGCGCCCTCGCCCCCCACCGCCATCCGGCGCACGAATTCGCGGTCGAGCACATGGATCGCGATGCTGCCGGCCGGGTAACGGAGACGGCCGGCGGCGTCGGTCTCGCGCTGCACCGCCAGCGGCAAGTCGGAGTATTCGACGACCACGAGGCGGCCGGCCTGCATGCAGAAATGGCCGACCTTCTCCTCGGCGTAGGCCTTGGGCACCATCTTGCTCGTCATCTCGGAGCCGGCGAGAATGTGCCAGCCGAAGAACGCGGGGTCGATGCAGCGAACAAGCGGATTATCAACCTGAAAGTAGCTGATTATGTCGATGCGCTCGCGCTGCATGAGATCGAGCGCGCCGCTGCGTTCGAGCGCGCGCAGCGAACCGCCGTGGCCGTCTGGCGCGAGCGCGAGCGCGTCCTTCGCCTCTAAAAGAATTTTTCCGTCGAACCCGACCGCGGGCATCCGGCCCTGCCGGAAGAAATGCACTCGCGCCGGGTCGAGTCCGAAGCAACGGTGCTCGGTGAAAAACGCCTCGGTAGCGGCGTGGTTCGCATGGCTCGTCATGATGAACCAGTGCAGCGGCCTGCCATAGCGGTGGCCGGCGGCGAGAATCTTTTCGGCAAAAACCTGAAACAGCGGTTTCTGATGCACCGGTGTCACGCGAAAGGTGCCCTTGGGGCCGTCGTAGCCGAGCCTGGTGCCCTGCCCGCCCGCGACGGTAAAAGCCGCCACGCGGCCGTTGCGCAGCGCGGCTTCACCGGCGGCCTTGGCCGCGCCCCAGCGGTGCGCGTCACCTCCATGCTCGGGCAGCGGTTCGTAGGGCGCGGGCGCCAGCCCAGTCAGGTCCACGCCCGCCGCCGCGCCCGGCGCGATCAGAGTGCGATTCAGGCGCGCCACTTCGTCCAAGTCGATCTCGGCCGCCTGCTCCAGCAGGGCGCGTTGCGCGTCACCGGCGAGCGCGTCGAAGAACGCGAACACCTGGCCCTGGCCGGCGCGGTGAAAACGGTCGATGACGGGATGCAGATTGGGCATGAGGAAGGGGTGCGGGAGTGAAAGGGCTCACTCCGGAAACCGAAAGATGAATTCGTCGGGCTTCGCGTAGCCGAGCCGGCGGCGGATGACTCTTTCGACAAAGGCGGGGTCGTTGCGCAATCGATCGAGGATCTTTTCCTGTTCCCGCAGCCGCGCCTCCACCTCCGCAAAACGCCGCGCGCTGGCCGCCTCGATCGCCTTCAGGCGATTGTATTCCTCGCGCGCCTCCCAGAAAAACATGCCCGAGGCGACCCCGATGCCAAGGAAGAGCACGCAAAACAGGCTGAGGATGAGACGACGGAAATTCACGGAGGAAACCGCAGCTAACGCGGCGGGCCGGCCTGCACGCAATTCAATTTGCGACGCAACCAGACGCGAATTTGACGTGCCTTTTCGCGGGAGCCTCCCCAACGTCAGCTTCCGCATGTATCAGAGCTTTTATGGGTTTAAGGAGATGCCCTTCAACATCACCCCCGACCCCCGGTTTCTCTACCTCAGTCCCACCCACCAAGAGGCCTTGCAACACCTGAAATACGGAGTGCGAGAGAAAAAGGGCTTTATCGTGCTCGTCGGCGAGGTGGGCTGCGGCAAAACCACCCTCTGCCGGCGGTTCCTCAACGAGCTCGACCCCGCGCACTACGACACTGCGCTCATCCTGAACCCACGCGTCACCGAGACGCAGATGCTGAAGGCGATCCTTACTGAACTCGGCGAGGCCAAGCTCGCGCGGAGCCAAGCCGATCTCGTCGCGCAGATGAACCGCGTGCTGCTGGAGCGCATCCACCGCGGTCGCGACATCGTGCTAATCATCGACGAGGCACAAAATCTTAAATTCGAGGTACTGGAACAAATCCGCCTCCTGTCCAATCTGGAGACCGACCAGCAGAAGCTTCTCCAGATTGTGCTCCTGGGCCAGCCCGAGCTGAAAGAAGTGCTCGCCCGTGAGGAGTTGCGCCAGCTCCGCCAACGAATCCTGGTACATTACGAACTGCATCCGCTCTCGGCGATGGATGTGCAGCACTATATCCAGCACCGCCTGACACTTGCCGGCGGCACCGGCCGGCCTAACTTTACCA
Organism: uncultured Opitutia bacterium; assembly: GCA_903877135.1. GTDB lineage: Bacteria > Verrucomicrobiota > Verrucomicrobiia > Opitutales > Opitutaceae > CAIRCN01. The sequence goes on from CAIRCN010000058.1 coordinate 84,808, forward strand.
CCTGGGCGCACCGCGCGCTCCACCGCGGCAGTCGGGGAATTCCGCGCGTCGTCAATAATCTATGTGACAAGGCGCTGCTCTCGGCGTTCATCCGTGCATCGGACGAGGTCAACTATTGGGACGTGCGGCGCGCCGTGCGTGACATGGAGAACCTTACCACCTGAGCGCCAGCAGCCCATGAGCCTGATCAACGAAGCTCTGAAAAAAGCCCAACGTTTGCGGGCGGAACAGCAGGGCAATTACACCGCTCCGCCGATGCCGGGCGGCACGAGCCCGGTCCGCATCGTGAAACGCGGCCAGGCTATGCCGGCGAAGACTCTCCTCCTGATCCTTGCTGCGGCTACCGTGTTGATCGTCCTTTCCGCCGTTTTTACCGGCTATTTCATGAACCGCGCACCCAGTCACGTTCCCGGGCCCAAAGTGACGAAGCCTGCTTTGGCGCCCAATCTCACCGGCACGAACCCTGTTATCGTCGCCCCTGCTATCACACTGCCCAAGCCGGCGATCGAGCCGACTCAACTCGCCTCGGCTCCTACCGCCGATAACACACACGAGAATTCACAACCACAAGTCTCGCCGCCAGTAGATAACAGTTCCGCTCCAGCGGTGGCGATTTTATCCCCGCCTCTACCAGATAAATCCGCAAAGCCCACTGACGTGACTGTGGCCCCAAACCAGAATTCGGCCGGAGTAATTCAGCCGCGCGAGATTACGCCCCCGGCTCCTGCGACCACAGCGGCATCCAAGTTTGACTCGCGGATTCAAGTCTTCGTCGATTCCGTCCGTGTCGCGGGTATCCGTTTTTCTGGAAAAGAAAGTAAGGTCCTGATGAATGACCGCGTTTACCGCGTGAACGATGTCGTCGACTACGCACTCAATGTGCGGCTGCTAAGAGTGACGCCTGATAGCCTCATTTTCGTCGATGCCAATGGTATGATCTACGTGAAGAATTTCTGACCGGCCTCGGCGATGTCAGTGGGCCATTTTATTGGAAAAGACCGGTCACAATGTTTTCGCTGTGATCTGGCGAACGAGCGTGGGCGACCGATGGGGGAAGTAATGCGGGTCCCGTTGGGACCGACGCTGGAGCATCGTGCGCTCAAGGATCTCGTCACGTTAGCACGTTCTAGAACTTCTGAAACTCATCCAAACTGCGGTGCCGCAGAAGATGCCCGAACGGGTAAATGCTTTCGTCGCCCGCCCGTCCTGCCCCGCCTCGTCCACAAGACCGCACAGATCATCGGCTAGGTTCGCTCTGTGAACTTCGTCTCTCTCCCTGCCAAAGTGCTCCAATATGTTTCCCATCCGCGTCGATCTGTGCCACCCGTAGTTGGAGTCTTCAGCTCAGTTTCCCACCAATGGAGTTAGAGAAAAACAGACATGATCACGAAAATCATCCATGCTAGTCAGGCTGGCGCGCGTTTAGACAGCAATGTGGCCACCGGTGGAGGGACGGACGACACCGCCGCGCTGCAAAAGGCCCTGGACGTGGCCAGGGACTGCGGTGGCGTCCATCTGGTGATGGACGGCGCGGCGCTGATCACCGCCCTCAAGGTCTATTCCAACACGACGATCGAGTGCCTCAACAAGGAGTGCGGTTTTTATCAGGCCGGTCATTCCGACTGTGCGCTGCTGATCAACGCAAACCCTTCTGCCAGTGAGATCGTCGATTGTAACATCACGCTGCTTGGTGGCACCTACAACCAGAACTGCCGTCAGCAGGCGCATCATGTGCCCGCCGAGGTGCATTACTCGAAGGCCGAACGCCTCGTCGTCGCCATCGCCTTCTTTGGCGTCGAGAACCTACTCGTGCGCGACGTGACCGTGCGCGACCAGCGGACTTTTGCGTTCCTCATCACCAACTGGCTGAAGGTGACCATGGAGAACATCCGGCTGGAGCTGCCGGGCTTCATCCACGCCGGCAATCAGGACGGCATCCATCTGCAAGGGCCGGGCCGGTTTCTTGTGCTGCGCAACATCCAGGGCTGCACCGGCGACGATTTCATCGCGCTCAACGGCGACGAGGAGACCAACGGGGAAAAGAGCTGGGCCCACCCCTACGCCACGGTCGGCCCGATCACCGACGTGCTGATCGACACCGTGATGGTGGACGACGCCGCGCAGGTCGTGCGCATCCTCTCGCGCGAAAGCCTGCAGGACCGCATCACCATCCGCAACGTGAGCGGCAACTATCGCAGCTTCGGTTTCTATCTTAGCGCCTGGGACTACAAACGGAAGGGCCTGCAGGGGAATTTCGGCTCCATCGTTTTTGAAAACATCGACCTGCGCCAGACCAAGGCGAACTACACCTACACCGAGCCGTTTCTGTTCCGCATCTCCGGTCGTCACCGAAGCCTGACACTAAGAAACGTCCAGTATCACGATCCGGTCGATGACCGCTACCTCGTCCATCTGGAGGGCAAAACGGACATCCCGGACATGGGAGACACGCCCGCCGAGGTCGAATCGCTGGTGATCGATGGATTGCACATCCAGGACTCGGGCGAGGCCGCCCAGACGCGCCCCTACATCCGGGCCAGCGGGCATGTCCGGCACCTAGTGGTGAGAAACAGCGAGATTTATTGCGCGAAGAACAAGCGGGTTGTGTTCATCGCGACCGAAGGGAAGCACGCAAAAATCGACCGGTTGACGATGTATAACGTCTGCGCAGAAAACGTCGCGGAAATGGTGTCCGACCCGGATAAAAAGATAACGCACGTCGAGACGAGCAATGTGGTGACGAAGCAGGAAATTTGAGCTTGCGGCTTGCCACTGCCATGCGTGCGCCGTAGTTCGTTCCGCGTGCCCCGCCTCCCGTTCTTATTCCTCTGGGCGATCAGTCTGGTTTCAGTCGTGGCGCAGCCTGCGGCTCCCGCCTCTCCTCCGGCGGCAGGGGCGTTTTCCGAGGCGCGCCTTTGGTTTGAGCAATTTCTGCCGACGGGGCCCGGGGCTGCGGCGAGTCATCCTCCATTTTCGTTTACCTACGACGGCCGGTTGTCCGGGGAACTCCTGCCGGGCTGGGAGGTGCGCTATACGCGACGGGCACTGGATGCACAGCGAGAAGAGGCGGTCGTCTGTTTCACGGACCCCAAGACTGGCCTTGAGGTTCGCTGCGTCGCCGTCATCTACCGGGATTTCCCCACGGTCGAATGGACGGTATATTTCAAAAACCACGGAACGGGCGACACCCCGGTAATCGCGGGCATTCACGCGCTCGATGTCCGTTGGGAGCGGCAGGGCACGTACGAGTTTCTGTTGCACCACGAGTTCGGGACCTTTTATCCGAACTCGCCGAGCGATTTCATGCCGCAGGAGAGCCGGCTCGAGCCCGGGCAGACGAAACGCTTCACGCCAAACAAGGGCCGGGCCTGCGCCGACGTCATGCCCTATTTCAATCTCGAGCGCGGCGACCATGCGGGTGTCATTGTCGTCGTGGGCTGGCCCGGGGCCTGGGCAGCGGAGTTCGCCCGCGATGAAAAGAACGGCGTCCGCGTTATGGCCGGGCAGGAACTCACCCACCTGCGGCTGCATCCCGGCGAAGAGATCCGCACACCCCTCATGGTCCTGCAATTCTGGCATGGCGACTGGATCGGGGCGCAAAACACCTGGCGCCGCTGGATGATCGCACACAATCTGCCGGTGTCCGGCGGGCGGCCGCCGAAGCCGATCTACGCGGCCACGGCCGGGGAACAGTTCGACAACATGGTGCGGGCCGACGAGGCGAACCAGCTCACCTTCATCAACCGCTACCGTGAGGAGCGATTGCCAATCGACTATTGGTGGATGGACGCCGGCTGGTATGTGAACAACGGCCGCTGGCAGGAGCCGGTGGTCTGGCAGGCGGACCCCAAGCGATTTCCCCGCGGGCTGCGCAGCATCACGGACCACGCCCACGCCCTCGGCATCAAGTCGATCGTGTGGTTCGAGCCGGAACGGGTGATGCCGAGCAACTCGCTCTATGCTGCGCACCCGGATTGGCTCCTGGCCAATCACATTTCCAAGCGGCTTTCGAAGCTGCTCTACCTCGACAATCCCGCCGCCCAGGCCTGGTTGACCGACTTGGTCGACGGGCTAGTGACGGAGGAGGGCATCGACGTCTACCGACATGATTTTAACGTGCTCGAGCCCGTGGAGATCTGGCGCAGCAACGACGCCGAGGACCGGCAGGGCATCACGGAAAACCACCACGTGGTGGGCTATCTCGCCCATTATGACGAGGTGCAGCGCCGGCATCCGGGGCTGATCATCGATTCCTGCGCGGGCGGCGGGTCGCGCATCGACCTCGAGTCCATGCGCCGGTCGCTGCCGTTCTGGCGATCCGATTACTGCTACGATATTGTCTCCAACCAGTGCCAGACCTACGGCCTTGCGCTCTGGCTGCCGTTCTGTGGCACCGCCACCGGGCCGCGGCAGTTCTCCCGCTACGAGCTGCGCAGCAACTTTGCCTGCCCGCTGATCATTTCCTCGTGGGATGTGCGGGACCGCACCCTGCCCTACGACGACTTGCGCCGCGCGGTCCGCGAGTGGCGGGGCTACGCGGAGAATTACTCGGGCGATTTCTATCCGCTCACGCCCTGCAGTCTGGGAGCTGACGTCTGGGTCGCATGGCAGTTTGACCGGCCCGAGGTCGGTCGCGGCGTCGTGCAGGCTTTTCGGCGCACCGAAAGCATCTACGAAACCGCGCAGGTCAGGCTCCGCGGCCTCGATCCCGCCGCGCGTTATCGCCTCGCCGATCTCGATCACCCCGCTGCGCCACGGACAATCACAGGCCGCGAATTGTTGGAAGCCGGGATCAAACTCACGATCACCGTACGACCGGGTGCAGCCGTCATAACTTACGAAAAGCTCGCCAGCCAATAGCTCTAACCTGAGCGCAGGAGCAAAGGCTGCCGCTATTGATCCGGTGGACCATCCCGACGCTCCAGGGCCAACAGCCGCTGGCGTAAATCCGCCAGCATCCGAAACACGGCGGTGTTGCGCAGGTATTCCTTGAGCGGCTGCACGGGAAGCCCGGCGTAGGCGCCGGGTTGATCAATGTCTGCCGTGACTCCGGCGCGATGGAGAAGGACGGCGTTGTCACAAATTTTCAGGTGATCCAGGACGCCCGTCTGTCCGCTCGCCATGACCCGGTTGCCAATGGTCGTGGACCCCGCCACGCAGAACATCGAAGTGAGCAGGCAGTCCTCTCCGATCTCGACGTTGTGGGCGATGTGGCAAAGGTTGTCCAATTTCGTGCCGGCGCCAATGCGGGTCGTGCGATAGGCGGCGCGGTCAATGCAGCAATTCGCGCCCACGCGCACACGGTCGCCGAGAACAACGTTGCCCGTTTGCGGAATCGGGTGGCTCTTTCCCTGCTGGTCCTGGGCAAAACCATACCCCTCGGAACCGATCACGGCACCAGCGCCTATGACGGATTCGCTGCCCACCAAGCAGGCATAACCGATCACGGCATTGGGATGCACCACGGTGTCGCTCCCCACCTGTGCATCGTGCTCAACGACCGCCCCTGCCATGATCCGGGTTCGCTCGCCTAGTCGCACGTTTCGGCCGATCACGGCGCGCGGCTCCACCACGGCCGTCGCCGCCAGCATGGCCGTCTCGTGGACGACCGCCGAGCGATGGATTTGCGGCCAGCCGGCGGCATCGAACTGGCGGCCGGCATACCGCTGTTTGATCAGAGCCTGAGCAAGATTCACGTTCGCGGTGAGCAAAAGGGTCATGTCGCCGCGGTCGGCAAAAAGCGTCTTTAGCTTGAACGATGTCACAACCACCGCTGGTCGGCGCTGCGCCACCAGAATCGCGAACTTCGGCTTGTCCACGAAAACCAAGTCGCCCGGCCCGCAATCCTCGATGGGCGCGATCCGGTGGACAGGCTGGTCCGGCCCGACCATTTCCTTGACGAGACCCAGTGGGGCGAAGGCGGTGTAAATTTCGGCGGCGGTGGTTTTCATCGGTAGGGGGAGCGTTCAATCGGGGCTGGGCACGAGGAAAACGGTCGGGGCCAATTATGCGACGCTCCCCTTACGAAACGTGGCCCCAAAGTTCGTGACAAAAAAGCTTCAGACGGTGCGGCCTGAAGCGTGAGTGCGAACGCTGTCCAAAAAATCAGCTGCGTTCAGCGGGCATTTTTCTTGTCGCGCTTGGCGGCTCTTTTCTCTGCCGCAGTTTTCAACGGCTGTTTCTTTGTCTGTTTCTGGGAATTTTGTGTTTTGGCCATGGTATCTATTATGTTTAGGGCTGTAGTTGTTTTCGCCTGCGGAAAGATCGTTTCCCCGACGGCGTAGACTTATATTCGAGAAACCCCGGCCATTTGCGAGCTTTTGCCACCGCGTCGGTGTGCGCTGCTCATGAACATCGACATGCCGGCTCCAATATAACAATGTTGCCGCCAAACAAGGTTATCCATGCCTCACGTCCCTGCCGTCACCCGCTACGACAACCCCTCCCTTTACCGCCGTTGCGGACGCAGCGGGGTGAAACTTCCCGCGATCTCCTTGGGCCTCTGGCACAACTTCGGCGGCGTCGACTCCTTCGCCAACGCGCGCGCCCTCGTGCTGCGGGCCTTCGATCTCGGCATCACGCATTTCGATCTGGCGAACAACTACGGCCCGCCACCGGGCTCCGCCGAGGGAAACTTCGGCAAAATTCTGCGCGACGACCTCACCGGCTATCGCGACGAACTCTTCATCTCCACCAAGGCCGGTTATGGCATGTGGGCCGGGCCCTACGGTGAATGGGGCTCGCGCAAATATCTGCTGTCCTCGCTGGACCAAAGCCTGCGCCGCCTGGGCTTGAACAACGTGGATCTTTTCTACTCGCACCGCCCTGATCCGGAGACGCCGCTGGAAGAAACCATGGGCGCCCTCGCACACGCCGTTCGCAGCGGCAAAGCGCTCTACGCCGGCATCTCCAGCTACAGCGCCGAACAGACGGCCCGAGCGGCCAAACTCCTCCGCGAAATGGGCGTGCCATGCCTGATCCACCAGCCGGTTTACCACATGTTTGATCGTTGGATCGAAAGAAGCCTGACCGACGTGCTCGCGGCGGAGGGCATCGGCTGCATCCCGTTCTGCCCGCTCGCACAGGGTCTGCTCACCGACCGCTACCTCGTCGGCATCCCTGCAGACGCCCGCGCCGCCAAGCCGCATGGTTTCCTTAAAGCCGACCGCATCACCCCCGCGCTCCTCGCCAAGGTCAGCCAACTCAACACCCATGCCCGCGCCCGCGGCCAGTCGCTCGCCCAGATGGCCCTCGCCTGGGTCCTGCGGGACCCCGTTATCACGACCGCGCTCATCGGCGCCAGCAAAGTCAGCCAGATCGAGGACAACCTCGGCGCCCTGAAATCCGCGCCGTTCACCCGTGAGGAACTCGATCTTATCGACCGGATTCTCGCAGAGTAATCGCACCCCGCCCCCATGATCGGCGACATCACTTGGGATACCCCCAGCCCCACTTCCGCCGGCTCCCTGCCGCTCGGCAACGGCGATTTAGCGGCTAACGTCTGGGTCGAGCCTTCCGGCGATGTGGTGCTTTACCTCGCGAAGAACGACGCGTGGGACCACCTCGGACGCCTGCTCAAAATCGGCCGGCTACGCATCTCCCTGCAACCCGCGCTCCTCGAAGGCGGCGCCAAGTTTGAGCAAAAACTCTCGCTCACAGACGCCTCCATCATCATTTCAATCGGGAATGTCACCCTGCGGCTCTGGGTCGACGCGCACTGGCCGCGCCTTGTCGTCGAGGTGAGCAGCGCCCAGCCCGTCGCGGTGCGCGCGAGCCTCGACCCGTGGCGCACGCAAGCCCGTGCCATCGGCGAAAAGGAAGCCCACGCCGCGTGCGGTTTAGAAGGTGGCCCGATCAAGCTCGTCGCCCTGCCGGACCAGATCGTGCGCGATGGCACCGACACCGTGGTCTGGTATCAGCGCAACGAGTCCTCGATCTGGCCGCTCTGCCTCGATCAGCAGGCACTAGGCGACCTCAAGGCAACGTCGGCCGACCCGCTCCTGCACCACACCTTCGGCGGATGTCTCGCTGGCGCGGGATTCACAAAGCTCGACGAGCGCTCGCTGGTGACAGCTGCCCCGACGACCGCCGCCACGCTCACCGTCTGCGCCCATGCGGCCCAGACCACCACCACGGCGCAGTGGGTCGCGCAGGTGCGAAGCAAATCCACCGCCACCGCCGCAATGACGTCCGCCGATCTTTGGCGCGATCATCGGCAATGGTGGAAAGATTTCTGGGAGCGCAGCTACATCCGCCTCGATTCCCGCGGACCCGACTGGGGCAACGCCGCGCTGATTTCGCAGCAGTCCGCGTGGCAACGCTACCTGGTTGCCTGCTGCGGCCGCGGACTCTACCCGGTAAAATTCAACGGCGGCTTGTTCACCGCCGACTGGGCTCTCAAGGACGAGAATTTCGACGCGGACTACCGGCGCTGGGGCGGCGGCTACTGGTTTCAGAACACACGCCTGATCTACTGGTCGATGCTCGCTCACGGCGACTATGAGCTCATGCAGCCCCTTTTCCGCATGTATCGCGACATGCTGCCGCTCGCCGAGCATCGCACGCTGACTTGGTTCGGCCACAGTGGCGCGTTTTTCCCGGAGACGCTCTACTTCTGGGGCACTCACCTGCCCTCAAACTACGGCTGGGATCGCACCGGCAAAGCGCACGACGACGTGGAGAACCGCTACATCCGTCGCTACTGGACCAGCGGTTTGGAACTCGTGGCGCTGATGCTCGAAACCTTCGCCCACACTGGCAACGTGGCTCTCCTCGAAAACGAATTGCTTCCAATCGCGCGGGCCGCGCTCACGTTCTACGCCCTGCACTACCCGGACGACGCGCACGGCAAACTCCATTTCGCTCCCGCCCAGGCACTCGAGACGTGGTGGGAGGCTGAGAACCCGATGCCCGAGACCGCCGCGCTGCATTACCTTCTCCCCCGGCTCCAGGCGCTGCCCGCGGCACATGTCACCGCTGCCGACCTCTCTTCGTGGCGCGCTCTCGCGGCCCGGCTGCCAGCGCTCCCCATGGCCAAGTGCGACGGCCGCCTGAAGCTGCTACCCGCGGCAAAGCACGAGCCGGTGCCCAACAACTCCGAAAACGCCGAACTCTACGCCGTCTTCCCCTTTAAACTCTACGGCCTCGGCCGACCCGATCTCGAAACCGCCCAGTTGACCTTCACTCACCGCATGTTCCCCGACACCGGCGGCTGGCGGCAGGACGCTGTGCAGGCCGCGCTGCTTGGACTCACCGAGACCGCCGCTTATTACGTCCAAAAAAACTACACCGATAGCGGCAATTTTGCTGAGCGTTTCCGGGGCTTCTGGGGGCCAAACTACGACTGGGTGCCGGACTTCGACCACGGGAGCGTCACCCAACTCGCGCTTCAGGTCATGCTCGTGCAAACGGTCGGGGAGAAAATCCTGCTGTTTCCCGCCTGGCCCGCGGATCGCTGGAATGTGAATTTCAAGCTCCACCTGCCCCGTCAGACCATCGTTGAAGGTGAACTCAAGGACGGCCGGCTCGTTCGCGTAAACGTGACGCCGGACTCCCGCACCCGCGACCTCGTGGTGATGCTGGACCGGGACAAGAGCAGCCTGGTGCCGACCGCCTGACAGCGCCGCACAACAACCACCCGACTTGCGCACTGAACCTTGTGTTTCGCCCGCGCTTCGGGTTTGTTTCCCGGTGTCATGAGCAGGGCATTTGTGCGAGAGGACGATGAGGTTCCCGATGATCCGGTCGGATTGTCGCTGGCAGTCATGCTGCCGCCCGGGGCTAAAAACTACCTGACGCCCGGCGGGGCCCGCCGTTTACGAACGGAACTCGTGCGGCTTGAGCATGAGGCGCGCCCGCCACTCGCCGCCGCGCAGGACGGTCCTGACGCCAAACGAGAACTGCAGCGGCTCGATCAGCGCATCCGTTATCTTCGGCTGAGCTTGGTATCCGCCGAAGTTGTTCCACCCTCTCCGCCGCCGCACGATCAAGTGAGGTTTGGCGCGACCGTGACCGTCCGCGACCCTCAGGGCGCCGTGTCGCGCTACCGCATTGTCGGCGTGAACGAGATTGACTTGGAACGCGGCTGGGTGAGCTGGCTCACGCCTATCGCTCGCGCGCTGCATCAGGCGAGGCTCGGCGATCGGGTAAAGTTCAGGACGCCCGCGGGACAGCAGGAGTTGAAAATCACCGGCATCGCTTACGAGTTGGATGACGACTGAGCAGCACCGCCGAGCGGCCAAGCCGGTCAGGGCAACTTCGCCTGCACGATCTTGCTGGCCGCGCCAAAGTCGATGAGCGCGGCCTCGGGCCGCTGCCTGAGGGCGCCGATCACCTTGCCCATCTCCTTTTTCGTCTGCGCGCCGGTCGCGGCGATGACCTCGGTCACCAGCGCCTCAAGCCGCGCGGCATCCAGCCCTTGCGGAAGATACTTTTCGAGGAGACGAATTTCCGCCTCGTTGGTCGCCACGAGGTCGGCGCGCCCGCCCTTGGCAAACTCGGCCTTGGCGTCGGTGAGATTCTTCACGGCCCTGCGCAGCGTCGCGACCGCGAGCGCCTCGTCGATATCTTTGTTGGCGTCCATCGCGGCGCGCTTGACCGCCGCGTCCGCGGTGCGCAGCGCGAGCAGGGTCGCGCTGTCGCGAGCCTTCATGGCGTTGATGATGTCGGCGCGGAGTTTGGCGTAGGTCAAAGACATGCCCGCAGTGAAAAGCCGGCCCCCCCCGGCTGACGAGCGCAAACGCGCGCGTTCGATCTTGCCGTCCGCGCTCGACCGTCTCACTTCACGTCCGCGACTTCCCGCACTCATGGCCCACCCGCCTTCCCACGACCCGCTGCATGGCCTCACCCTCGAAGCGATCCTCACCCGGCTCGCCGGCTATTACGGCTGGGCGGAGCTGGGGAGGATGATCGAAATCCGCTGCTTCAATTTCGACCCAAGCGTCAAATCGAGCCTGAAATTTCTCCGTCGCACCCCGTGGGCGCGGCGCAAGGTCGAGGAGCTTTTCCTGCGGACCTTTGCGCCCCCGGATGGCCGGGCGCCTGCGCCGGGCGCGGACCGCGGATAAAATCGGCGCAGCAATCGCCAAAATCCGAGCAGGCAGCCAATGCTGGGCGGAGTATGATGCAGCATGAATTCGCAAAACGCTTTCGAAGGCCTGTCGCCTTGGGGTGAACTGCCGCATCAGCGCGGCACCAATCTGCTCACCGAGCCGCTCCTGAACAAGGGCACGGCGTTTACCGAACGCGAGCGCGACGCGCTCGGGCTCCGCGGCCTGCTCCCGCCGCGCGTGTTCACCATCGAGGAACAGGTGGAGCGCACGTTAATGAATTTGCGCCGCAAACCCTCTGCGCTGGAAAAATACATCTACCTTACCGCACTTCAGAACCGGAACGAAGTGCTGTTTTACCGGCTTGTGCTCGATCACATCGAGGAGATGGTGCCGATCATCTACACGCCGACCGTCGGCCAGGCCTGCCTCGAATACGGCGCCATCTATCGCCGCCCGCGCGGCCTGTTTCTCAGTCTCAACGACCGCGGGCACCTCGCCGAAATTCTGCGCCACTGGCCCCAACCCGGCGCACGGCTGATCGTCGTGACCGACGGCGAGCGCATTCTCGGACTCGGCGATCTCGGACCGCTCGGCATGGGCATTCCCGTCGGCAAGCTCTCGCTCTACACCGCGTGCGCCGGCGTGCATCCCTATTACACGCTGCCGATCACGCTCGACGTCGGCACCGAAACCGAGGCGCTGCGAACCCATCCGTATTACATCGGCATCCGGCAAAAGCGTGCGCGCGGCGCGGTCTATGACGAGTTTATCGAGGAATTCGTCACCGCAGTGAAGGAGGTTTTTCCCAAGGCGCTCCTCCAGTGGGAGGACTTTGGCAACACCAACGCCTTCCGGCTGCTCTCCGGCTACCGGCACCGACTGTGCAGTTTCAACGACGACATTCAGGGTACCGCCTCCGTTGCGCTCGCGGGGCTGATGGCCGCGCTGCGTCTCACGGGCGGGAGCCTCGCGCAGCAAAAAATCCTTTTTCTCGGCGCCGGCGAGGCCGGCACGGGCATCGCCGATCTGTTTGTGACCGCGGCCTGCGCCGAAGGCTTGAGCGAAACCCAGGCCCGCGCCCGCTGCTGGTTTGTCGATTCCAAGGGACTCGTCGTCAAAAACCGCGGCGATCATCTCGCAGCGCACAAAGTCCACTACGCCCACGACCACCCCTTCATCGCCACGCTGACCGACGCCGTGAAGACGCTGCGACCGACCGCCCTCATCGGCGTGTCCGGCATGACCGCGGCTTTCACCCAAGAAATCGTCGCCACAATGGCACAGATCAACAAGCGCCCCGTGGTCTTCGCGCTGTCCAACCCCACCTCAAAGGCCGAATGCACCGCGGAACAGGCCTACGGCTGGTCGGACGGCCGCGCGATCTTCGCCAGCGGCAGCCCCTTCCCCCCGGTAGAACTCAACGGCCACCGCCACGTCCCCGGCCAGGGCAACAACGTTTACATCTTCCCCGGCGTCGGTCTTGGTGCGCTCGTCTCCGAAGCGCGCGAAATCACCGACGACATGTTCCTCGCCGCCGCCCGCACGCTCGCTCAGCTCGTGGAGCCGGAGGACCTCGCCCTTGGTCGGGTCTATCCGTCGCTGACCAAAATCCGCGAAGTGTCGCTCAAGATCGCCACGGCGGTCGCAGAGGCGGCCTACCGGGATGGTCTCGCCGGCCGTGCGCGCCCCGCCGACATCACCGAAGATATCCGCTCCCGTATGTTCAATCCCGTCTATCGCGACTACGCCTGACGCGCAGAAATACACACCGATAGAAACGTCGCGGGTCGCACAGGCCGGCCATTCACATCGAGCCAACAAGCGGGGGTTGCCTGTCTTATTCAGGAAGTGGCTGCGTTGGACACGCCGCAGACCGGCTCTTGACTCGCATCGCGTCAGGCCAATGCTCTGTCACTTACACCTCTTTCAACTATGGGCCAACAATCGAACAAGCACATCAAACGCAAACGCCGCGCCGCCTACCTTAAGCGCAAAAAAGAGCGCACCAAGCTCGCCGCCAAGAAAAAGTAGGCGCCCGCACCCATTCTCCGTTCTCTGCAACCGCGGCCCCGGGCCGCGGTTTTTTGTTCCGTGCCGTCATGGCGGGTTCCAGTCTCGTGAAATGATCAAAGTCAGCCTTATCTCCCTCGGGTGCGCCAAAAATCTCGTCGATAGCGAGATCATGGTCGGTCACCTGCATCAGGCCGGCATGCAGGTCATTTCCGATGCTGCCAAAGCAGAAGTCGTCATTGTCAACACCTGCTCGTTCATCGACTCGTCCAAGGAGGAGTCGATCAGCCATATCCTTGAGGTCCACCAGAACCGCGGCATGACCAAGCGCCGCAAAGAGCAGAAGCTCATCGTCGCCGGCTGCATGGCGCAGCGCTTTTCAAAAGACCTCTCCACATCGCTGCACGACGAGGTCGACGCCTTCATCGGCCTCGACCAAGTCACCAAGGTCGCGCCCATCATCGAGAGTCTTTTCGCGAGCGAGCGAGCGAAGAACGCCGCGCCGCTCTCGTTCATAGAGGGAAAGTCGACCTATATCCCTGACTACGACACACCGCGTTTCCGGCTCACGCCAAAGCATTTTGCCTACATCAAGATTGCCGAAGGCTGCAACCATCCCTGCACCTTCTGCATCATCCCGCAGATCCGCGGCCGGCACCGCAGCCGCACCGTCGCGAGCGTTGTCGCCGAAGCCCGCCAGCTCGTCAAAGAGGGCGTGAAGGAACTCAACCTGATTTCCCAAGACACGACTTTTTTCGGCATGGATACGTGGGATCAGCGTCCCAACCCCCGCACGCCGGTCGACTCGACCCGCGGCACCGCACTCACCACCCTCCTTCGCCAGCTCAACGTCATCGAGGGCGATTTTTGGATCCGCCTCCTCTACACACACCCGGCGCACTGGAGCGACGAGCTCATCCGTACCATCGCCGAGTGCCCAAAGGTCGCCCGCTACATCGACATCCCGCTCCAGCACATCAGCGACCGCATGCTTGGCCTGATGCAGCGCGAGACGAGCGGCACTTACATCCGCGACCTTCTTCAGCGTATCCGCACCGGAATCCCTGGCATCGCCATTCGCACTACCTTCATCGTTGGCTTCCCCGGCGAGACCGAAGCCGACGTCGACGAACTCTGCCAGTTCATCAAGGAGACAAGGTTCGAACGTCTCGGCGTCTTCAAATATTCGCAGGAGGACGGCACACGCGCGGCGAAGATGAACGACCAGATCACGCCGAAACAGAAAGACGCGCGCTGGCATAGAACGATGGCGCTCCAACGCGATATCGCCCATGAAGTTTCCAAGGGCTACGTCGGACGCAAACTCCGCGTCCTCGTCGATGAGCCCGGCGTCGCCCGCGGCGAAGCCGACGCCCCCGACATCGACGGCCGGGTCTATGTGCCCATCACGCTGCCCCCCGGTAGTTTCGCCTCGGTGCGGATTACCGGCTACGAGGATTATGATCTATTGGCGCTGCCGGTAGGACAGATGCCCTCGACGCGCAAGGTGGCCAAACAGGCCCAGTAATCTGCCGCGGCCGGGTGCCGGCAACTCCGGGACATTAGTCTTGCCGGTTTCGCGCAATGATTTTTCTCAAGCCGGTAGGCACTGTGACGATGACATCAGCAATCCGCTAGTTCGCCAACGGCGGTCGTCAGGCTGCACGCGTGAACGGCAAACCGCCCCATGCCTATCCAATTAATCCATCAACTCCTCTCTTGGAGAGCCGATTTCGCGGCGTTCACCGCGCTGGTCGCCGCCGGCGGATGGTTTTTTGCCTATCGTGTGCGCCAGCATAACGCGGCTTTACATCTACCCCGATGGCTTTGGTTGCTCGCAGCTGGTTTCACCATCGTCGCAGGCTTCCTCGCAGAATGGGTGCAGCACGACCGCACCCAGCAGCTCGTCACCGTTTTCTCAGGATTTGGACCCACCTATGCCGAGGAGTTACGGCGGATGGGACACGCGCGCATCACTCTTGCCACGGCCCCGGACGATCCTGTCTACCTCGAACTAATCGAAGCGGAAAAATCCTGGCTGCAGGCCAATCCACTGATCGCCGATGTCTATACGTTCCGCCATGACGACAAAGGCCAGATCCGGCTGATCGTTGACTCCGAGACCGATTACGACCACAATGGCCGTTATGAAGGCGAACGCGAGCAGCGCACGCCCATTGGCGAGGTTTATAAGGAAGCCACCGACAAATTCCACCGCGTGCTCCATGGGACGAGTGAATTTGAATCCGAGGTCACGGCCGACCGCTGGGGCCTGTGGGTTTCCTCCTTCACGCCAATTTTGAACGCCGAAGGCAACGTCGAGGCCGCAGTCGGCATCGACTATCCGGCCGCAGCCTGGGTGCAGGCGATTGCCGGCGCCCGCCTGATCACGCTCGGCACCAGTCTCGTCGTGATCGCGATCCTGCTGCTCAGCGTGGCCTCCCACACCGTGATCAAAGCCGAGGTGGAGGTGCGGCGCCGCGCCCAATCACGGCTGGAGGTCGCGCGCGAAGCCGCACTCATGACTAGCGCCGCCAAGAGCGAATTCCTCGCAGTCACCGGTCACCAGGTGCGCCCTCCCCTGACCGCCATCATGAGCTTTGCCGATATGCTCTCGGACACTTCCCTCGACGAAACGCAGACCCGCTACGTCGCCGCGATCGCCACCGCCGGAGAGCGCCTGATGGAACTCGTCAACAGCCTCCTTGACTTCACAAAGATCGAGGACGGCGAAATCGTCCTCGCCCGCGAGCCATGGTCACCCTCCCTCCTTGTGCGCGAGGTGATTGAAATGACCTCCGCCCAGGCAGCCCGTAAAGGGATCACCCTGCATTTTGGCGACCGGCTTGGCAGCCCGCTGACTCTCTTGGGCGATGCCTCACGGGTTCGGCAGATCCTGCTGAACCTCATGGCCAACGCGGTGAAATATACCGAACTTGGTTCCATTACGGTCCAAGCCGCATGGTCCGCCGTCTCTGAGAGCGGCGGCGGCAAACTCGCGGTGAGCGTCGTTGACACCGGCATCGGCATCTCGCCAGAGCGCCTCCCGCAGCTGTTTCAGATGTTCGCGCAGAGTCACGACTCCTCCTCCAGGCGGCCCAGCGCCACCTGCGGGATCGGCTTGGCGATCTGCAAGCGTCTGGTCGAGGCGATGGGCGGCGAAATCCGAGTCCATAGCACCGTCGGAGTTGGCACCAAGTTCACATTCACGATTGCCTGCCCCACAGTGAAAGCGGGGGCAAGTGACGCCATGCCGGCTGAACGTTCACTCGTTAAGGCCATGGCACCGCTGGCCCCAGCGATCCGCGCGCTGGTGATTGACGACGACAATCTTAACCGGGAGTTGCTCCAGCTCATCCTCCGTCGCCAAGGCTGCAAAGTCGACCTTGCCGCCAACGGTGAGGAGGGTTGCGCCCTCTTTGCCGAGACCAGGCACGATGTCATCTTTCTTGATTTGAATATGCCCGGACTGGACGGCTTTGCCACCGCCAAAAATATCCGGGCCCACCTTGCTTCGGGCCGCCGAGTGCCGATCATCGCCGTCACCGGGCTCACGGACAAGGGCACACGGGAACGCTGCCTTGAGGCCGGCATGGACGACTACATAACGAGGCCTGTCCACCTGCCCGCGCTCATTGCCACACTCGATCGTCTGCTGGTGCCGACAGGCGGCGGCGGTCGCGTCCAGGCTCGTCACGAACTCACGGTCGCCACGTAGCGCCGGATTATCCCATCGAACGAGCCATTGGTGAAAAAGACCACCAACTGCGGCCGGCCTGTTCCGATACGGGTGCTCGAGATGATAATATCAAGCAGCGCAGAATTGGTGGGCGCCGTATGGCCGCGGATTCCCTTGGTCTTGAGGAATTCCATTAGCGTCTCTGTGTCGAACCGCTCATCTGGTTTCAGTTTGTCGGCCCTTGCGACCGGACCGAGGTAAACCTCATCGGCCAGCGCCAGCGCTCGCATGAACTCGGTCTGCATCACCCGCGTCCGCGACGTGTTGCTGCGCGGCTCGAAGGCCGCATGGATGACGTGACCGGGAAACCGCGCGCGAAACGATTGCAGTGTCGCCGCCAACGCTGTCGGATGATGCCCAAAATCCTCGATGACCTTGATGGCCGGCGTGTCGACCAGCAGCTCCTGCCGGCGCTTCACGCCGCGGAATTGCGCCAGCGCGTCGAGCTGGAGCGCTGTGGGGTCTTCGGGCGAGACCGCCAAACCCGCAGCAAGCGCGGCCATGGCGGCGTTGCGGGCGTTGAACAGCCCCGTTTGCGCCCACGCCACCTCCGCCCACAGCGTCCCGCGCCAGTTCAACCGAAAACTCGCACCGTCCACCGTCTCGACGAAATCCGCGATGCGCAAGTCGTTCCCCTCGCCTGTGCCTACGCGCACAACCTGCGTCCAACCGAGCGGCCCGAGCGCGGCGAGGTTGGCGTCGTCGCCGTTCATAACAATCCAGCCGTTGCGCGGAACAATCCGCGTCAGGTGGAAAAATGTCCGCTTCACGTCGTCCAGGTCGCGAAAGATGTCGGCGTGGTCGAACTCGAGGTTGTTTAGCACGGCGACGTGTGGCGCGTAATGGATGAACTTGCTGCGCTTGTCGAAGAACGCGCTGTCATATTCGTCGCCCTCAATCACGAAAGGATCAGCCGCCGCACCAAGATGGTTTCCCGTCGGCGGATCCTGCGGCACACCGCCGATGAGATAGCCGGGGTCGCGACCGTTCTCTCGGAGCAGAAACGCCGTCAGCGCCGTCGTGGTGGTCTTCCCATGCGTGCCCGCCACAACGATGTTTTTGCGGCCCTTGAGGACAAAATCGGCGAGCAACGCCGGCAATGAAGTGAACGCGAAGGCACGCGTGTCGAGCAGCCACTCCACCTCCGGGTTGCCGCGCGTCATGGCATTGCCGATGACGACAAGGTCCGCGGCCAGCCGCTCCAGTCGCGCCGGATCGTAGCCCTCGTGCAGCGCGACGCCCGCCTCTGCCAGCACCGTGCTCATCGGCGGATAGACGCCCGTGTCCGCGCCCAGCACCTCGTGCCCCGCCGCACGGGCGAGCAACGCCGCGTTGCCCATGGCCGTGCCTCCAATGCCCATGAAATAAATCTTCATATTTGCTGTTTTGCTCCGAACAGCGCGCCCAGGCGCGCTGGTGTTCTGCAACACCTGCCATCGCTACCGAGGCCCAATCCGCTGGCAAGCATCTTACCGACCCACCGCCGCAAGGTCCAACTTCGTGTTGAGATTATTGACTATGCCTGGGTCGTCGCAGCAGAGGAGGAGTTGCCGCAGGTCTGAGGCCCGGATCAATTCGTTCAGCGAGGTCCGGTTGTCCGACTGCATGATCACCTTAAATAATCCCTGCGGGATGAGGATCGGATGGCCCGATCGTCCCTGATGGACAGGTTTCACGACCGCCCCCGGATCGTCGCCAAACTTCGCCACCAGAGCTCGGTAAGTGCTTTCCAACACCAGTGGATGATCCACGTGGACGGTGAGGACCCCTTCGAGAGTCGCCAGTGGTACCAAGCCGATCTTGACCGACGAAAGCATGCCCTCGTCAGGCTTGTCGTTCGTGACAACCGTAACGCCGGGAAACAAGCGCTGCACACTCGCAGTAAACTGCCCGCCGGCAACACAGACGACGCGGTCAATCTCAGCCTCGCCCAGCGTCTGCAGAATCTGGGCGAGGAAGGAACGTCCGCCGATCTCCAGCCGCCACTTCGGCCCGCCCATTCTGCGTCCTAGCCCAGCGGCAAGGACGATTGCGCCGACTTGCCGGGAGGGATTCACTCAATGCAGGCCGGCCGCCCGGTTGAAGTCGTCGATCAACCGATCAAAGTAGACCACCTCGTCTTCAAACAGCTTGCGCCAGTAGTCGGGATTCCACTGCGCGGACAGCTCCTCGCAGGTTTTGCCCTGCTGCTCGACCCATGTGTAATACTTCAGGTTGTGGATCGCCTTCCGCTCCGGATAGGTGAGCTCTTTGAAGTAATCCACGCCCTGATGAGCCAGCGGGCCGGCGAAGTCGGCAATAGCATCCACCATCCGGTAGGCGCCGCGCTCCTTCTTCAGCTCCTCCAGGCGTGAACCGTAGAGTTCGGTGGAGTCGGTGAACACCGTAAAGATCACATCGCGCTCGGTCAGTTCGAAGTGCCGCGCCGTCTTGATGGCGGCAAGCAGGTTGCAGATACCCGAGATGCCCAGGAGGGGCAGTGAGGCCAGCTCCGCCGCAGTCACGCCGAGTGATGTGAGGTGCTTGCGTCCGGCCGGCTCGTTGAACAGGCGCAGGATGCGCATGCAGTCCTCGTCATCGATGGCGGCAACGCCATCAGTGTTGCGGACGTTGTGCACCCACGGGATGTGCTTGTCGCCAATGCCCTCGATCCGATGGTCGCCAAAGCCGTTCATCAGCAGCGTCGGACACTGCTGCGCCTCGGTGGCGATGACCTTGAGTGCGGGATGCCGCTTCTTCAGGTAATCGCCCGCCGCGATCGTGCCGGCAGAGCCAGTGGCGGAAATGAAGGCCGCCGCACGCAGATCCTTGCCAAGCGACACGAAAGCGTCATCAAGCGCCGGCCCCGTGACGTTATAGTGGAAGATCGGATTCCCAAACTCCTCGAACTGGTTGAAGATGACGTTAGTCGGGTCGCGTTTCAGCTCCCAGCATTTGTCGTAAATTTCCTTCACGTTCGATTCGCAACCCGGCGTGGCGATGATCTCCGCCCCGATCTTCTTTAGCCACTCGAAGCGCTCGCGCGACATGCCCTGCGGCAAGATGGCGACCGAGGTGCAACCCAGCACAGCGCAGTCAAACGCGCCGCCCCGGCAGTAGTTTCCGGTCGAGGGCCATGCGGCCTTGTGTTTCTCCGGATCAAATTCACCGCTCACGAGCCGCGGCACGAGACAACCGAATGCCGCGCCGACCTTGTGCGCACCCGTCGGAAAATACTTGCCAACGAGCCCGATGACCCGCGCCTTCACGCCGGTGATCGCGGGAGGAATCTCGACATAGTTCACGCCACCGTAGAGTCCGGTTTTCATGTCGTTCTTCCAGGTGATGCGAAAAAGGTTCACCGGGTTCACGTCCCACAGGCCGACGCCCTTGAGCTTCCGTTTGATGGCGGCGGGGATGAGTTCCGGATTCCGCATTTGCCGGAAGGTCGGCAGCACGATCCCGCGCTCGCGGCAACGGGCCGCGGTGCGCTTGATGACTTCCGGTTGCAGACGTTTGATGATCTTGGACATGGTCAGCCTTTCAATGGGTTACTTGAGCAGTTTGCTGAGGGCGGCGCAGGGCGACTTCACCCGGGCCAGGTAGATCATGGCCGCAATGACAAAGGGCTTGTAGCTCGCCTCGCGGTAGGTCGCGATCCGGTATTTCTCGAACACTCCCGCCGAGACCTCGCCTTGGGCGCAG
Organism: uncultured Opitutia bacterium; assembly: GCA_903877135.1. Classification (GTDB taxonomy): domain Bacteria; phylum Verrucomicrobiota; class Verrucomicrobiia; order Opitutales; family Opitutaceae; genus CAIRCN01. The sequence goes on from CAIRCN010000058.1 coordinate 105,292, forward strand.
CTCACACCCGAGATGTCCGCCGGCAGGCAGTGCATGTAGAGCGCTTCGCCGCCGCGCGTGAGCTTCATCTTCTTCTCATCGCACTCCCAGTGCTTGAAGCGCGCATTGTTCGCGAGGCACTCCTTCTCCAGCGCCTTCAACCCGTCGTGGTCGCCCTTCTGCAGGAGCGGCGTCCGGCGCTGCATCACACCATACGGTGCCCACGACTTCGGGTAAACGATGTCCGCGTCGCGGAACGAGTCCTCCATGCTTGTCACCATCTCGAACTTTCCGCCGCTGGCCGCCGCGTTCTTCTTCGCGATCTCAACGACGTCGGGGATCAGGCCGTAGCCTTTTGGGTGCGCCAACGTCACGTTCATACCGAAGCGCGTCATCAGGCCGATGATGCCCTGCGGCACGGACAGCGGCTTGCCGTAACTCGGCGAGTAAGCCCAACTCATCGCAATCTTCTTGCCGCGTAGTTTCTGCAGCGAGCCGAAGTGGTTTTTCAGGTGCGCCAGGTCCGCCATTGCCTGCGTCGGATGGTCGATGTCGCACTGCAGGTTGATCACGTTGGGCCGCTGGTGCAGCACGCCCTTGTCGAAGCCTTCCTGCACGGCGGCGGAAACCTCACGCATATAGCGGTTACCCTCACCGAGATACATGTCGTCCCGGATGCCGATCACCTCGGCCATGAACGAGATCATGTTCGCGGTCTCACGCACCGTCTCGCCATGGGCGATCTGCGATTTTCCCTCGTCAAGGTCCGCCAGGCCCAGTCCCAGCGAGTTAGCCGCCGAGGCAAAGCTGAAGCGCGTGCGCGTCGAGTTGTCGCGAAAGACGGAGATCGCCAGTCCGGTGTCGAAGGCGCGGAACGACTTGCCGGCCTTGTGCATCTCGGAAAACAGCTCGGCGAGCGCGACCACGGCGCGCAGTTCGTCGGCCGATTTTTCCCACGTTAGCAGGAAGTCTTTCCCGTAGCTGTCGAATTTAAGTTTTTTCAGTGCAACCAGTTGTTGTTTTAGTGTCTTCATTGTTGGAAAATTCCCGGCGGATGCATCACGCCGGCGCACGGGCCGGATAATGCGGCGCCGCCTGCTCAATCGCGTCGATGATTTGCTGGTAGCCGGTGCAGCGGCAGAGGTTCTTGAAAATGGCGTGGCGGATCTGCTCGCGCGTCGGCCGCGGGTTCTTCAGCAGCAGCGCGTGCGCGGTCAGCACCATGCCGGGCGTGCAGTAGCCGCACTGGATCGCGCCGCAGTCGACGAACGCCTGCTGTAGCGGATGCAGGGTCCCGTCGGGTGCGACCAGGCCCTCGATCGTCAGGATGCGCTGGCCACCGAAGTCCTTCACCCGCTTGATGCAGATCCGGTTCGGCTCCTCGTTCACCAAGACGGTGCAGGCACCGCAGGCCCCGATGTCGCACGCGTTCTTCGCCCCGGTGAGGTCGAGATCCTCGCGCAGGAACTCGACGATGCGTTTGTCCAGCGCCGCGGCGGGCACATCGATTTCTCTCCCGTTCACCTGGAGCTTCATTTGCATCCCTCCCCGCACATTGTGGGTTCGGGCAGCGCGCCCAACCGGATGGGCAGCGCGAAGTGACGCCGCCCGGTCGCGTTGCTGATCGCATTGGCGATCGCCGGGGCGAGGATCTCGTTGGCCGGTTCGCCAATGCTCTTCGCGCCGGTTGGCGAGACCGGATCGGGGTTTTCGATAAGGATCACCTTCATCTCCGGCAAATCCATCGAACGCGGAATGCGATATGTGTTCAGGTTGAGCGTGGTCATCTTGCCACCATGCGCCTTCACTTCCTCGTGCAGCCCGTAGCCGGCGCTCATGGCCATGCCCCCGTAAATCTGACCGCGCACCATCTCCGGATTCACAGCGCGGCCAACGTCGTGCGCCGCTACTGCATGCAGGAGCTTCACCTTGCCGGTTTTCCGGTTCACAGTCAGCTCCACCGCCTGGCAGCCGTAGACCCAGGTGAAATACGCGTCGCCCTGGCCAGTATGCTCATCCCACGAAACGCGCGGCGCCTTAAATGTGCCGAGCGCAAACGGAAACCGCTGCATCTGCCACATCTGGCGCATCGCGTCGGCAAAGCCGATCCGCTCGCCGTCGGTCTTGCCGCAGATGCCGTCAACCTTGAACCGCACCTCCTCCGGCGCGCAGCCGAGTTTCGCGCAAAACGCCTCGGCGATCTTACTCTTCAGTTCGCGCGCCGCCAGCGCCACCGCCCCGCCGCCCATGATCGTGCCGCGCGACGCTACGGTCGTCCCGCTGTCAGGGATGTTTGACGTCGAGGAACGCCGGTAACGGATGCGATTCAGATTCACGCCCAACTCTTCCGCACAGATCAACGCCATCGCGGACTCCGCGCCTTGGCCGTTTTCGTGGACGCCGACTTCCAGCAGAATCGACCCGTCCGCCTGTGCGTTGATGATCGCGGCGCAGAAATCCACGCCCTCGGCCCCGAGACTCACTCCCCGGTAACTCATCGCGATGCCAATGCCGTAAAGCTCGTCGTCGTCGCCCTGGCCGTGCGCGCACCGAGCCAGTTTCTCCTCGTAACTGATTTCGCTGAGGACGGTGTCGAGCGCCTGCTCCATCGCGACCTTGTGGCCGTCAAGCTTCTGACCGGTGATCGTCACACTGCCTTGGCGCACCATGTTGCGGCGCCGAAATTCGATTCCCGAAATGCCGACCCGCTCCGCCGCGATCTCGACCATCTGCTCGATGACAAAGTTCATCTGCGGCGAGCCGAAGCCCCGCATCGCGCCCGCAACGACGTTGTTCGTATAGACGCCAAACGTGTCGCAATGGACGTTCGCGACGACATAGGGCCCACAGCATTGCACGGTCGAGCGCCACGTGACCCACGGGGTGACCGAGCAATAGGCGCCGCCGTCGGCGACGATCCGGCATTGCACCGCCGTGATGGCGCCCGCCTTCGTGACACCCATCCGGTAGTGCACGCGATACGGGTGGCGCTTGTAGCTTTCGCGCATGGACCAGTCGCGGCGGTAAACCATCTTCACCGGCCGGCCGAGCAGCTTCGCGGCGAGCGCGGTCCGGGCGCAAACGACCGCCGCCGTGTCGTCTTTGCCGCCGAAACCGCCGCCCATCGGCGTGCCGATGACCTCGACTTCCGAAAGCGCCACACCGAGGCACACCGCCACAAAACGCCGTGTGCTGAACGGGTGCTGCATGCTCCCGTAAACCTCCAGGACGCCATCAGTCGAGCGCGGCACGCACACCGCCGCTTCGGTCTCCATATAGGCGTGTTCGATCGTCTGGGTCTGAAAATCCTCCTCGATGACAAAGTCCGCCTGCTTGAAACCCTCCTCGACATTGCCGCGCCGGACAACGTGGGTGTTAACGATGTTTGAGCCGTGGTTCTCGTGCACCAGCGGCGCGTCCGGCAGCATGGCCGCCTCGGGGTCGAGCACGGCTGGAAGCGCTTCGGCATTCACCTCCACCAACTGCGCTGCGTGAATGGCGATCTCGCGCGTCTCGGCGACGACGACCGCGACCACGTCACCGTAGTAGCGGATTTTGTCGTCGGCGAAAATGCGGTAGTCGCGAATGATCTGGCCGAAGCGGTTCACGCCCGGCACATCCCGGGCCGTCAACACGCGAACCACGCCAGTCGCCTGCTCCGCGGCGGCGGTGTCAATCGAGACTATCCGCGCGTGGACAAACTCAGAATACACCGGCACAGCGTGCAGCACATTCGCGAACTTCAGGTCGTCCGTGAACTTCGCCCTGCCCGTGACCTTGGCGTAGGCGTCATTGCGCCAGCATTTTGCCGCGGACTTTGACATCAGCGCACTCCTTTCGCGCTTCGCGCCTCGAGCGCGGCCTCGATGGCGGCGAGCGCCGGCTCGACTGCGGCCGGCAGCGCGATGCTGCGCATCGCCGCCTCAACATCCTTCAGGCCGTGACCTGTGATCAGCAGGACGATTTGCGCTTTGCGCAGCAGACGCTTTGACCCGCGCAGTTTCTTCAGCGCGGCGACGACCGCTGAGGCGGCCGGTTCGGCGAACACACCCGTTCGGGCCGCCAGTATCCGCTGACCCTCCAGAATCTCGTCGTCGCTCACCGTGATGGAAAAGCCGCCGCTATCGAGAACGGCCCGGCGCGCCAGGTGCGCATTCGAGGGAATCGAGACCGAGATTGAGTCTGCCACCGTGTCCGGATGGGCGGCGTTCTCGTAACAACCCGTTTCGACGTAGCGGTGAATGGCATTGGACTTTTCCGCCTGCACGCACAAGAGCCGCGGCAAGCGCGGAATTAGGCCCGCAGCCTTCAGGTCGCAAAACGCCTTGTGGACGCCGCCGATGATCACCCCGTCGCCTGTGGGAACCAGAATCGCGTCCGGCACCCGCCAGTTGTTCTGCCACCAGATTTCCAGTCCAACGGTTTTTTTGCCCTCGATGGTGAGCGGGTGATAGGCGGTGTTCCGGTTCAATCCGCCGCGCTTTGCCGTGTATTCGAGCGAGAGCCGGAACGCGTCGTCATACGTGCCCTTCACGGGGACGACCGTCGCGCCGTAGAGAATCATCTGCACAAGCTTCGCCTTGGGCGCGTTCTGCGGGACAAAAATGAGGGCGCGTTTGCCGGCAGCGGCGCAAATCGCCGCGAGGGCGCTGGCGGCGTTGCCCGTCGAGGCGGCGACGATGGTTCTCTCCTTCAGACGGTTGGCCTCGGCCACGACGAGGAACGACGCCCGATCCTTGAGCGAGGCGCTGGGATTGAGCCCGTCGTTCTTGATCCAGACGCTGTCGAAGCCAAGTTCGTCTCCTAGGGCGACAGACTGGAAGAACGGCGTGTTGCCGACTGGGATCGGCGGGAAGAATCGCTTCTCCACCGCCGAAAACAGGCTCCAGTCGGGCTTGTCCTTCCGGAATTTCTTTCGGATCGCGCCGTAGTCGAACTGCGCCTCCAGCACACCGGTCAGCGGCATGCCGGGGCGATAGTCGCGCCCGCACTGCGGGCAGAGATAGCGCACTTCCTCACGACGGAAGCGCTGCCCACAACTGCTGCACTGGTAGCGGAACCGTGGCATTTAGACCTTCCCGTTCAGCTTGGCCACGAGCGCTGCATAGAACGCCACCGCGCCGCTCAGGTGCTCGATCGGACAGGCCTCGTTAGCCGCGTGGGCAAAGACCTCGTTGCCCGGCCCGAGGCCGAAAGTCGGGATGCCATTCATGCCGGCGGTTGCGATACCGTTTGTGCTGAAGGTCCACTTGTCGACAAGCGGCGCCTTTCCGAGGACGCCGGCATAGGCGGCGACGGCATTCTTCAGGTAGGGCGAACTCTCATCCAGCACCCAAGTCGGGTAGTATTTCTCCGTCGGATAGACTTTGCCAGTGTAGGCGGCGACCTCGTAGGTGAGCACGATGACTTTCGCGTCGGGATAGCCGGCACGCGCCGCGGCGTCCTGCACCTCGGCGACCGCGCTCTCTTTCGTCTCACCAAACGTCAGCCGGCGGTCGAGGTGGAGGCTGGCGCCGTCGGCGACAGCGCATTGCGACGGCGAGTTGGAGGTTACCTCAGAAATCGTGACAGTGCCCTTGCCAAGGAACGGATCGTCCTTGAGCCGCTGGTTGAGCTTCTCGATCTCCAGCGCGATGCGGGCGATTTTGTAGATGGCGTTGTCGCCACGCTCCGGCGCAGAGCCGTGACAGCTCTTGCCCTTCACCTCGACGCGAATTTCCATGCGACCGCGATGGCCGCGGTAGATGTTCATGTTCGTCGGCTCGGTGATGACGACGAGTTCTGGCTTCAGTTTCTCGACGTTCAGGAGGTATTGCCAGCAGAGGCCGTCGCAATCCTCCTCCATGACCGTGGCGGTGAACAGCACCGTGAACTGGTCGTTCAGGCCAAGTTCCTTGATTAGCTTGCCGGCGTGAATCATCGTCGCAACGCCGCCCTTCTGATCCACCGTGCCGCGACCCCAAATCTGCCCATCCTTCACAAACGGCCTGAAGGGATCGAATTTCCACTGCGACAAGTCGCCCGGATAAACGGTGTCCACATGGCCGTCGAACGCGATGACGCGTTTGCCCTTGCCGATGCGGCCGATGATGTTGCCGAGGCCGTCGATCTTGATGCCGTCGAAACCGATCGCCTTCATCTCCTTCTTGATGAGGGCGATGGCGTTCTTCTCCTTGGAGGAGAATGACTGCGTCCGCACGAGGTCCGCGAGGAAGCGAGTAGTATCTTTCTCCATCGCCTTGGCGCGTTTATGGATCAGGTCGTAGGTGATCGGGGTGGTTGCCTGCTTCTTGGTTTTCATGGTTAAATTCGTTTCCACAGCGCCGCAGCCAGCTCGCGGGCGCGGGCGTTGATCCGCGCCTCATCGAGGTCCAGCGCGAGTTTCCGGTTCTCCATCAGCACGCGTCCACCGACGATGGTCGTGTCCGCCTCGGTCTGCGAAATCCCGAACACGAGGTGCCCGAGCACGTTTCCGCTCTCCAGCGGAGTGGGCGAGTCGTAATCAAAAATCGCGATGTCCCCGGCCCCGCCCTCGGCAATCTCGCCGAGACGCAGACCGAAGATACGTTCGGCGATCTTCGGGTTACCGGCCAACAGTGCGCTCGTCGTCTCGCGAAAACCGACGGACGGGTTCTCCGAACGCAGGTGCTGCCCCCAAAGCGCCACCCGCAGTTCCTCAAGCATGTTTGTCGTCATCGCATCGGTGCCGAGACCGACCAGCGCGCCGCGCTGCACGAGTTCGATGACGTTCGCCACCCCGACCGCGTTGTTCATGTTCGACTGCGGATTGTGGACGACGGCGGTTTTCGTTCCGGCGAGCAGGTCCATTTCACGGCGGTTGACGTGGATGCAGTGCGCGGCGATGGAGCGCGCGCCGAGGATTTCAAATTGCTTCAACCGATCGACCACACGTCGACCACAGTGGCGCAGCGTCCAATCCTGATCGCTCTGCGCCTCCGCCACATGGATGTGGAATCCCGTGCGCAGTTCGCGGCCGATCGCGGATGCCCGCTCCAGCGTGGCGGCGGAAAGCGTGAATGAAGCATGCAGTCCGAACAGCGCCTTCACCTGCGAGTCGCCCTGCTGCTGGCAGCGCCGGATAAACCCCGCATTCTCCGCCAGACCTTCCCCGGCAATGCGCGCACCGTCACGGTCGGACAGCTCGTAGCAAAGGCAGGCGCGCAACCCGGTCTGGCGCACGGCGCGTTCGATCGCCAGCAGCGATCCGGGCACTGCCTTAGGGCTCGCATGGTGGTCAATGAGTGTCGTCGTGCCGTGTCGGATCGAGCCGAGGAGCGCGACCAGTGCACTCGCATAGCAATCTTCGGTGGTTAGCGCGGAATCCAGACGCCACCAGAGGTTCTTGAGCACCGCGTTGAAATCCCGCGACGGTTTCGCCTTGGTCAGACCGCGGGCGAAACTGCTGTAGAAGTGCGTGTGCGCGTTGATGAAACCCGGCAGGACAACCTTGCCCGTGGCATCGATGCGTTTGCCCCGGAAATTCCTGATCGCCGCCTTCGGTGCGACCTTGGCCACTAGGCCATCCACGATCAAAACCGAATAGCCGGGCAGAACCTTCGAGGTCTTACCCAAGGTAAGCACGGTTCCGTTTTCGATGAGCAAGGGCTTCGGCATGAGGTCAGCCTTCATGCAACGCGGCCAGTTCCTGCGGTGAGCGGTTGCGCATCGAAAGTGCGCCGGCAAAACATTTCTGCGCGCAGAGCGAGCAGCCGACGCAATGGCTCGGATCGAAAGTCGGGACGCCGCGGCCATCAAGCGCAATGGCCTGATAGGGGCAGCGAACACAGTTGCCGCAGTGCTGGCAAAGTTCGGCGACGACTTGCGGAAGTTTCTTGGTCGGCGAGAGTGCGCCAAAGTCGGTGATGGGATTCGGCAGCGCCGAGCCGATCAGTTCCTTTACCGAGCCAAACCCGCGCTCCTGTATCAGATAGCTGAGGCCGGAATGGAGTTCATCCACGTAGCCGAGACCATACTTCATCACCGCGGTGCAGAATTGGACGGTTTGCGCGCCGAGGGCGAGGAAGTTGGCGGCGTCCTTGTAGGTCATCGCGCCGCCGTTGCCGGAGATGGCGATGCCGGTGCCCGAAACCTTGGCGAGCGTGAGATTGCTGATCGGTAGGACGCCCTCGCCTGACATGCCGATGACGACGCCCTCCTCCCAATGGCGGCCGAGCGCCGGGCGGAAGGCGAGCGAGGGAAAACTGTTCGCCAGCGTGACACCCGCCTTCTTCTGCGGATAACGGGCGAAGACACGCTGAATCGCCGTGATGATCGGCTGGATCGCAGTGACGGCGGCCGTGAGCTTGAAGAGCTTCGGGTTGTCGTCGTCGCTCGCCTGCATGACCCAATCGATGATCTTGGCGGTGAGTTCAGCGTCTTGCGAAACGACATCGCCATGCGTGCCGTCGCCGCCTTGCGGGCAGGAAAGGCTGTATTCGATGCCCATCGCGCCGGCTTCCTGCAGCTTGCGGGTATTCGCCTGCCAGACGCGTCTATCCTCCTCGTCGCGCCCGGTGACCGGCCCACCCGTGGATGCCAGCGTCAGTCGATGGGGAAACTCCCGCACCAATTGACCTATTTCCCGGCAGACGCGGTCGAGCGGATGGGCGGAAACGTTGTCGCAGTTGCCGTAGGTCGAGCGCGTGAGCGTGAACATGTAGCCGGCCGGAATGTGGATCGGCACGCCGTCGAACGCGGTCTTCATCACGCCGCCAGACCAGCCGCGCTCGTAGGCATTGCGCATCTGCTCGTAGCCATCCGTATGCGGCGCGGCGGAGAGCAGGAACGGCGAGCGGATCCTGCGGCCGAAGAACTCCGCATCGAGCGACACGGGGTGCAGCGGCACGCCCGCCAGGATGATCCGACTCTTGGCGCGATTCTTAAACTTCGGACGCGCCTCACCGCGCACGAACGCGTCGGCCTCGGCGGCGGCGTTCTTGCCGCTTGCGACCGACTCCACGACGGTCGCCGCACCAAGGACCATGTCGCCGGCGTAGAAGACTCCCCGCGCCTTGGTGACGGGCAGTTTCGACCGGCTGCCGATCGCCGAAATCACGAGGTCGACCTCGCGGACAATAGGCGATTCCTTGGCGCTGACCACGAAATTTTCCGGACGCGACACCTTGCCCGCGGGAAGCGTCATGCGTGCAATCCGAAGTCCGGTGACGTGTTTGCCCCGGTGAACCACTGCGAGCGGCTTGGAACAACTGGTGATCTCGACTCCGTGCCGCAGCAGCAGGTCGCGCTCATACTGCGTCAGCGGCATGTCCTGCTGCCGGCGGCGATAGACCAGCTCGACCGAGGCCGCACCGAGTCGCTTGGCCATCGTCGCGCAATCCGCCGCCACAGCGCCACCGCCGAGGACGACGACCTTCTTGCCTTTGAGTTTGAGCTTCCTTTGGTTCACCAGAAACGTCTGCCATGCCAAGGCGAGTTCCTCGCCGGGGATGTTGAGCTTGATGGGCTCGCTCACGCCGGCGCACACCACGATGGCATCATGTTTCGCCAGCAGTGTTTCAGGAGCGGCAACGGCATTGCCGTGCTTGAACTCCACCTCACCAAGGCTCTTGAGAAAGGCGAGATCGGCACGGACGATTCGTTTATCCAGGCGAAAGTCGGGAATGAGATTCATCGCCCCGCCGGAGCGTTTCTGCTGCTCGTAAACTGTGACGCGGTAGCCGCGCTGCGCAAGCACGCTCGCCGCGCCCAACCCCGCCGGGCCTGCGCCGACAACACCAACGGTTTTGCCGTTCAACTCGGCGCGCCGGAATTTTGCCATACCGACTTCGTTGGCCCGTTTCAAGACAGCGGCTTGCACGGCGGGAATCTCGATCGGCCGATCGAATGTCCGCCGCGAACACGCCTTCATGCAAAAATATTCTGGACAGACGACACCACAAATCCATCCGAGCGGGTTCGCGCCCATGATCATCGCCGCCGAACGCCTCAAATCGGACTTCCCGCCGACACGAGCAGCCATGATGAAGTCCGCGGGCGAACAATGCGCTGGGCAGGCTTCCTGACAGGGTTTCTCCTCGCAAAAGACGCAGCGATCCAGCTCCGCCTGGAGTTGGGCGCTGGTGAGGGGTTCTGCGTCCGTGTTCATCTTGGGCCGTTGTTGGCCGCTGGGACTATTATGACCCTATTTTGAGGACAGCCCACCCGTTTATTGCCATTCACTCCGCTTCTGTTGCTTTGCAAGGCCCCAACAAAGGTTGACAGAGAGGCGCGCCGGGGGTTGCCCCGCTATCGTTTCCACAAGCGCTAGCCCGGTTATTTCATACGTGAACTGATTTTTTCGATTTTTCTGACGACAGATATGGCAAGAGCGGGCCGTCGTCCGGTTTTTTTGCAGTTGTCGTGGTCTGGCTGCGAGGCCGGTTCGAAAACGGCGTTTTTCGGCAGTGCGTGCCGACGCTCCGCCGCCCCGACGAGATTTGCGCACCGGTTTTGGGGCAGAGGGCCTCTGCGGCTATCCGTCCGCGGGCGCCAGCTGCATCAGCCGAGCGTGCCAGAGCCGAAACAAATCCGGCCGCGGATAGGCCGCTGCTGAGCTGGATATACAAGCGCCGCACGCTGACCGTCACCCGCGCCGCCACCTTCAAGAGCTTCACCCGGACGCTGCCCACCGTCGCCCGGGCCAGCTCCGTCCCGTGACAGCCCAAGGCGCGCAGCCGTTCCTTGAGCAGATACGCGAAACTTGCCAGCCACAAGCGCAGTTGGTTGCTCGCCAGAAAATGGGTGCTCAACTTGCCGCTTCCAAATCTAGCACCTGCTGCTTGAGCAGGTTTTCCATCTCCCCGCGCGCTCAACATAGCTCTTCATACAGCCGCTGTGGCGTAAAACGCTTCCGGTCCTCGTCCCCCTTGAACCCTTGGACCGGCAGTTTCGGTCACGATGAGTAGCGCGGGTTGTCGCCTCCCGCCAGCTTCCTGGAGATAGCGCCGCCACGTCGGACTTATCGGTCAGGGCGCTAAGCGCGCAATGAGGCACGCTATCCGCGCCCTTCTAGTGTTGAAACGCCGACGGACAGGGCTGGCCGAGGCGACGGCGAGCCTTGGACTCCGGCGTGAAGCGCAAGCCGATTTCTCGTATTAGTGGAGCGAATTAGATCCACACTGGGCGCTTCATTGTGCGCCAGGGTCTGGGCAAATCGCAGCGCGCGTGTATGTTTTGTGTCCTATGCTCGGGTTTCTTCATCGTCCCTTATCAACGCAGTGCTCGATCGACACACTTCAAGCAGTGCTCGACACAAAGGTCATGGAGGTTGCGGATGGCGGCGGAATGGTGCTGGTCACGGTGACCGGAACCGGCCGGATTAAGGCCATCACGATTGACCCGGCGTTGCTCAAATGGGGAGCGAAGGTTGTCTCTGATTCCGTCCTCGGGGCGGTGCAACAGGCGGCCAGTCAGGCCCGCGAGTTTAGGGACACCGAAATGCGCGAGCGGATGGGCCTGCCAGACTGAATCGGTAGGGAATTAGCCCATAAGGTTTCGGCTACCTTCCAGCTGCGTCGCTTGGAGTTTGCCAAGACTGCAGTTCAGCGCAGATCCAAGTCCTTTTGTTCGGCGAGATACTTGAGAAGGTGAACCTCACCTGCCAACTGTAGCACGGTGATTGCCGGCATGCCAAGTGGTGAAGAACGCGCCAGGCTGCCTCACGGCTAACGGCCATCGAACTCATGCCAACTCGTGTTCTCAATCCAACCTCTCAGCAACACCTCGTAATGGGCGTTCACCTAATGGTGGCGCGCAATGTTTTTGGTTGGATGGTAGGGCAGCAAGTTAATGGTGGCATCGATCTCTAAGCCAATACCGACAAAGAGGGATCCTTAGAAAACAAAAAATCCAGCTGCGGGCTGAAATTAGCAGCAACCACTGGTTCGAAATTAAACCGCGTTCGGCAATACCAACCGAACCACGTTTTGAGGGCCGGTCTATCAATCAAGAAAAAATTGCCGGCGCAGTCATTCATTTTGACCGATTCCCCTAGGAAATTGATTTTCGCTATTATAAATAATTAAACTACAATGTTTAATGCCGCACCAAGGAGTTGTGGCCTACGTTTTGCTTTTTGCTGTCTGCATGACAAAAGCCAGTTTCACCGAGCATGTAGCTCCACTCACGCGCACCGCCGAAGAATTGTGGTGGGCGATTGAGGTGTCGGTGAGAGAAGCGTGTGTGCTGCGCATCGAGAGACGCGAGCCGGAGGCAATCATGATCCTGCAGCAGGAGTTGCCCCAGTTGATTGAGCCGTGGTCACGGAACACGGGTCTTCCGAGCGCGGTTTGCCAGCAAAAGTTGCGTCTCCTATTTACACGTGTGCAGCAAGAAGTGGCGACAGCGTTAGTCTGCAAGCGACTTGTTCTACAGTCAATCGCTCCGGGCAAGGGACGCCACGGCGAAATGTCCGAATCGGTGCATGTTAACCGAAATGTTCCGCTCGACGATATCCCGGACATGCTCGACGCCCTCGAAGAGGGCGAGCGCACCGCGGCGTTTCGCCGCCAACACTTTCATTCCGCTGCTCATCGGCCACTCCTGGCCGCAGCAGGGAATCGATCCCTGTCAGCGTCCACAATCCACTAATCCATAACCCAGATCATAGTCATGAAAGCTAACTCCGCCAAGAACTCCGCCGGCGATATCGCCGTGCTCGAAACACCCCCAACCCGCCCCACCTCCGAAATCCTGCTCGTCGGACTCGATTGGGGCACCAATATTTCCAGCGTTGTAACGTCGCTCCGCGGATCGTCCGATATCCTCGCGAAGGAACTCATCCCCACCGTCGTCGGCTACGCTAACGAAGACGTGTTACCCGGCGTGCTGCCCGGCGACGCTAAGGTGCTCTTCGGTCGCATGGCGCTGAAGCACAAGTGCAACCTCCGTCTTGCGCGCCCGTTGAGTTGCGGCGTGATCCACGACACGGCGGCGGCGGCGGCATTCGCCAGCCACCTGCGCGACGTGCTACATACGACCGGACGCGAGGCGCGCGCCGTGATCGGCATGCCAGCAAGCTCCGACCTCGGCGCCCGCGAAAATGCGCGCAATGCCGTGTGCGGAATTTTCCAAAAAGTGATATTTGTGCCGGAGCCCTTCCTGGCTGCCCTTGGCGTGCGCAACGAAGCAAAACTAAACGACCCCGATTACCAGGATCCGGTGCTCAACTCGATCTACATCGACATCGGCGCGGGCTCCACGGACGTGTGTCTGGTGCAGGGCCACTACCCGACGGTTGACGACCAATTGAGCGTCCCGTTTGCAGGCGACGCAGCCGACCAGATCATCCTGGACCGCATATTGGCGGAGTATCCGGAGTCGGGTCTCACACTCTCGCGGGTGCGGGAAATCAAGGAGCACCACTCGTGGGTGCTTGCCGAGGATGGTGCGACGCCGGCAATCGCGATGATCATGGTTGGCGGCAAACCACGGAAGATTGAAGTAACTGCGCAGGTTGGCGTTGGCTGCGAAGCCTTGCTCCAAAAGACCTTTGAAATGACGCGCGAACTAATCGCACGGGCAAATCCGGACATGGTGTCGGAGTTGCTGCGCAACGTGATCATCACGGGTGGCGGGAGCCTGATCAAGGGCTTCGGCGTCGCCCTGCAGGCCAAGTTGATCGAAGAGGGCTTCGATAGTCCGCAAGTCCGCACGTTAGGCGATCACTACAAGGATTACGTCTCTGCGGGGGCGCTCAAAGTCGCGCGCATGGCCCGCGAGAACCAATGGCAGACTTTGCTCGGCTGAGTTAGCCCGGGCAGAATTGTGGATAAACATCCCGCGGCCGGGCTTTGATCGAGTCTGGCCGCGGGTATTTTTGCCAGCGAGTGCTGTGCGCCGAAACCTCGGCTGTTCTCCTCAACTTGACCAGATTTACACGGCAAAATTGGGTGTTATGCAAAGGAACCTTCTGGAAACGGGTGCGCCGGTTCTTCAGCCGTCCGACAGGCTTCCCGTCGAAGATGGGCGTTCCGCTGACGGTGATTTCTGGCACACGCCAATTCGGTCCTCGCTCCAACATTTTAATGAACCGCGCTCGGCGCCGGTTCGGGAAAGTGGCTCGGCGTTTCAGGTCTCATGATTCATTTTGCCAGTTGCGCACGACGCTCAGCGATAGCGGTCTTCAGCAACGCTCTCACCGCCGAGCTTTCCGCGAATTCCAGCGAGCGAATCTTCACATGCCGCAAATTCTTCCCTGTGCCTTCGAGTAGCCCATCGGTGTCTGGCAGACTCGCACCATAGTAAAACCCAAGATTAACGTGCGACTTCTGAACACCAATGTAAGCGTAGTGCTCCGTCATTTTCTTCGGTCCGACGCCGTAACTCGCGATCCTGTGTTTTGGCCAAACGACTTCGCATGCTTCAATGTGCAACGACACGATCAACGCTCGAAGTCGAAGACAAGTTGGTCGCATGGCCTCGTCCGCCATCGCCACTATGTCGTCAAAACCTCCGTGCGTCGCCAGGTTTTCCATATTGATGCCTAGACGTTGAGGTCAGCCTCCCGTCGGGCGGGTTGCCGATTTCGCTTCCCCCGCGAAATGCACTGCTTCGCGCGCCGCGACGAAAAATCGATCCCACTCGTCGTCGCTGGTCGCCGTCTTCTGGTTTCCTTGGATCGGCAGGATATATTCGTTCATTTTTGTTGAACGTCTCAATGAACCGGGCCTATGGCTGGCGCGCCTTCCGTTCCGCAGGGTTCGGTTCCGGCAATGGGTATGCGACTGGCATGGGAGTAAACGGACGAGGTTAAGGTCCTCGATGCGAGATAAGGTGAACGTGCATTCAGCGCAGACGACAGCACAAAATTTCGGGTCCCAAAATGGAACGTTTCGGGAACGGGTGTGCCGGTTTTTCAGCCGTCCGATCCGTTCCCCGGCGAAGTTGGGCGTGCCGCTGACGGTCGGTATACCAAAGCGCCAAATCGGCGCAGGGCTCTAGAAATTTCGTGTTTCCGAATTTACTGCGGCCGGCTCACGAGACCGTGGTAGGTCGTGAGATCAGGCCCCAGTCAGCCGACGGTGCACGATTTCAAACAACGTCTGGTGGGTGAACGGCTTCGCCAACACGTCTGGAATCCCCAGCGCCACCAACTCCCGGGCTTCCTCGACTTGAACCATTCCGCTCATGACGGCAA
>CAIRCN010000059.1 GCA_903877135.1 uncultured Opitutia bacterium
GAAAAGCTGACCGACGCCAAGCGCAGGTTCATCACCGAGCACCGCATCACGGCCCGGCAGTTCAATTCGATCCACAAACAACTGTCGGCAAAGGTCGATTCCTGGCGCGAAGTGCGGAAGCTCAATCTGGCGACCGTCGAAGTGCAGATCGCGAAAACCCAAGCAGCCATCGACCGGGCGGAAGGTGTCCGCCCTAAAAAATTAGCAGGGGCGCCCCCGGAATGGAGACGCCCCTGGTGATTTCCTTAGTTTAGTTCATCGCCAGCGGATAACTTACCGCCGAGCTGACGATCTTGACCGGGAGGGCGACTTTCGTCGCCACCGCCAGACCGTTCTTCTCGGCAGGGGCAAACCGCCACTGTTTCACCGCCTGCACGACAGCCGTCGCCAGCGTGTTGTCCGGTGCGGACTTCACACTGATGTCGGCCGGCTTGCCGGCGGCATCTACGATGAATTCAAGTTGCACCGTGGCCCCGGAATATTCGGACCCGACGGTGGGAGCAACCACCGAGACGGGCACCGGAACTCCGGGCACCTTATGGCACGACTCGAGATAGGCCTGCTCGTCCGTCATCGCCGAAGCGGCGACGGAAGCGAGCGCGACCAGACTGAGCATAACTGCGAATTTACTGACTGCTTTCATGGTATTAAACTCCGCGGATAAGGCGGAGAGTTTGGTTTTCGATCTAATTGCTGACGGGTTGGACACCTTTGCCCCGCCGCACGGTTAAGTGCGGAGCGGCTCCAGTGGAATTGACCGTGGGGCGCGCAAAACGCCGCACGACCAAAGTTTCTGTTTTGGGGCAACCCACACGGCTGGGGACGCAAACTCGCGAGCGTCCCAGCCGAAATTAGCAGTGCGCCACCGGCGAAAATCCCGCCGGCACGCAGACTCAAAGAACAAGTTCAGAGGCGAATGGCGCTTAATTGGAACACGTTGGTTTCCAGCGATTGCGATGGGGAGATTCTTTGTACAGATGACGGGGTTTGTTGAGCAAGGCATAAGCTTTAGGTCGTCGTTTCACGGCCCGCGGCTCACGGCGGTGTGGGCGCAAGGGCACCAGATCCGCGGCGAGGGTGCGGAGTAATTCCGCCCAGACGCGGCGGCGTTGACGCGCGAGGCGACAGCGTGCGAGCGCCGCGCTGAAGTGGCGCAAGGCATCGAGCGCGCCAGTGAAGCTGATCTGCTCGAGCGGCACGGCATGCTGGCCCGCAGCCTCCGCCATGATACAACGGGCCAGATTGTGCGCGATCAGCAGGGCGAGGATCTCGCGGTGGACCATGGCCGGGCTCTTGCAGCGCAACTGGTCCATGCCGAGCGTGGTTTTTAGATCGTCCAGGCACAGTTCCAGTTTCCAGCGGCGCACGTAGGCCTGGGCGATGTCCGCTGCGGGATAAAGTTTCGGGTCGAGCAGCGTGGTCACCAGCGTGAGTTCGCGGGTGCGAAACCCGCGTTGGCTCACGCGCACCCGCACGACGCGCACGGTCAAGGTATCGGGCAATTGGGCCCACTCCGCCGACGACAGATACTTCGGCTTCTGCAGGCCCTTGTGCCACTCGACCAAGCGGTCGCCATCGCCCAGTCGCCGGCCCTTGCGCCAGTCAATTTTGCGCACGGTCACCCGGCTGATGAGGTCGGCGTTTTGCGCGCGCACTTGCGCCGCGCCGACGAAGTGACCGGCCGCGCGGTCGTAGATGACGATCTCGTTGGCGGCCAGCGTGGGCCGGGCGGCGTGGAACAGGCGCATCTCGTTCTGAAAGTAGTTGCCCCGGACGGTGTGCACCACGGCGCCGCTGCGCAGGGAGCCGAGGACCATGAGTTTCATGATGGGGAAGCCGCAGCCGGGTCGCTGGAATTTTGGCTGGGGATACAAGGCCTGGTTTTCCGCGGTGTCGGGCAAGGTCAGCGTGGTGCAATCGATGACTTTGACGGTGCGGCCCTGGAGGAATCCGGTCGGACCGACCAGATGGTCGGCGGCCCGCGCCGTGTCGGCCAGCGTGGCCTCGAGCAATGCGAGCGGCAGCCTGGCGCGGGCCTGACAGTAGCCGCTGTTGCCCTCGTCGAGCGGCGGACCGCCGTGCAAGACGAGCAGGGCCTGCAGCTGGCGCACGACCTCCCGACACGAGGCGTGGTCGTTGAGCATCTGCCAGATAAAGCACCAGAAGGTCCGGTGCAGGGAATAGGGCCGCTCGCGCGCGGAGCGCGCCGGCTGGAACGCCGTGGCCGGCACGAAGCGGCCGACCGCCGCCTCGATCTGGCTCAAGGTGCACTGCCGCAGCTGCGGTAGGGTGCGCGCCACGCCGCGACCCAAGGAGGCGAGCCGGGCGCGGAAGGCGGGAAAAAAGGGGGTGTGGGCCATACGACGGTAGACATACCGTCTTATTGACAGCAATGCTACCTTCTTCGCCAATGGAACCAAAACACTCCGCCGCCTTGCAGTCTGACCTCCGTGAATACGAACGGCTCAAGGCCACCCTGGCGAAAATCGGCTGGCTCAGCGAAGGCTACGTCCAAGACCGCAGTGGGGGGCCCGGCGGGCCTTCCTACCCGTGGACCCGCAAAGTCAAAGGCAAGACCGTCTGTGTGGCCTTATCCAAGGAGCAATACGAATGGCTCAAAGCGGCCATCGCCAACTGGCGCACCGTCCAAGCAACGCTGCGACAAATGCAACGGCTCAGCCGCAAAGTGCTCTTCACGACAATCCCCGGCACCCAGCGACGCAAACGCCTCAACAAGCAAACTTTAGGGCTTACTTAAGCGCCATTC
>CAIRCN010000060.1 GCA_903877135.1 uncultured Opitutia bacterium
GCCGAGTTCGCCGTCCGCTACAATCTGCCGAGCGCGCAGCGCCGTGCCGGCGCTGTGGTAGCGCGACGAGGCGCAGTTGATCTTGAGGTGCGGCGCGGCCTGTTGCGCGGCGATGACCTCGCGCACTTCGGCCTGCGTGAGCATGAAGGGTTTTTCGCAGCAGACATGCTTGCCGGCGCGCAGCGCATCGAGCGTCATCGGCCGATGCAGGAACGGTGGCGTGGCGAGATAGACGGCGTCGACCTGAGGATCGGCGAGAATCTTGCGGTAGTCGGCGACGATCCGCGTGGCCCCGAGCGCAGGGGCGAGCTTTTGTGCCGCCTCCTGATTCACATCGGCCAGCGCGACGGCGACCGAATCGCGGCCCTCGGTGAAGGCGCGGGCCATGTAGTTGGCGATGACACCGGCGCCGATGACGCCGTAGCGGATTTTTTTCATGACGAGAAAAGAGCGGCGAGCAGCCGCGCTCACGCTCGCGCCACTCGCTGTTCGGCACGAGTGAAAAAATGAAAATTCTGCGCCGCGCCTCCCTCATGAAACTCACCCCGAACAACATGGTGAGCGACTGGTTATTTTTCAGGTGAGCGACTCATTGGTTGGCCAAACTCTGCGCTGACCATTGAGCTATAGGCCTGTTGCGCCAGAGATGTTTTCGGTCTGTCGGGTCCGCTGAGCCAAAGGACGGATTTTCGCAGCGGTGGTTTTGGCCGGCGTTGAGGCTTTCTTTTCCGTCTGAAGGCGCACTAGTTTACCCGCCGCCGGTTCATGCAAGCCATCGTCGTCGCCAAGCCGTATAAGTTCGTCCCACCGCACCGCGGCACGTTCTGGCCTGCGGTGTTGCGGCTGTTTCGCGGCCGTTTCCTGCGCAGCCAGGGCGTGACCTCGGTGGAATTTCGTGGCGTCGAAAAGCTGGCCGCCTCGGTCGCGGCTGGGCACGGCGTCATGCTCGCGCCAAACCACTGCCGGCCCGGCGATCCGTTTGTCGTCGGCACCCTGGGTTATGCGATGGGCCGCCATGTGCACATCATGGCGAGCTGGCATCTTTTCATGCAGGGCCGCGTGCAGCGGTTTCTGCTGCCGCGGGCGGGCGTGTTTAGCATTTACCGCGAGGGGCTCGACCGCGAGGCGCTGAAGTGCGCGGGGCAGATCCTTACGGAGGCGCGCCGGCCGCTCGTGATTTTTCCCGAGGGCGTCATCTCCCGACATAACGACCGGCTTAACAGCCTGATGGAGGGCACCGCCCTCATCGCACGCACCGCGGCCCGGCAACGCGCCGCCGCCACTCCGCCCGGACGGGTCGTCATCCACCCTGTCGCCATCCGTTACCTGTTTGAGGGTGATCTGTATGCGACCATCGATCCGATGCTCGCCGACATCGAGCAGCGCCTCAGCTGGCGGCCGGATCGCAGTCGGCCGCCGGTGGAGCGGATCGCGCGCATCGGCGCGGCCTTGCTCGCGCTGAAGGAAATCGAGTATTGGGGCTCACCGCAGGCGGGAGGCATGGCCGAGCGCATCCGCCGGCTGACCGACCATCTGCTTTACCCGCTCGAGGACGCGTGGCTCAAGGGTCGGCACGACGGCGACGTGGTGGCGCGTGTGAAGCTGCTGCGCACCGCGTTGTTGCCCGACCTGGTTGCCGGCCAGCTCACCGAGACCGAAAACGAGCAGCGCTGGAAACTGCTCGCGCAGCTCTACCTCGCGCAGCAGCTCGCCTGCTACCCAGAGCATTATCTCAATGCCAGTCCTTCCCCCGAACGAATCCTCGAAACCATTGAGCGCTTCGAGGAGGACGTTACCGACCGAGTGCGACAAGTGGTGCCGCTGCGCGCGTTGCTTGACATCGGCGACGCCATTGAGGTCACCCCGGAACGGGTGCGCGGCGGCGAGGATCCGCTGATGAAAGCCATCCGCACGCAGCTCGAATCGATGCTGCAAGCGTCGCTGGCGGAGCGACGCCCGGGCGCCATTTTGCCATGAACCGCGCTTGGGAAATTTTTCTCCGGATCGCCGGCGTGGCGGTAGCGCTCGCGCTGTGGTTCTGGACCCAGAAACTAATCAGCCGAAAGACACCGGCTGGCCCGGGCCTCGGCGACAGGCTGCACGACCTCACGCAGCC
>CAIRCN010000061.1 GCA_903877135.1 uncultured Opitutia bacterium
CACGGGGCCCCGCGGCATCTGGCTCGGCGTCGTCAACGAGAGCACCAACCCTGCCGCCCAGAAACTGGTCGACGCCCTGAAGGCCGAAAAAGCCTTCGACGTCCGCACCACCTTCACCAAGCCCGACCAGACCACGCGCCCGCTCACCGAGGCGGACGTCCGCGCCCAGATCCACGAGCGCCAGCTCCGCTTCGCCGTGGTCATTCCCAAGGACCTCATCCCCGAGGCCGGCATCGGCCTGCACCTAAAAATCCTCTCCGACCCGCGCAGCGACATCGAGACCCAGACTGTCAACGGCCTCCTGCAAAAGACGATTTTCTCCAACGTCCCCGAGCTGCTCGGCCAGTCGCTACAGGCGCGCGCCAAGAGCTTCCTCGGCGTAGGCCGGCTCAACGAGTTCAACCGTTCAATCGCCGGCGCCGTGGCGGGCGCCTTCGGGGGAGACCCGAACGCGATCCAGCGCCGCATCGCCGCCGGCGATTTCGGCTTGAGCCGCCTCGATTCGCTGCCGAAACCCGCCGACCCCACCCTCCGTCGCCTCGACGCACCCGCCGCCTCGGCCACGGAGAAGAAAGCGACCGAGGACTTCTTTTCCAAGATCGTGAAAATCGACAACGAACAGGTGGTCGGCAAGGAAGTGAAAAGCCCCGCCGCCACGCGCGTCGTCGGCGGCTGGGCGATGATGTTCCTGCTCTTCGCCCTCAGCGGCTCCTCCGCGGCGTTCTTCGACGAGAAAAACGCCGGTATCTTCCAGCGTCTGCTCTCCGCGCCGGTGCGCCGCTCGCAATTGCTGTGGAGCCGCTTCATCTACGGCATCGCGCTCGGGCTCGTGCAACTCACCACGCTGTTTGTCGCGGGCCGCCTCATGTATGGCATCGATGTCTTCGGCCATTTCGGCAATCTCCTCATCGTCTGCACCGCCGCGGCGGCCGCCTGCACCGCCTTCGGCATGCTGATCGCCGCCGTTTCGCCCAACGCCCAGGCCGCCAACGGCCTCTCCACCTTCCTCGTGCTGACGATGAGCGCCTGCGGCGGCGCGTGGTTCCCCATCAGCTTCATGCCCGAGTTCATGCAGTCGCTGGCGAAGTTCACTCTTGTCTATTGGGCAATGGAAGGTTTCGCCCAGGTGCTGTGGGCCGGCAACTCGCTGCTCGAACTTCTCCCCACCGTCGGGATTCTCGCCGGCATCGCCGCCGGGGTCATGGCCATCGCCATCTGGCGGCTGAACCACAGCAAGATCTTTGAGTGAGTTTTGCCTTTGCGCCGGTGCGGCTTTGCGTGAGATTCAGCCCGCATGTCCGCCGACCTCGTTGAACTCGTCACGTCTCTCGCCCGGCGCTCCCGCACCGCGGCGCTCGTGCTCGCGACCGCCCCGACCGTCGCCAAGGATGCCGCGCTGGACAAACTCGCCGCGCTAATCGATGCCTCGCATTTCGAACTGCTGGGCGCCAACCAGCAGGACCTCCTCAGCCCTGAGGCCCAGGCTCTCACCCAGGCGGGGCGCGATCGCCTTGAACTTAATGCGTCCCGACTGCGCCACCTCGCCGAGTCCGTCCGCGCGGTCATCGCTCTCCCCGACCCCGTCGGCGACGTGTTGGAGGATTTCACACGCCCCAACGGCCTGCGCATTCGTAAGCTCCGCGTGCCTATCGGCGTCATCGGGATCATCTACGAATCGCGCCCCAATGTGACCATCGACTGCGCCGCGCTTTGCCTGAAGAGCGGCAACGCCTGCATCCTCCGCGGCGGCAAGGAGTGTTTCCACACCAACACCGCCCTGGCCGCCCTGATCTCCCAAGCACTCGCCGCCACCGGCCTGCCGGTCGACGCCGTGCAACTCGTCCCCACGACGGACCGCACCGCGCTGACCACGCTCCTGAAGCTCAACACGCTCATCCACTGCCTCATCCCGCGCGGCGGCGAGAGCCTTATTCGCTTCGTGGCGGAAAACAGCACTATTCCGGTCATCAAGCACTACAAGGGCGTGTGCTTCGTCTACGTCGATGCCGCCGCCGATCTTGCCATGGCCGAGACCATAACGCTCAACGCGAAGGTCCAGCGCCCCAGCGCCTGCAACGCCGCCGAGCAACTCCTCGTCCACCGCAGTGTGGCCGAGAATTTTCTTCCTTCCGTCTCGCGCCGCCTCCGCGCCAACAACGTCGAGCTCCGTTGCGACGCCGCCAGCGCGGCGATCCTCGCCCGGCACGGCCTCGCGCATACGTCGGCCACTGCCGCTGACTATACGGCAGAGTTTCTGGACTACATCATCGCCGTGCGCGTCGTCGACTCCCTCGTCGAGGCCATTGCCACGATCAATCGCGACAGCTCCAACCACAGCGACGCGATCGTGACCGCCGATGAACCGGCCGCGCGCCGGTTCCTCGCCGAGATCGACAGCGCGACAGTTTACTGGAACGCGAGCACGCGTTTCTCCGACGGGTTCGAGTTTGGCTTCGGCGCTGAGATCGGCATAAGCACCGACCGCCTCCACGCCCGCGGCCCGATGGGCCTGCGCGAACTCTGTTCGCACAAGTTCGTGATTGAAGGAACCGGCCAGATCCGTGCCTGACTCAGCAACACCATGCGTTCACGTTGCGTTCGTGCTTTATCGCTCGCCCTTTGCTCCCTACTCGGGCTCGCCGTTCTCTCCGGTTGTTCCACCTTTCGTGGTTGGGTCGGGGCGGGCACAGGTGAACCCGCGCGAGCCGGTGCCAGCGTCAGCATCCCGCTGGGCAAGTAGCCGCCCAAGGCGTCGGCGAGTCGCGGATGAAAGCGAACCCGCTCCTGCCGTGGTCGCACGCCGGATAATCCGCAATGTTGGGTCGCCCCGCGCTTTTCCCTTGATTAGCCGCGGCGTTGAACCCATGTCTGTGCCCCTTCGGCCGCAAGATAGGTCGGAGGTTCTTTTCCACCCGTGGTGCCAGTTGCGCATGCGGCCGACCCAAGTGGTATAAGAACCAGAGATGGAATCGGGGCGTAGCTTAGCCTGATAGAGCGCTACGTTAGGTACGTAGAGGAGCTATTTTGGAACTAGTTTGTAATACGTTACTTGCTAAACTGGAAAATAGAAACCTTGAACTAAATAGGTAAAATGCTTGAAGTGAGAGCCCGATTTTTCTCCAAAGAGCGATCTATCCCGCCGGACTTGGCCCCCGCCCTAGAAGAGCAAAAGTCCTTGACTAGCGAGCTGTATTTCATAATAATACAAGACTGTGCTATTACGAAATACATTGATCGAGGTCCTGAGGGACCAGCATCCGCCGATAACTCACGGCCAGGAGATTGCCCGGTCCGTCGCCCACCGGCTGCCGGCGGGTGATTCCCTGCATGCCTTGGTCCTGACCGGGGTCCGCCGGTGCGGGAAAAGTATCCTCCAGGCCCAGCTCATGCGCCCCCGCCTCGGTGCCCTTTACCTCAATATTGAGGACACGCGGCTCTACGGGATGGGGCCGGAGGACTTCCCCGCGCTCTTGGAGGTCATGGGTGAACTCGTGGGCACGGGCCCCATCTTTTTGGACGAGATACAGGAGCTCCCGGAGTGGCAGCGGCTGGTGCGGACCCTCCTCGACCGTGGGCACCGCCTCTGCGTCACCGGCTCCAATGCCTCGCTCCTCGGTCGGGAGCTGGGCGCCAAGCTGACGGGCCGGCACCAGTCCTTCGAGGTGTTTCCTTTTTCCTACACCGAATACCTCGCCTTCACGCCGGAAGCCAGGGGAGCCGCCAGTCTCAGCGCTTACCTCGACCACGGCGGCTTCCCGGGTTACCTGCGGGAACGCGATCCGCAGCTCCTCCAGCAGCTCCTGCGGGACATCGTCGAGCGCGACATCGCCCAGCGGCATCACCTGCGCGAGGCGCGCCATGTGATGAACCTGGTCCTCTTCCTCCTCGCGAACACGGGCCAGCCCCTGTCGTTCCAGCGCCTCACCAAGGCGCTCGCGATCCCGACCGTCTCGCAGACGTCCCGTTACCTCGAATTTTTGCAGGACGCCTACCTCCTCTTCGCGCTCCCGAAGTTCAGCCCGTCCTTCCGCCAGCGGGTGGTGGCGCCGAACAAATACTACGCCATCGACAATGGGCTCCGCCGGGTGAATTCGCCGAACCTCACCCCCGATGTCGGCCACCGCCTGGAAAACGCCGTGTTTCTCTCGCTCCGGCAGCGGGGCCTGAAACCGGCCTACGCCGGAGAGCGGGACGCCTGGGAATGTGACTTTGTCACGGACGAATGGGCGATTCAGGTGTGCGCCGAGCTGACTCCCTTCAATCGCGCCCGGGAGCTGGAGGGCCTGCGCCAGGCCTGCGCCCTGCCCGGAACACGCCAGGGTCTCATCGTCACCCTGGAACAGCGGGATCAAGTCGTGGTCGACAATAGGCCGGTCAACGTTGTGCCGGCCTGGGACTGGCTGGACACGCCCGTCTGACGAGTCTTCCGGGCTGCCTCCTTGGCCGCCTTCTTCATCCGCTTATACTCGGCGTTGAACTTTTCAACCGCGTCCATTTGCGTCGTCGGAGCGGAGCAGCCGGGATGCGCTTGGACGGCGACAGGGTCAAAGACCAGTCGGCGCCCTACTCTGCGATACGGGATATTGTTGGTTTTGACCCGGCGATAGACGCTTGCCTTGCTCCGCATCCCCGACGGCAGGGTCGGCACGGAGTTCCCGGGTGCCAACCTCCTTCGAGAGGGCGACGGCCGTTTTCTGGAGCTCAGCCGCGATGGCCTGGGCCACGAGTTGCGGGAATTGGGCGACGGCCGCCCGCAAACTGGTCACCTCGGCAAGCAATTGCACCAACCATTCCGGCTCGCCGGGGTTCGATCCTGCCGACTTGGCCACGCCGTTCCCGCGAGGAATAGTCCGGTCGGCGGGAAGGGCGATGAGTCGGTCAGATTGCATGGCGGCGCCAGTTCATACCATATCGAATAGTGATTGCCGCGAATTTCACGGCGGCCCGCCACCGGCGGTAATGATCCGGTGGCCAGGCACCCGCCCCGGGAGTGCAGGGCGGGCGGGAAAAGCTGCCGGGGCTTGGGCGGAGGGGGCGTCGTTCTTCGCCCGCGCCAGCTCCGGCTGTCCGGTCGCATCTACTTCGTCTACAAGCATAACCGTCAAGACGTCCAGGGCGGGCGTCTCGTGGGTGGCCATAGGCTGGGGCGCGTTGGTCACGGGGGTCGAAATCCTAACACCGCACGGGGGCAATCCAGCTGGGCACCTTCGAACGGAGGGGGCGGACGCCGCTCGATCTGAACGAAGAGCCTTATGCGCCATCGTCGTATCGCCTCGCGGCGGAGCACCTCGCGGGCGAAAAGGCTTCCGGCCACCAACTCAATCAGCATCGGCAAATCCTGCTCCTCGTTGACCTGCTCCTCACAGCGGCCAGTGACCGGAACTGCTTCGCGGCCTGCCGCTGGTCGCTCGTGACCTGGCTCGTGCAGACGCGGAACCTGAGGGACCTCAGGAAGGCGCAGAAGGCGGCCTACCGCCAACGCCAGCCCATCGAAGTGCGGCTGCACGAACGCAAGCATGTCCGCCTCGAGGAGCAGCGCCGGAAGATTGCGGCGCAACGGAAGCTCCGCCTGCCGACGGCCGCCCTGGAGGACGAACTGGCGGTCATCAAGGACCAGTATTCGACCGCGTTTTTCCTCACCGAGCAGTTCGGGGTGATGGAGCGGTCGGCCCTCTATCGCGACTGCCTGAAATTCCGCTGGACCTAGCCGTCGGCTGGTCGGTCGGCGCTGCCAAGCCGGAAATTCGAGCATCCTCTCCCCGTCAGCCGAGTTGCGTTGCGGGTAGCACAACGTCGCCGTGCAACCGAATTCTCTGCTCCAATCGTCCTCGCTGGCACTTTTCCCCTACCTCCGTATGCACTGCTAGGAAAGTGCCGCCGGATAGTTGTGCGCCCCGGGTTCGCCCAGCTAGCGGAGGTTATTTTCTTTGGGGATCGACGCCAACGGTGGCCGGACTGGCGACAGGTTCACCTACCGGCAGAGCGCCGACCAAAGGCAGGCCAGTCGCCCCGAGCGGAAGATAGACGCGTTGCGCCGTCTTGAGGTTTTCGATGGCCTGATACTGGAGCAGGGCCGGGGTAATGGACGCGCTAAGGATCCGGTTGGCCTCGGCCCGCTTGGTCGCCACCGCGAGGGCGCGCTCGCCCTCGGCTTCACCATTGGCCTTCTCGATATCCTTGTTCTTGTTCGCGATGTTGAGTTCGGTTTTCTTGCGCTGCTCCTCTTGAGTCTTAGCCACCTTCAGCGCGATTTGTTCCAGGACGCTCACCGGCGGGTTGGCGTTGCCGATGACGACCTGGAGCACCTCGAAAGGAGTATTCTTCAGGCGCGCAGCCAGGGCGTCCTCGATGTCCTTGCCCATGACCGCCAGATTATCGGGCACGCTGAGGCCGTCATACTTGGCGAACTCCTCGCGCACGAGCGTCCGGAACGGTTCCTTGATGTAGTTCTCGTAGGCGATCCTGGCGGTCTGATCCGCCGAGTGGGACTCATCCAGCCCGCCGAACTTTTCCATGTAGAGCCGGACGTTCTCATCACCGGGCCGCTGGCGCCAGAGGATATGGGCGTTGCCTGTGATCGCCAGTTTATCCTTGGCAATGAGCACCGACGTGCCGTCAAAGTTCTCGGGATACGACCACGGCGTCAGACTGACCAGGTCGCCGTAAAGCCGCCAGGAGAGCCCGGTCGAACTCGGGCCGGTCAACACGCTCCGAAACGTGGTGCTGCCAAAGATCGGGCGCTCGACGACATAGGCGGCGTATCCAGCCGGAGCCTGCACGTTGTGGGCATTGGACGACCACACGGCGGCGACGAGTCCGAGGAGGACGACAAACACCGCAAGGGAAAGAGATTTCATTGGAGGAGTAATTGAGGGATCGGTCCCGATGGTTAACGAAGACTACATTTCCGCTCACCCAGAATTGATAACGACACCCGCTGCAGCTCACCAGCGATTTCTGTCCATGCTTTCCAACATTGGCATGAAGACCGTGCCACACTTCGTGTTACGCCGAGATGGTTTTTGGGCTATGCGACGATTTCATAACACCGCAGGGGGCGTTTTCCGGTCGGCGGTGGCGACCACCGGGCGCGCCCGCCTGTGGCGCAGTCGAAAGCCAGCCCAGTCAGGAGTTCGCCGCCAAGGCAATCCCCAGCACGCGTTGCCGGATGCGGTGACGCAGCAAAGGGAGTCCCCGGGTCACGGGCACTTCGCCGCGGCAGCGCTTGGCCGCAGCCGTCACCGTGGCGGCGTCCATCTCCGGCAACTCGCCCAACACTACGTCAATCGCAAGGGCAACCGTCTCGTCACGCCACCCGGCTGTAGTAACATTGGGGAAATTCATTTGTAGGGGAAAGCGGCCGTCACACTCAGGTGTAGAGAGAGACGCCTCATTGGGTCGAAACGTTCAATCGCCCTGGTTATGTCGGGAGAGCGGCAGATGGTCTGATCCTGTCCTGCCGGCCGTTCTGCTAAGTCAAAACCTGCATTTGCCAACCGGTTATGGCCTGCCGTAGTTAGCGAGGTCGCATCCATGGGCAGAATTGTGGACCTGTAGCTCAGTTGGATAGAGCACTTGGCTTCGAACCAAGGGGCCGGGGGTTCGAGTCCCTCCAGGTCCACCATGCCTACGACATTGGACGGCACTGAGGTAGTTTCGTGGGGATCGACTGCAGTGCGGCTTAATGAAATTGTAGGCCCACAACGGGTGAAAATGTCCTCAGCTGGTTTGCGCACTCAGGCGGCCAGCGGGCGTTTTTCGGTCGGCGGCGGCGGGGCCTCGTCTGGCGCGAAAAACGGAATGACCTCGGCGACATGCCACGGTGACGGAGGGGCCAGCTCTGATAATTCCCGTTCTTGTTGCACACGCCGGGCGATTTGGCGCGCGAGATCGGAGAGAGCGTAACCGGTGCGTCTTTTGGAGTTCATGCCGACGACTATACTCCCGGGGTGGGACATTAGAGGTCCCAGCCTCCGCGAAATCGAAGGAAAACGTGGAAGCAGGCTAAAGCACGCTGCC
Source organism: uncultured Opitutia bacterium (assembly GCA_903877135.1). Taxonomy (GTDB): domain Bacteria; phylum Verrucomicrobiota; class Verrucomicrobiia; order Opitutales; family Opitutaceae; genus CAIRCN01. The sequence goes on from CAIRCN010000061.1 coordinate 8,020, forward strand.
CGAGATTGCCAAGGCCGCCCCGATTCTGCATATCAACGCACCGAACCCATGAAACGTTTGGTAAAATCATGAACGGATACGAGCGAGTTCAAGCGACACTGGCCGGGCGGTGGCCGGACCGGGTGCCGGTAATGCTACACAACTTCATGCCAGCCGCCCGCGAGGCCGGCTTTTCCATGGCGCAGTATCGCAGTGATCCGAAAAAAATCGCGGCGTCTTTCATCCGCGCCGTGGAAACCTACGGGCTCGATGGCGTCATGGTCGATGTGGACACCGCGACGCTCGCGGAGGCCCTGGGGGTTCCGGTGGAACACCCGGAGGATGCGCCGGCGCGCTGCGAAGGCGGCTGCATCGACGACCTCGCCCAGGTTAAATTCCTGCCGCCGCCGGAGATCGGGCGCAGCGTCCGCGTGCAGGTCTGGCTGGAGGCTGTCCGGCTGCTCAAGGCGCATTTTGGCGACGAGATGTACCTGCGCGGCAACTGCGACCAGTGCCCCTTCTCCCTCGCGAGCATGATGCGCACGCCCACGGTGTGGATGATGGACCTGCTGGATGAGGACAACCGGGAGAACGTCTTTGGTCTGCTCGCCCATTGCACGCAGGCGACGAAACAATTTGTGGGCCTCATGTCCGCGACCGGCGCGCACATGGTCTCCAACGGCGACAGCCCGGCGGGAATGGACCTGATTTCGCCGGAGATGTATCGGATTTTTGCGCGGCCTTCCGAGAAGCAGATCGTGGAGCACGCCCATGCGCTTGGCCAAGCTTACGTGCTGCACATCTGTGGGCAGGTCGGCGGCATCCTCGATGACATGCTGACCATGGGCGTGGACGGCCTGGACCTGGACTACAAGACCGACCCGCGGGTGGCGCACGGGCTGATGAGGGACCGGGCGGTCTTCATCGGCAACCTGGACCCGAGCGGGGTCGTGGCCCTGGGGTCGCCCGCGCTGGTCGAGCGCAAGACCCGCGAGCTGCTGGAAATCTTCGCCGACACGCCGCGCTTCATCCTCAACTCCGGTTGCGCGCTGCCCTCAACAACTCCCCCGGAAAACCTCCGGGCCATGATCCGCGTGGCGCGCACCTTTCGAGGGGACTAAGATTCTATTTCACCGTTCCGGAAAACCCACCGGGCCGCCGCTCCCCGGTCTCCAGCGCGCCCTTCCGACCTGCCGCCGCCCAGCTCCGCCGGACTGCATCCCGCGCCCCGGTTCGTCCACATCCAGGTATGATGCCAGAATCCTGGCGGAATACCGGGACGTCCTGCACCGACCGCGGCTCAAGTTTTGACGCCCGATGCGATCCGGGCGTTTTTACATGGGCTGCGCGGGCAGCTGATGGTGACCCCTGCCGCCCTATCCGCCAAAGGGCCAGATCCTGACGACATCATGTTCGTGGAAGCAGCGCTGGCCGTTCCGGACCGGACGGTGGGGTAACCGGGAACCTGGCTCATTATCCTCCCGAAATTCTACAGGGCGTCCGCGTGCTGACGCCGGCGCAGGGTTCGGTTGAGCTGACGACCGACTAGCTGGGACCGTTCGCGCGGCCTAGCGACTGACACATCAGTCGATAGAAGAGCAGACCACGATTCTTGGATGCCCGGCGGTTGAACCATGCCTACAGCAATGCGACAACTCAATGCTCTGTGTGAACGATCTGTTTATAGCGCAGCGCCACGCAGCCAGGTGGAGCGGCGTCATTCGCCGTATGCGGTCCCTGCCTTGTCCGCCAAGCCATTGCGCAGCATTAGTTATCTCAGGGTGCAGCGGCACTTCTAAGCTGCTCAGCGAGAAACGCACAATTGATCCGTTCATGCCATTTGGTTACATCACGAAGTCTCGCAACGCCTAATTGCGGCCACTCCGCGACCGCCGACTGAGTGGCCGCCCAGGAACATCCGTCATGAAAAATGGCCCCCGTCAAAACATCAGCCGCCTTGCCAGCTGGGCCCTCTTGTGGCTCGGCCTCGGTCTGCCCCTCTGGGCGCTGACAACCTACACGCCCTATCGCTTCACCACCCTGGCGGGCAATGCCGGTGGTGGCAGCCAGGACGGCCCGGGACCCGCCGCGCGGTTCAGCTCAGCCTATGGCTTGACCGTGGACAGGAAGGGCAACCTCTACGTTGCTGACACAAACAATCACACCATCCGCAAGATCACTCCAAGCGGAGTCGTAACAACCCTGGCCGGTCTGGCCAATGTTATCGGTTCCACGGACGGCACGGGTGCGGATGCGAGGTTCAAGAACCCAAGTGGTGTCGCGGTTGATTGGAAGGGTAACATCTATGTGGCAGATTCGGGTAACGGCAGGATTCGCAAGATCTCTCCCGACGGCGTGGTCACGACAATCGCGGGTGCAGTTGGCTATGCCCCCTACGGCGTGGCGGTGGACCAGAGCGGCAATATTTTTTTTGCAGACATGCCCCGCCACACGATTCGGCGCATCACTCCAGACGGAGCCGTGACCACGATTGCGGGCACGGCGGATGTTTCCGGCAATGTGGACGGCACGGGGGCCGCCGTGCGATTTTACTGGCCCAAAGGCATCGCGCTGGATCTGAACGGGAACATCTTCGTCGCGGATAACGGCAATAATTGCATCCGCAAAATCACCCCCGACGGCGTGGTGACGACGCTCGCCGGGTCGCGTTCCTCAGCGCTTGGCAGCGCAGATGGGACGGGCACCGCCGCGCTTTTTCGCAATCCACTGGGCGTGGCCGTGGACGAGAGCGGGACAGTGTTCGTCACGGATGGAGACAACTCCACGATCAGGAAAATCACCCCTGCCGGTGTAGTGACAACCTTCGCGGGCACCGCGGGGCATTTGGGCACGGTGGGCTATGTGGGCACAGCCGATGGTATCGGCACCGCCGCTGAGTTTTCTCGGCCGCACGGGATCACGGTCGATGCCAGCGGCAATCTGTTCGTCACCGATGCAAACAAGGGCACCGTTCGGAAAATCACTACCACAGCCGTGGTGACGACCTTGGCCGGACTACCCGCCATCGGCACTTATGCTGATGGGATTGGAACGGACGCACAGTTTAGTCATCCCACCCGCCCCGCCATTGACAACAACGGCAATGTCTATGTCGCAGACATGGATAATCACATCATTCGGAAAATCACCGCGAATGGGGTCGTGACCACGTTGGCCGGCACCCAGGGCAGCACCGGCTTCACCGACGGGACGGGAACATCCGCGCGGTTCACCTACCCCAGCGGCGTGGCGGTGGATACGAATGGGAACGTGTTTGTCGCGGACAGTAACAACCACCTGATCCGGAAGATCACCGCCAGCGGCGTCGTGACGACCCTGGCTGGCGCCACTGGTATCGGAAGCTCGGCGGGCTATGCCGATGGGACGGGCGCCGCCGCACGTTTCAATTATCCCTCAAGCGTAGGGGTGGACGCGAACGGCAATGTGTATGTCGCCGACACAAGAAACCAGGTGGTCCGCAAGATCACGGCGGACGGCATGGTGACGACGGTCGCGGGGACTGCTGGCAATTCCGGCAATGTGGACGGGGTTGGCGCCGCTGCGCGATTCGCCGATCCCGTGGATATCGCTGTCGATAAAAGCGGCACTCTGTTTGTCTCCGACTACTACAACGCCACGATCCGAAAAATCACGCCGGACGGTGCGGTGACGACCCTCGCGGGCTACAAAGGGCTGGTGCCCCCCCGCAACGTTTTTATCAGGTTTCCCGCTGAAGTGGCCGTCGATGGACGCGGCAATGTTTTCATCGCCGACAACAATGGCACGATCCAGCGCATCGCGGCGGACGGTGGGGTGACGACGCTGGCGGGCCTGACTGGCATCTATGGCTGTGGCGATGGGACGGGAGCGGCCGCGCGGTTCGGCATTAAAACCTCGATTACCTCGGACGCGGACGGCAACCTCGTCGTCGCGGACGCCAATAATCGCACTGTTTCGCTCGGCTACCTGAACCGCGCTCCAGCCGCCTACAGCGACACCGCCGCCACGCCGGTCAACCAGACCGTGACGCTCGACCTTCCGGCCACCGATGCTGACGGCGATCCGATCACCTATACCATCACCGGGGCCACGGCCGGCTCAGCCAAGGTGTCGGGCACCCAGGTAACCTACCTCCCGCCGCCGGGCTTCCTTGGCGTATCCACGTTGAGCTTCACCGCCACCGACGGCTATGCCACCTCCGCCAGTGGCAATGTCACCATCGTGGTCAAACCCGCTGTCACGTTCCTCGTGAACATGTCCTGCCGCGGCCAGGTGGGCACGGGCGACAATGCCCTCATCGCCGGTTTTGTCCTGTCGGGCACGGCACCGAAGAATGTCCTCATCCGGGCGGCTGGTCCGGCGCTAATCGGCCAGAACGTATCCGGCACAATCAGCCAGCCTGTGATCACGCTTTTCCACGGTGCCAATCGGCTGATCTCCAATCAGGGCTGGGGTACCGCCGGCAATGTCAGCGACGTGGCGACGACCGCCACCACCGTCGGCGCCTTCAGTTTCGACGCGGGCAGCAACGACTCGGCCATCTTGACCACGCTTAATCCCGGCATCTACAGCGCCGTCGTGTCGAGTGCGGACGGCAACCCGGGCATTTCGCTGGTCGAGGTTTACGATGCCGACACCACCAATCCCGCCTCCCACCCGGTCAATCTCTCCACCCGCGGCAAGGTCGGCGCAGGCGACAACGTCCTCATTGCGGGCGTGGCGATCACCGGCGCAAGTCCCAAAAAACTCCTCGTCCGCGCGGTCGGTCCGACCCTTGCGACCACCTTCGGACTCACCGGCACGTTGGGCGACCCGCAGTTCCGCATTTATCAGGGTTCAGCCATAATCACCCAGAATGCTGGTTGGAACGACGATGCCCAAGTGCAGGCCGCCGCCGCTCAAACCGGGGCGTTCGCCTTGCCGGCTGGCAGCAAAGACGCCGCCGCCCTCGTCACGCTCAATCCTGGCAACTACACCGTCGTTGTCAGCAGCCAGAGCGGCGCCACCGGCATCGCTATGGTTGAAGTCTATCAAATGCCCTGAAGTGTGCCCACCCGGGTGACGAGCCAGCGGGTTTGGGCTAAGTTGATGTCCTGATCTGCGGGCAATCTTGCTTCATCACTGCTTGGAATAATTGTCCATCAATTTGGCGACAGCGGCCACGGCCGCATCACGCAATCCATCCCTCAGCAGCTCCGGCTTCGCCTCAAACTCCTCCAAGGAATGCCGGGGAACCGAAAAGTTGAGGTGGGAACTCCTCTCCACATCCTTCCACAACACGCGGCCCGAAGCGTCCTTCAGGATCACAGACACCATGACAAAGGGACGCAGGGCCGATTGGTAGGGACTTGGCACCATGATGCCCCAGGTGGGCACGATGATCTTGATTTCACCGTCAGCCGGCGCATGGGCCACTTTGAACAGATGACGGGCGCTCGCCTGTTTGATAAATTCCTCGCGGATCAATGTCTCTACCTCGATCCCGTTCTTGTCGATTATGCCCATTGTCCGGGCGGCAGGCTCGTTCGGCGTTGAACTCTGCACTGCCCCGGCGACTCCTCCGCCGACTGCGCCCCCCAGAGCCCCGCTGATGCCCATGGTGAGCGCCTGTCCCATGGTCACCACATGGATGGGGCCCTTGGGAATCTCCCGATTGATCGAGATCGTTTGAATCTTCTTCCGGTCAGTCGGAGTCATTTCTACGGAAGAAGCACAGCCGCTTAGAAAGAGGCTGAAACAAAAGATCACGGGGAGGAGATTATGTTTCATTCGCGGGTGAAGTTACGTCTGTTTCGCCCATTTACCCAGAAACGAACCTGCCGAGGTTTCTGGGAAACGGTGGCATCGCTTGGAGGCTACGGCAGGAGGTAAATTTCGATCAAGGCCTCGCCGATGGTGCCGCCTACGCCGGAGACCTGCACGGTGTAGGACTTACCGGCCTGGAGGGTAACCACCATGGCGGCGTCCTTGCTCGCATCAATCAGGTGGAAGGCGCCGACCGTATCGAAGGTGGGCGTAAGGGAGGATGACCAGTTGTCGTTGGTGGCGATCACCGTGCCGCCG
>CAIRCN010000062.1 GCA_903877135.1 uncultured Opitutia bacterium
AACTGCTTTTGGGCAGATCTCCGGTAGTGGCGCCACCCCCAACGCCATCGGAGCCGCCCCCGAGAATCAAGTGCTCTTCCCTGGCGCCTACGACGCCTCTGGCAACATCACCACTTGGACCGCCAGCAGCTACTACGGCAATACTAGTGGCGCCTATCAAAACCTCCAGATTCGCCCGGTGCCCGAACCCGCCACCTACGGCGCGATCTTCCTCGGCGCCTGCCTTACCCTACTCGGCTACCGCCGCTTCCGTCAGCGCCGTCAGGTTGCTTGAGCTGACTCCGGTCAGGCCTGGAGCCGCCTACACTCGGCCACAGTTCTCGCCCATTCGGCCAGCCTCGCCCACGCCCGCGCCCGGTGACTGATGATGTTTTTAACCGTGGCACCCAACTCTGCATAGCTCTCGCCGTGCCCGTCCGGCACGAAGAGCGGATCATACCCGAATCCACTGCCACCCCGCGGCGCAGGCAGCAACCGCCCGCCGCAGACGCCCTCGAAAACCAGTTCCTCGCCCGCCGGCCCCGCCAGATAGAGCACGCACAAAAAATGCGCACCGCGCCGCCCCTCCGGCACCTCGTTCATCACTCGCACCAGTTTGGCGAGATTCGCGGCCGAGTCGCCTGCCGGTCCGGCAAAATAGGCCGACTCCACACCCGGCCCACCGCCGAGTTCGTCTACGCACAGCCCACTGTCGTCCGCTAGCACCCAGCCCCCAGCCGGAAGCTGTTCACGCAGCGCCAGTGCCTTCTTCCGGGCGTTCCCCACAAAACTCCCGGCATCCTCCACCACAGGCGGCATCCCACCCAACTCCACCGCCGACACGATTTCGATCCGTAACGGCCCGCTCACGGGCGAACTGTCTGCCAGCGCCTGCAGTTCCCGCGCCTTGTGCGCGTTACCCGAGGCTAAATGCAGTCTCATCGACAAACATCTTCTCGGGATACGTCACCCGCCCGCGGGTCAGCGTGTCCTCGCCCAACGCCTCGGCGTGCACATCTGCCAACCGCACGGCGTTCGCCAGTTTGTCCGTGCGCAGGCCGTTCAGCATCGGCTTCGCCCGGTCGTCCGCCAGCAGCACCGGCGCCCGGTAAACGAAATAGTAGTCGAGCTGCCGGTCCTGCAGAATCTGACTCACCAGTTGGACCCCGCCCTCGAAATACACCCCTGTGATCTTCTCTTCCACGCACTTTTGGCGGAACGCCGGCCACGGCGCGCGCTGTGTCGCCGATGGCAGCACCCACACCTGCACGCCCATGTCGCGCAACTTGCGCACATAGCCCATCCCACCGTGTGGCGTCGTCACCACCACCGTCCGCGCCCGAAACTCGTCCGTATAAATCTGCGGAACCTGTTTGTCCACGACCGTGCGCAGCAACCCGTCGAACACAAACCGCAGCGGGCACCACTCCACGGCCCCTGCCACCCGCGCCGTTAGCCGCGGGTTGTCCTTCAGCACCGTGCCCGCGCCCACCGCGATCGCCGGAAATAGCCGCCGCCAGCGGTGCACATCCGTCCGCGCCACTTCCCCGGTGATCCACTTCGATTCGCCTGTGCGGCACGCTAGACGGCCATCGAGCGTCACCGCCGATTTCGCCGCGATTAGCGGCGTGCGGTGCGTTATCCAGTGGTTGAAAATCAAATTGAGGTCCGTGCATTCACGCTCCAACACCCCCGTCGTCACCTCTACGCCCGCCTCCCGTAGCACCTCGAAACCTCCGCCCGCGTGCGCCGGATTCGGGTCTGTCGCCCCCGCCACGACACGTTTGAGCCCCGCCGCGATGATCGCCTCCGTGCATGCGCCGGTGCGCCCCGGTGTCGAACACGGCTCCAGCGTCACGTAAAGCGTCGCGCCGGGCCGCGGCGGTTTGCCGCGCGCCAGCAGCGCCAGTCGTTCGGCATGCGGTCCGCCGTCCTCCGCGTGAAATCCCTCACCTACGATTTTTCCCTCCTCGACAATCACCGCGCCCACCATCGGATTCGGGTGCGTGGCGCCCCATCCCTGCCGGGCCAGCTCGAGCGCCCGCCGCATGAAAGTCTCGTGTTCAGCCGTTGACATAGGGATTGGCGAGTCTCTCGCGCTCGACCGTCGTAGCAGATCCGTGCCCTGGGTAAATCACCGTTTTGCCCGGCAGCGTGTAGATCTGCCCGCGAATCGAGTTCTCCAGCGTCTCGAAACTCCCACCCGGCAAATCCGTGCGTCCTACGCTCCCCGCAAACAACGCGTCGCCCACGAACGCCGACTGCGTCGCTGCAATATAAAACAGCACGTTGCCCGCGCAATGCCCCGGCACATGCCGCACCTCTACTTCCATTCCCAGGGCATTGAACCGCTCGCCCTGCGCCACCCAGTGATCCACTTGGATCGGCTCCAGATCCAGTTGCTCACCCATGAACTTCTCCATGATTTCCGGCGTCTCGATCAGCACGCGATCGTCGGCGTGGGCGCGGACCTTTGCCCCCGTCGAGCGCACCACCTCCGCGCCACCCTGCGTATGATCCCAGTGGCCGTGCGTGATCCACAATTCCGTCAGCCGGCACTTTCCCTCCCGCAAGATCGGCTTCACCATGGACCACACCTCGCCCGGAGCGTCGATCAATACCGCCTCGAAGCGCTCCGGCGCAATGAGCAGATACGCGTTCGTCTGGATTGGCCCCGCGGGTAGCACATGCAGCTTCATTCACCACCCATCAACACGCTGTTCCGCCTTTCCCGCAACCGCGAAAACGCGCTTCCCCGCCGTCCATTCAACCACACGCATCCGTCCAAAACCTTCCTTGCCACTCCCCCCTCGTCCCCGCTACCTCATTCGCCCTTATGCCGTCGCTTAAGTTTGCCGTCCTCGCCGGAGATTACATCGGGCCCGAAGTCATGGCCGAGGCCCTCCGTGTCCTCCAGGTGGTCGCTCAGCGCGAAAATCTGCGCCTGGACTACACCGAGGCCGCCGTCGGTGGTGCCGCCATCGACCGTCACGGCTCGGCCTTGCCCGAGTCCACGCTGAAGATATGCGCCGCAGCCGACGCCATCCTCTTCGGCTCCGTCGGCGGCCCGAAGTGGGAAAAGCTCCCGCCCAAGGAGCAGCCCGAGCGCGCCGCGCTGTTGCCGCTGCGCAAGCACTTCACCCTCTTCGCCAACATCCGCCCCGGCCTCCTCTACCGCGAGCTCACCGACGCCTCCCCGCTCAAGACCGCGCGCATCCCCGACGGCATCGACATCGTCTGCATCCGCGAACTCACCGGCGGCCTCTACTTCGGCAAACCGAAGGAAACCACCACGCTCCCTGACGGCGACGTGCAGGCGGTGGACACGATGGTTTACCGCAAGAGCGAAATTGAGCGCATCCTTGTCACCGCGATCGCGACGGCCCGCGCGCGGAAGAAAAAACTTTGCTCGATCGACAAGGCGAACGTCCTCGAGACCTCCGTCCTCTGGCGGAAGACCGTCACCGACTACTGCGCCCAGCATGCGCCCGACCTTGTGCTCAGCCACATGTATGTCGACAACGCCGCGATGCAGCTCGCCCGCGATCCGAATCAGTTCGACGTTTTCGTGACCGAAAACATGTTCGGCGACATCCTCTCCGACGAGATGGCCGTCATCTGCGGCTCGCTCGGCATGCTCTCCTCCGCCTCGCTGGGCGCCGGTAAAAACTCCCGTGGCCTGCCCTTCGGCCTCTACGAACCCGCCGGCGGCACCGCGCCCGACATCGCGGGCAAGGGCATCGCCAACCCCTGCGCGCAAATCCTCTCCGCCGCACTGATGCTCCGCTACAGTTTCGGCCTCGAAACCGTCGCCACCCGCATCGAGGCCGCCGTCAAGAAAGCCGTCACCTCCGGCACTCGCACCGGCGACATCGCCTTCGGTAAGCCGTCCGTCGCCACCCGCGCCATGACCGACGCCATCATTTCCAATTTCTGATTTCATTCTCATGACCAGCGCCCAAATCCGCCAGAGCTTCCTTGATTTCTTCGCCTCACACGGCCACACGATCGTCCCGTCGTCGTCGCTCCTGCCCGACTCGCCCGGCCTCCTCTTCACCAACGCCGGCATGAACCAGTTCGTGCCCATCTTCCTCGGCGACCGCGCCGCCGATGTCACCAAGTGGGCCGGCGCCCGCCCGGCGAAGGACACCCGCGCCGCCGACACGCAGAAATGCATCCGCGCCGGCGGCAAGCACAACGACCTCGAGGACGTCGGCTTCGACACCTATCACCACACGCTCTTCGAGATGCTCGGCAACTGGTCCTTTGGTGACTACTTCAAAAAAGAGTCCGTCAACTGGGGCTGGGAACTCATCACGAAAATCTGGGGCATCCCGCCGAAACGCCTCTTCGCCACCGTTTACTCACCCGACAAATCCAAGGGCGACCCCTCCGACTTCGATCAGGAAGCCTACGACATTTGGGCCGACATCTTCCGCCGCGAAGGCCTCGACCCGGCCTTCCACATCATCAACGGCAACAAGAAGGACAATTTCTGGATGATGGGCGACACCGGCCCCTGCGGCCCCTGCTCCGAAATCCATTTCAACCTGCTTCCCACCGACGACGAGACCGCCGGCCGCAAACTCGTCAACGCCAGCAGCCCGCGCTGCATCGAAATCTGGAACCACGTCTTCATCCAATTCAACGCCAATGCCGACGGCACCTTCTCGCCACTCGCCGCCAAGCACGTGGACACTGGCATGGGCTTCGAGCGCGTGGCCGGCATCTACGCCACCACCGGCGGTTTCAAGGATTTCACCAAAGACCCGTCGAACTACGCCGCCGACGTCTTTGCCCCGCTCTTCACGAGAATTGCCGAGCTCTCCGGCCGGACCTACGCCGCCACCGTCCCGACGAAGCGCGAGGGCCTGACCGAGCAGGAGAACACGGATGTCGCCTTCCGCGTCCTCGCCGACCACGCGCGCTGCGTGAGTTGCGCCATCGCCGACGGGATCCTCCCCAGCAACGAAGGCCGCAACTATGTCATCCGCCGGATCCTCCGCCGCGGCATCCTCTACGGCACCAAGATCGGCTTGAAGGTTGGCGACTTCTCGCAATTCGTCGCGCCCGTCGTGGAATCCCTCAGCAGCGTCTTCCCTGAGCTGAGGCAACAGCAAAATATGATTCAGCGGGTGATTCGCGCTGAGGAAGAGTCCTTCGGTCGAACGATCGACCGCGGCCTTCAGATTTTCGAGCGAGCCACTCTGAATCCGGAGATCATCGAAGTGCATCTCTCAACGGGAGGCTACGAGACGCAGAAGAGGATTAAAGGAGCAGACGCCTTCGAACTCTACGACACCTATGGCTTCCCGCTCGACATGACGCAGCTCCTCGCCACCGAGCGCGGACTCACGATCGACACTGCCGAGTTCGAGCGTCTGATGGACGAGCAGCGCAAGCGCGGCCAGGCCTCCACCAAGAAAGTCGTCGTCGTCGCCGCTACCGAGGGCGAAATCGCGGCCGACCTTCAGCCGACGAAGTTCGTCGGTTACGACCGGCTCACCGCTGACGCCAAACTCATCGACGTCGTCAAAACCGAGAAAGACACCTTCCTAGTTTTCGATCAGACGCCGCTCTACGCCGAGATGGGCGGACAGGCCGGCGACCACGGCGCGGCGAAAATCGCTGGGCAGACATTCGCCATCGTCGATGTCCTGAAAGACAAAGCCGGCCGCCACCTCCACAAGCTCGCCCCGGCCTGCGCGCTCGACATTTCCAAACTCAACCTCGTCGGCCAGCCGGCGCAGATCGGGGTCTCGCCGCTCACACGCCGCGCCATCTCGCGCCACCACACCGCCGCGCACCTCGTGCACTGGGCGCTGCGCAAGGTCCTCGGCAACCACGTCCGGCAAGCCGGCACGTCGAAAACGAAGGAGCGCCTCCGCTTCGACTTCCTCCACTTCGAGCAGGTGAAGCCCGAGCAGCTCCGCGAGATCGAGCACCTCGTCAACGACAAGGTTTTGGACAACGCCCCCATCTATTACGCCGACATTCCTTACTCCGAGGTCAAGGGCCGGCCCGACGTCCTCCAGTTCTTCGGCGATAAGTATGGCGACCGCGTGCGCGTCGTCCAAATCGGCGGCGACTCCGCCAGACTCAACGGCTACTCGATGGAGCTGTGCGGCGGCACACACGTCGCCACCGCCGGTGAAATTGGCATTGTCAGGTTCGTCGCCGAGATGGCGATCGCCGCCGGCACGCGCCGCCTCGAGGCTGTCGCCGGCCAGCCCGCTTTCGATTTTGTGGAAGACCACGAGGTGGCGCTCAAGGCGGTCAGCTCGAAGCTCAACGCCGGTCCGCAGGACGTGGCCCTCAAGCTCGACGCGCTTCTCGCCCAAAAAGCGGATCTTGAGAAGCAGCTTAAGGCGTTTCAGCAAAAGGCCCTCGCCGGACTCGCCGATGAGCTTGCATCCAAGGCAGTCATCCGTGACGGCCTGAAGTTTGTCTCCGCCATCGTCACCGTTTCCGATCAGGAAGCACTGCGCAGCCTCGGTTCGCAGGTCGCTGCCAAAATTGGCGAGGGCGTCGTCCAACTCGGCGCCGCACTCGGTGACCGCGCCAGCCTCGTTGCCTTCTGCACGCCTGGGGCGATCAAAGCCGGCCACCAGGCCGGCAAGGTCATCCAGACGCTCAGCACCCAGATCGGCGGCAAGGGCGGCGGTAAACTGGACTTCGCTATGGGCGGCGGCAAGGATATCGCCAAGCTGACCGACGTGCTGCGCTAGTCCGCGATCAGGGCCTGAGGCTCTCTTGGTCTCAAAGGACCATGAAGGCTAGGCCCATGATTACGGTTGGCATCAAAGCTCCGAGAAAAAGCCCGAGTGGCGAAATACCTTCCGGGAAAAACCGCTGCAGAATCGCCTGCCCGGCAGGGTTTGGGGCATTGGCGATCACCGTCAGTCCGCCACCGGTCACCGCGCCGGCGACCACCGCATATTTTAGTCCGGCCGTAAAGCCGGGCACCAGCGTGGCCAAGTAGGTGATGGCGGCGTTGTCGTTCAGCGCCGTCAGCGCCGTCGCACCGAGAAACAAGGCCGTTTCGCCGAGGCGCGTGAGCACCGGCTCGATCCACCAGCCTTGCAGGCCGCCGTGCACGACCAGCCCGGCGAGAAAAAATCCGACGAGCAACGGAGGCCGGAGGTCGAGTTTGCTCTGGTGGTGCGCCGTGGCCTGTGCGAAGGCGAGGAAGAACAGGAACGCCCCGATGAACAGCGCCGGATAATGCGCCACAAACACCGTTAGCGCCATGAAGCTCAGGTGCATCGCCGTGATCAACACCGGCACGGATTCCCGTTTGCCGGCCAGGCCCTCGCGTCTGTCTGCGTCCTCTCGTGCGGTCCGCCCGGCGTCCAGCGCCGCGAACTCCTTCCGGAAAACCACCGCATAAAGCAGTGTCGCCACCACGATGCCCGCAAGCGCCCGCCAGCCAAAGTGCGCGAACATAAACGCCAGATCCCAATTCCACGGAGCGGCGACCATGAGGACCGGTGGCGCGGCAAAATGCGTGGAGGTGCCGCCCACCGAGACGTTGACGAACAGCAGTCCGAGCGTGGCGTAGCAGAACCGTGGCGTCGGCTTTAGCTCGTAGAATTGCCGGGCCAGCAGTAGCGCCGCGATCGTCATCGCCGCCGGTTCTGTGATGAACGAGCCCAGAACCGGGGCGACGATCAGAATCGCCAGCCACCACGCCGCCGTCGAGCCGCGGCCCAGCGAAGCCACCATGCGCAAACCCTGCTCGGCCAGCACCAGCACGGGACGGGTCGAGGCCAGCGCCATGATTACCACCACGAACATCGGCTCCGTGAAATCCACGCGACGCCCGATGTAGTCCACGATTGTCGGCCAGCCCTTGAACCAAGTGATCGCCACCATCAGCACCAGCGCCCAAACGCCAAAGACCGCCTCAACCTCGCCGAGAAAATGCAGGATTTGCCCCTGAAAACTCACCTCATCCGGAACGCCGTCGTCATAGCTGTCGGCCGCCGTCTGTGGACTCAGCTTGAGCCGGGCCGCGTGCGCCGACTCGACCATGTGCGCCCAGTGGCGGAACTTTGCCGTCAGGAAAGTGTGGATGATCGCGAACAGGAAAATAACCGTCGCTACAAGATTGAACGGCTCGGCCTGGATGCGCCCCAGCAGCACTGCGCCCACCTGCGCAACCGCCCCGTCACCATAGCTATCGAGCGGAAGCGGAAACAGCGTTGGTGCTGCGGCGATCATAGGCGGGCCAAAAGTTCGTCCAGAGAATGGATGAAAATATCCGCGCCCGCCTGCACTTTCTCGCGCACCGTGTAGCGGCCGAAACCGACGAAGCAATCGACCACGGGCTTCGCCTCGAGGTCGCTCACGCCGTCGCCCACCATCACCGTGCGTTCGGGCCGCAGTTCCTGTTTCAACCGGGCAATCACCTCCGGCTTGCCTCCCGATCTCGTTGTGGGGAACACCCCGTCATAACCGCAATAGGCACCGTTCTTGTCAAAATGGAGTTCCACGGCCTCGACCCGCTTTACCCCAAGCACATCGGCCAAGGGTCGGATCGCCGGCCGGAAGCCGCCACTGACGATGACCGGAGTCCATCCGCGAGCGACCAGCGCCGCAATCGTTGTGCGTGCCGTGGGCTCGATGGCCTGAACGTAATGCCGACCCACCGCGAGAGCGTCGTCCTTGCTGGGCCGGATGATATCGAGCCGCCGGCCGAAAACCTCCTCGACGCGCAGGAGGCCGTTCATCGCGTCGTTGGTCATTGCCTCGACGCGTGAAAAAATCTCCAGTCCGCGCACCCGGGCCAGCTCGTCGACTCCCTCGATGGCGCTCAGCGTGCTGTCACAGTCGAAACAGATGAGCTTGGGCGGATTCACGCCTCCAAAACATCGCCGCGCTCCCGCGGCATGAGCAACAAAAAAGCCCTCCGCTAGGGAGGGCTTGGAAAATTACGGCCGTCGAACCGCCCGCTTACTTGGTGGCGGCGCTGCGCTTGAACTTCGAGGTGAACTTCTCGACGCGGCCCGCGGTGTCGACGAGTCGCTTCTCGCCCGTGTAGGCGGGATGCGAGTCCATCGTCACGTCTCGCGCGACGATGAAATACTCCACGCCATCGATCGACTCCTTGCGGGCGGATTTGATCGTGGACTTGGTAAGGAAACGCCTGCCGGTTCCGATATCGAGGAAGCAAACGTTATTGAGAGAGGGATGGCCTTCGGCTTTCACGGCGGGAAATGGGGATTGATCAGCCTTGGCGCGCCTTGTAGCGCGGCTCGACTTTGTTGATGACGTAAATCTTGCCCTTGCGGCGGACCACCTGGCAGGCCGGGTGACGCTTCTTGGCGGATTTGATGGAGGACACGACTTTCATAAAAGAGGTCAAAACAGAGGTCGCCTCCACCCCTGTCAACTGAAATGTCCCCAGCAGCGTCAGCGAGGAGTAATCAGCGTCTTGGCGCGATGCATAAACGGATGGTGCGGCCGCTCAGTTCACCCCTGGATCCTCCGGTTCGTTGGCCAGCAGCGCCCACTCGCCGCCCATCCGTGCCAGGAGCGTGCGCCAGAACCCGGCGTCCTGCGGCAATGTGAGCAAATCCGGCGAGGCGTCCGCGACTACCCACGTGGCGCATTCGAGTTCCTTTTCCAACTGCCCCGCCGACCAACCGGAATAGCCTTGGAATGCCCGCACCTCCACACCGCCATCGGCGAGAAGTTGCCCCGCCTTGTCCGGCTCGACCCCAAAATGCAGCCGAAAACCGTCCGCCCGGTCCTCCCACGCCACGAGCAGCATCTGCTCCGTCTGCACCGGCCCGCCGGTAAACACCGCCACACCCGCGAGGGGCCCGAGCGCAAACTCGCCGTTGATTTCGCCGAGCCGTTTGCTCAGCGGACGGTTGAGCACCACGCCCATCGCTCCCTCGGCGTTGTGCGACGACATCAGCACCACCGCGCGCCGAAAATTCGGATCGCGCATCGCCGGGTGCGCCAGCAAGAGTGCACCGGCTAGACTCGGCCTCTTGTTTTTGCTGCTTTCACGCATCGGTCGATCGGGAGGAATTGGCGCGGGCGATTTGATGCCAGCGACGATTACAGTTTCAGGATCTTGACCCCCGCCTCTTCGAGCAGCGGCGCCACGAGTTCGTCGTTCTTGTAATCGAGGCGATAACGCACCTCCGCGATGCCGGCGGCGGCGAGGATTTTCGCGCAGTTGATGCACGGGTAATGCGTCACATATGCCACGCAGCCCTCGACCGAGCTGCCGCGGCGCGCGGCGTCGGCCACCGCGTTTTGCTCGGCGTGCACCGTCGCCTGCTCGTGACCGTCGCGCATGCGCGAATGGTGGGGCGTGCCCGGCAGGTGGCCGTTGTAGCCGGCCGCGACAATGCGGTTCTTGCGCGCCCCGCCCGTCACCACCACGCAGCCGACGTGGAGCCGCTCGCAGTTCGAGCGCGTGGCCAGCAGCACAGCCGTTGCCATGAAATACTCGTCCCACGACGGACGGTGCGGAAATTTTGACGCGGCTTTGGCGATCAGATCGACGGGATTTTTGGCGGCACTCATGGAAAACATCCGGCATTCTGGACAGCCCGGCGCATCCGGGCAACCTTACTCTCACGATGTTGCGCACCCACCAGCCGGAATGGCTCGATTCGCTACCGCCTCACCATCCTGACGCCTTGCACAACCGCCGCGATCTGCGGTTGACCAATCGGGTGATGGGAAATCACCGCTGGTTCCTGCGCACCCTGCCGCCGCTGTCGCGACACAATCAACCCGTTCTCGAACTCGGTGCCGGCACTGGCGAACTCGCCGCCACACTGGCGGCTTCCGGGCTTAACCTGGACGGCCTTGATCTTTGGCCCCAGCCCGACAACTGGCCGGCCAGTCAGACGTGGCACACCGGCGATCTGCGCACGTTTGCAGACTACGGGCGCTACTCTGGCGTCATCGGTAACCTCATCTTTCATCAGTTCACTGACGGCGAGCTGGCCGCCCTCGGCGAAAAACTCCGCCAGACCGCGTGTCTGATTGTCGCGTGCGAACCGGCCCGCCGTCGCCTCTCCCAGATTCTTTATCGCATCCTCGGGCCGCTCTTTGGCGCCAATCGAGTGAGCCTGCACGATGCGCACGTCAGCATTGCCGCCGGTTTTTGCGGCGTAGAATTGCCTCACGCTCTCGGGCTGAAGGCGGAAACGTGGGAATGGCATTGTGCCACGACTCCGTTCGGCGCCTATCGCATGGTCGCCCGTCGCCACGCATGAATTTCCCGCGCCCCATCGAGATCATCGGCGGCGGACTCGCCGGCCTGTCGCTCGGCCTCGCTCTGCGCCGGGCCGGCGCCACGGTCACGCTGTTCGAGACGGGCATCTATCCGCGGCACCGGGTTTGCGGCGAATTCATCGCCGGGCTGCACTCCGAAACAATCCGCCGCCTCGGCCTTGCGCCGATTCTGGCCGACGCGCTCCGGCACCATGAAGTCGCGTGGTTCATCGGCGAACGGCCCGCGCGCGTCCAACGCCTCCCCTCGCCCGCGCTCGGGCTCAGCCGCCACACGCTCGACGCGCGGCTGGCGGAGGCGTTTGTCGCCGCCGGCGGCACGCTGCACCAACATACGCGCGTGACCGACACGGCGGCGGTCCCTGGTCGGGTGTTTGCGACCGGACGGCGCCACGGTCGCTCACCGTGGCTGGGTCTGAAAGTCCACGCGCTCGGCCTGCCGCTGGCGCGAGACCTCGAATTGCACCTCGGAGCGCAGGCCTACGTCGGGCTCGCGCGCGTCGACGACCGGCGAGTTAACGTTTGCGGACTCTTCCAGCGGTGCGAAATCTCCGCCAAAGGCCCAAATCTCCTGCTCAACTACCTCCAGGCCGCGGGACTCGGCCAGCTCACGGCACGTCTCGCCGCAGCGGAGTTTGACGCAGATTCGTTCTGCGCCGTCGCAGCCGTCTGTTTCGACAGCCGCGTGCCTGTGAGCGACGAACTGCGCATCGGCGACGCGTGCGCGACGATTCCGCCGTTCACCGGCAACGGCATGTCCATGGCCTTTCAGAGCGCTGAGCTGGCCCTCGATCCGCTGCTCGCCTACGCGAGCGGCAAATCAGCGTGGCCCGAGGCTTGTCACACCGCAAACGTGGCCGTGCGCCGCCGATTCCGCGTGCGGCTGGCCGCCGCGAGCTGCCTTCACCCGTTTCTGCTGCAACCGCCCTGGCAGCGTTGGCTCGCGCGCCTCGCCCGCGCCCGGCTCCTGCCGCTGCGGCCACTTTACGCCGCCCTCCACTGATGTTCCTCCACGCACTCGCCACCGCCGTTCCGTCCGCTCGCTTCACCCAGGCCGAATGCTGGGAGATCACGCAACGCTCCGGCGTGCGCGAGCGCCTCCACCGCCGATCCCGCCTCATTCTGCAGAGCATCCTGCGCGGCGACCACGGCATCGCGACGCGACATTTCGCGGTGCCACAAATCGAGCGAGTGTTTGATCTCACCTCCGACGAACTCAACGCGGCGTTTCGCAGCGAGGCGCCAAAACTAGCCGGACGCGCCCTTGCCGCCGCACTTGAGCAGACCGCTGTGCGCCCCGCCGACCTCGACGCGCTCCTGATCTGCACCTGCACCGGCTACCTCTGTCCAGGGCTGACCAGCTACGTCGCCGAGCAACTCGGGCTGCGCACCGATGCGTTTCTTCAAGACCTCGTCGGCCTCGGCTGTGGCGCGGCGATCCCCACCCTGCGAGCCGCGAGCCATGTGCTTGCCGCTCACCCCAATGCCACCGTCGCCTGCGTGGCGGTGGAGATTTGCTCCACGGCTTTTTATCTCGATGACGATCCCGGCGTGCTCATCAGCGCCTGTCTCTTCAGCGATGGCGCCGCAGCTACGGTATGGCGCGCCACTCCCGGGCCGACCGCGCTCCGCTGCTTCGGATTCGACACGGTCCATGTGCCCGCCGACCGCGACAAACTCCGTTTCGAACAGCACGACGGCAAATTGCGCAACTTGCTCGACCGTTCCGTGCCCGAACTCGCCGCCAGCGCCGTCGGTCGTCTCTGGCAGCAACGCGGCGCGCGTCCCGTTTCGCAAGTTGTCGCGCACCCGGGCGGCCGCGATGTCCTCGCCGCGCTCGCCCCGGTCGTGGCGCCCTACTCTCTCGACGCCAGCGCGCGCGTCCTCCGCGATTTTGGCAACATGAGCAGTCCGTCCGTGCTGTTCGCACTGGAGGAGACACTGAAGACCGCCGCGCACGGCGCCGACGGTGATTTTTGGCTCGTGAGTTTTGGCGCGGGCTTTAGCGCACATAGTTGCCGAATCGGCACCTGAGCCATGCCCAAACTCTCCGACCTCGTTGCCTACTGCGACCGCCGCACCCGCCGCGCCGCGTTCAAGGACTCGCCCGGCGCCTTCAACGGCCTGCAGATGGCCAACTCCGGCCGCGTGACCAAAATTGGCGCCGCGGTCGACGCCGGCCTCGCGCCCTTCCAGCAAGCTGTCGCCGCCGGCGTGGATTTCCTGATCGTGCACCACGGCATGTTCTGGGACATGCCGCGGCCGCTCACCGGCCCGGTTTACGAACGGGTCGCGATGCTCGTGCGCGGCAACTGCGCGCTCTACTCGAACCATCTGCCGCTCGATTCGCACCCACAGATCGGCAACAACGCCCTGCTCGCCCGCCAGCTCGGTCTTACGGCCCGCCGCGGCTTCCTGCCCAACGAAGGCGGCCCCATCGGTCGCATCGCTCCCAGCCGTCTCCCCCGCGCAGCACTCCGTGCGAAACTCGAAAAGCTTTATCCGCGCGTGACCGCCATTGAATGCGGCTCAGCCGCGCCCCGCGCCATCGCGTTTTGCAGCGGCAATGGCGCCAGCGCGGTCCCTGTCCTCCTCGCCGAGGGCGTGGACACGCTCGTGACCGGCGAGCTGCGCGAGGACGTGTTCAACCGCGCCCAGGAGGAGAAACTCAACCTCTACCTCTGCGGCCACTACGCGACCGAGGTCCACGCGGTGAAAGCGCTCGCCGCCGAACTCGCCGCAAAGTTTGGATTGCCGTGGGAGTTCATCGCCACCGACAATCCACTCTGAACCACCCCCGCCCATGAAACGCATCGCCATCTTCAACGGGCCCAATCTCGACCGGCTCGGCAAACGCGAACCGGAAATCTACGGCCGCGCCTCGCTCGCCGACCTCGAGCAGGCCCTTCGCGCGGAGTTTGCCGCCACCGTGCAACTCGAGTTTTTCCAGTCCAACCACGAGGGCGAGCTGATCGACCGGATCGCCGCCGCAGCCGACACCAAGTGCGACGGTATCGTCATCAACGGCGGTGCGCTGACACACACCAGCGTGGCCCTGCGGGACGCCCTGCTCGGCGCGCATCTGCCGACCGTGGAAGTTCACATTTCCAAC
This sequence comes from uncultured Opitutia bacterium, assembly GCA_903877135.1. Classification (GTDB taxonomy): domain Bacteria; phylum Verrucomicrobiota; class Verrucomicrobiia; order Opitutales; family Opitutaceae; genus CAIRCN01. The sequence continues at coordinate 14,354 of CAIRCN010000062.1, forward strand.
ATCTACAAGCGCGAGGAGTTCCGCCACCGCTCCCTGACCGCTCCGGCTTGCACCGCTGTGATCACCGGCCTCGGCCTCGAGGGCTATCACGCCGCCGTGCGTTTCCTCCTCAAGACCTGAGCGGATGAACGACCTCGCCTGGTTTGTCTGTCACACGCGCCCCCGCTGTGAAAAGAAGTTCGCCGCCCTGATGAAGGCGGAGGGATTTGAACACTATCTGGCGCTAGTCCTGAGCGTGCGCAAATACCGCCTGCAGACGAAGCGCTTCAGCAAACCGCTATTCCCCGGCTACGTGTTCGCCTGCATCCCGCTGGAAAAGAAAGCGCGCATCTACCAGCAGGAACTGATCGCCCGCGCCATCCCGGTCGTGGACGAGGCGCGCTTCCTCCGACAGCTCACCGACGTCAAAGCCATCGTCGCTTCTGGTTACGAGCTGAGCGTGTTGCCGCTCCTCACACGTGGCCGGCGCGTAAAAGTCGTCGGCGGCCCACTCCATGGCCTGGAAGGCCTGATCGACGATCCGTCGAACCCCCGGGGCATCGTGCTGGTGGTCGATGTGCTCCAGCAGGGCCTGCTCGTGAAAATGCCAGTGGAACATTTGCAGGTTTTGCCCTAACAAAGGGGGGTGTGAATACGCCCCGACGCCTACTCTCCGCCGGACTCTGTCTTGGGCTGCTCCTCTATTCTATGGTGGAGCGGGCTGAGGCCCAGCCGGAAGAACTCAACTCGGCCCCCGGCTATTTCGGCGAATTGCTCGACCGCATTCCCAACCTCGGCAATTTGGAGCTGCCCAGCTTCATGCCCGAGGGCATGGCCAAGTTCTACAGCAGCCCCCATTTTGGCGACCTTCTGCACCGGGAATACCTGCGGGTGCCGGTCGGCATGCGGGCCAAACTCACCAAACAGCTTGAGGCCCATGCTGAGCTCGAGAGCTATTTCACCCATGGGCTACGCGAGGGCGCCGGCTACGGCCTCGACCGGCTTCGCCTCGGTGGAAAATACGAGATCACCTCGTCGTCATCGACCGGCACCGCTTGGAGCACCGGCGTGGACTTCGAAACACCGCTCGGCCGCCCGCCCACCGAACTCAGCGACGGCCACCGCCATATCATGCCCTATGTCTCCGCGTCGCGTCCGATCATCCCCGACTGGCATTTGCTCGGCTACAGCACTCTCGGCGCTGATCTGCTCTCCTCGACGTCGCTGCCGTCTAATTTCGGCCGCAATCAACTGCACACCGACGCCCTCACGCTGGCCACCGGCGTCGCCCGCGACTGGCCGCTGTTCAACACCTCACTGACCGCCACCTATGCGACCTCAGAGTTGTTCAGCAACGAGAGCTCCCATGTTTTCTCTCTGCGGCCAGCCGTGATCATTCCGCTCCGGCGGCTGGAGGGAAAACACACCCGATTGATCCTCACGCTCAGTGCCCGCTCCACTTGGGGCCCGGACGGCCACGAACTCGGCACCAGCGCCAGTGTGCGAGTGGAGTTCCTGTTCCGCCCGCGAATCGACATCAAATAAGCCACGCGGGGCGCCGCCGTCAGCCGGCGGCCGGATGCGACCACAGCCAGACCCATTGCGCCGTATGCATCGTCAGGCAGGCGGCCAGCGCCGCCGCGAGATCGTCCACGACTACGCCCCAGCCTCCGGGCAAATCCTGCAGCCGGGAAATGCCAAACGGCTTTGCGATGTCAAACAGCCGGAACAGCCCAAGCCCGAGCAGGAACACCGCCCACGCGGGCAGCGGCCCCACCAACATAGACCAGCCGAGAAAACACAGCGGCATCGCGACAAACTCGTCGAGAATCACCTCGCCCGGGTCCTTGCGGCCGAGCCGGAATTCCGCCTCGCCGCACAGAGCTACCGCCACATAGCTCCCGACCGCGCTGAGCAGCAGCGTTCCGGTGATCCCCATCGGGTAGAACACCACCGTGAAATACAGCAGCCCCGCCACCGAGCCCCACGTGCCCGGTGCTGGCAACCGCCGGCCGATCGGGCCAAGGGTGGCACAGGCCAGCACGGTCGTAGACGGCAGGAATCGGGGCCAAATCGGCTGCTCCAAACGCATGGCTTAGGTTGTGATAATGTGGCCGTGGCGCCGCAGATATGACCAGCCCGAGGTGATCGTCAGCACTGCCGAGAGCACAAACAAACCCATGCCGACCCACTGCACCCCGGTGACCCAATCCCGCCCCTCGCCCCTGAACAAATCGGGAAAATCGTGCGCAAACATTCTCGCGCCAATCAGCCAGCCAATCGCATTGAACTGGACGAACGCCTTGATCTTTCCCCCGGCGTCTGCCTCGACCGTCACCCCCTTCATCGCCGCCGCCATGCGCAGGCCCGATATGGCAAACTCCCGCGCGAGGATGCATAGCAGCAGCATCATGGCCACGATGTCGTAGCCCCGGAAGTAGTCGCCGCTCACGAGGGAGATCATGATTCCAATCACCAGCACCTTGTCGATGACCGCATCCATGAACCGCCCGAACGGCGACACCTCGCCGCGCTCCCGCGCAATTTTCCCATCCAGCCAGTCGGTCAGCGCCGCCGCGCAGTAGAGCCAGAACGCGATCGTCGAGGCCCAGGCAAACTCGGCGTGCAGCAGCGCCACGATGATGAACATCAGCGGCACGCGCGAAAGGGTGAGCAGGTTGGGCAGGTTCATCCGAGGCGAACGCGGGTTATGACAACCTCCCCTCCGCAGGCAATCACGGAACGCCGGAAATTCGCCCGACCCCGCGCCCAGCGAAGGATTGACGCGGATTTTCCCCTGTCGTTTCTTCTTGGCATGCACGACACGACATCGGGAGTTACCAGCGTCCGATACCAGCGCATCGTTCTCAAGCTCAGCGGCGAAGTGCTTCGCGGCGGCAAGACCGGCGATCCGATTGACCCCGCCACCCTTGAAAAAGTCGGCGCCCAGGTGAAAGAGATCCACGACCTCGGCGTCCAAGTCTGCGTCGTCATCGGCGGCGGCAACATCTTCCGCGGCCTTAACGGCGAGAAAAAAGGCGTCGACCGCACCACCGGCGACTACATGGGCATGCTCGCCACCGTCATCAACGGCCTCGCCCTCATGGACAGCCTCGAAAAGATGGGCGTCACCACCCGCGTGCAAAGCGCGATCCCGATGAACCAGATCGCCGAGCCCTTCATCCTCCGCCGCGCCATGCGCCACCTCGAAAAGGGGCGCGTCGTCATCTTCGTCGCCGGCACCGGTAACCCCTATTTCTCGACCGACACCACCGCCGCCCTCCGCGCCTCCGAGATGCACGCCGACATCATCATGAAGGCCACGAAAGTCGATGGCATCTACAACAAAGACCCGAAAAAATTTCCCGACGCCATCAAATACGACGAACTCACCTTCATCGACGCCCTGAAACAGCGCCTCAACGTGATGGACTCGACCGCCTTTTCCCTCTGCCTCGACAACAACGTGCCCATCCTCGTGTTCGACCTCAACGACCCCCACGCCATCCGGCGCGCCGTCCTCGGAGAAAAGGTTGGCACCCTCGTGAAAAACTGAGCGCCCCCTTTCCCGCGCTTGCGTCCGCAATCGATATCCGAAATCCAAAACCGAAAATCCCATGTCCCACGTCATTCTCACTGACACCCAGGCCAAGATGAAAAAAGCCGTCGATTTCACCCTGCACGAATTCAGCACGATCCACACCGGCAAAGCCACGCCGGCCATGGTCGAAAGTGTGATGATCGAGGCCTATGGCGCGCAGATGCGGCTGAAGGACTGCGCCGCCATCTCCACGCCCGACGCCCGCCTCATCCAAATCCAGCCATGGGACGTCAGCCTCGTGAAGGCCATCGTCAAGGGCATTCAGGAGGCCAACCTTGGTTTCAACCCCATTCCCGACGGCAAAGTTATCCGCATCCCGCTCCCCGAGATGAGCCGCGAGCGCCGCGTGGAGTTCGTCAAGAACGCCCACCGCCTTGCCGAGGAAGGCCGCGTGCATGTTCGCACGGTCCGCCGCGACGGGTTCGAGGCCATCAAGCGCGCCAAACTGCCCGAGGACCTGGCCAAGCGGTTGGAGAAAGACATCCAGTTCGCCACCGACGCCTCGATCAAGGACATCAACGACCACCTCGCCCACAAGGAGAAGGATTTGCTTACAGTCTGACGCAGTTTGCGTTCTTCTTTGGCGCCCGGCTTATGGCTTCCAGCTTATTGCATAAAGCTGCGGCGCAGCCGCGCCGCATTGTCGTCAAGCTCGGCACCGGCGTGCTCACCTCCGGTGTCGGTCAGCTCGACATCGCCCGCATCGCCGCTGTCTGCGCCGAAGTCGCCGCATTGCGCGCCCGCGGCACCGAAGTTATCATCGTCAGCTCCGGCGCGGTCGGACTCGGCATGGGCGCGCTGCAACTCGAAAAGCGGCCCAAGGATGTCACGAAGAAACAAGCCTGCGCCGCCATCGGCCAGAGCCTCCTTATGCAGACGTGGCAGGCGGGTTTCGCCCCGCACCAGCTCACCGTCGCGCAGGTGCTGCTCACCCACGAGGACCTGCGCGCGCGCGACCGCTACCTCGGCATCAAGCGCTGCCTCAGCCAGCTCATCGCCTACGGCACCATCCCCGTCATCAACGAGAACGACACCGTCAGCGCCGCCGAGATTCAGGCGATGCTCCGCTTCGGCGACAACGACACGCTCTCCGCGATGGTCGCGAGCCTGCTTGAGGCGCAATACCTCTTTATCCTCTCCACCGCACCCGGCCTCGTCGACTTGCACGGCACCAACCAGATCGTCCCAGTCGTCGAGCGCATCACGCCAGAAATCGAGGCGATGGCCGGAGGCACCAGCAGCGAAACCTCCATCGGCGGCATGGTCTCAAAAATCTCCGCCGCCAAACTCGCCACCCGCGCCGGCTGCGGTGTCTTCATCGCCAGCGGCGCCGAGTCCGAAATCCTCGCCCGCCTGCTCAGCGGCCGCGGCCCCGGCACCTTCTTCGTCCCCAGCGGTCTGCCGATGGACGCCCGCAAGCGCTGGCTCGCCTACTTCCAGCGCCCCGCCGGCACGATCCACGTCAACACCTGCGCCGTCCCCGTGCTCCGTGCGCAGGGTCGCAGCCTCCTCGCCGTCGGCGTGACCCACGCCACCGGCATTTTCGCCGCCGGCGAAATCGTCAACATCGCCGGCCCCGACGGCAGCGTCTTCGCCCGCGGCAAGGTCGCATTTTCCAGCGGGGAAATCCCCACTCTTGCCGGCCGGCATGGCGACGCCGTACGCGCGCTCTTCCCCGCTCGCAAGCGTCTCGAAGTCATCCACCGCAACGACCTCGTGCTGCTGTGACCGCCCCCTCGCTGCGTCCGGCCACCCCCGCCGACCGCGCCTGGGTGTGGCGGCTCAAAAAAATCACCATGCGCGCCTACGTCGTGCAGACGTGGGGCCTTTGGGATGACGCCTTCCAACGTTCGCATTTCCAAACCAACTTCGAGCCCGCCAATCTGGAAGTCATCATGGTCGGCGGTCGCGATGTCGGTTACCTGCAGTGCGAACGGGCCCGCCACGAAATTTTCCTCGCGAATATCTCGGTCGAGCCCTCCTTCCAGAACCGCGGACTCGGCTCCGCCGTCATCCGCGAGTTGCAGGCCCAAGCCGCTGCCACGCGCCTCCCCATCCGCCTGCAGGTGCTCAAGACCAACCCCGCCGCCCGCCGCCTCTACGCCCGGCTCGGATTCTCCGTCATCGACGAGACCCCGACGCACACCCGCATGCTCTGGCGGCCCGACTGAAATCTTCTTTGCCTTCGCGCCGCTTTGCCCGACCCTCGGGCGCTTCATGGATTTCGTCCTCGACCCAACGTCCACGCCGCACGGCATTCCGCCCATCGACTTCCGCGCGGAACTGAACGACGAGCAGTTTAACGCCGTCACCGCTGCGCCCGGGCCACTGCTCGTGCTCGCGGGCGCCGGTTCCGGCAAGACCCGCACCCTCACCTACCGCGTCGCCTACCTGCTCTTCCAAGGCGTGAAGCCCGGCGAAATTCTCCTGCTCACCTTCACCAACAAAGCCGCCAAGGAGATGCTCCACCGCGTCCAGCACCTCACCGGCATCGAGCCCTCGCGCTTCTGGGGCGGCACCTTCCATTCGCTCGGCCACCGCGCCCTCCGCATCTACGGCGAGGCCGTCGGCCTGCCTCGCAACTTCACCATCCTCGACGCCGACGAGTCGGAGTCACTCCTCAAGCAGGCCGTCGAGCACGAGGACAAGCCCTTCTTCAAGGACAAGACCAATCCCCGCCCCGGCCCGCTCTTCAGCGTCCTCTCCCTCGCCCGCAACACCCAACTCTCCATCGCCGACACGGTCAAAAAAAACTTCCCGCAATACGACGAAATCGCCCACCGCCTCCCCGCCTTCGCCGCCGCCTACGAGAAGAAAAAGCGAGTTCAGAACGTCGTCGACTACGACGATCTCCTCGAACACTGGCTCGCCCTCCTCACCAACGTGCCCGAGGTCGCCGCGTATTTCGCCCACCGGTTCCGCCACGTCCTTGTGGACGAATATCAGGACACCAACACCATCCAGGCCCAGATCGTGGACCGCCTGGCCGCGCACCACTGCGTGATGGCCGTCGGCGACGACGCCCAGTGCATCTACTCGTGGCGCGGCGCCGACTTCGAGAACATCATGACGTTTCCCGACCGCCACCCTGGCACCGTCATCCACCGCATCGAGACCAACTACCGCTCGACACCCGAGATTCTCGCCCTCGCCAACGGCGTCCTCCTCGCCCAGCCCAAGGGCCGCCACTTCGACAAGGAACTCCGCGCCGCCCGCGGCCACGCCCAAAAGCCCTTCGTCGTCCAGACCATGGACGACCGCGAGCAGGCCGAGTTCATCCTCAAGCGCATCCGCTCCCTCGTGGAGGACGACGGCGTATCGCTCAGCGGGATCGCCATCCTCTACCGCTCGCACTTTCTCGCGCTCGAAATCCAACTCGCACTCTCGCGCGCAGGCGTGCCCTACCAGATCACCAGCGGCGTGAAGTTCTTTGAGCGCCAGCATATCCGCGACCTCGTCGCCTTGCTCCGCTTCGTTTACAACCCGTCCGACGCGCAGGCCTGGCAGCGCATCGCCATCCTCCTCCCAAAAATCGGCGAGAAGGGCGCCCAGAAAATCTACACGGCCGCCACCGACCACGCGCGGCTGCTCCAGAAGAATTTCCTCGACGTGCTCACGACCGACGATGTGAAAAGCAAAGTCGCCAAGGACGCCCGCGAAGACTGGGACAACTTTTGCGCCTCGCTCAGCCAGGTCGCCGAGAGCATGCAGACCGCCAAGCCCGCCGACGTTGTCTCCACCGCCATCGACGGCTGGTATGGAGACTACCTGAAGGGCGCCTACGCCGACTACATTGATCGCCTCGACGAATTGAAGGCGATGATCGGCTTCGCCCAGCGGTTCGACGAGATGCAGGACCTCCTCGCCCAGATCGTCCTCCTCAACGGCGAGACCAGCGACCGCCACGTCGATCCCGACGCCGAGGCCGTGAAACTCACGACCGTGCACCAAGCCAAGGGCCTCGAATACGACGTCGTCTTTTTGATCGGCCTCGCCGACGGCCAGTTCCCCGGCCGCCGCTCGATCGAGGCCGGCGATGTCGAGGAGGAGCGCCGACTCTTCTACGTCGCCGTCACCCGCGCACGGAACGAACTCTACCTCAGCTATCCGAAGGTGGCGACCCGCGCCGGCCCCGGCAGCATGCTGCTCACCCCAAGCCGATTTCTCCAGGAACTCGACCCGAAACTCTACGACCCCCTCCGCATCAAACGCAGCTACGGGTGGTAGCGATGAGGTCTATTTACCTCTCTGCACACCCATGAAAACTACAATCCGCCATGAGACCGCCGCGGACATCGCAGGCATCCGCGAGGTCGTGCGCGGTGCCTTCGGTCGACCGGGTGAGGCCGATTTGGTGGACGCTTTGCGCCGGGCGGACAGGCTCACCGTATCTGCCGTCACCGATCTCGGTGGTCGAATCGTCGGACATGTGGCGTTCAGTCCCATCACCATCAGGGAGCGGCATGCGGCCTTGGCGCTCGCACCTGTGGCTGTCGAACCCGAGTGCCAGCGTCAGGGGATCGGCACGGCACTCATTCGCTGGGGGCTCGATGAGTGCCGCTCGTTGGGGCACCGCATCGTCATCGTGCTTGGCTCTCCGGCTTATTATCGACGCTTCGGTTTCGCGCCCGCTTCACAGTTTGGCATTGCTTGCCCGTTCCCTGCTCCCGCGAAGCATTTCATGATGCTGGAGCTTTTCCCGGGTGCAGCCGCAGGATGCAACGGCCCGGTGCGTTACCGTCCAGAGTTCGACTTGGTTTGATCTGTTGACGAATCCGGCCGCGCCTTGCCCGCCTCGGTAGCCTCCAAATCGATCAGCCGACCGACGCGCGGCGGCAGTATGCTGATCGCACGCGGGCCTTCCAATGGAGTTGCGTTCAATAGTGGTAGCGCAACTGCGCGATCCAGAGTTGGCCGCCGACGACTTTGTAGACGATGCGGTGTTCACTGTCGATCCGACGTGACCAGTAGCCCTGATAAGTGTGCCGCAGCGGCTCGGGCTTGCCTATGCCGGTGAAGGGCGCCCGCATGATTTCCTTGATCAACTGGTTAATGCGCTGGAGCTGCCTCGCATCGGTCGCCTGCCAATACAGATACTCCTCCCACGCCTTGGCCGAGAACACCAGCGGCGTGGCGGCCATCGAATCAGGCGTCTTTCAGTTTCCGCACCCGGCCCTTGCCGGACTCAAGCTGCAGGATCGACGCCAGCAGGCGCCTGGCGTTTTTCGGGCTTCGCGTCAGATACGCCGTCTCGTCGAGCGCCTTGTAGTCCTCGAGTGAAACCATCACGACCGCCTGGTCGCGGTTGCGGGTGATGATGACCGGCTCGCGGTCGTTGCAAACCTTGTCCATCGTGGCGGCGAGGTTTTCCCGGGCGGCAGTGTAGGTGATGGCGTTCATCTGGACAGGATACTGTCCATATTTCAAAATGCGTCAAGCCAACGGATCGGAACCGAGGCACCTCCGTAGTCGCCGCAACTCCGCTGCCGACTTAGGTTCAGCTCAAATCCCGGATCGAGCCAAACTCCGGGTCGAACAGCCGGCGGTAGGTGCGCACGATCATGCCGTCCGTCAGGCCGGCGAGCCAGTCGCAGATCTGCCGCGCCTTGCCGGCCTCTGTCGTTTCGGCGTCGATCAGCCGGCCGATGCGCGGCGGCAGGATGTTGATCACTCGCGGGCCCTTTTGCACGTAGTTGCGCCAGCAGGAGTCCCAGAGTTCGAACATCACGCGCCGCGCCTTGTGCTCCATCTGCTGGAGCTGCGGACTCTCAAAGATGATGTCGTTGGCGAGTTTCTTCCAGAACAGGGCCTCGCGCTCCGCCGCTGGCGCCACGACCACCTCAAAGCGGTAGCGGTTGGTCCGTGCGGCCATGAAGTTGCCGCGCTCGCGCAGCCGGCAGGCCTTGATGAAGGCGCCGATTTTTTGGGAAAACACATTCTCCAGCCGGTCGCCGCGCACCGCCGCGAACAGCGCCTCGAGGTGCGCCTGCTGCTCCGGACCGATGGCTTCGCCCGCCGCCCAGCGCTCGATCCGCTCGACGGTGAGGAAGCCCGCCTTCACGCCATCGACAATGTCGTTCAGCGAGTAGGCCGCGTCGTCCGCCCAGTCCATGATCTGGCACTCGACGCTCTTGAAGGCGTTGAGCTTTTCCCCGGCGTGGAGCGCTTCCGGTATCGTCGTCTGCCCGAGAACAAAATCGCGCGCGGTCTCCTGCGGATCGTAGAGAAAATGGTTCTTGGGCGGCACGGGAAACTCCCGGAAGAGCTTCTTGTATTTCAAGACGCCATCGAGGAGGGCGCGCGTCGGCTGCATGCCGCGCACACCGGATTCATTCTGGTAGATCGTCGCCGTGAGCATATGCAGCGTCTGCGCGTTGCCCTCGAAGCCGCCCCACATGGCCATCAGTTCCTGCAACGTGCGCTCGCCCGAATGGCCGAACGGCGGATGGCCGAGGTCGTGCGCCAGGCACACCGCCTCGACGAGGTCGCTGTCGATCTGAAAATCGGGCCGCAGAGGAGCGCCGCGAGAGAGCAGGTAGTGGCAGATCGAGCGGCCGATCTGCGCGACCTCCATCGAGTGCGTCAGCCGAGTCCGGTAGAAATCGTATTCGCCCGAGAGAAAAACCTGCGTCTTCGACTGGAGCTTACGGAAGGCGTGCGCATGGATGATGCGGTCCCGGTCGATTTGGAACGCGTTGCGGTAATCGGGCTTTCGCGTGCCGCCATAGTGCTCAAGATCGAAGGCATTGTAGAACCGGTTCTGCATGGATTTCGGCTTCGACACGAATCTCAAGCCGCCCACGATGCAAACTCATATGCGCTCCGTGCCCCCACCGCTTGCGGCCGCATCCCGTGCCGTATTCGCCACCGCGTTCGGCACCTGCGCCTTGTCGTGGGGCAACGCTGGCTTGACTGGTTTCGAGTTGCCCGAAGCTGCCCGGGAACCGGGCGACGCGGCCAATCCACCGTCGGAAATCGCCGCCATCACCGACCGGGTCCGCCGCCATTTGTCGGGTGCATTGCAGGATTTCTTCGACCTGCGCTACCACTTCGCGCTCGTGCCCGAGTTTGCCCGCGAAGTTTACCTCGCCACGCTTGCTGTCAAAGCCGGCCAGACGCGCACCTACGGCGAGATCGCGGCGGCGATCGGTCAGATGCCAGCCGCGAGTCGCGCCGTCGGCGCGGCGCTCGGAGCGAACCCTTGGCCACTGCTCGTGCCCTGCCACCGGATCGTCTCCTCGGACGGCAAGATGACCGGCTTCTCCGCTCCTGGCGGCGTGCGCACCAAACTGCGCCTTCTCGCCCTCGAGGGCGCCGAGCTGTTTCCCGTGTAGCCGGCGGCGAACGTTTCTTATACCCGTGCGCGGCTGGCTTCACGTCGGCGTATGAGACGCTTCGTGGTTGTTTCGCCCGGCCGGCGCACCAAACTGCCCCAAACTACCTGCCATGCCTGCTCCTACCATGCGCGCCATCGCCAAACTAACCGCCGGCCCCGGCCTCCAAATGACCGAGGTGCCGGTGCCCGTGCCCGGCATCAACGATGTCCTGATCAAGGTCAAGAAGACGTCCATCTGTGGCACCGACGTGCATATCTACAACTGGGACACTTGGGCCGAAAAAACCATCCATCCGCCCATGGTGATCGGCCACGAGTTTGTCGGCGTGGTCGAGCAGGTCGGCGCCAATGTGCCGCATTTCAAGGCGGGCGACCTTGTCGACGGTGAGGGCCACATCGTGTGCGGCGCCTGCCGCAACTGCCTCGCCGGTCGCCGCCACCTCTGCAAGGACACCAAGGGAGTCGGCGTGAACCGTCAGGGCGCCTTCGCCGAATACCTCTGCATCCCGGCCAGCAACGCGGTCCATGTTGACCCCGCGATCCCGCTCGACGTGCTCTCGTGCTTTGATCCGCTCGGCAACGCCGTCCACACCGCCCTCAAATACGACATGATCGGCGAGGACGTGCTCATCACTGGCGCCGGCCCCATTGGCTGCATGGCGACCGCTATCGCGAAGCAGGTCGGCGCGCGCAAAGTCGTCGTCACCGACGTCAATCCCGCCCGCCTCGCGCTCGCGAAGCGCATGGGCGCCACGCGCGTGGTGGATGTTTCCAAGGAAAAAATCCCCGACGTGCAACAGGAACTAGGCATGAAGGAAGGCTTCGACATCGGGCTTGAGATGTCGGGCAATCCGCGGGCCCTCGCCGACATGATCGACAACATGTGCCACGGTGGTCGCATCGCGCTCCTCGGGATCATGCCCGGCGCAGCCGCGGTGGATTGGAACAAAGTCGTTTTCAACATGCTCACGATAAAAGGCATTTACGGGCGCGAAATGTATGAGACTTGGTATAAGATGACCGCCCTCATCCAAAGCGGCCTCGATATTTCGCCCGTGATCACGCACCGATTTCACTACACAGAGTTTCAGCAGGGCTTTGACCTCATGCGCTCAGGCAAGAGCGGGAAAATCGTCCTCAACTGGGAGTGAGCCATGACGCCCGCCTACCTCGCCCACCTCCAAAAAACGCTCGCCGACATCGAGGGCGCGGGGCTGTTTAAGCGCGAGCGCGTCATCACCACGCCGCAGAGCGCGCACATCACCGTCGCCGGCGGCCGGCAGGTGCTGAATTTCTGCGCCAACAACTACCTCGGCCTCGCCGACAACCCCGAGATCATCCGCGCCGCCCACGCCTCGCTCGACCGCTGGGGCTACGGCCTTTCCTCGGTGCGTTTCATCTGCGGCACGCAGGAAATCCACAAGGAACTGGAGAGCCGCCTCAGCGCGTTTCTCGGCACCGACGACACCATCCTCTACTCGTCGTGCTTCGACGCCAACGGCGGCGTTTTCGAGACCCTGCTCTCCGCCGAGGACGCCGTGATCAGCGACGAGCTCAACCACGCCTCGATCATCGACGGCATCCGGCTCTGCAAGGCCCAGCGTTATCGGTATAAGAACAACGACATGGCCGACCTAGAGGCCAAGTTGCAGGAGGCCGACGCGGCCAAGGCGCGCTTCAAGCTGATCGCAACAGACGGCGTTTTCTCCATGGACGGCTACATCGCCAACATGAAGGCCATCTGCAACCTCGCCGACAAATACAGCGCCCTCGTGATGATGGACGACAGCCACGCCGTCGGCTTCATGGGCCGCACCGGCCGCGGCACTCACGAGCACTGCGGCGTGCTGGGCCGCGTGGACATCATCACGGGCACGCTCGGCAAGGCCCTCGGCGGCGCGAGCGGCGGCTACATCAGCGGCAAAAAGGAGATCGTTGACCTGCTCCGCCAGCGCTCGCGGCCCTACCTGTTTTCCAACACCCTCGCCCCCGTCATCGCCGCTGCCTCGCTCACCACGCTCGACCTCATCACACGCTCGACCGCACTCCGCGACAAACTGGAGGCCAGCACCAAATTCTTCCGCGACGGCCTCACCGCCGCCGGCCTCACCATCCGCCCCGGCACGCACCCGATTGTGCCAGTCATGCTCGGCGACGCGGCGCTGTCGCAGCGTTTCGCCGCGCGGATGCTTGAAAAAGGCGTTTATGTGATCGGGTTTTTCTACCCCGTCGTGCCGCAGGGCACCGCCCGCATCCGCACGCAGGTCAGCGCCGCGCACAGCCGCGCGGACCTCGAGTTCGCCATCGCGGCATTCGCCGAGGTCAAACAAGAGCTGACTCCCTAAAACCATGCCCGCCAAACTTCCCGCCGCCACCGTGCGTCGCCTCGAAAAAGCGGCCCGCGGCGCCGCCAAGGCTTCCTACTCGCCCTACTCGAAATTTCCCGTCGGCGCCGCGATCCTCACCGGCTCTGGAAAAATCTACACCGGCTGCAACGTCGAAAATGCCTCCTATGGCCTGACGAACTGCGCCGAGCGCACTGCCATCTTCAGCGCCGCCGCACTGGGCGAGCGCGAGGTGCGCGCCGTGGCGGTTTACACGCCCACTCCCGTGCCCAGCTCGCCCTGCGGCGCCTGCCGTCAGGTGATCAACGAGTTCGGGCCTGACGCCCTCGTGATCTGCGTTTGCGACGGCCCCGGCCGCATCGCCACCACGCTCGATCGACTCCTCCCCGCTGCTTTTGGCCCCAAGAATCTCCTATGAAATCCCTGGCTTTCATATTCGCGTCCCTCGCCCTGGTCGCGGCCGCGGCGGACCGGCCCATCGTCGGTGTGGATCGTGCCTACATCGACAGCTCGGTTTCGCCCTGCAAGGATTTCTACGACTACGCAAACGGTGCGTTCAACAAAGTCGCAATTCCCGGTGAATACTCCAACTGGGGCGTCAATCAGGAGATCGACGAGCGGAACTTTGCGATCCTCAAGGGCATCCTCGAATCTTCCGCCCGCACACGCGGCTCCAAGGGCAGCGTCGCACAGCGCGTGGGCGATTTCTACGCCGCGGGCATGGACGAGGCCGCCATCGAGCGAGATGGCCTGAAATCGCTCGCCCCGTATTTCGCCGAGATTGACAACCTCAAGGCCGGCGCAGACGTCGTGCCCGCGCTCGGACGGCTTATGGCCCATGGCGTCGACGCCGGTTTCGGTTTCGGCATCCAGATCGATGACAAGGACACGACCGCGATGATCGCCGGATTCTCACAGGGCGGGCTCGGCCTGCCAGAGCGCGACTACTATTTCCGCGCCGGCCCCGAGGCGGAGGAGATTCGCCTCGCCTATGTTGCGCATGTGGCGCGCATGTTCGAACTCTCGGGCTATAAAACGGACACGGCGAAGAACGCCGCCACCACCGTGATGGCATTCGAGACCAAGCTCGCCCAAGCCTCGCGCACGCTTGTCGACCTGCGCGACCCGGAGAAAAACTATAACAAATTCGAGCGTGCCTCGCTCACTAAACTCGCCCCCGGTTTCGATTGGGAAGGCTTCTTCTCCGCCATTGATTTTCCCGGAGTGCAGAAGACCGTGCTGGTCGGCCAGCCCGAGTTCTACACCGCGTTCGCTGGCCTACTGGCGAACGAGCCTATCGAAACCTGGCGTGTTTACCTGCGCTGGCACCTGCTCCGGCAAACCTCGAACTACCTCGCCCACTCTTTCGTGGACGAAACCTTTGCCTTTTACGGCAAGAAACTCTCCGGCAAAACGGAACTCCGCCCGCGCTGGAAACGCGTGCTCGCCGCGGCCGACAGCGCCATCGGCGAGGATCTCGGCCAGCTCTACGTGCAGCAGGCTTTCAGCCCCGCGGCAAAAGCGCGCGCGCTGGCGATGGTGAAGTTTCATCTCGAAGCCATGCGTAGCCGCATCGAAGCCGCCGAGTGGATGAGCGATGCGACCAAGGCGCAGGCTTACCGAAAGATCGACTCGATGCGCGCCAAGGTCGGCTACCCGGACAAGTGGCGCGACTACCGCACGCTCACCCTCACGCGCGATTCCTACGTGCGCAATGCGCTCGCCGCGTCTGCCTTCGAGTTTCGCCGCCAACTCGGCAAGCTCGGCCAGTCCGTGGACCGCAACGAGTGGCTGATGACGCCGCAGACCAACAACGCCTACTATGAGCCGACGCTGAACGAAATGTGTTTTCCCGCCGGTATCCTCCAGCCGCCGTTTTTTGACGAAAAGGCCGACGATGCCTCCAATTACGGCGCGCTCGCCTCCACCATCGGTCACGAGTTGACTCACGGTTTCGATGACCAGGGCCGGCAATACGACTGGCAGGGCAATCTCAAAAACTGGTGGACGGACGACGATGCAAAAAAATTTCAGGTGCGCGCCGAACTCGTCGCGAAGCAATACGACGCCTACGCGCCGCTACCAGGACTCCATATCAACGGCCAGCAGACGCTTGGCGAAAACATCGCCGATGTCGGCGGCCTGCGCATTTCCTACGAGGCCTTCAAGCTCGCCACCGCAGGGAGACAACGCTCATCCATTGACGGTTTCACGCCCGACCAGCGGTTCTTCATTGCGTTTGCGCAGGGATGGCGCACGAACCAACGCCCGGAGCAATTGCGCCTGCAGGTAACGAGCGACATGCACAGCCCGGTGCGCTGGCGCGTCCTCGGTCCGGTCGCGAACTTCCCGGAGTTCCGCACCGCGTTTGGCTGCAAGGAATCCGCACCGGGCTGGCCGCCGATTTGGTGACCGCCGGCGGTGGTCAGAGCCCCCGTGCAAATTCCCGCACGGCACGGCCGTAGTCTTCGCCGGCCCAGCGCAGCAGGTCGTTGTGTCCGGCGAGATCGACCCAGAGGTGGCTCTTGCGCCCTAGTGCTGCTGCAAACAGCGCCTCGCCATGCGCGAACGGAATCACCCCGTCGGCGCGCCCGTGGATCACCAGCACTGGACAACGCACCGCCGGCAGCTTGCGCAGATTTTCGAACTTGTCTCCCGGGAGCAGCGGCCAGCGCGTCATCACCCGATAGGCGCTTGTGAACGCGCTCTCCAGCACAAGCCCGGCCACCGGCTCGCGCGTCGCTAACTCGACGGCCGGGCCGCCACCAAGCGAGCGGCCGTAGAGCACGAGCTGCGTCGGGGTAATCTTCAGTTGTTCACGCAAATACCGGAGCCCGGTTTCGGTGCTGGCGTAGAGGCTGGCCTCGGTCGGTGTGCCGTCGCTCATGCCGTAGCCGGGGTAGTCTACCGCAAACACCGCGTAACCGAGTTGCCGGAGCGCCTCCATACGAGGCGCCAAGCGGCCTAGATCCTCCCCGTTGCCGTGGAAATACCAGAGCGTGAAGCGTGCACCCGGATTGGGCAGATAGACGACAGAGAGCTTCGTCCCGTCTGTATCGCGGAGAAAAAATCCGCCTGGTGGCTCCGCCCGCGAACCGTATTCTGGATGGAAAAGCATACCATCGGAAACGATAAACGCCCCGATTGCCACCAGACCGTAAAGTGTGGCCAAAACGACGACGAGGCGAAGCCAGTTTGTGCGCCGCGGTCGCCTGGCATCCATGAGATTACTCGCCGCCGAAAAAGCCGCGCACGACCGCCAGCACATCATCGCGCAGCACCTCCTGCTCAGCCCGGTCCGTGAGGTCGCGTACTTTTACAACACCCTTCGCGATTTCGTCCGCGCCGTAGATGAGGGCCAGCTTCGCCCCCGACTCGCCGGCCAGTTTGAACTGTTTGCCGAACGCGACCTCCCGGATCGGGTAGTCCACGCGGTAGCCCGCTGCCCGCAGCGCATGAATGTCGGCAAAAGCCACGCGACGCTCCGCCTCGCCGCCGATCACGCAGTAAATATCGCACGCGTTGACGAACGCCGGCATCAGTCCGCGCGCCTCAAGGAGCAGGCCCAGCGTGACATCGCCGATGGCAAAACCCACCGCAGGCAGGTCGGGTCCGCCGAGCTTGGCAACGAGATCATTGTAGCGCCCGCCGCCCGCGATTGCCCGCAACTCGCCCTTCCGGTCGAACGCCTCAAACACAAACCCGGTGTAATAGGCCAGTCCGCGCACCACGCCAAGATCGACCTCGACGAATCGCGCCAGTCCCATTGCCTCGAGTCCGCCGAGCACCCTGCGCCAGTCGCCGAGTCGCGCCGCCAGTTTTTCGCCGCCAAGGGGCGCGAGAATTTGTTCCAGCGCCGGCAGGGACTTGACGTCCAGAAAGGCGAGGATGCGCGCCTTGAGCTGCGACTCGAGCGGACCGAACTGTTCCTCGTAAGGCTTGAACGCGTCGTCGCCCGCCTTCTCGAACTTGTCCACAGCCGAAAGCACCGCGCGGGTGCGGGCGTCGTCCAACCCAAGCGCCTCAAGGTAGTAGAACCACAGGTTGCGGTCGCTAAGGCGCACATAAAAATCCTGCTCCGTCAGCCCGAAGGCGCACATGCATTGTGTGAGCAGTGCGATCAGTTCGATTTCCGCTTCAGGCCCTGGTTCGCCAAACAGGTCGGCGTTGAACTGAAAAAACGCCCGCTCGCGGCCCTTCTGCGCGCGCTCGTAACGGTAATATTCCGCCACGCTGAACCACTTGATCGGCCGCTTGAGCGCGTTGGCTCGAGCCCCAATCATCCTACAGACCGACGGCGTCATTTCTGGACGAAGCGCTACCTCGCGGCCGCCCTTGTCCGTGAAACTAAAAAGCTGCGCCTCAATTTCCTCGCCCGACTTGGTCTTGTAGAGTTCGAGCGACTCCAGCACCGGGGCGTCGTATTCCGCGAAGCCAAACGCCGACGCCGTCTGCCGCCACAGGCGGAAAATATGGTTCCGGCGCGCAAATGCGTCGGGGTAAAAATCACGGAATCCGGGCAGCGATTGAAACTTGGCCATCGCCGCAACATGGCAAATGCCCCATAGTGAGGGCGATTCAATTTTTCACCCTGACCCAAGTGGCGCACCAACCGGTGATTTCGCCTAGAAGCGGCTCCCTTCCGGGCTCATACCTATCAGAGCGTGGTGAGATCGATCTTTTTCAACTGCTGCTTGAGAATCTTACCGGACTTGAATTTTACGACCGCCCGCTGCGGGATAACAACTTCCGCTTCAGGCTTGTTGGGATTGCGCCCGATACGCGCCTTGCGCACTTGCACCTCTAACACACCGAAGTTGCGCAACTCCACGTTGCGCCCGTCTGCTAGCGCCTTCTGGATGATGTCGAGGGTCAGTTGCACCGACTCCACGACCTGTTTTTGCGGAAATCCAGTCTTCTTGTAGATTTCCAATACGATCTCACGTTTTGTCAGATTGGTGGACATGTTATTCCTTTTTATTGTTTAGTCCTCAATAAACCGCCTAAAGTATTTTCACATCTTCAATTGCGTCAACCCTTATGAAACGATTTTCCGCAAAAGGCCAAAGGCCCTCGATGCCGGGATATTTTCCGCCCCATGCCTGATCCCATTGCCGTTAACTCCATGTTCGGGCGTATTGCGCGCCGCTACGATCTGGCCAATCGCCTCCTGAGCGGCGGGATTGACCGGTGGTGGCGCCGCAGGCTCATGCGCTCAGTGCGACGAGCGACACCGCACGACGTGCTAGATCTCGCCACGGGCAGCGGGGATGTGGCCTTCGCTCTCAGCCGCGGCCTGCCACCAACAACCCAGATTACCGGCATGGATTTCTGCCAACCAATGCTCGACTTGGCGCGCCAGAAGCAGACAGCGGCTGGCCGCTTGTTCGGAAACGTTATCTTTCGCCTGGGTGACGGCCTGGCCCTGCCCGACCCCGCCTCCAGTTACGACGCCGTGACGATTTCATTTGGTCTGCGCAACATGGCCAACCGGCATCTGTCCCTGACCGAAATGCACCGCGTGTTGCGCCCCGGTGGTCGGCTTTTCGTGCTGGAATTTTCCCAGCCCTGCCGCTGGTTTCGTCCGCTCTATTATTTTTATTTGCTCAAACTATCTCCTTGGCTCGCCGGCCTGATCACAGGTGAACGACCAGCCTACGAATATCTCGGTCAATCCATCGGCCAGTTCCCCGACACAGCGACGTTGGCGCAGGAAATTCGCGCCGCCGGTTTCAGCCAAGTATCCGCCACCCGTATGACCTTCGGTATCGTCGCCCTGCATGAGTCGCAGAAATAGGGCAACAGTGCCGAGCTAGCGGCCAGGGTTGAAACGAAAAAATCTGCGCGCCGGCGCACGAATGCCGCAGGAATCCCGCAGCAGATTTCGCGCCGGAAACCGAATGCACTCTTGCCAGTCAGCCCCGTCCACACTTTCTTGAAGCGCCGTGGGCTCCATCAAACACATTTTCAACGAGATTCACTACGAGATGACGCGCAAAGTCGCGGAGGGCGGCATGGGGCTCGTCTACGAGGCGCACCAACTCGGGGCGGGTAATTTTAAGAAGGTCGTCGCCGTTAAATTGATCCGGGAAGAGTATTCCGCCATCGAGGAGTTTCAAAAAAACTTCATTGGTGAGGCCCGCCTGGTTGCCGACCTGATCCACACCAATATCGTCCAGACCTATCACCTTGGCCAGATCGGCGGACAGTATTTCATGGTGATGGAATTTGTGCGGGGCGTGAACCTCGAGGTTTTCATCGACAAACACCGCTCCCTCGACCGGAAGATCCCCATCGATCTCGCCGCCTTCATTGTCTCCCGCGTGGCCCGCGGTCTCGCCTACGCGCACCAGAAACACGATCTTGAGGGGCGCCACCTCAACATTGTCCATCGCGACATCGGCCCGAAAAATGTCCTCATGGCGTATGAGGGCGACGTGAAACTCACCGACTTCGGCATCGCGAAGGCTCTCGACCTGATGTATAATGAGGAAGGCAAAGTGATCGCCGGCAAGGACGAGTATCTGTCGCCGGAACAAGCCAGCTACGCGGTCACGGACGCACGCGCTGATCTCTTCCCCCTTGGCATTGTGCTCACCGAGCTGCTGCTGGGGAAGAATATCTTCCGCTCCGCCGACCGCTCGCAGTCGCGACGCAACATTCTCTCGCTGCCCATCCCCGTGTTCAGCAAACTTCGGGAGGACATCGACCCCAAGCTTGAAGCCATCATTGGGAAGGCGCTGCAGCGTGATCGCGACAAACGCTACAAATCGGCCAACGAAATGCTCACCGATCTCGAACTCTACCTTTACAGCGACCGCTACGGCCCCACGAATGAAAAGCTCGGTGTTTACCTGAAGGAGCTTTTCGGGGTGGTCGATCCTGGCGGCACTGCCCTGCCCCAACACCCAACGTCCGTCTCGCGCCCCTGAGATGATATCCGTCAGCCGACAACCAGTTCATGAGCGGGCCCGGATATAGTCACGACCTCCGCCAGCGCCAGACTCAATCACTCGTTCTTGCGCCGCAGCTCCGGCATTCCTTGAAAATCCTTCAGGTGGCGGCGCTCGATCTGCGCTCCGTCATCCAGGAGGAACTGCAGGCCAATCCCACGCTGGAAGAGCTGCCCATGGAGGATGAGAGCCTCGACGAACCCGCCGAAGCCACCGCGACCGACGCGGAAGAATCAGAAGGCGAAGCCACTCCGCCCGCCACCGAAAGCGAGTCCCGTGAGGAAATGGATTTCTCCAAGGAGTTCGAAATCCTCGGCAAGATCGACGACGATTGGCGCGACCACATGGCAAACGCCGGGGGCACGCAGCCCCACACCGCTGAGGACGCCGAAAGACGCCAGCATTTCTTCGATTCCCTCGTGAGCGAAACTTCGCTCCAGGAACAT
The DNA here is from genome assembly GCA_903877135.1 of uncultured Opitutia bacterium. Lineage (GTDB taxonomy): Bacteria > Verrucomicrobiota > Verrucomicrobiia > Opitutales > Opitutaceae > CAIRCN01. The sequence continues at coordinate 35,014 of CAIRCN010000062.1, forward strand.
CTCATGCAACAGGTCGCGCTCGACGATGTCTCGCCGCCGGTCCTCGCGGCGCTGCGTCAGCTCGTCGGCAATCTCAACGACCGGGGCTTCCTCGCCCAGCCACCGGCCGACGTGGCGCTCCAGGCGGGGCTGCCCTACGATACCGTGCTGGAGGCGCTGAAGCTGCTCCAAAGTTTCGATCCGCCTGGCATCGGCAGCCAGACCCTCGCCGAATGCCTGCTCGCCCAGCTCACCGCCCGTGGCCGCGGCGAGTCGCTTGCCGGGCGCATGCTGCGCAACGATTTTGAGCTCCTCTCCCGCCGCCGCATTCCCGAACTGGCCCGCAAGCTCGGTGCCGCCCAAGACGACATCCAGGCCGCCATCGAGGAGATCGGCAAACTCGACCCCGCACCCGGCCGCCGTTTTGCCGAGGACAGCAACCGGGTCGTGGTGCCCGACGTGGTCGTCGAGAAGGACGGCGACGAGTGGAAAATCCACCTCAACAGCGACTACATTCCGCGTCTCCGCATCTCCAACACATACCGGGAACTCATCGCCAAAGGCACCCTCTCCAAGGATGAGCGCGACTACCTCCGCGAGCGAATGCGCTCGGGCAAGTTCCTGATCGACTCCATCGAGCAGCGCCAGCGAACGATCGAGCGCATCACCCGCGAGATCATCAAGGCTCAGACGCCGTTCTTCGAGCACGGCGTCTCGCAGCTGCGTCCGCTTATCATGACCCAGATCGCCGAGATCGTCGGCGTGCACGAGACCACCGTCAGCCGTGCGATCGCCAACAAATACATGAAGACCTCGCACGGCG